>JAUXTH010000179.1 GCA_030679035.1 Methylobacter sp. | reverse complement strand
GGAAATCGCCCCGGACGAATAGAACCCAGGGCTATCAAGCGAAGACCTAAGCCTTATCCTTTGTTAACAAAAATAAGGGCCGAAGCAAGAGAAGAGGTGAGAAAACTTGGTCATCCGAAAAAGCTTAAGTAAGTGCCATTCGTCTCTGCTACCTCAAATCGGTAGGCCATGGCGATTACACCGTCAGGGAGGTGAATTGAAAGGTTCTACTATCGAATAAACCTTGATCGCTTAATTTTAAATTCGGAATCACCAGCAGCCCCATAAAGGACAACGTCATAAAAGGTGCATGAAGATGAGAGCCCATTTGCTTGGCAAGTCGATCGAGTTCGGCATAGCGGTTTGCAACCTCATCGCCATCCAGATCGCTCATGAGTCCGGCAATAGGCAAAGACAGCAATTCAACCTCTTTGAGAGTGGCTGCGGCAATCCCGCCTTTTGCCGTGATGATGCTGTTGACCGCCTTGCAAATCGAATCGGCGTCGGTTCCAACCGCGATAATATTGTGTGAATCATGCGCCACACTGGAAGCAAGTGCGCCTTGTTGCAGGCCGAAGCCTTGAATAAAAGCTAAGGCCGGCTTGGCCGGTCGATAGCGATTAACAACCGTCAATAGCAAAATATCGCGGCTAGGGTCGGCTACGATTTTTTGATGCTGTACTTTCGGAATTTGCAGGATCTCTTCGGTGAGTAATTCGCCGTCCAATGCTTTAATGACCCGAATTTTTTGGCCAACATGCTCAACTTCGAGATCGCGGGGAGTTATTTTCGATGCATTGAATAAATTGATAGGAGCCGGTTTAACACTCGGCAACAGGCTCTTATCGTTTTCCGCGACTTTACGCCCCGCTATCCAGGTTCTGAGCGGAGAAAGGTTTTGCAGATTATCGACTTCCACGGCATCCATGCGCTCCCCGACTCTTAACTGGCCGAGCGGTAACTTATAGTGGATTATCGGATTGATACACGCGCAGCGCAATACGTTGAAAATATCATGGCCTTCAGCGACAGCCCGCGCCGCCAAACGATTGATATGACCGGCTATGAGATCGTCCGGGTGCTTGTCATCGCTGCAGAACATAACTTTGTCCGGATGACTACTAATTAAAGGATGTAAAGAGTCAAAATTGCGCGCTGCCGAGCCTTCCCTGATCAGAATATGCATCCCGGCGGCCAGTTTTGCTTCGGCTTCCGCTAGCGTGCAGCACTCATGGTCGGTAGAAATGCCCGCTTGCGCATAGCGAGTCGCATCCTGTCCGGTCAAGCCGGGCGCATGCCCATCAATCGGGCAACCGTATCGCCGAGCTAATTGCAGTTTGGCGATGATGTCTGGAACATTATTCAAAACGCCTGGGTAGTTCATCATTTCCGACAAATAAGCGACCGACTTGTTTGCGAACAGCAACTCCAACTGCTCGCTTTCAAGACGCGCCCCTGCTGTTTCGAACGGCGTAGCAGGAACACAAGCGGGTGCGCCGAAAAAAATCGGCATAGGCGTTAATGCCGCATTTTCGATCATAAACCGGATGCCTTTTAATCCCAGGATATTGGCAATTTCATGTGGATCTGAAATCGTCGCCACTGTGCCGTGCCGACAAGCAATACGAGCAAATTCCGCGGGGGTCAGCATCGAGCTTTCGATGTGGACGTGGGCATCAATAAAACCGGGTAGTAGGTAAGTTAAGTCCGGTTCCGGCTTATCCAGTTCGCAAATACGGGTAATGACGCCGTCCTCCCAAGTGACTTCCCCTGGAAAAATGCGTCGTTCATCAATTTGAACAATGTAAGCGATAACGCTGCCGTGATTAACATTCATGGTTATTAGAGATGTCCTGAATCAACAACTGTACCGGATGGTATCAATTAAAGTTTAGATAGGATAGGTTATTAAAACAGCCTTAGACGCAATGTTTGTGCGACACAGCTGCTAAGTCTGTTATTCACCGTTGAATATTTGCCAGTAAACAGCATCGAATTTGATCATGTAAATTATTATTACATTGTTTTTTAAAGTTTATTTGTTGGTGAGTCGTTAAAAAGCAATGCTGAAAGTGGTAACTTTTGCACGCCGATTTCCATACTCGGGTCTAAATATCATCAATGGAGAATAGGATAGCTTAAGCGTTAATTTAGCGTTTTTGGATATGTGCGAATACTTATATAACCAGCTTTCGACAGTCCGGTTTGGATCGAATTCAGCTAGTCAAATTCACAGCTACCAGAAATAGTAGTGATCGCCAAAAGCGGTGCCAACTATCCTGGCTTGCTGAACTTTTATCGGTTTTTTACGCCGGCCACAATCGCCTTTTCCAGACACTTAATGACAGGGTTTTATCAAAAGGGCCAAAAACATATAAACAACTGACCAGCAATCGTTAAAATACTATTTTGAGATTCGGGGATTAATATGACCAAATCCGACAAACCTACCCTGATTCAGGAAGCCGAATTCAAGGAATCCGGTCTGGACGGGCACGACAAGCAGGTGTTGCTGGATTACCAGGTGCCTACGCGACTCGAAGAAATCGAAAAGCTGGCTGAGGCCGTCAACAAGGTGCTGCCCGATCCCGGTCTGGCCTTCTCTGCCAACTTGTGTCTGGAAGAGCTGATAACAAACACAATTCTGCACGGACTGAAGGGCGCCTCTGACCGGTTCATCCATGTCCGGATCAACCTATCGAACGAATGGCTGGAAATTCTTCTGAAAGATGATGCGCCCCGGTTTGACCCTTTCATGCAAGCCCCTAAACCCAACCTGGATCTGGATATTAACGAACGCCCGATAGGCGGTCTTGGCGTGCACTTGGTCAAGAAGCTGATGGACGATGTCCATGCTGATTACGATGGCACCGGCAATTCGATTGTATTGCGAAAGCGCTTGCACCATCAGACTACGGAATAAGAAAACCTTTATTCAGCTGAGCACTGCCAGGGCTTCGGCGACAGAATTTTCCATCTTGAATAAGCTGGTGAATCCGGACATGTCGAATACCGACTGGACGTTTCCCTTGACGTTCGCAAAGCACACCTGCCCGCTTTTCTCCTTTAGCAGTTTGGCCATCAGCAGCAGCACCCGCAGACCGGCGCTGCTGATGTAGTCAAGTTGTTCAAAGTCGACCACAAAATAACTATTTCCGCCATCAATCAGTTCCCGAATCTTTTTTTCATAATCCGACGCAGTCACTGCATCCAGCCTGCCGCTGATCGTCACAATGATGGCGTTATTTTCTATCTTAGTCTGCAAATCCATGAATGTTATTCCTTATGGGAGATTAGTTTTAAGCAGAAATTGTAATCTGTTTTTGCCGTTGAGCCACCGGTAGTCGATGCTTTCGGTCAAATTCCTGATGATCATCAGCCCCAGATCATCGGTCAAGCTCGGGCTTTCAAGCGGATTGCCCTGCTCCCCGGTGCTTTCACAGGTTAGCTCCAGGCGTTCGTTCTTTTCCGAATAGGCGATGGTCATATCCAAGACGACCGTGGAAAGATAAGGATTATAGATTTGCAGCAACTCTTCAACCAGCAGCAGCAGGTTGTACCGGGTTTTCTTTGGCAGGATCTGCTTTTCACAAAACGCTTCGATTTCGGCATTCATCGCATACAGGTCATAATCCGGCGAGCTGATGCGGCAGGTGTAACTGCGTGTCCGGTTGATGAAAGCCCTGGTCTTTTCCTTTTGCGGGTTTTCAAAAATCTGCTCCGGCGGGCCTTCTTCGTAGATTATCCCTTCGTCCATGTACAGCACCCGGTTTGATACATCCCGGGCAAAATCCATTTCATGGGTGACTATCGCCATGGTCATGCCCTCCTTCGCGAGGCGGCGGATGACCGACAGCACTTCCCTGATCATGGTCGGATCCAGCGCCGACGTCGGCTCGTCAAACAGGATGATGTCCGGTTCCATGGCCAGGCAGCGCGCAATAGCCACTCGCTGTTGCTGGCCGCCGGAAAGCTCGTCCGGATAATTGCCGGCTTTCTCGGCCAGCCCGACCAGGCGCAGCAGTTCGAGGGCTTTTTCCTGGGCTTCCTGCTCGCTGATCCCCTTGAGCTTGATCGGCCCTATGGTCAGGTTTTCGATCACTGACAGGTGGGAAAAAAGATTGAACGATTGGAACACCATATTCATCTTCTGGCGTATTTGGGCGACATCGGTCTTCTTATCCAGAATGTCCACGCCATTGATATAAATTGATCCACCGCTCGGAACTTCGAGCAGGTTCAGGCAGCGTAGCAAGGTGCTCTTGCCGGTGCCGGAAGGGCCGATGATGGTGACGACCTCACCAGTTTTTATTTCTGTAGTGATGTCTTTCAGCACGACCAAGTCGCCGAATTTTTTTGACAGATGCTCAATCTTGATCATGACTTGACCGTCTTTCGCCGTTTGTATTTCGGGTCGGTAATCTGTTCAAGATATTCCAGCCCCTGCATCAGAATCCACGAGATCAAGAAGTACAAAATTGCGACCATGATCAGCGGAAAGAACGCGTCAAAGGTGCGGCTGCGAATGATGTCGCTGGCCTTGGTCAGATCCTGGACGGCGATGTAGCCGACAATGGACGTCATCTTGACCAGGGAGATGAATTCCCCCTTGTAGACCGGCAAAATACGCTGCACGGTCTGCGGCAGCACGATGTACACGAAGGTCTTGACCTTGGTGAAGCCCATCGCGATGCCGGCCTCGATCTGGCCTTTGCCTATCCCCTCGATGCCGGATCTGAAGATTTCGGATACGTAGGCGGCAAAATTCATCCCGAACGCAATAATTGCGACCAGTACCGGGTTGATGTCCACCGAGGCGAAGACGACATAGAAGATCAGCATCAACAGCACCAGAACCGGCATGCCGCGGAGGATATTGATATAAACCCTGGCAGGCAGGTTCAGAGCCGTCCGCTTCGACATCCGCATATAACAGACCAGCGCGCCTAGCAGTGTTCCGAACAACGTCGCGAATATGGAAATGACCACGGTGGTTCTCAGTCCGTCCCAGATCAGCAGGTAACGATTTTCCTGGATGATGTTACTGCTAAAACTACTGGCTATCCTGGCGAAGAACGAGGGAGACTTGGTCGCAGGAGTTGTTCCGGTGTCATAGGCCGCCAAATTCTTCCTGAGGGCGAATACGTTGGCCCCGAGCTCATAGTATGGATCCGAAAAATCGATTCGGGCTTTGCGCTCTTCAGTGAGCATCAAGGTGCTGTCAATCATGTCGATCTTGCGGCTCGCAACCGCGGCGATCAGGTTGCCGAACTCCATGTCGGCGTATTGGACCTTTTTGCCGAGATAAGCCCCGAAGCGCTCCGCAAGCTCGATATCAAAGCCGATCAGTTTGTTGTCACGAATCACAGCGAAAGGTAGCCCCTTGTCGCTGACAATGCCTACGACGAGCACGCCATTGGCGCCCGCGTTGGAAATCTCCGGCATCACGGTACTGCCGTTTTTGATCCAGCGATTCGCCATGTCTTCGAAGTCGCCGTTCGACTTGATCTGCTTGAGGAAAGCATTGAACTGTTCCCGCAACAGGTCGTTGTCCTTGTTGAAACCCATCCCGATCGGATAGGACAGCAAGGAATCCCCCAATAGCCCCAACTCGCTGTCACCGCGAAGCATTTCGATCAGCGTTTCACGGGTGTAAATCGCCGCATCGATTTTCCCCTCCCTCACGGACAATACCAGGTCGGGCGGAGATTTGTATTGGAGGATGGTCGCGTTTGGGTAGTGTTCCATCGCATACGTGTCGTGAACGGAACCCAGCAGTACACCGATGCGCTTGTCCTTGAGATCGGCAATCGATGCCAGTTTTTTCTGCTTGGCTTCAGCCAATCCGGCACCGTTCGGGGCCGAGATATTTTTCTTCAAGGCGAACACGTTGGTGCCCATCTCGTAATAGGAATCGGAGAAATTGATCTGTTTTTTTCTTTCTTCCGTCACATAGATGGAGCTGGAAATTAGATCGACTTTGCCGGTAGATACGGCGGCGATCAGGCTGCCGAAATCCATGTTCGCAAACTTGACCTCTTTGCCGAGAGATGCCGCGAATCTTTCGGCAAGCTCAATATCGAAGCCGACCAGCCGGTTGTCCTTGACTGCGGTAAAAGGCAGTCCGACATCGCTGACCCCAGCGACAATCACGCCGTTCGATTTAGCATTTCCGGTGACCGGCATGCGCGTGTCGCGTTGTTCCATCCAGCGCCGGACCATGTCCCCGTGAACGCCGCTTTGCTTGATCTCAGCCAAAAATTGATTGAATTGATCCCTCAGCGCCCCATTATCTTTTTTGAAGCCGACGCCTACGTCAAAGTTAAACAGGGAATCCCCCAACAGCCCCAAGCTGTCGTCCTGGCGCATGATTTCGCGCAAGGGCTCGGCATCGAACAGGGCGGCATCGACCTTGCCAGTCTTGACCGCCAACGCGACATCGGCAGGAGACTTATATTGGAGAATGGTTGCATCAGGATAGTTTTTCGTCGCATACGTGTCGTGAGCGGAACCAACCAGCACACCGATGCGCTTGTCTTTCAGATCTGCAACAGATGCAAGCTGTGGGCCTTGCTTGACGGCCGTTTGACGCTCGACAGCGGAAGGCCGTCTAACCAGCGCTGAAATGTCATTTTCAACATACGGCAGCGAAAAATTAATCAGTTTCTTGCGCTCTTCGGTGACATTAAAGTTGGACAGCGCAAAATCGATCTTGCCCGACTGCAGCGCTGGAATCAGGCCTTCAAAATTCATATCGAAGATCTCTATTTTTTTGCCGAGACGCTGACCAAGTAACTGGCTCAGCTCGATATCCAGACCGGTCAGTTTTCCATTCGCCTGAAACGAAAAGGGCTCGATGGTCGCACAAGTCCCCATTCTCAGCACCTCCTCGCTATGAGGGCTGGTGATTGGCGCTATCTGCGGCGTGACCGTATATTTGGTATCAATCCATTTGGCTCTCAGCCGCTGCAGGACGCCTTCCTTTTTCAGTTCGGCTAACGCCCTGTTGATCTCAGCCAGCAAGGCGGTATTGTCTTTCCTGAGGGCTGCGGCAATCTCAAGTTTGTCCACAGGTTGATCCAGAATGACCAGCTCAGGATTTTTCTCGGCCAGATTAAGCAGCACGCTCTTGTCATAGACAAAGGCATCCGCTTTGCGGGTCTTAACCGCAAGGGCAGCATCCGCTGATGCGACAAACACCTGAAAAGTCGCGTTCGGAAAGTGCTTTCGGGCCGCCAGGTCTCCGGCGGAACCGCCCAACACGGCGATTCTTTTACCGTCAATATCCTCTCGTTTTGCAATCTCGTTACCGTTATCGATGCTGCCTGGAGCGGCCGGCGTTGCCGCAGCGCTTTTTCTGACCAGCATGACCTGAGCGTTGGCGTAATAGGGCTCAGTAAAATCGACAAATTTTTTGCGTTCATCGGTTGCGGTCATGCCGGTTACGATCAGGTCAACCTTGCCCGATTGCAGGGCCGGGATCAGCGCCATGAATTTCATGTTGAAAAATTCGACCGGCTTCTGGAGCTTGGCGCAGATAATACGTGCAAGCTCACCGTCATGCCCGGTCACCCTGCCGTCTTTGTCCACGAAACTGAACGGCTCCCGTGTGGCGCTGACCCCTATTTTTAGCGGCTTCCCTTCAGTCGGCAGTGTGATGCTCATTTCTTCGTATGGGCTCAAGTCTTTCTTGAACCAGCGCTTCTTCATCGATTCCAGAGTGCCGTCTCTCTTCAGCTCAGCGATGATCCCGTTCAATGCGGCCAGCAGCTCGTCATTGCCTTTCTTGACCGCAATCGCGGTGTCCTCGTAATCAAGCGGCTCGGACAGCAGCCCCAATTCCTGATTCTTCTTCGAGACTTGAAGCGCCGCGGGGAACGCGGTCACGATCGCATCAATTTGTCCTGATTTCATCGCGGCAACGGCATCCATGATATCGTCGAAACTTTTGACCTGCGCCTTTGGAAATCTTGCGATGGTTAGGGCCTCCCCGGTCGAGCCGGTCATCACACCGATTCTGGCATTTTTGGCATCATCAAGACCCGCGATGACGATTTCACTTTTTCTGCAGCCGGCGAGAACAGCGATTGCCGCCAGAATAATCAGCGTTAACAGTGTCGTTTTTTTCATGCTCCTTTCCCTGCAACTTCCATGCTGACATTATTCGTCTTCATTTTTATCGCCAGCATGGTGATGTCGTCTGATTGGGGTGCGCCGCCGGCATGATGTACCACCTCAGAGCTGATGTAATGGATCATGTTTGCAAGATCCCCTTGGGGGGCGGTTTGCAGCGCCTTCAGCAAGCGTTCCTCGCCATACAGCGCATCCTCCGGGTTTTTGGCCTCGGTCACGCCATCGGTATAGAGAAACAGCGTGCCTTCCTGCTCCAGAGTGAGGCGCTCGGTCGTAAAGACTGTTTCAGTCATGGCGCCCAGCATCAGCCCCGACTTCGGCGTGAGATAGCGTGCCCCATGCGAGTCGATAATAAGCGGGGGATTGTGTCCGGCATTGGCAAAACGCACCTCCCCGGTCGTGACATCAAGGATGGCGCAGAACACCGTCGTGAACATGCAAGTGTCATTGTCCGCTGCGAGAATCCTGTTGACGGAGGCGAGCATCTTGGCCGGTTCACCAAGCCGCTGGCCTTCGGTCTTCAGCAGGGTTTTGGCCACCATCATGTACAGCGCGGCGGGGACACCCTTGTCGGAAACGTCCGCAATCAGGAAACACAAATTCTTCTCGTCTATGAAGAAGAAATCGTAGAAATCGCCCCCGACCTCTTTGGCGGGAACCATCGATGCGTAGATTTCAAATTCGGGATGGTCGGGAAAGGGGGGAAAGATACGCGGCAGCAGGCTCGCTTGAATATTGGTCGCAACCTTGAGCTCGCTCTGGATCCGCTCCTTCGCGGCGGTGGTCTCGGTCAGGTTCTTGATGTACTCTTTCAGAGACGCCTGCATGGCCTGAAAGTCGTGCGTCAGAACACCGACCTCATCGTTGGAGCGTACTGCCGGCAACATCACTTCAAAGTTTCCGGAAGCGATCTCGTCAGTCGCGGCGGTTAGCAATTGCAGCGGTTTTATGATGGTCCTGGCAATATAGATGACCGCCAGCGTCAGCAGCAATATCCCGCCAAAACCCATCGCCGCCATGGTCATGCTCAACTTCCTGACATTCTCCAGAAGCTCCGACTCGGGGAACAAGACCGCAAGCGTCCAACCTGTCGAAGGGATCGGCGTGTAATACATCCAGCTCGTGAAGCCTACCAGACTCTTGTAGTGGACGAAGCCGGTCTCGCCCCTGATCATTTTCCTGCCGAGCTCCCGCAGAAAGGGATCCTGACGTTCTTCCGCAATGCTGAAGAACGTTTCATTCATGATGGCGTCCTTCAACGGGTGAGCGAGTATCGTCCCGTTGCGAGTAAGCAGGGCTGCATAGCCGGTCCTAAGTATCTTGACCGAGGAGATATACTCCGTCAGGGCGTCGAGGGAAACGTCCGCACCGACAATCCCCTGGAGTTGTTTCTTGCCATCGATTTCCTTGTAAAAGGGCATCGAACAGGTCGACATCAGAATATTGCCGGCGCCTTCATCGAAGTAGGGTTCGCTCCATTCGAGTTTGCCCAGTTCACGCGGAATCTGGTACCAATCCCAGTACGGATACGGGTAGTCGATGTATGAGTTTTCCAGACGGTCAAAGGCAATCTTCCCCTTTTCCCGGTAATAATAAGGTGCATACAGGCGCGATTTGGCGCTGAAGGCATAGGGCTCAAAGGCGAAGAACGAGCCATAAATTTCGGGGTTTTTTTCGACAGTCGCTCTGAGCAGTGAATGGAACTGCTGCTCCGTAAGCTCGCTGATTTCCATGGAGCGGGCTAACCCTTCCGTCACTTTGGTAACCGCCGTCAGCTGCGTCTCTACCCGATTGACCAATGACATGGCAAGGTTGCGCGCATTGCTTTCCAGCTCGTTTTGCAAAATGACGCGGGACTGGTAATAGTTATAACCGAGCGTCACGGCAAAGATGACTGCGCTAGAGAACGTGATGACCAGAACGAGTCTAATGACGATGCTATTTTTTCCCGGCATCGGCCCTCCAGACAAAGGCGTTGTAATCAGGGAAGCTGCGAATCAGGCCGTGCTTTTGCATTGCACGGCCTACGTCCTCGTAATCCTGCTCCATAAGGTAGCCGACTGATCCCTGAGGATTGACAGGCCTCATCAGGTCCCGCATCCGTTCCAGCATCCATTTCTGATGACTCTTATTGGCAGGTAAATGGGCCTCGCGCATGCGTTTGATGACGATATCCAGCGCCTCGTCGGGATGATCGAAGGCATAGCGCCATCCCTCCAACGAGGCCTCAACAAAGGCTGCCGCCAGGGCCGGATCTTTGTGGAGAGTTTTTTCCATCGTATAGATCCCGTCCTCTATAAAATTCATGCCCTGATCTCTGAGGAAAATGACGTTCAACTCATCAGGATCGATGCCGGAATTGAGGATCGTGTGGTACTCGTTGAACCACATCGCGGATGTCACATCGATGCCGCCGCGCAGAAAGAGATTGACGGTGTGGGACTGGCGAATTTCACGAACCTTGATGCGATGCTCCGCGAACAGTGTGCGGAGCGGTAATGACACGTAGCCTTCCCACATCCCCACCTTTTTACCGTCCATGTCATCGATGGTCTCGATGCCGGCCGTTTTTTTTGAAATCAGCATCATCGACGAGCGCTGGACGATTTGGGCCAGGTTAATCAGTTCGGTACCTGCAGAGCGATGCTGTAGCGCAGTAGTCAGCCAAAGAATCGCAAAGTCGGCAGTGCCTTTCTCCAGCGATTCGGCGGGAGAACAGCCAGGCCCAGCCCTGAGGATTTTGAGGTCAATTCCATGCCGGGCATAGATCCCCTTGTCGAGAGCCACATAATAGCCGGCAAACTGGGCCTGTGGACTCCACATCGGCATCAGGGAAGCGTTTTTCAGCGGCGTTTCGGCGGCGCCAAGAGGAAGCGCAAGGACGCAGGCTATGAACAGCGCAGACATCACTGCGGTGAGCGAATGCTGCTTTCGGTGAGGACGGTTCTTATGCCATATATTGCTCATGATCACTCCTGTTTGACCCTTCCGGATCAGGGCAACGCACTAAAGATTACCGATCAATCAAATGAGTTATCGTGATTTCTGGCGCATGAGGCTGGCAATCGATACCTCTTGCCTGATTCCACCAAGAATCACAGCCAACAAACCAAATAACAATTTAAACCATGCAATAAAGTATACGCTGAAGTTTGTTTCGCAACCAGAGACTAGACAAAGGCCATAAATTGCTTGTTTAACGCCCCTTTCTTCCAGAATTCATCAAGGGCTCGAAGGAAGGGACATAAAAACCGAACTATCTTTCGGTCTTACAAATTTTGCGAAAGAAACCACTGACTAACCTTGATTTAAATGGTTGCCGAATGAAAAACCGCCATTTTTTCAATTTGCATGTCCCGATAAGTATAAGGGATACCGCCCTTACCATAGCCGGATTCACGCAACCCTGCAAAGGGCATCCAGTCAACCCGGAAGGCGGTGTGATCATTGATCATCACAGCGGATGCTGCCAGATGTTTATAGGCATAGAGGGCTGTATCAATGTTTTGTGTAGCGACTGCTGCCTGGAAGGCATACGGTAGGGAATTGGCCCGATTGATAGCATCATCGATTACGTCGTAATCATAGACACA
The DNA here is from genome assembly GCA_030679035.1 of Methylobacter sp. Lineage (GTDB taxonomy): Bacteria > Pseudomonadota > Gammaproteobacteria > Methylococcales > Methylomonadaceae > Methylobacter_A. The sequence goes on along the minus strand of JAUXTH010000179.1, from coordinate 2,079 downwards.
GATTACCGGACCGAAAATCTCTTGTCGGCTGACCTTACTGTGTTCTGATGGGTTTAGTAACACTGTGGGTTGGTAAAGCGCATTTGATAACCGCTTGCCGCCAACCATGAGTCTGGCTTTTTCCTGTACGGCTTCATTCACCCAAGTTTCGACCCTATCAACTTCGCGGTGACGAATCAAAGGGCCGATATCGGTTTTAACACTGGCTGGATCGCCTACTGTCATGTTTTCCGCCAACGAGGCTAACTGCTCTGCAACGGCCTGGACAATCGAACGATGCGCATAAACACGCTGCACCGAGACACAGACTTGTCCGGCATGGTAAAAACCGCCCTTTGCCAATAACGGTAATATGTTATCGAGCTTAGCATCTTCGGCGACAATTACAGGCGCTACCCCGCCGTGCTCCAGAGAGCAGCGAGTACCTGCTGCCAGTTTTGAACGCAGCATCCAGCCAACATTGGCGTTGCCTATAAAACTGAAAAAGGCAACGCGCTTATCAGTGACTAATTGCTCGGTAATGGTCATATCTTCAGTAACCACCGGCTGACACCACGCTTTAGGTAAACCCGCCTCATGAATAATTCCAGCCAATGCAAAAGCTGACAGCGGCGTTTTCCTGGCGGGCTTGATAATGACCGGGCAACCGCTGGCAATGGCCGGGCCTACCTGATGCACAATTAAATTTAACGGATGATTAAAGGCGCTCACGGCGACCACCGGCCCGATAGGTTCTCTATGCGTAAAGGCCAACCGGTTCATCGAGGCTAAATTAAGTTGCATGGGGATTTCCGAGCCGTGTTCGGTACGGATACAGTCAATGCAGTTTTGTATGCCCGCTATGGCTCGCATCAGCTCGACCTTAGTATCCTGATAGGGTTTGCCCCCTTCAGCAATGGCGAGCGTAATTAAATGTTCGGAGCGTTCCTGCATGAGTAGTGCGGTACGCTCCAGAATAGCGATGCGTTCATGTGCCGGTAGCCAGTGCTGACGATCATGAAAAACCGCAGCCATATTTTGTAGCGCCTGCTTGACCCCGGCGGCATCAATGGTTTCGACAGAACCGACTCGTTTGCCATCATAAGGCGAGAAAATTTCGAGGGTACCCGCCGGATGTGCATGAGGAACCTGTATTTCAAAATGCATGGAGATCTCTCCTTTGTTTATTTTTTATAACGACTGACTTTATCTTAATTGAACACTGCTTAAAACTTTATTCCAAAGGGAGCTGGCCATAAGCGAAGTCGAGTTTCCTTGATGCTAGTTTGCTGAACCTGTCCCCATCGTACGAAAAAGAATTTTCCACCGGCTCGGGGCTTACTTGCCGACTGTGACGCGCGGCGCCTGAAAAGGATCGCTAAGTTCGGCGAGCGGTTTATTTTCACCCGGGTCCAGCGGATCTACGCCGTGGCTGAAAATCTTCCCTTTCACACCGCCAGCTATAGCTTGTAACCTCTTGTCGAATTTCAAGTGATATTGGCGATCGCGGCACCAACAAACTCACCCGCTACGGATTTATACTGTAAAAAAGCGTCCAAAATTTTCCACTATCATCGTCGTTTTTTCCAGTTAAATACGTCAGTAGGTATTTCAATAACAATAAGATAACAAAGACTGCTGGTAAAATCTGACGCTCTTTTCTGGCAAAACTGGCAAATTTTCCACGCTTTTTACCAAGATAGAAGAGGCCAGAGGATATATGTCGATAGTAAAGGGCAAAAAAGTGAGAGTTATCACGTCAGAAACATTAAAGTCATTGGTTCCTGATGAAAGAATAATGAAAAAAGTTCTGGATATTTTCGTTACAGAGGGTAGATTGGTTCGCGACGCAGCAGGCAAAAGAACTTTGCAGGTGAAATCGCATCTGAAACCCGCGCAGGTATTGTCTCGTGCTTATTGCTTCTTGCCCAAACAGAAAACATCCGACAATCAAGCAAATTCTTAACGTGCACAATAACAGCTACACAATATCAATTTTTACGCCGAAAACAACAAAGGCTTGCATGAGAAACAATACAAGCCTTTGATATAATTGGAGCCAATGATGGGAGTCGAACCCACGACCTACTGATTACGAAT
>JAUXTH010000169.1 GCA_030679035.1 Methylobacter sp. | reverse complement strand
TGGTCGATATGAACGACCGGGCGCTACGCCACATCGTGGTCGGCATGGGCGGTCCGGCCAACGGCTATTTGCGTGAGGACGGCTACGACATCGTGGTGGCTTCCGAAGTCATGGCGATTTTATGCCTGGCGACCAGCCGGGCAGACCTTAAAGAACGCCTCGGACGTATCGTGATCGGCTATAAATACGACCGGGTAACGCCGGTTTATGCCAGTGACCTGAACGCACAAGGCTCGATGGCGGCCTTGTTAAAAGATGCGATAAAGCCCAATCTGGTGCAAACCCTGGAAAACAATATCGCCATCATCCACGGCGGCCCGTTCGCCAATATCGCCCACGGCTGCAACACCGTAACCGCCACCAAAACCGCGCTGAAACTGGCCGATTATGTGGTGACCGAAGCGGGTTTTGGGGCCGATTTGGGCGCTGAAAAATTTATCGACATTAAATGCCGCATGTCAGGCCTGAAACCATCGGCTGTGGTGCTGGTCGCTACGGTAAGGGCGCTTAAATTCCACGGCGGCGTGGTCAAAGAAGCCTTAAACCAGGAAAATTTGGCCGCACTGGAACAAGGTTTTGCCAATCTTGAACGGCATTACCACAACATCACCCACCATTACGGCCTGCCTTGCGTGGTGTGCGTCAATCATTTCACATTTGATACCGACGCAGAAGTCGCCTTGCTACAACAAAAATGCGAATCCTTGGGCGCAAAATGCGTAGTGTCCAAACATTGGGCGGAAGGCGGTGTCGGCGCGGAAGAACTGGCCAACGTAGTCAGCGACATCGTTGATCGTCGCGAACCCGGATTTAACTACGTCTACGATGAAAACCTGAGCCTTTGGGGAAAAATCGAAGCCATCGCCACCAAGCTGTATGGAGCCGGCAGCATCACGGCTAACGCCAAAGTCAAAGCGCAATTGAGCGCATGGGATGCCGATTACGGCACCTTCCCGATTTGCATGGCAAAAACTCAAATGTCATTTTCCACCAATCCGAATGCTAAAGGCGCACCTTCCGGCCATGTCGTCGAAATCAGCGATGTTAAATTGGCAAATGGCGCCGGCTTTATTGTCGCGATTGCCGGTGATATGATGACCATGCCGGGCTTACCTAAAGTGCCTGCTGCGGAAAGAATTGATATTGATAATGACGGCAAAATCACCGGCTTATTTTAATAATAAAGGGGTTCAAAATATTGAATCCCTCCTTTTATCCAAGGTAACAACATGACAGAGCAAAAATTTCGACTCGTGACACGCAGTGACTTTGACGGCTTAATCTGCGCGGTTTTATTAAAAGAACTGGAC
>JAUXTH010000137.1 GCA_030679035.1 Methylobacter sp. | reverse complement strand
CTAGGAGGCTGTCCGAGAATAGAGTTCTTGGGCAAGTAGTCATGTTGTGTTCCGGAAAAAATTTAAATTTCCTGGCGGTCTATTTTTGAAAATGTCGCGACTATATGATTTAGACGATAATGATCGTTTTTTGACGGGTTTATTCCCTCATTTTTACCTATATGGCTGGTTTTGTGGTCAAATGACTCCATTCAGGACGGACGACTCCCGTAAAAATGGCTTTGGCAATTTTTTTGATATTGTGCGTGGCGCACACCAGTGAAAATTCACCCGCAACTTTTTCTTTGCCTCTCACACTGAAGCCGCGAAAGCCGCTGTTTTTGATGTGTCCAAACACCGGCTCAACAATTGTCTTGCGCTTACGGTAGACCGCTTTGGCGGACTCCGTTGCCATTTTACTATTCATTTGCTGGCGCAAAGGTTCCTTGTCATCGGTATTGATGGTGCGGGCTTCCCCTTTAGCGGATTGGCAGCAACGGCTTTGCAGCAGGCAACCGGTGCAGACTTCCGATGATCCTTGATACACACGGCTGCCGTCTTGGCCTTGGCGTTTCAATTTTAAAACCTGCCCTTTAGGACAGATAAAGGTGTTATCGGCTTCGTGGTATTCGAAGTCCGCCTTGACCAGTTTCCGATCCGAGCTATCCAAAGGCGTTTTGTGGGATTTTTCACCTTTGTCGGTGGCGATATAGGCATCGGTGCGGCTGTGTTCCAGAGCCTGTAGATTGTCTCCAGACAGGTAGCCATTGTCCGCGCTCAATTGCTCAGGCAATCTGCCGGCAGTGTCCTGCAAGGCTTTCAGGGCGGGTTCGATTTCCTGTTTGTCGTTGGCGTTTTGGCTGACGTGCTGGCCGACGATGATTTGCAGGTCTGCATCGACGCTGATCTGGGCATTGTAGGCATAATCGAAGTTGCCGTTCTTGCCCATGATGCGCGCCTCGGTATCGGCAAAGCTGATCTGTTTTTTGTCTTCGATGTTCTGGCCGGGGTTAAGCTGTTCTTCGCGGTGTTCGAGGGCTTTTTTGGCCGCTTTGATTTTAGCCAGCCTGCCTTGTTTATGCTTCAAGTCTTCGGGGAGTTCATAGCCGGTCCGTTCTTTATAGGCTTGGTCTTCTTCCTGGCCGCAACGATTGGCTTGTTCAATCAGGGCATCGATTTCGGCGCTCAAGGCCTGTTCCTTTTCTTTCAAACGCCCGTAACTCATCGCTTTGTGTTTGGAGCTGTTGGCCTTGAATTTCGAACCATCCAGACTGATATGCCCTAATGAAGCCAGTTTCAACGCCAGTGCCAGCTTGACGGTTTGCTTAAAACAAGCCTGGAAAAAGTCGCCATGGTCTTTTCTAAAATCACTGAGCACCCGGAAATTGGGGCAGTGCATTTGCGCAATGAACATGAAGGATAAGTCTTCCCGGCAACGCCTTTCAATTTGCCGCGAGCTGAAAACACCCCGACTGTAGGCGTAAATCAGGATCGAGACAATTTGCTTGGGATGATAGGCATTCTGACCTTTGATACTGTAGCCACTCTCAATCGTTGTGGTATCAAGCTGTTGAAACAGATCAGCATAAAGATAGCATTCGTGACCTTCTGGAAGAAGGTCAAAAATATTACTGGGAAATAACTGGTGTTGATTAAATTCAACCGGACTTGATTTGAAAGGAGTTGACATGGCGTGACTAAATAACGTTATTTGCCGTCATTATATCATAATATATTGTTTATATTGAGTATTTTAATGATATTTAATGCGAGTTGCTACTTTATGAAAATTGGCCGGTAAGGAATATGAGTAATTTTATTTTTATGGCTATTCTCGGACAGCCTCCTAGAGCCCTTAGCGCAATGTTTTCGTCGGCTGGACGTTGCCACGCTGCAAAGGGCATCCTTTCGCAATAGATGGCTAAGGTTTCAGCGTCAATGGCGTCAGTTTTACTGCGTTTCACTTGTGCCCTTTGGGTATCAACACCTTGGCAAAATTATGGGATGCCTTCGGATTGATAACCATCACCTCAAGGCCTTCCGTCCGGCTGAGCGCAACGGCCAAGTCAAAATGGTAAACGCCCGTGGCTTCCAGGCAAATCCGCGATTCACCTTTCAAT
>JAUXTH010000153.1 GCA_030679035.1 Methylobacter sp. | reverse complement strand
CGCCAGTTGTAAAGGAAATATAACTACTGGCGCGACTAAAGTCGCGGCTCCAATAACCTGAAATTTAAAATAACCACATTTATAGGCAATTGATCAGCCAGTGATTATAAAATCCAAGCTTATTTAAGCGCGATTGCCCTGGGTAAACAGTTGCGATACCCCGAAAGGGGTTGCAAAACTCCAACATCCACGTAGTTTGAAGATTTGTGTATGTCTTTTCGGTAATCTGTTCAAAGCCAGCTTTGAACTCCGCAGCTAGGAGTCCAAAGCTGGCTTTGCCTACATGGATGTAGGTAAGGGGCGTGAGCAGGAGCGGAAGCTTTGGTATTGCCCATCTATGACCGGTACTTTACCGAGAATCAATGGTACGCACAGCGTACCCTACCGGATTTTTCAACACTTATTGAACCGTATCACCCCTGAAAAATCTTTAACGACCGGATTCTATTAATCGCAACCGCCAGTTCATATTTGCGCGGCATGGAAAGGGTGCCGGGATAATCGGGGCTCAATACGTCCAAGCCGTGTTTACTGATTTCACCGTCCAGCCAGTCTATCCAGAAACGGATGGTCTCAGGTTTATCGCCCGACTGCATTTTAGCCCGTAACGCCAGCAGGCAATAGCCGATGGCTAAAACCTGCGGCGCTTCTGCAATTTGCGCCACCGCTTCCAGGTTGATCAGATCCATGCCGTATTCCAGTTGCTTCGGTGCATTGCGCAAATCTTTTATGCGTTTGGGCAGCGTCTTGTTCAGGCGCTGATTGGTATAAACAGGATCGAAATTATCGGCTGCCAACCGGCGCGATACCGAAAAATCTGCAATGGGCACGCCCTCCTCCGCTATCGGTCCCAGCCTGTTCCTCACCTTGGCGGAAATATCATCGCAACGGTAATTATCCATCAGCAGGCAGGTGTCGGCTTTTTGCAAAAAATAACCCAGGCCCCCGACCACAAAAATCATCGAGATATGATGTTCTCTCCACAGCGACCGCACTGTTGAATAAAGCGGCTTGATCGGCTCTTGCGTGGCATCCAGAATTTTTTTGATCAGCTCATCGCGCACCAGGAAATTGGTTGCGCAGGTGTCCTCATCAAACAGCAGCAACCGGCTGCCGCTTTCGATGGCCTCGACAATATTGGCCGCTTGCGAGGTGCTGCCGCTGGCATTATCGGATGAGAAATGGTCGGTTTTAAGGCCGTTCGGCAGATCGCTGATAAAAGGGCTGATGTCGACACCCTGAATGCTGCGGCCTTCTTCCGCCCTGATGAAAAAAGCATCCTCTCGGGTCACCACATATTCCCGCCCGTCTCCCGGAATATGCGCATAAACCCCGGCCAAAATCGCCTGCATCAAGGTTGATTTACCATGATAGCCGCCGCCGGTGATGCAGGTGACGCCCTCATTGATGCCCATGCCGGTTATGCTGCGGCCATCCGGCAAGGGGATGGTTATTTGCAACGATGCGGGAGATTGAAAGGATTTAACCGACTCGCCCTCAGCAGGCCTATCATCGACACCGCTATACCGCGGCAGCTTGGCCTCATTGGCGATAAAAGCGACCAGGCCATGCTGCTGCATAAACTGAATAATTCCGGCGCGCGTGTTTTGCACATCGACAAACTGGGCTAACAGCGTGCGAGTTTGCTCATCGTAGTCCTGATAAAAAAATGTAGCATCGACAATTGCAGTCAGTTCCTGGTTCAACATGATCCAGGCCTGCTCGGCATCAAAAACGCCGCCGCCCTGCCCTTTGGCAGGCAGGCTGATGATGAAGCGCAAACAAACCGCATCGTCATCAAACAGAACGCTGTCCCTGATCAACATCTTTTGACTCAGGACAATGGTGTTAAAAGAACCGCTGCCGTCTTTACCGCGATTTTGCAGCGCAAACCGGGCTATCCCCTGACGAAAGCGTCGGATCAGAAAATCGGCTACCGCCAGCTTGCATTCAGTGGCCTGTAAAAATTCACCGGGGATTTTACTGTCCTGTAGCGCTATTTTTACCGAAGCAATGGAAGCCGGGTTAGCGCCGGGGCTGCCTTGTATTTTGATAAAGCTAAGTTCAAATCGGGGGAAGTGATGAGTACCGTACAGCTTTCGTATATTATGGAACGGCCGGTCGGCGATAGAATCGAGCAACGGTTGTAGTTTATGCACATCCGTCCTGTCTTGGCATTTCTACAGCTCCGACATCACATAAAAAACATGCCCGCCAATATGCCTGACAACCTCCCCGGCATATCGTGGCTTAGTGCCGGTGTTCCAGCTATCAGAGTTCCGCACGGTGGAATCCTTGCCGCCCATAACTGATTTGGCTAATGCCGTGTAGTGAGACATCAGATTGCGCGGCGGGGTTAATCGCGACACACCCGTTAGCCGACATATCTCTTTGCCGATACGTTTGGATCGATTAACCGTGGCCTCTCCTACAGCAACAGCTCCTTCGATAGACTCGCCTCTCGATTCTGCGTAAATGATCTTGGCGAGGCATCCTTCTTCACTTGCTTGCGCTGACATTGGGAACAAAAATGCTATTGTCATAATTAAGTTGGTCATAATGAAATTCCTTAGTGTTAGCTTCATTAAGTCCATGCCAATCCCTGGATGCAGGGTTCGCAGGGCGCTTCAGACTAAGCTAGATGCTAGGCTTTTTGTAAAAACAAAGGAATAAGTGCAAATGCGTAGGCATTCAGGGCGGCTTTTTTACTGTGACCTAACAACGAGTTACTGCCGATAATGGTGCCGGCAGCGGCAATTTTTGAACAACTCCCCGAATGATTTATCAACATCTAGGTATTTTCCGATATACCAAAATCCAGTCATTTGACTTAGTGTGTAGCTTTTGCCGATATACGTTCAAATCAAGCTTTACAAAACGGGAACAGACGTTATGACACCAATAGAATTGACCGAGCAAGCCTTTAAGCTCTACGACAACATTCGAATTCAAAGCTATAGTACTCCAGCGCGTTCAGACCAGAGGAAGCGTCTGCATTCCTTGGGTCTTAAAGCCTTTTATCGATATAAACGACGCCTGGAAGCCGAACAAAACCATAATTGTATGGTCGACGCCTCCCATTGGGGCTTTTAAAGATTCAGCCGCATTTTTCAATCTTGTCTCGAAACAAGGGGAACGTCCCATGAGCGCAGTAATGATTCAACACTCATGGATAGTGGGACTGATGTTTAGCGCCACGCTCGCCGCTGCCCAGGAAGCCCCGCCTATGAATCTGCCACAGCCCCAGCTCGAAACCGGAATGCCGCTAATACAAGCCCTGCACGCCCGCAAATCCACCCGGGAATTCAGCGAGGAAAAACTGCCTGCCCAAGCGCTTTCCGATTTGCTTTGGGCGGCATTCGGCGTAAACCGCCCGGAAACTGGGGGCCGCACCGCCCCTTCTACACACAATTGGCAAGACATCGACATCTACGTTGCAAGCGCAGACGGTCTTTACCTGTTCGAGGCAAAAAACCATGCCTTGAAACTGATCCAGGAAAAAGACATCCGGGCGCTGACCGGCACGCAGGATTTTGTCGTCCATGCGCCGGTCAATTTGATTTATGTATCGGACTTCACCCGTATGGATTCGGATACCGGCCCGGAAGACAAAAAAATAGCTGCGGCAATCGACACCGGCTTTATCGGTCAGAATGTCTACCTGTACTGCGCATCCACAGGGCTGGCGACCGTCGTGCGAGGCTCGGTTGACAAGGATGTCTTGGCGAAAGCGATGAAGCTCAAATCAACGCAATGGATAGTCGCGGCGCAGAGCGTAGGTTATCCGAGAAAGTAGCGGGGGAGAAAAAGAGGCTTATCTAATGAAGGAAAATGTGGCAACTTTAATTAATCCTACTTGCTTAAAGCCTTGATGATGGCTTTTGCCAGGTATTCGTCTATTTCGTTATGCCGTGGTACAGCTTATGATGTTTGGGTTTTGGGGTTTGTGTACCCGTCGTGATTGCTTCCGTGTCTTACCAATGTGCATCCTAGTTCAGCTAGCTTTTTAAGTAAGTCCTTTCTCTTCATCAGGCAACCATCAAAGTTTCCGTCTTTCTGATATACGGTATTTCGTTGCTTTCAATATCTTCCAACAGGCTTTTTAAATTATCGACTAATTCCTCTTTGCTAACACCTTGGGTCATGTAATCTGGATATTCGTTTAAATAGCCTAGGAAAAAATGTTCGGTTTTCCACCATGTGAATTTCAGTTCTTTCATTTTACCGCTCCTGTTTTCCGCAAGATTTCGCCCGTTTTCATTTTACCAAAAAAGATAAATGGCGAGATTTGTTTTTTAATTCTTATCAAAATCTGTTCTTACGGCTATATCCCCTTAAAGAATCTCGTCACTCAGTGGTATTGGCAATGATTTTATGAATCCGTTTGCTGCTGATAGCGATAATTATCAAAATAAAGGGTATCGAAATGCCTTCAATCAGTTCCGAATTGACTTTCCAGCCGATCAGATGAAGCGCTTCGGCTATTTTGCCGATAAGACTGGCCGCATAATAGGTAATCGCAACCATCGAGATGCCTTCAACCATTTGTTGCATCCGCAGCTGCATCTTTGCGCGTAAAGCCATTGAAGTGAGCAAACCCTGGTTTTGTTTCTCGATAATGATGTCGACACGGGTGCGCAGCAATTGACTCGCGTTACTGACCCGTTCGGAAAGCAGGGTAAAGCGGTGCGAAATTGATTCGCAAGTATTAATCGCCGGTTCCAGCCGCCGTTTGATAAATTCGCCCAAAGTCTGAATGCCTTGAATCCGAACTTCGCGTAAATCGCTGACCCGTTGTTGCACCAATTGATAATAGGCGCTGGCGGCCGCAAAGCGGAAGTGATTGCTGGAGATATAATTTTCAACTTCAGCGGCCAGCGTGGTCAGCTCATCCAATAATTCGCCGTCGTTATTGTCGGGCAGCGTCATTGCATTGGTGATGCTATATAATTGCCGGTCGGACTTATTTATTGCAGGCCTCAACTGGCGTGCGATGGGAAAAGCCAGCAGCGCCATAACCCGATACACTTCAATTTCAAACAGACGTTGCAACAAGCGCCCGGCCTGTTCCGTTCTTAAGTCATGGTTGATAATCAAAAAACGGCTAAAACCATCAACGTGAATGCGAAAATCGGTGAATACCGAGGCCGCACCGCCGGTCACTTTGGAACCGATGACCGGGTTGTTTGCAAAGTGAACCGACAGGGACGCCAAATCGGCATTCTCCTGATAATTAATATCGGCAGCCGAGACAATGGTTGTGTGCGCCGCAACAATGACTTGCCCGGTTAACTGCGACATCCAATCCACCGGAACTTTTTTTAGCGCCGAATCCGCAAAAGGCTCTTTAGGGGTGTCATGTACGTAAAAACTATACGTACTAAACTCACCATGCTGCTCCCAACGTATTTGAAAGGAATTGAAGGTAGCGCTGAAGTGATCCACCTCTTTTTCAGGCGGGGCGACGCCGAATCTTTCGCAAAGCGCCGCCAAGTGCTTACGTTCCTGCATTTTTTCATCGCTGGACAGCAATAACGCAAGATGACTCGCCCTAACCGGTAGATGGCCAATAGACGGCGCTCGGGCATGGACTTCGTTGTGTAGTACAAAACGTTGCGGATGGTTTTCAGGAATGGGGAATAAAGTCGTCACAGGTATTTTTTAGAATTTTTTTAGTAACAATGAATTGAGTCAATTTTACCTAAAAAATGCTGGTGAGCTTGATTATTATTGCTAATTCCGCGAAATATAGGCAGGCCTTGCCTACCGCTGTCCTACATCTAATCTTGCAGATAAGCCTTTTCCTGGTAATGCCGAGTATGCCAAACAAATCCCAAGGCTGTTACCAACATCAAAGCAGCGAAAAACCAAAAATAACCGGCTCCGGCAAGACGGCTGGAACCGTCCGGGTTTTCAATGAAGAAATTCACCGCGCTGGTGAACAGGTTGCCGAGCGCAACTGCCGCCATATACAGCGACATCACCAGGGATTTCATCGATCTTGGCGCTTGGGTATAGGAGAATTCCAGGCAAGTAATCGACACCATCACCTCGGCGGAAGTCAGCAACAGATAAGCCAGCAACTGCCAACAAATACCGGGGGGAAATCCTGCATCGATACGCATCTGAATACCCGCGACCAATACAAACGACAAGACCGTGATAAACAAACCGATGGCGATTTTATTCAGGTAACCCAAGTGCAAATACCTGCCCAGCGCCGGGTATAAAAATCGGTAAAACAACGGCGTAAGCAGCACGATCAGCAGCGGATTGGCCGCTTGAATCTGCGAGGGCAAGATCTCGATGCCAAATACCAGCCTATCCATCTGCTGCGCCTGCAAGACCCAGGATGAACCGTTTTGGTCGAACAAGGCCCAAAACATCGCAATGAACAGGTAAATGCCGCTTAACCGGCCCAGGCAACGCAAGCCTTCGCCGCTCAAGGCCTCGCGCACGAAGCCCATGCCGGCGGCGGGTATGTGCACAAACCGGTATCGCCCCGACCAGAAGATCGCCGTCGCCAGCAGCATCAACAGGCCCGGCACCAGAAAAGCGATAGATGCGCCATAGGTTTTGAGCAGCCAAGGCACCAGCAACATGGAGATAAAGGCGCCGAAGTTAAGAGACACATAAAACCAACTGAATATCTTGCTTAGCCAATGCCGGTTGCCGGAACCAAACTGGTCGCCGACATGCGCGGACACGCAGGGTTTAATGCCGCCTGCGCCCAGCGCGATCAAGGATTGCCCCACTAACAAACCCGTTCGTGTGTCGTCCAGCGCCAAGCAAAAATGACCCCAGCAATAGACCACCGACAACAGGATAATGGTCCGGTACTTGCCCAATAGGCCATCGGCCAGCAACGCGCCAAAAAATGGCGTGAAATAGGTAATGGAGACGAATAAGTGGAAATACGCCTTGGCCTCGCTTGCCGACATGGGCGCAAAGTTGCCTGCGGCATCCATCAGGTATTGCGTCATGAACACGACCAGAATCGCCCGCATGCCGTAATAGCTGAAGCGCTCGGCCAGTTCGTTGCCGATGATGAAGGGAATGCCGGCGGGTATTTCAGTGGACGGAACAGGAGCGGTGCGGTAGGGAATTTTCACAAAAATAATGCCTGTTAAATTTTGATTTTATTTTTCTATTTTCCTCGCTTCCACACGCCGCGTCACTGCCTGGAAATGCTTGTATCCGGCTCAAATATGACTGTTGATCCAGCGGACGATATCCGCGGCGCTCATGGCACCGGACACGCGGGCTATTTCACGGCCGGATTTGAATATGACCAGCGTAGGAATGCTGCGAATATTAAATTGGCCTGCAATCCCCTGCTCCTGTTCAGTATTGAGTTTGGCAAGGCGCACCCTCGGTTCAAGCGTACCAGCCGCTTGGGCATAGGCCGGAGCCATCATCTTGCATGGCCCGCACCAGGACGCCCAGAAATCGACAACAACAGGAATATCGTTTCGTGCAATTTGCTGTTGAAAACTTCGGCCGGTTAATTCCAGCGGATGTCCGGTAAACAAAGGCGCTTTACATTGACCGCAACGGGGATGCTGGGTCAAGCGCTCGGCTGCTATACGGTTTACCGTATCACAATGGGGACAAACAATATGCAACGTACTCATGGGATGACCTGATTGTTAGGGTTTAGTTATTAAAGATATGAGGCCATCAGGCCGAAAACTCAACTCAGCTTTCGGCACACTCACCCACTTAACCCTGCCAAAAACCGGCTGAATTCATCAACCAACTGAGACAGAACGCTCAGCATCCGGTGATCGGTATCGTACAGATTCAAACGGACGCGATACTTTTGGCAAAACCGCCAGGCATTTTCCGGCGGCACAATATCGTCCTGCCAGCCATGAAACACCCGGATAACCTCAGCCGTCGGCGTAAACTCCGTTTGCCGGTAACCGGGCAAATAAAACGCTGGAGCCAACAAAAAGAGTCCCTTGGGTTTTATCGATTCAGAAGCGACTGTTGCAACATAAGCACCCATGCTGGAGCCGATTAATACGATTTCATCGTAGCCGGATAAATCCATCGCCAGCAGTTGCCCGACCCGTTTATCGGGGTCGAGTTGTTCCCGGTAATCCGGGCTTTCAAACGCATAGCCGCAGCGTTTGGCAACCTCGGCGAATCCGATAGTCTTTTCGCCCCAAGGCGAGCTGTCTTTCCCGTGATTATAAATAACTAACTTTTTCATATCGGTAACCTCAGACATTGATTAATTGTTCGCGAATGGTATTACAATCAGGCATTCTTGTTACGAAAACCTATCACCCATGCTGACCAAAACAACATTCAAGCCCGCCTGGTGGTTAAGCAACGGCCATTTGCAGACTATTTATCCGGCCTTATTAAGAAAAGCGCCTGATCCGCCCGAGTATCGCCGAGAAAGATTAACGACTCTCGACCATGATTTTATCGATATCGATTATTGCGGAGCAGGCAAGCAACCGCTGATTATTCTGGTGCATGGCTTAACCGGCAGCTCGCAATCGAGTTATATCAAAGGCTTGCAAACCGTCCTGCTCAAACAAGGCTTTCGCAGTGCCGCGCTTAATTTCCGCGGCTGTAGCGGATCGTCCAATAACAGGGCGCGCAGTTATCATTCGGGCGAAACCGAGGACATTGATTTCCTCTATCAAACCTTGCGCCTGTGCGAACCCGACACGCCTTTAGGAGCCGTGGGTTTTTCATTAGGCGGCAATGTGCTGTTAAAATGGCTGGGCGAACAAGGCGATCAGGTAAAACTGTTTGCGGCTGTCGCGGTTTCCGTGCCTTTAGTGCTGGGGATTTGCGCGACGAAACTGGATAGCGGTTTTTCAAAGCTCTATCGCGGCAAGCTATTGAATGAGTTAAAAGCCTACATGCACGTCAAATTGCAGCATCTGGAAAGCACAGGCCAATCAAAAGAGGCGATGAAGATCAGGGAATTGGGCGATTTATCGACAATCAATTCGTTCTGGCAATATGACGATCGGGTCGTAGCCAAATTGCATGGTTTTGCCGATGTGCACGACTATTACCGGCGCTCCAGCTCCAGGCAATATCTCAAATCAATCGCGGTACCCACGCTATTGATTCAGGCGATTGACGATCCGTTTATGACCCAGGAAGTCCTGCCCGGCCAGGATGAGCTATCGCCGCATGTGCAGCTGGAGTTTACCCGGCACGGCGGTCATGTGGGTTTTGTCTCAGGGTCAATTCCTTTCAAGCCAAAGTATTGGCTGGAGCAACGGATAACGGAATTTTTGATGGAAAATTCCGTTATCCGATAATGCTCGGAAAAGTCACCAAAAAAGCGAGGCAGGATGGATAGAGCAACGCGAAAACCATCCTACATAAACGGCAACTGTCGAGCCAGCAGCTGCAAAGGATGCTCTACCCTGCTCCCATCGGCGTTGAGATAAACCCCGCAACCAAAATTGCCGCTGACGACCACATCAGCCGACGAATCTGCGATGATTTGCTGTTTTAAGGTCCGTAACTGCGCGGCATTGTCGGGATGAGTCAGCATGTAGCTGCCGCCCGCGCCGCAGCAGATGTGGTTGTCAGCCAACGCAACAACACTTAAACCGGGGATTTTTTTCAGCAGCGCGTAAACCGTTTGCTGGTTTTTGAGCACGTTGCGCTGGCTGCATGGCTCGTGGACTGCGACTTTCAGCTCGGATGACGTCAGTTGCAGGTCGTCCGGCCAGTGGTTCAGCAAAAATTCGTTGATGTCGCACAAGCGTTGCCGGAACAGTTGTCCCGCTTCATCGTCATTTTGATATTCGCTTAACATCGCCCCGCAACCGGTGGCGGTGTGCAGCACGGCATCGACATCCAGCGCGTTGAACACCGCGATGTTATTATCGATCAAACCGGCAGCAGACTGGCCGTTGTGCAGGTGTATCGCCCCGCAACAGCCTTGCTGCGGCGGCACCAACACTTCGTAGCCTATCGCGTTGAGTAGTTTGATCGCGGCCAGCAAGGTATCGCGGTCGAAATGTTCGGCGATACAGCCGGTGAACAGCGCGACTTGGCCGCGTTTCGTGGTGCTTGCCGGATAAGAAACAGCCAATGCCTGCAATGCCGGTTTAGCCAGCAAGGCTTCTGCATTCGCCAAATGCAGTTTTTTCAGCAACCCGGTGCTTCGTAACGGTTGTTGCAAGCCCGATTTCAGATAAGCGGCCAGCAACGGCATCAACCGCGTCCGCCAGCGTTTGTTTTCAATCAGCCTGAAAGCCAGTTTCGCCAACCAACCCGGATTAACCTTTAACTGTACCTGAGCCTGATCGAATAACTGCCCGTAAGCCATCCGGCTTGGGCACACGGTTTCGCAGGCCCGGCATTGCAGGCAGTTATCCAAATGCAAGCGTTCGTCGGCGCTGATCGGCTGGTTTTCAACCAGCAGTTTGCTGAGGGTGCGAATGCGTCGGCGCGGAGTTTCTTCGTCGATCTGGAACAGACGAAAGGTCGGGCAACTGCTGACACAGAGACCGCAACGCATGCATTCCCCTGCATCCGGGATATACGGCCCCGAACCCAACGGTTCGACGGGTTCATCAAAGCCCATGTCCATAAAATCAAACATCTCAGACCTACATCACCTTGGTATAGGCGCGGCGCAACAACTCCATTTCCGCAGGCGGCCTGCCGCGCAGTTCCGGCAGGGTTCTCATCCGGCAATCCCGGCTTTGCATCAGCTTGTGCGGCGGGTCGAGCAGCATGAAGCGCGCCATGTGGACGGTGATAATGCCGCAGGGCGTGTCGATTTGTTCGCTAAACTCCGGTTCGACGCGCAGCAGGTCATTGTCCAGTTGCAACAGCTGATTGATATTGTTGACCAGCATGGCCGGATGAGTGCTGATTTTGCCGGTTATGAACTCTTCAGGCTCCAGTGCGCTGGACAAGGCAGGCAGCGGCTCAGGAAAGCAAACGCTGCCGTTGCTATGCTGGGCGAACAGAATCAAGGCGCTGATGTCGCCTTTGTAATAAAGCAGCAGGCGGTGATTGGCGAATGCGTCGGACTGGCTCATCAGTTAAGCACAACGGCCAGTAGGTCTTCTACATCCGCATCCAGGATTTCCAAGCCTATTTTTTTACAATAGCGTTTTTCCTTATCGGTCGGGTTCTTATTCAAAACCCAACCTTTTTTCTCTGCCGCCCCGTAAACGATGTCGCTCATCACCATGCGCTCCGAATCCCTGTTTAGCGGCATGCCTATAAACAGGTATTGCTTGCCCTTGCGGTACTCTTTAAGAAAATCGGGGATCGCAAAGCCGCCCATCAACTCGGTGATGTAATCGACATAATCGGCATCCGAAGCGATGTAGTTGGCTTCCGGTTTTGGCGTACCCAATGGTTTAAATAGTATGGGGAATTTGGGGTGAATCTGTTCCTGGGGAATTTCAAAATAATCGCTGCCGTCATAGTGATAGATTTTAAACCGGAAGTGGCTGGCGGTGATTCTTGCGACGCCGACAATCAGCGTATGTTCTTCATCGGCATAGCTGTCCTGCAATTGGGTATCGCGATTTATATCGATGACATAAGAAGGCCGCCACTCCGCCAGCCAATCGTGCACCGCCGCGCGTGTCCATTCTGTTTCACCATATAGCTTGGTGAGAAACTGTCCCAGAAAATTCCTGCCCCTTTTGAGTTCTTGATTCATCGCCGCTCGGGGAAACTCATACATCAGCTTGGGAGCCATCGGGTTGCCGTTATTCATAGCCAAAATCAGGCTATTGCTGTCGGCAGGCATGGGCGCTCCGGTTAGCTTGTTGGTTGCATCGAAAAGCGCGCCCGGCCCCAGATAAGGTACGACTTTGTTTTCGTACAAACCGCTTAATATTTCAGAAAAAATCGTAGAAGACATTGCAAACTCCATTATTAAGTAGGTGTGTCTTTTTACTTAAGCAATATTCAATCCAGTTTTTACCGGCATTTTATAAATGGCATAACAGGCTGATTAAATTGGAGTTAAATGATTTATTTGCTGACAAATGCGGCGAGTGTTTTGTTCTGTTTATAACAATCCTTCTGTTGTTTGAGTTATCTACACACAGTCGCCTCTCTATAGGCTGTAACTTTAGGCGTGCACGACTGGAGTACAAGGCTAGCCTTGTACTAACCGCTCCATACTGCAAGGCCAGCCTTGCACTCCAGTCGCTGGATATACGCAACCATTAACTTAATGGCAGTGACGCAGGAACATCGCATACTGCATTCCCAGCCGGAGCGTGGGAACGATAAAACGATAAATAACCGCACTGTTGCTAAGCCTACAGAACATAACAAAATGTTTGAAACACAACGTTGGACACCCTTATCAATAACAAAAATAACCAATAACATTCAATGTGTTAAGCGCAGACAAGCCAATTGGCACACCCCTTGCTTTAACCCTAATGTCATCAACAACAACGTCCCATAAGAGGAGAACATCATGGCAAGATTACGTCAATGTGCAATATACGGTAAAGGTGGAATCGGTAAATCCACTACAACTCAAAACCTGGTTTCTGCGTTGGCAGAATTGGGCAACAAAGTAATGATCGTCGGCTGCGATCCAAAAGCCGACTCTACCCGTTTAATCCTTCATGCAAAAGCCCAAACCACCATTATGAGTTTGGCAGCCGAAGCAGGCAGCGTCGAAGATTTGGAATTAGAAGATGTATTAAAAGTCGGTTACCGTGACATCAAGTGCGTCGAATCAGGCGGCCCTGAACCCGGTGTAGGTTGTGCCGGTCGCGGTGTAATTACAGCGATTAACTTCCTTGAAGAAGAAGGTGCTTATGACGATGAACTTGACTTCGTTTTTTATGATGTACTTGGGGATGTTGTGTGTGGTGGTTTTGCCATGCCAATCCGTGAAAACAAGGCGCAAGAAATTTACATCGTTTGCTCGGGCGAAATGATGGCGATGTATGCGGCTAATAACATTGCTAAAGGTATTGTGAAATACGCTAACTCAGGCAGTGTACGTTTGGCCGGTTTGATTTGTAACTCACGCGAAACTGCGCGTGAAGATGAATTGATCTCGGCTCTGGCTGCAAAAATCGGTACGACCATGATTCACTTTGTACCGCGTGACAACGTTGTGCAACGTGCTGAAATTCGTCGTATGACGGTTATCGAATACGAACCAGGCCATAAACAGGCGCAAGAGTATCGTGATTTAGCCACAAAAATTCGTGATAACACGAATTTCATCATTCCTACTCCAATCACGATGGATGAGCTGGAAGA
>JAUXTH010000152.1 GCA_030679035.1 Methylobacter sp. | reverse complement strand
CGCCAGTTGTGAAGGAAATATAACTACTGGCGCGACTAAAGTCGCGGCTCCAATAACCTGAAATTTAAAATAACCACATTTATACGCAATTGATCAGCCAGTGATTATAAAATCCAAGCTTATTTAAGCGCGATTGCCCTGTTATCGACATAGGGGGAGGATGTAAATCTAAAATATTTCGTGTATCCTTTTTCAGATAACTTATTTGCCTGGCTTCTTCGGTTCTCCTGAACGAAGCTAAAGGATGAACTAAAGAAAAGATGGCGGGCTTTAGCCGTCTTTTCATAGACCCGTAAAAGAGCACCGTGCAAAATCCCATAGCAAGCTATCTAGTCGGTATCGACCTAGGCACTACGCATACCGTTGTCGCTTACGCCAAAGCCGATAATGCCCATCAGGAAATACAAATCTTCCAAATCGAGCAGCTGGTTGCTCCCGGCCAAGTTGCCGCAAGGCCGCTGTTGCCGTCGGTGCGTTATCATCCCGCAAGCGGCGAATTGTCCGAGGCCGATCTCTTATTCCCCAGCGGAGTTCCATCCTCGGATGACGTTGCCGTCATTGGCGAGGCTGCACGACTGTTGGGCTCCAAGTCAAAGGGCCGATTTGTCACCAGCGCAAAAAGCTGGCTGTCTCATCCGTCGGTCGATCATACTGCCGACATTCTGCCGTGGGGCAGCAGCGGCGATGACGTCGCTAAGGTTTCGCCCATCGTTGCCAGCGCCAGTTATCTGTCGCACATCCGCACGGTCTGGGGACATCAATTTCCCGATGCCCCTCTGGAAAAACAGGATATTGTGATTACCGTTCCGGCCTCGTTCGATGAGGCGGCCAGATCGCTGACGCTTGAGGCGGCGAAGCTTGCAGGATTGCCTAATGTCCGGCTGCTGGAAGAGCCCCAGGCAGTTTGTTACGACTGGTTAAGACGCCATGCGGGCACGATCAAACAGGCGCTGGCTAATGTGCATCTGCTGCTGGTTTGCGATGTCGGCGGCGGCACCACCGATTTGACGCTGATCAAAGTAGAGCCGGGCGAGCAGGAGCCAAAATTAACCCGTATCGGGGTCGGCGACCATTTGATGCTGGGCGGCGACAATATCGACCTGGCCTTGGCGCATCTTGCCGAAAGCCGCCTGGGTGACGGCGAAAAACGCCTGTCGGCGGCGGATTTGTCGCAACTGATTGAACAATGCCGGATTGCCAAAGAGCGCTTGTTGGCGGACGATGCCCCTGAACAAGTCAACGTCACCTTGCTGGGCGGCGGTTCCAAACTGATCGGCGGCTCCCGTTCTGTTGCGCTCACTAAGGAAGAAGTCAGGAGCATTGCGCTGGACGGTTTTTTCCCGTTGTCAGGTCTTGCTGATTTGCCCGATAGAAAACGTAGTGGCGTGGTCGAGTTCGGCTTGCCGTATGCCGCGGAACCTGCGGTCAGTAAACATATCGCGGCGTTTTTAAAGCTGCACAGCGCCGCATCCCGTGAAGCCTTCGCCGCGCCTGCTCCCGGCAGGCCTACGGCATACACACCATCCATGGCGATAAAGGGGGAGGGTGGCGTACCCGATGCCTTGCTGCTTAACGGCGGCGTGTTCCGCAGTCAGGCCATCACCCAACGCATTGTCAATTTAATCGAATCATGGCGGTCCGCACCGCCGGTATTGCTGGAAAATCAGCACCCCGAACTGTCTGTTGCTTTTGGGGCGGTCAGTTATGCGATTGCGCGGCGGGACAAGAAACTCAAGATCGGCGGCGGCTCGGCGCGCAGTTATTTCCTGCTGGTCGATACCGACGATTCCACCAAGCAGCAAGGCCCTTCGACTCTACTCAGGACAGGTATCTGCATCCTGCCTAAAGGCAGCGAAGAGGGCGATGAAGTCATCCTGAAAGATCGGCGTTTTGCGTTGCGCTTGGGCGTGCCGGTGCGTTTTCACCTGGTTTCATTGTCTGGGGATGGCGAATTCAAGCCGGGCGATGTAACCGAAGTTACCGATTTGTTTCATTCCCTGCCGCCGCTGGCTGTGGCGCTTGAAGGTGATGCCGACAAGCCGAATGCCGAGGTCATCGTCGAGTTGGCGGTCACGCAAACCGAAGTCGGCACACTTAAAATTCAATGTATTGCCGTCGAGAATAGCAGCCAGCGTTGGGATGTCGAGTTTCAAATCAGGAAAAAGGCGGCGGCTTTGCAGACAGATGCCGCGTTGCCCGGTAATTTCAACCAGATCGCCGAACGGATACAGACTATTTTTGGCGCCAAGTCCAGGCAGGTTGACCCCAAAGCGGTCAAAAACCTGCGCGCCGACCTGGAAAAACTCATCGGAACGGCGCGTACCGAATGGACGACGCCATTGTTAAGGGCCATGTTCGGCACCTTGCTGGAAGGGGCGAAATACCAGCGCCGCTCCGAAAATCACGAACGCGTCTGGCTGAGCTTGGCCGGTTTTTGTTTGCGGCCCGGTTTCGGTTATCCGCTGGATGACTGGCGCGTCGAGCAGATGTGGAAAAGTTATTCTCAATGCATCCAGTTTGTTAACGAAACCCAAAACTGGAGCGAATGGTGGACGCTGTGGCGGCGGGTTGCGGGAGGCCTGGATGCAGCGGCTCAGGAGAAGATTTTTGCCGACATTGCAAAATTCCTGAACCCTGCGGCGGCAAGACAACCCGGCGTCGCCAAACAAATCAAAACCCGAAGTTACGACGATATGGTACGGCTGGCCGCAGTTTTGGAACGCCTGCCGGTCGCGAAGAAAATACAGTTGGGCGAATGGCTGCTAAAGCGTCTGGAAAAAGCCGGCGAACCTGATCAGACCTGGTGGGCCGTGGGCCGTATCGGGGCAAGAATGCCGTTCCACGGCAGCAGCCACAATGTCATTCCTGCCGATACCGTCTGTCTGTGGCTTAAACAGATGCTGGCGGTAGACTGGAAGAAAATCCCGCAGGCCGCTTTTGCTGCTACACTAATTGCTCGTATGAGCGGCGACAGAGCGCGGGATATTGACGAGGCAATGCGGGGACAGATCATCGAAAAACTAAAACTGAGCAAAGCGCCAGCTTCCTGGATCGACATGGTCGAGCAGTTGAAAGAGCTGGACGAAAAGGAAGAAAAACAGATTTTTGGCGAGGCCTTGCCGCCGGGATTAAAACTCATCAATGAAGCGTAGCGCTTAAAAAAGGGCATCATGAAAATAGTTAGTATCGTTATTTTTGCAGGACTTATCCTGCTGTATTTTATAGATATGGCATTTAAACTTAATCCGTTTAATGTGGAGATGTTAATTCACAGTGGGCTCAGATTTTTGACCGGCTTTCTGGTTCTCGGAATCGGGGTTTTTTATACGGGTAAAATCAGGCTGAAATTTGCGCTTGCTCTGGTATTAGCCTTGGCTTTGGCAGATGACATCTGGGATTACACCAGAGATGTGAATAGTTTCAGCTTTGAAGTCATGCTGCACAGCATTTACATGTTGCTATGGGGTTCTTTGACAGGCTATGTGCTGTTGAAGCAGCGGCTGAATGGGCGTAGGCCGGAATAAGGCCGGCCCAAGCTTGTTCTTTGCGGTAAATAATTTTTAGCCTGATTGGATCTACTTCCATTGTTGCGCTCTACGTAGCTTTCAGCTGCATTGATGAATTTATGTGGTGTTGTAAACGGTGTACCAGAGGGCTAGAAAGCAATAATCGTGCTCACCCTCATCGACCTGATTGTCGGAGATAATGACTATGTTTTACTGGATATATGATATTCCGAACGGACTCCTGGCCGGGCTGATGTGCCTTGTCTGCCTAGGCTATACTTGGTCCGGTCTTCTGATATTAAGGCCGTGGATACGAAAATGGCTTGGATCTGAACAAGGGGGAGAAAACGAGTTTGTCAGCTACTTTCTATCGGCGTATGGCGTTTTCTATGGCCTGATGCTCGGCTTGATCGCCGTCGCCACATACCAGAACTACAGTGACGTAGACAGTAAAATAGCAAGGGAGGTGACAAGTATCGCCGCGTTATACCGGGATGTTTCCAGCTATCCAGAACCGGCTCGGAGCCGCAACCAGAACCATCTACGCGGATATGTCCATTACGTGATCGAGGAAGCTTGGCCTGCCCAGCAACGCGGGATCGTTCCCATGGGCGGCTCGATGCTTGTCACGAGATTTCAGCGAGACTTGTTCGGGTTCCAGCCCAAAACAAAGTCTGAAGAAATTGTGCATGCAGAGGCGATAAGGCAATTCAATGTTTTCATCGAGTCTCGGGTGGCAGGAAAGCAAAGCGTTGGGGCCTCATTGCCTGAGGAACTCTGGTATGTGGTGGTGATCGGCGCGGCGTTGAATCTAGCCCTGATCTGGATGTTCACCATTGATAGGGTCTCGATTCATCTGGCTTTGTCCGGTATTCTGTCGCTGTTTGTCGGCTTGATGCTATTTTTTATTACTGCGATGGATAATCCTTTTCGAGGGACGTTGAGTGTTTCGCCTGAACCCTTTCAGATGTTACTGAATAGCACGATGAACCCGCAGGTAGCCGGGTAGGGTAAGAAGCTGTGATGGTATTATCCAAGTCGGGCTAAAAATTATTCGCCGCAGAGAATGCGAAGGGCACCAAGAAAGCAATCCCTTTCACTCGGTTCCATGTGGTGCCAGGGAGCGAGACTGCCGCCTCATGCAGGTTTTAGCCGTTGTTTTTCACGGCACCGATTACAATATTTTGAAGGAAAATCATGGCTGAGGTTGATGTCATTATCATTGGCGCCGGTGCATCGGGGCTGATGTGCGCAATCGAGGCGGGCAAGCGCGGTCGTAAAGTGTTGGTTTTGGATCATGCCAACAAGGCCGGGAAGAAAATCCTGATGTCCGGCGGCGGTCGCTGCAATTTCACCAATTATTTCGTTGAGCCGGATAACTATATTTCGCATAACCCGCATTTTTGCAAATCGGCGCTGAGCCGCTATACCCAGTGGGATTTTCTGGCGTTAATCGGGCGATACCAAATCCCTTTCCATGAACGGGATCACGGGCAACTGTTCTGCGATGAAAGCGCCAAGGATATTCTGGATATGTTATTGGCAGAATGCGATAAGGCTGGCGTGGTTGTGCAGTTGAACACCCGCATTGATTCAGTCGAAAAGCAGACTGACCGGTTCCTGCTTAAAACCAGCCATGGCGATTTTACCGGTCAGTCATTAGTGGTCGCGACTGGCGGCTTGTCGATACCCAAAATGGGCGCGACGCCTTTCGGCTATAAAATCGCCGAGCAATTCGGCATTAAGGTGTTGCCTACCCGTGCAGGGCTGGTTCCGTTCACCTTGCAGCCGGAAGATAAGGACAAATTCTCGGCGTTATCGGGCATTGCTGTGCCTTGCGTAGTCAGTAATAGCAGGCAGAGTTTCAGCGAGAATGTGTTGTTTACGCATCGAGGTTTGAGCGGTCCGGCGATTTTGCAGATTTCTTCCTATTGGCGCGCCGGGGAGGAGATTGCTATTAACTTGTTGCCGCAGGTCAATCTTGAGGCAGAGCTGAAAGCCAAGCGCCAGCAAAAGCACAAAAATAAGCTAAAAACGATTTTGGAAGGCTATTTGCCCAAGCGACTGATCAGTATGTTTTTGCCTGAGGATTTGCTGGAGTTGTCGATGCAGGATGTGTCGGACAAACAGATTCAGCAGGTCGCAAACCAGCTTAATAATTGGACGATCAAGCCCAACGGCACCGAAGGCTATCGCACCGCCGAGGTGACTGCCGGCGGCGTTGATTGCGACGCGGTTTCTTCCAAAACCATGGAAAGCAAGCAGGTGCCGGGGCTTTATTTTATCGGTGAAGTGCTGGATGTGACTGGCTGGCTGGGCGGCTATAATTTCCAGTGGGCATGGTCGTCAGCCTGGTGCGCGGGGCAATATTGTTGATTGTGTAATTGTAATAAAGTTTGGACATTAAAAAGAAACAATAATACTTAAACCTATCAATCGGCATTAGTTCTGTCTTTAATGGACATTCTCTTCTATTCACTCGGCATGTAGCACAATCTCTGTCCTTAGCAACCCTATAGTCTGGAAAACGGCATTGAAAATTTTCCACTAATCAGCGCCATATTTTCCAGCTATATAAAATAATTAATAATTAATAAACAGATGGTTAAACATTCCATAATGTAAAGCTTGGACGCTTTTTTATTGTAAAAACTGGAAAAATTTCAATGCTCTTTTCCAGTAGGAAAGCATTTATGATCCCAGACTTTAGGGTAGACACAAATCGCGGGCTTAAATTTTCAGCCAGTGATTTGTGCCTATGATCCTATTCTTGGTGTGGTAATGATTTTCCTGCTCAATTTTAATGCTGATTGGCGACAGTAGTATGGATTTGCCTTTAAACCAGCTCAAATTAGGTTAGGTTAATCGTTACCTTAATCATTGAAATTCATGACCTCCTATATCGGGCGCTGACCCCCGAGCAACTTGATAGAAGTCTTTAGGTACGGCATTTAGCGGCGTAGCAGTATCTATCACTGGCGAGCTTCCCAATAATTTGAAATAAGTCGATGTCAACGTGCCGGGTGTCGTTGTTCCCGTTCTAGCTATACGCGGATCGCCAACTATGTTAGTTGCCGTTGCAGCTAATGAAGGCGTCTTAGCCCAATTATTATTGGAAAAAGTAATGCCGCTCTTGCTAGGTACACTGCTACGCGTCCCTAAAATAATATTGTTTCTAATTTGGGAGTTTGTATTAACTATGCTTTGAGCACCTCCAGAACCTGTGAACAGATCACCATCAACGATGGTGTTGTTGGCTATGAGCACGTTATTTAATCCAGATTTGCTAACCAGTGTCCAGTTAAAAGCCTGAAGACCCGCATTGTAGAGGAAATTATTGATGACCATATTGTTGGTGGAACGAGGAACCGATGCCACTTCATCTGCCAGCGCAATGCCTGGATGAGAACTATTTCGAGTAGGTATGGCCGGTTGTGAAGAGATATAAACTAAATTGCGTTGCACCACGCTATTGGTGGCATCGGAAAGATATAAGTTAACCGTCCAATTGTCATAACTAATATTATCTTCCATTGTGCAATGGTCCGCCT
>JAUXTH010000151.1 GCA_030679035.1 Methylobacter sp. | reverse complement strand
CTGCTTACCAATCAACCACGGCTCGCGCTGGTATTCACTCAGGATTTTCTTGTGTTCCTCAACCTTAAGCTGCATTTCTTTCGCCACTTCCTCATAGTGTTGTGCCAGCGCCTCATGATCGGCTTTGGTTTTTGCGTTGTGCACGGCTTGATTCATATCCATAGAATGCGGGTCAAATTCGGCACATGCGGACAACAAACCAATAGCTAAAAGCAGGGTAATCAGTAATTTAATTTTCATGAGTTTTCTCCAAAATAATTTATATAGTTAAAATGATCGTTTTTTCAGGCTGTTAGCTTGTTATCAGTTTTACCTCCTTCATAGCTCGTGGGTTGAAGAATGAAATCCAGTTTTTTCTTAGCAAATGCTGAGTTACTAAATCCAGCATAAGTATTATTTAAAACGAGCGCCCTTTATCCCAGGGATGGCCCTGGCCACCAGGATGTGACGAGTAGACATTTTTAATGACTTTAGTACGTGATGCGCACGAAGAAACAGTGAGCAATAAAAGTGTGATTAATATGACAACATGTTTTTTAGTTTTCATGGGTTTTATCCATTATAATTCAATAGGTTATTGATATTGTTTTCAGCTTGTTAACGTATCGTTCAATTTTCGGGATTGTTTGTTAATGGAATATTGCTTACACAGGGCATAAAGCGCCGGAATGACGATCAAGGTCAACAGCGTTGACGACACCATGCCGCCCACCATCGGCGCAGCGATGCGGCGCATGACTTCCGAGCCGGTGCCGACGCTCCACAAAATAGGCAGGAGCCCGGCCATAATCGCGGTGACCGTCATCATTTTCGGTCGCAAACGTTCCGCTGCGCCGGTCATTAGCGCGTCGTAAAGATCAGTCTCGGTGAAAGCCCGTTTTTCTTCCAGGCATTGCCGTTGCTTTTCAAGATAAGCATGATCCAGATAAATCAGCATCACAACGCCGGTTTCTGCAGCTACGCCCGCCAGGGCGATGAAGCCGACGCCGACCGCCACGCTGACGTTGTAATCCAGAAACCACAGCAGCCAGATGCCGCCGACCAGAGCAAACGGCACCGACAACATGACAATGAATGTCTCGGTCAGACGGCCGAAATTGAGATAAAGCAGGATAAAAATAATGCACAGCGTGAGCGGCACCACCAATTGCAAACGTTGTTTGGCCCGCTCCATGTACTCGAACTGGCCGCTCCAGGCGATATAGTAGCCCGCAGGAAACTTGACCGCTTGCTGCACCGCCTGCTTGGCATCCCGTACATAACTGTCAATATCGCGACCACGCATGTCGACATAGATATAAGCGGACAACAAGGCGTTCTCTGTACGTATACCCGGCGGGCCTTTGTCCAGACTCAGATGCGCCAACTGCCCGAGGGGAACCATCGCCCCGCCCGGTGTCGGAACAAGAACATTTGCTGCTATGGCTTGCGGGTTGTCGCGCAGTTCGCGCGGGTAACGGACGATGACGGCGAAACGTTCGCGTCCTTCCAACATTGTGGTGACGGTCTCGCCGCCGATGGCGGTGGCGATGATGTCCTGTACATCGCCGATTAACAGCCCATAGCGGGCCAGAGCTTCGTAGTCTGGAGTGATGTTCAGATAAAAGCCGCCGGTGATGCGTTCGGCGTAGGCGCTGGTGGTGCCGGGAACCGTCTTGACGGCTTGCTCGATCTGCTGCGCCAGGCGTTCCATTTCCGCCAAATCCTTGCCGAACAGCTTGATGCCGATAGGCGTGCGGATGCCGGTCGCCAGCATATCGATACGGTTCCTGATTGGCATCGTCCAGGAGTTGCTGACACCGGGAATTTGCAGCGCCTGATCCATCTCGGCAATCAGCTTATCGACCGTCATGCCGGGCCGCCAAGCAGATTCCGGCTTGAGGTTGACCAGTGTTTCGGACATTTCCAGCGGCGCCGGGTCGGTGGCGGTAAGGGCACGTCCGGCTTTGCCGAACACCGATTCGACTTCGGGGAAACTTTTGATGATGCGATCCTGGGTTTGCAGCAATTCGGCGGCTTTGGTCGGGGGCAAACCCGGCAAGGTTAGCGGCATGAATAACAGCGTGCCTTCATTTAACGTCGGCATGAATTCACCGCCCAGACGCGAGGCCGGATACCAGCTTGCTGCCAGCATCAGCAGCGCGAAAGCGAGAGTCAGCTTTTTGTAGCGCATAACCCCGGCGATGACCGGTCGATAAATCCAGATCAAAACCCGGTTGATCGGATTACGTTGCTCCGGCAGGATTTTCCCGCGCACAAACAGCGACATCAATACCGGAACCAGCGTCACCGACAGCAGTGCCGCACCCGCCATCGCGAAAGTCTTGGTATAGGCCAAAGGATGGAACAGGCGGCCTTCCTGCGCTTCCAGTGCAAACACCGGCAGGAAAGAGACCGTGATGATCAGCAGACTAAAAAACAGCGGCGGACCGACTTCCTTACAGGCATTAAATAATATTTCGGCACGCGGCAAGCGGCCAGCATCACGTTCCAAATGCTTGTGGGCATTCTCGATCATGACAATGGCGGCATCCACCATCGCGCCGATAGCGATGGCAATACCGCCGAGGCTCATGATGTTGGAATTCATCCCCAGTGCCTGCATGACGATAAAAGCGATCAGCACGCCGACGGGCAGCATCAGAATAACCACCAGAGCGCTACGTAAATGCAGCAGGAAGAGTACGCAGACAACGGCGACCACCGCGCTTTCTTCTAGCAAGGTATGACGTAAATTCTCAATCGCGCGATGAATCAGCTCGGAGCGGTCATAAATCGTTTGTACGCTGACACCGGTTGGCAAACCGGCGGTAATTTCGTGCAATCGGTCTTTTACATTACTGATCACTTCCAGTGCATTCTGACCATAACGTGCCAGCGCAATGCCGGAAACCGCTTCGCCTTCGCCGTTCAATTCGGTGATGCCGCGCCGCTCATCGGGAACCAGCTCCACGCGCGCAACATCGCGCACCAATACGGGAATGCCATTGTTGACTTTCAACACCAGCCGTTGCAAATCCGTCTGGCCGCGCAAATAACCGTGTCCGCGCACCATATACTCGGTTTCAGCAAGCTCAATAACCCGCCCCCCGACATCACGGTTGCTGTTGCGGATGGTATCGCTCAGGGTACGTAAAGAAATGCCGTAAGCTTGCAGCTTGTGCGAATCGACGGTGACCTGATATTGCTGCACAAAACCGCCAATACTGGCGACTTCAGCCACGCCTTTGGCTTTGGTCAATTGGTAACGCACGAACCAGTCTTGCAGAGTGCGCAATTCAGCCAACGACAAGTTTTTTGCCAGCAATGCGTACTGGTAAACCCAGCCGACCCCGGTGGCATCCGGTCCTAATTTAGGCTTTACGTTGGGCGGCAGGTTTCCGGTCAGTGTTGTGAGATATTCCAAAACCCGTGAACGTGCCCAGTAAATATCGGTACCGTCCTCAAAGATGACATACACGAAAGAGGCGCCGAAGAAGGAAAAACCGCGCACGACTTTCGAACGCGGCACACTCAGCATCGCAGTCGTCAACGGATACGTGACCTGGTCCTCGACGACTTGCGGCGCTTGTCCGGGATATTCGGTATAAACGATCACCTGCGCGTCGGACAGATCGGGCAGCGCATCCAGCGGCATTTTTGACAGCGCATAAACCCCGCCGATTACGATGCTCAGGGTTGCCAGCAGCACCAGAAACACATTGCGCAACGACCAGTCAATAACATGATTCAACATGGCTACTGGCCTCCCTGTTGTGTTTCATGCGTTGCCTGACCAGCGTCAGCACCCTGATTGTTAAAGCCATCCAAGGCGGACTTGAGATTGCTCTCGGCATCGATCAGGAAATTAGCACGAGTCACTACTTCATCACCTGCAGCCAGCCCCTCCAATACTTCCCAGTATCCGTCAGCCTGACGCCCAAGTTTCACGACATGCGGCTCGAACCGCCCTTCGCCTCTTTGCACTAGAACGACTTGCCGGGCACCGCTGTCAATGACTGCCGAATCGGGAACCACCAAGCGTGCGTCATTATCCGCCAACGCTGCCAGCGTCACGCTGCCATACAGTCCGGGCTTTAACAAACCTTCAGCATTGGTCAACTCGACACGCACCTTGATGGTGCGGGTTTCGGTTGACAGCGTCGGATAGATAAACCCGACCTTGCCGCTGAACAGCTGATTCGGATAGGCGTTGATTTGCACCTGCATGATTTGGCCCAAGCGCACCCCGCCGATGTCCTGCTCAAACACCTCCGCTAACAGCCACACCGTGCTTAAATCAGCGATACGAAATAACAGCTCGCCAGGCATGAAACGCATCCCCTCTTGCGCCGGCTTCTCCAGCACCACGCCATTGACTGGTGACAGCAATGGCAGGGTATCCAAAGGTTTTTCCTGGATTTGTAAACGCTGCAACTGTGCCGGTGCAATGTCCCAATAATGTAAACGCTGCAAGGCATTGTCGGTCAGCTGCTCCACCGTGCTGCGCGCTTGGGCGCTACTCTGTTGCAGCGCTTGTTGTCCTTGCCGGGCTATCAGATATTCCTGCTGAGCGGTCATCAACTCCGGGCTGTATACCTCAAGCAGCGGCTGACCACGCTTGACGGCTTGTCCGGTTGCGTTGACATATAAACGTTGAATCCAGCCTTCAAACTTGGGTGTCACGGCATGAACACGTCGTTCGTCAACCTGAATACTGCCCAAGGCGCGAATACTGCGAGTCAGCGTGCGGTTCGTCACGGTTTCTGTATTTACACCCAGTTTCTGGATTTTTTCCGGGCTGATCTGAATTTGCCCAGCACTCGCCAGTTCGCTTTCATAGACCGGTAGGTAATCCATGCCCATCTCATCCTTTTTAGGCACCGGCGAGGTATCCGCCGCACCCATGGGATGCCGATAATACAGAATTTTTCCCTGTTGTGACTGCGCTTCCGGCGGACTCTGGTCTTCCGCGTAAACCGGTAGGTAATCCATGCCCATGTCGTCCTTGGCGGGCGTCGGAGAGGTCACTTTAGGGTTCATCGGATGACGGTAATACAGCAGTTTCCGTTCGCTGACTGCGGTAGAATTCGGGTTTTGCAGTACTTCTTGACGGCCCACCCAGAATCCCAAACCTACGCCCAGCATTAAAATCAAACTTGCCAAGAAATATTTAGTCATGGCTCAACTCCTCGCCGACTTCAGCGGATAACTCGGCTAAAATTTGCTGAGTGTTGGTCAACGCTTGCCAATACTGAGTCTGATATTGGAAAAAGCTCAGTTGCGTGCGCAGTAGATCGGTAAAGTCCGTCTGACTCACTTGATAGCCAGCCAGTAGGGAATTAACGGCTTGCTGAGCCTGCGGGATGATTTCATGTTCGAGCAGTAACAGCTTTTCTTTTGTCTGTTGATACTCGACGGCTTTGGCAGCGATCTCAGCCTGAATTTTGCTGTGGTCGTCGTGTAATGCATATTGCGCCTGCAAGAGTTCACTCTGGCGCTGATCAACCGCCTTGGCTTGCTTGCGGTTAGCATAAATCGGCACATTGATACTTAATTGGACACTGGCGAAATCTCTACGCGACTGCCCTGACGGCGTGTTCTGACGAGCATCATAATAAGCGCCCACAGTGAAGTCAGGGTAGAAACCCTTTTGCGCCAAATCGACCTTGGCTAGCCCCGCATCCAGCATCTTGCGGTGTTGCGCAAATAAAGGACGGATGTGTAAGGCCTTGTCCTGCAAGGCAGGCTCGACAATGACCGGCAACTTGAACTCAGCCTCCGCCGGTATTTGCACAGACGTTTCCGCCGCGCGATCCAGCAAGGCATTGATCCGGGCGTTTTGACTGTGACGCATAATGACCAGGTTCAACTTTTCGTCCTTGAGTTTGGACAGTTCGAGCTGGGCCAGCAGCACATCCTGTTGCGACCCTTTGCCCACCTTATATTTGGCCTGAGCGATGTCGATGAGCTGCTGGAAAAAATGTTCTGATTCGTCCAGCAGGTTTA
This sequence comes from Methylobacter sp., assembly GCA_030679035.1. GTDB lineage: Bacteria > Pseudomonadota > Gammaproteobacteria > Methylococcales > Methylomonadaceae > Methylobacter_A. Next base: position 73,872 of record JAUXTH010000151.1, on the reverse strand, counting down.
AAGCCCGGTCGTAATAAAATAGCCGCCACCAGCTCTGTTTTACTTCCCGCACCAGTCGCAATCGCGCTTCATCAACGGAGTCAGCGGCGGCCAGCGCTTCCTGCTCGGCGATTTTTTCCCGTAATGCCAGCTTACCGGGAAAAGGAATCTCCTGGCTAACGCCTACTTCCATCATGGTAAAATCATCCTGGTGCAGGTTGAAACTGCTGGTAGGCAGGTAAAGAGCGCCGAATCTGAGCGTCGGATCAGGCAAAGTACCTTCTTGGGAAGGCACGGCCGCCATCGCCTCGGCTCGCGCCCTGATTTCCGCCAGTCCGGGGTTACCAGTGAGGGCCAGTTCAATCGCCTGGTTGAGTGTCAGGATGGATTCATCCCTGTTAGTGAGCCGCGTTTCGGCTAGCGCCTCAGCCAAAACCACACGGACAGTGCTGCTTGAAATATGAAAAACCAGGCCAGGCGAAAACAGCGCCAACCAGAAAATTACCGCTACCCACGCCGGATTAACGCGACGTAGCGGTGACGGACAAATAACGAAAAACATGGAGTTTTCCTCTCAAATCGGAACAAACAAGCTCCCAAGCGCGGAACTACAGTAAGCCATACCCGTTTTAAAGGTGTGGCAGGGTTCGATTTCGAGGGGTGGCTAATTCAGCAGTGTGCAGAACCGATAGATGAGCAGAATCCGTCGCCCGAGCGGCGGGTCAGCTTTACGAAGAGGAACTTTCGTGGGTGGATAGCTTAGAAATAAGCAAAAAAACGTCCCAATGAGGCTAAGAATAAAAACCGGCAGATCCGGTTTAGTCAGACGATGAAAATCGGGGAATGAATGAGTTTGCGAGTCAAGACAGGGCTTGAACGTGCAATCCTGCATAGTCTTTGACGTATGCTTAGGTGCGCCGGATTCCGAACATCCCTGCATGTGATCGGGCATTGCCGTCAATACCGAGGGCATAGGCATGGTGCAGGTTGCAGAAATGGTCAAAGAAATCCAGCTCACCAGCAGCACGAACACCAACGTGTGCAGGTAAGGACGATTTCTTTTTAAATGCAACGCTGTTAGCACAAGGCCTCTTTGAGCTGAAAAAATCAATTCTTTATATAAGCTAGCATACGAGAAAACAAACAGCAATTAAATGTATGACTCAGCGCCTTGATTGATAGGGGGCAAGTGTGAGGCTCGCAAGTCGGAATGACTGTTCGTCAAACGGTTATTTTGGGACGCTAGGTCTTGTCTGTCTTATACTTGGTTCTGTGTTTACCCTACTAACAACCTCTAATGAGGGGGATGTATTTAATGAAGTTAATAGATGGACTACGCCAAGCAGGCGTACCTGCTGCACTAGGTGCCGCCCTATTATTCGGAGCGAGCACTCCGCTCGCAAAACTGCTGCTGAATGCAGTTAGTCCATGGATGTTGGCTGGGCTGTTGTATTTAGGTTCCGGTGTCGGCCTTAGCTTATACAGGTATTTTAGCAAAGCCCCTGCTGTCAAATTGCCTCGGCATGAGGTGCTGTGGTTTGTTGGTGCTATTGTGACGGGAGGGATCATCGGCCCAATACTGTTGATGTTAGGCCTAACCAGGATGCCTGCATCGGGGGCTTCTCTACTGCTGAATGCCGAAGGGGTATTCACTGCACTGTTGGCGTGGTTCGCCTTCAAGGAAAACTTCGACTGGCGGATTGCATTAGGCATGATCGCCATTGTGGCCGGGGTCGCTGTCTTAAGTTGGCCGGATGAAGCGGTTTTTACCAGTGTTTGGCCGTCTCTGGCCGTCGTTGGAGCTTGTTTCATGTGGGCTATCGATAACAACCTGACCCGTAAGGTGTCGCTATATGATGCGACTTGGATTGCCTCGGTGAAAGGACTGGTCGCCGGTTCAATCAATTTAGCCTTGGCCTTCATTGTAGGCACAACTGTTCCGCCATTGTTGAATCTCGCTGGGGCGTTGGTCGTCGGGTTTCTAGCCTATGGCGTGAGTCTGGTTCTATTCGTTGTTGGCTTGCGTCACCTTGGAACGGCTCGTACTGGAGCTTACTTCTCTGTCGCTCCGTTCATCGGTGCGATACTGGCGTTGGCAATGGGCGAACCGTTGACGCTGACACTGGTTGTCGCTGGAACGTTGATGGGGTTGGGTATCTGGCTGCACTTGACTGAGCAGCATCACCATTCCCATGCACATAAGACTCTGGAACACGATCATGAGCACACCCACGACGAACATCACCAGCATGAGCATGATATTCCCGTCGAGCTTAGTACGAAGCACCGACACCTGCATCGGCACATACCAATGACTCATTTCCATCCTCATTTTCCAGACGCTCATCACCAGCATCGGCATTGAAAATCACTTATGAGATGGTTTGTATGAACGCATCACCGATCTCCGTGATTGTGCGAATCCGCGGTGTTTGAGTTTAGCGTACAGGCATGGCTGGTCGTTCCTTACTCCATTTGCAACGTGCTGTGCTGGATGGAAAAGCGCTCTTACAACGTCCGCATGATGTCGTCCATGAAAGCGTCACCGGGGTATCCTTCGGGCATTACCAAATGGACGGTCAAGACACCCTCGGTTGTACTCATGCCCCAGATATGCAGATCGTGAAATCCGTGACGCCAGGACATTGGCGCAGATAGGTTTCCACTACGATGACCTCGATATGTGCCGGGACGGCACTTAATGCCAGTCATAACGAATCGCGTAGCAGGCTCCAAGTGCCAATCACGATACCTATCACGATCAGCAAACTGATAACCGGGTCTAGCCAGATGGTTCGTAGAATAAGTGTTACCGGATTTTTCAGCATGTTAGCGAGGCAATGATGATTGAGTCTCAGTCCTTTTTATCGGTTGCATCGTCATCTTTAATATCGCCCGATGCCAAGACTTTAACTTCGACAGATTTACCATCCACATTATTACCATCCACGTCAAAATAGAATTCCTGTACGCTTTCAACCTCGGTTATTTTGATTTTAGGGTAATCTTTTTTAATCGCGTTTTGTGCGGCAAGTGGTAATTGCGCAAACTGCATACCCTGTTCAATTTCCATCACTAGGCCATTGGCGGCAAAAGTGATATCTTTACTGATACCGTCATTTTTACTTTCAATTTCGTATTTAGTAATCCCTTCATCCTGGATGGCTTCGATTTTGGTGATGCTGCTACGAACCAGATGCTTCAGTGCCGACGCCTGGACAACCCCTGGAAGTTTTTCAAACGTTATCTCGCGGGTTTCCTCGGCATAAACGGCGGCAGAGAAGGTTAAACTGACGAAAGTTGTGATTAATAGTTTTTTGTACATGATTTTTTCCTGTTGTTTAATGGGTGTTGAACCCTTTTGTCGAGTTAGCGATAGCGTAACCCGACAAATTGTTTTTACAGTTATTTAGAGAAAGCAGACTCTCCTTTGATCGTTAAAAATATTTTGAGCAATGCCGGTAATAAAATCAGCACCAGCGGCATCTGGACAACCAAGCCGGAAATAATGGCAATGGCCAACGGTTGCAGCATTTCAGAACCAGCGCCGATGCCCAAAGCCAATGGCATAAGCGCAAGAATTGCGGCCACAGTGGTCATGGCAATCGGGCGCATGCGGTTGTTACCGGCAGTAATCATGCGTTGAATGCCCACCTCTGACACAGGCAGGCTTTGGTATTCGGAATAATAAAAGATACTGACCTCGGTGACGATGCCGATCACCATGGTCATACCCATCATCGCGGTGATGTTTAGCTCGGTATTGGTCAGCCATAAGCCGACAAACACGGCCGCTACCGCCGACAAGGTGGTCAGCATCATCGACAGCGCTACATGAAAATGTTCATACAAATACAGTAACAAGACAAAAACCAGCGCCACCGCCGCGATAAACACGATAATCAAGTCATGAAATGCGATGCGTTGCTGTTCATATAACCCGCCCAGAACATAATAAACGTCATGCGGCAACATGCTGGGTTGATCAAGCGTTTTAATGACGTCGGCAACGGTAGATCCCATGTCCCGTCCGCTGATACGGGCAGTGACTGCCACCATGCGTTTTAAGTTGTCCCGCTTGATTTGTACCTGCCCAGTTTCCGTGGTGTTTTTCGCAATCCGTTTAAGCGGCACCCAATGGCCGTCTGGCGAGCGCATACGCAGATTGTCTAATGCCCGAATCGTTGAGCGCTCGGCACGAGGGATCCAGATGCGCAGATTGACCATTTTGGGGCCTTCCTGCAATTGCGTGGTAATGGTGCCCTTCAGATAATTATTAAGCGTCTGTGTTACGGCATCCGGACTGAGTCCTTCCAGTGCGGCTTTATCACGCAATACACGGATATTTAACGCATCGCCGGAGGGAATGACGCCATTGTTAATGTCAACGACGCCCGGTATTTTTTCCAGTGCCAGGGCGACTTTCGTCGCCAGTTCTTTTAATAACTGCCCATCATTAGAATACAGTTTGATTTCTATCGGTTGTGGAACCGCCGTTAAATCGCCGATGATATCTTCCATCAGTTTGGCGAGTTCAATGCTCAGTCCCGGGACTTGAATGCCAATCTGTTCTCGAACGCTATCCATCACCTTATCCAGACTGCGCCGGGGTAATGGCTTTAAGCGCACAAAAAAGTCGCCTTCATTGGCTTCGGTCAGGAAGCCTCCCAAACTGTTACCGGTGCGGCGCGAATAAGTTTCCACCTCAGGTGTGTTGTGCAGAATCTTTTCAACTTGTCTTAACAAGCGGTCCGTTTCCGATACCGAAGTACCTGGTGCGGCCCGATAATCGAGAATAAAGCCACCTTCATCCATCGACGGCATAAATCCTGAGCCGGTCTGTTGCCAGCCAAAGAAACCGGTAGCTAGGAGAGGAAGCAGTGCGGCCACTATGAACCACGGCTTAGGCAACATATGCTGCAGCAGGCTTTGATAGCGTTGATGAAACCAGCGTGTCACCGGACCGTTTTCTTCCTGTTCGGTATCTTTTTGCGCCAAGGTATGAGAGGCCAGCAAGGGCACGGCTAACCAAGCCACTATAAAAGAGATAAACAGTGCTGAAGCCATGGTGATAGACAAGGCTTTAAAGAAACTGCCGCTGACGCCGGATAAAAATGCTAAAGGCGCAAAAATAATAATCGTCGATGCTGATGATCCTGCCAACGGTTTACTGAATTCGTTGGCTGCCAGATGAATCCGTTCCAGATACGTCCCTGAAGCTTCACGCATGCGGCGAATAATATGCTCAATCATGACAATCGCGTCATCGATAATCAACGCCACGGCGGCGGCCATGCCGCCCAGGGTCATAATATTAAAGCCAAGTCCCAGTAAATACAGTATTAATACGGTCGTGGATAAAGCCATGGGCACGGTAATGGCAGCAATCAAGGTGACTTTGATATTACGTAGAAACACCAGCAGGGTAACAATGGCCAAGCCCAGGCCAATTAATAAGGCTTCTCTAACACTTAAAGCAGAGGCTACAATCAAATCGCTTTGGTCGTACCATTTGGCGATTTTGATATCAGCTGGGAGCTTCTGTTTGATGAGTTCCAGTTGGGATTGTGCGTTGCGGGCAATTTCAACCGTGCTGCTGCCGGGTTGTTGATTAATTTGAAACAGGACGGCATCGCGACCTTCGGCGGTGATCCTTTGCCATTGCGGCGCGGTCGTTTTAACCACTTGTGCGACATCTTCAAGAAAGACTAAGCCATTTTGACCACTCCGTAAAATAGTCTGCGCGATCTGTTCCGAACTCTGCAACTGGGTATTGGCTAGTATCAAATAAAGCTTATAGTTTTGCTCCAGTCGGCCTACCGCCTGGATAATATTGGCTGTCGATAAGGCTTTGGCAATATCATCCAGACTTAAACCTAAGGCATTGATTCGCGCCGGATCGACGAGTACCTGGTATTCCGCAATTGCACCGCCCAGTACATCCACTTTTGACACACCGGGAATGGCCGACAAGATCGGTCTGATTTGATAGAGCGCCATATCCCGAAGATCGACCAGACTATGCTTGGCGGATGACAGACTGTAACCTAGCACGGGAAATATCGTCGGATCCATGCGTCTGACGCCAAATGACAAGGTTGCAGGCAGCGTTGAACGAATTTGATTAATGGCGGATTCAACCTGCAGCATGGCGGAAACCATATCCACGCCCCAGTTAAAATTAATGGAAATATTGGCGCTGCCGCGACTGGTCGCAGAACGGACAATCAGCACCCCCGGCACGGCGCGTACAGCCTCTTCTACCGGCCAGGTGACCTGAACAGCCATGCGCTCAGCAGGCATGTCGCCGGCGTCGAGATTGATGACCACTCTTGGGAAGGTCACCTGAGGAAACAAACTGACCGGCGTACTACCAATGACAAAGAATCCGGCGATGGCGAATAGACTGAGTGCAAACAGAATAGAGCGACGGTGTAAATGGGCCCATTCCGTCATGGTGATACTCCTTTGTCGAGTTGGGTGCTCGGCGCCACGGACACCGCCATGCCAGATTCCAGTTCGTAGTTGCCTAATACGACTGCGTCGTCCTGTTCCTTTAAATCCGTCGCTATCACTTCAACCTGTGTGTCATTTTCCAGACCTAGTTGTACTTGATGCTTAACGGCATGACCGTTTTCAACCGTAAACAGACTGTAGCCGCCATCATCGGGCAAAACCGCCTGCCGGGGAACCAGTAAGGTATTAACCAAGGAGATAATAATCCGACCTTCAACAAAGTCATTGATTAACAAAGTCTGATTTAACGCTGGCCTGACAAAGACATTGAGCAAGCGGGTGGTTGGATCAATTTGATGGGTGATAATTTCAATACGGCCCTTAACCGGTTCTGAAACGGGCGTATTGACCGGCGTAATCAATACCTGTTGATCGACTTGCAGATGATCATAATCTTCCGGTTCGATACCCAGGCGCACCATCCACTGGTTCTGGTCAACGAGCTGTAGCAACGGCATACCGGCAGAAACGATTTGTCCTTGTTGCACATTAACCAGATAGATAATACCGGCGTTTTCTGCCCTAATATGCTGTTCTTTACCTATGCCTTGGTCAACCAAATTTTTGAGCATGACCTTAGCCTGTTCGACACGCAATCGAGAGCCTACCAAATCCTGTTTAGTCGCCAATTTCAGGCGTATGCGTTCTTGCAACAGTTGATTTTCGCGTGATGCCGCCGCCAGTTCTCTTTGCGCCTGCTCCAGTTGCAACATAGCGCTCGCGCCCGGCTTTAAGGTCAGTAACAGATCGCCTTGCTGAACAATCTGGCCTTGATTGACCTGCATTTTATCGACCTGACTGGTATAGGGCACGCTAACCGTCTTCAACTTGTCCGGTAAAGGCAAAACCACGCCATAGGCGGTAAAAGTTTCTTTGATTTCTCCTTTTTCTAGTTTGACCGTTTCAACCTGGGCAACCGGCTCCGGTTCGGAAGCCGACGCGTCCGATCCGGTTAAATCGTGCGGCTTTGCCAACCAATAAAGCACCGCACTACCGATAACAAGAGTCAGTAATAAAACAATGATGACGGTGATTTTAGAATAGAACTTCATAATTATTTTCCATGAAAATCAGGGGTCACATGATAAAGTCCACTCGCTACCTCCAAAGCAATCCCCGCCTGCACTAACTGCAATTCCAAGGTTAGCAGGTCAATTTTCTTATCCGTCAGACTGTTCCAGGCCACATAATAATTAAATACGTCAACCTGGCCGTTTTCGATACCTGACTGATAGGCGTTAACCAGATTGGCCAAATCGGGAATGGCATGACGAACGGATTGAATTTGCTTGTTTATCGATGCGATAGTGACCAACAATTCGGCAATATCGGCTCTGGCTTGAAACAGCCGACTGGTATATTGATCGAACAGTTGTTGACGTGTGGCCCGATCAAGCGCGATTTGACCCTGATTACGATCGAATATGGGCACTGTCATCGAGACGCCAAAGCCCATGGTATATAGATTGCTGTTATCCCGGCCATGATTAAAGCCAATACTGATTTGCGGAAACTGCTGCAATACTGCGATATGCACGCGCTCTTCCTGGCTCTCATAGCCTCGTTTCAAGGCCATCAAATCCAGCCGCAAGTTTTCTACGTCATGTATTAAAGTATCATAAGCCGGAGTGTTCAGTTCGGTTAGTAGCTCTATATCCTGTTGCAGCCTGACTGCTTCATGAGGCTTGAGTCCCATGGCACGGTTCAGACGTTGTTGCTGCTGTTTTTTTTGCAGTTTAAGTGCGAGTAAACGAATATCGACCAGATTTTTGGCCGACACGGCGGCAACCCGCTCAAACTCCGTGACCAAACCCTCGTCAGCGGCCTGTTGCAGTCGCGCACGATTATCTTCCAAACGCTGCGCCATTTCGGTTAGTAACCCCTGTTGTTTGCTGTAAATGATTAATTGATAAACGGCCAATTTTGCTGCCTGAGCTATTTGCCATTCCTGCCAAGCAATTTGCAGATCGACGCCCTGTTGCTGTTTTTCGGCGGCCGTTATTTTGTTTTCCCGCCAAATCAAGGCCGTCGCCTGCCAGCTCAGACCGATGCCGAAGGCATTGTTTGAGCCCAAGTTAGTGCCCCCAGAAGGCGCGGAAAGACTGTAGGAGACTTGAGGGTCAGGCAATAAGCCTGCCTGCAAAAGTTGTGCGTTGGCAATGCCATGTTGATCTCTTACCGCACGTAATTCCGGATTGCGCAATACCGCCAAAATAGCCGCTTCATCCGGCGACAGACCATCCTGGATATTAAACGGTATGGGTTTGAGTAAAGGATGCTTAATCTGTGCGGCTTGAATGCTTAGCTGATACGCTGTGGGTGTTTCAAGTTGCAGCTCCATGGCTTGTTCCGTCAGTGGTTTTGATTGGTACTGGGAACAACCAGACTGTAAACAAAACAATATTACCGGGAAGAATTTGTTTCTGCTGATTTTCATTGAGCCATAATCTGATTGTTACAGAAATGGATGACAACTTTAAGGCCTGGATTGTTATCCGATAGCGCTATGGCGCCGCCATGAAGATCGACAATGGCTGCAACGATACTGAAACCGAGACCGTTGCCTGGCGTTGTGCGACTTTGTTCCAGCCGATAAAAGCGTTGAAATACTTTCTCACGATGCGCTTCGGCAATCCCCGGGCCGCTATCGGCAATCATAAATTCAGCTTGAGCGCCTGACGATCTCAGGCTGACCTTGATCTGTGTGTTTCCTGGCGTATGAGTGATGGCATTCTCCAGCAGGTTGAAAACCAGTTGCGTTAGCAGTTCTTTATCACCGGTCAGTGTTGCGTCCGGGTCAATATCTACGCTGATGGTTTTTCCCTGTTCCTCCGCTACTGGATACAGCGCATCGGTGACGGAAACAACGATCTCGCTGAGATTGACGGTCTTGAAACCACTACGGCGGGAGCCGGATTCAATCTGCGAAATTCTTAGCAGGGCGGAGAACGTATTGAGAATTCCATCGACTTCTTCAATAGCGAAGGCGATTCGTTCTTTGTACTGCTCTGCCGAAAGATCCCTTTTTACAGCATCCTCAAGCCTGAATTGCAAATGGCTGATCGGCGTGCGTAAATCGTGGGCAATGTCATTGGAGACTTGCTGAACGTTGTCAATCAATGCCCCGATTTTATCCAGCATCAGGTTTAGCAATACTGCGAGTTTGTCCAGTTCATCGCGGTTTTTTGAAACCGGCAGTCGGTGTTTCAGATCACCAGCAATAATGGCCTGCGTTGATTGGGTAATGCGCTGGATTTTTCTCAGGAATGCATGGCTGAGATATAAACCGCCGCCCGCGCCCAGAAAAATAACCAATACCAAGCCCCAAATAAAAGCCTGAACAATCGCCTCGCCCGCCTCTTGAATGTAGTCGCCGTCCTGACCAACAGCCAGCCACATGGCATTAGGTAATGCGATAACCCGAACATAGAGGTTTTGGGTTTCTTCGTCATAGCTAATGGACTTAGTCCCACATCTGATAATTTGCCATCCCGCTAACGGTTTAAAATACCTGAGATTTCCAGCTATCAACTCGCCCTGCTGGTTTACAACGCCATATTCCCGAAGGGTGTGCGATACCGAAACGCCTGCTTCCCCAATCTCCTTTTTTAATTCAGCTAGCCCACTAGAATCATATTCCGCTTTTAGCAGAATGGTTTCTGTCTCGATTGTATTTTTAAGTTGTTGCTCCAGTGTATGGTAAGTCAACAAATAAACCGTTATGCCAATGGCCAGAAAAGAAAGCAAAAATAGGCCCAAATATAAGGCTGACAGTTTAAAACTGGTGGTATTGGCAATACTAGGTAGTTTCATGGATGATATATCCTGCGCCACGAACTGTATGGATAAGATCAGACTTGTTCCCGGCATTCAGCTTGCCGCGCAGGCGGCTGATGTGGGTTTCGACAATATTGGTTTGGGGGTCAAAATGAAAATCCCAGACATTTTCCAGCAGCATGGTGCGCGTTACCACCTGTCCGGCATGGCGAACAAGATACTCAAGCAGACGAAACTCTGTTGGCTGAAGATCAATAACTTGCCTATCGCGCCTAACCAGTCTTTTCAACAGATCGATCTCAAGATCCCGGACTTGTAAGACTTTCAGTTCAGCCGTTTCCCGTGGTCTGCGCAGCAAGGCGTTAACCCGTGCGGCAAGCTCGCTGAAAGCGAACGGCTTGACCAGATAGTCGTCCGCGCCTGCATTCAAACCTTCAACGCGGTCATCAATGCCACACATTGTGGTCAGGAACAGTACCGGCACATTACACTGCGTACTTCGCAGGGTTTTTACCACGGTCAATCCGTCAAGGTGGGGCAACATACGGTCGACAATAAGAAGGTCATAATTGCCTTCTTTGGCAATGAGTAAGCCTTCGTAGCCATCCTTAGCCAAATCGACCGTATGGCCGGCCTCTTTCAAACCTGCCGAGACATAATTTCTAGTCTCAGAATCATCTTCAATCATTAATATTTTCATAGCCTCAAAAAAAATGCCGGGGCGTTACCCCGGCATTAATAGCTTACTCTTTCTCGTTTTCAGCACCTTCGTTAGACTCATCGCTTAGCGAAACCTTAAGCACCTTACCGGTATTGCCATTGACCAGAACGTTATGCACCTTACCTTCTTTAACAACCTCTATCTCGAATTGAACGCTGCTGGCTTCATCATCGATTTCGGCTTCCATGGCCTTACCGCCGACTTTTTGTTCCGCTACTTTGATCGCTTCGGATAAAGAAATTTTGGCTTGGCTAAACAGCTGCAGCTCTTTTGCATCCTTTTCCTTCGAATCACTTGCTTGCGCCACGTTAACAGCCGTACTAACCATGATAACCGTTGCCAATAGGGGCATCATAAATTTGTTGTGTTTATTGCTCATTTTCAATCCTCTTTCATATCAGACAGAAATGCCTGATTTCAGAAATAGGATAACCTCGATCACATTGCAGGAAGCCTTCCAAAACATTACCATTTTGTAATGTTTAAGTTTTCGCCAAAAACATTATTCTGGCAATTGTTGCTTTTGTTTTCAAATTCCCTCAATTCAAATTCCTTTTTAGCTTGGCGAAGTTGCGCATTGAGTTTTTGCCCAAGTTCGTTGGCTTGAGTCTGGAATTGGCTGTTTGGCTTATGTGTCTTTTTTTGTTTTTTGACTTTAGCACGCTGTTACCTTAATGAGTTATTTTTTTGGGGTTGGAGGGAGATCGTTGTCATACGGATTGCTTGGCTGCTTGGGCTGTTTATCACTGCTGCCAAAAGTGTTTTTTATAGCATCATCTATGGGTTTAAACGCTTTGTCGGAGGCAATTAACGCTGATCTTGCAGTACTGGTTGCAAAATCGGCTACAGTGGTTGCGGCACTGATTGCGGGCTTAGCGACGTTGTCGTAAGCGAGATGACCTTCGTTTTTCATTGCGCCACCCATCATGCCCGATGTATCTTTGCTACCCAGTTTTCCGCCAGACTCAATGCTGCTTCTGAATTCACCTGCATTGCCGAGATTGGCGTTTTTGAGAGCGGCATCCACTTTAGAGCGCTGTGATCCGGCTGTTGATGCGGGCGTGACCTGTTTACCGCCTGTCGCTTGCGACGATTTTGGAGCGCCATGATCTGCGGATGGTTTTTGACTGTACTCTTGATGAGTAGCCATTTGCGGCACAGACTGTTTGATTGGAGACCGGCGTCCATTACCGCCTTCAACGCCACCAGTGTCATAGTCGCCGTCTTCGCCTTTGGCTTTTGATCTAAAGCCGGCAGCGGTTTCATTACTGACAATACCGTCAACGGATTGGCTGTCTTTTTTGAATTCCGTGGGGCTAATATTGGCGCCTGATCCACTGGAGGTAGGCATTATTGCCGAGTTAAGTATTTCTGCGGCTTTTACAGGATCCTGCTGATTAAGCTTCAAGAATCCCGCCAGCGCATCACGATCTCCACCAACGAGGCCACTCGCGCTCGACCGGTTAATTTCGTATTGCGCGTTTTCAGAGAGATTCGCTTTATCTTTATCACTCATCTTACTTTGCAGCTCTTCATTTGCCTTGTTAATATCCGGGAGCGCACCGGATTTATTAAGCCTTGTTGCCAAATCCTGATAAGGGAGCGACAGTGATTTTCCTGCTGAATCCTGCATTGATGCAGTTTGAGTAAATTTTTCACTGGCTTGATCTACGGCTTGCAACTGGCTGAGGTATTGCTCGCCTTTCGCCTTCATGTCCTCTGAGCCAAAGAATGTTTGATCTGAATGTTGCTGAGCGCTTTGTTGCATTTTCGCGACTTGAGAACTACCGGCATAGCCTTTGCTCCAAGTGTCCTGCACTTGATCCGACATTTCTTTGGATTTGGCCGCGTCCATACCGGTTGTAGACTGCAATTGAGCTTGGGCACTGGCGCCCAAAGTGGCAGGATTAATGCTCTTCCCTGTGGAAAGCCCCGCCGCCAAAGATCCACTGACCGCCGCCGACACCGCTTCTTTTTCGTTCTGTGTAGTCCCAACCCTGTCGCCTATGGTTCTACCCGTTGACGCCGCCCAGTTGTCGGATTCGGATGTTGAGTTTGTCAGTGAACTCATCACGGAATTTGAATCACTGCTCATGGAGCCAGATCGGTTAGTTGACTGCGTCATGCTGTTGAGCGCCTGCGAAGCGGTTGCGCTCGCACTGTGCAGAGAGTCCGTCGCGCTTTGCGAAGCACGACCAAACGTCGAAGAGGCCGAAAATAGGGTATCGGCCATGCCCGATTTTTTGGCGCCGGTGTTGGGCGAATATTCAGCCATCGAACCCAATTTCATTGACGAATCTATTGAAACAGGATCAGGGGCAAGTCTGCCGGGACTCACGCTGTTGGATGCCCCCGATGTCATTTTGCCAGAGAGGTTGGTCGCCGCAACCGAGCCGCCGTACACCAGCATCAGTGATAAGGCCGGTACGCTTGATGCTAACATGCCACCTGCGGACAACCAGATTTCCAGCGTCTGATAAAGCTTGTCATGCATTACCATCGAAGACAGCGCCGATCCATTGTCAGCGGCTTGAGTAGCCATCGCATCCATTGCACGGGATGTCACTATAGTGATGTAAAGATTACACACCGCCATAACCGGCCCCCATAACGCTATCCAAATCATCATTTGGATATAACGCACGATCATGGTCATACCGACAGGTCCGAGTGTGGACAAAAACGCGACGATGGGTGATGTAGCGACGGTAAACATCTCAACAAAGGCCATTAGCGGTCGTTCAATTTGGTTGAACATGCTCTGTTCACCGGCCCATTGCAGATTTAATTGCTCCTGTCCTGTCCGCTTGATGAAAGCCGCAGGGCCATCCTTTAAATAAGAGGCCATTAGTGCGTTGCGCATATAGGTCTGCGCATCTATACCCGCTAAACTTAGAGCCTGTGCTGCAACATCTATTCTATCCTCCGGTGAGACCGCTGGATCGTGAATATCTAACACGCCTTGCATGTATTTAGCCCACTGAGCCTTAAAATCTCCACCGGCCATATACTCGTTAACCGCTTTATAAGCATTTTCGCATGATTTTTGTTCGCCAGCGGGAGCGTTCGGCAAATAGACCATAATGTCGCGGTTAATAAACGTCGTTCTCATGGCATCCCACAAATCGGGGGATTTTTGCAAAGATTCTCGGGATACCTCGTGATTTCCTGTTGCGATTTCCAGATCAAACATCACGCAGTTTTCAATGTACGCATTGATGGTTTTGGAGAGGTCACCACTCAATCCATTGTTCGACCCTGCTGTCCCCGTCCCTATATTGCGTAGTTTGATCAGCGTGTTGAGCGAATCCAGATAACCGTGTTGTAACATGTTGGCTTCTGCCGGTGTCGAGAACGCGGTCTCAAACATCTCTGTCATTTTGACACCCATTGTCGATATGACAGACATGGGAATTGCCACGCCTATTGGGACATTAGCAACGACTCTGACCTGTCCTGAGTAAATATCTTCAATAGTGACTGTATCTTTTGGAGTAAACATCACCAAATAAAGGATCAGCCCCACCAAAGCATATCGCAAAGGGAATTCCTGATCGGTCAGGTAGCGGAGCGAAATCAGCAGTATCCCCAGCGCAAATCCGGCGCTGATAAGTTTGTTCAGACTATTATTTCCAAATATCATCGCCACCCCCTGGAAGGCGTTATAGAGCATTTCGCCATCACCGATGCTTATGATTTCGTAGGCCATACACTATTCTCAACTACTGGAGTTTATGAAATGCGTTATTTCGCAAGTCTTTTTCTATGTCCGAATACGAACTAAGCACAATCGAAACGCCAGCAATCGTTTGCCCAACAACCCGGCGCTCTTCATTGATTTTTTCTCTTCTATCTCGCATCGTCGCCAGCATCTTGGTGTCCATTTCTTTCCCACTGCTCTCAATTGAATTTCTTACCGTGTCATACATTTCGTCGACAAGCTTATTGGTAAGTTCTATCGCAAGAACGTTAGTTAATTGCTCAGCAATTACGTAGGCAGCGCCAGGTTCGTGCGCTAATTTTGTTAAAAGACCGTAAGCGCCCGGAGACGTTGCTTCAATAAATTGCTTTTCTTCTGGACTGAACACAGACCCGCCAGCGCGTTCTTGCATTTTCCTCAGAATGCCGCCTGTGCAACCTACACAAGTACCGCTACCAAGAACCATTTTTTTTACGCGCTCTCTCATTCCAGTTACTTGTATGGTTTCTGTGCTATCACCCGGTAGCAAACATTCGCCTGATTCGCATGTGTAAATTGTAAGCATTCCGCCTTCAATGAAATCCCTAGGCTCAATTTTGCTGGGCTTGAAGTTATATTCGATACCACTATTGTCCGCTTTCGTTGCGGCGATATAGGTTCCGGTCAAACTCATTAGCACACCTTTAAGCTGCTCGTCACCATGCTGAAACCAGGCCGTAGCGTTCGCATTATTCAGTGATTTGTACACAACGTTGCCCGTGAACATATCGGCTCTTCCTGCATCAATTGCCTTTTTATCGGGCGAGGAACTTTTATCTTCCTTTGCCTGAAACCAATCCGATACGAAACCGGTATCGGTCGATAGTTTCGTTGACAAATTGCTTTTGAATGTTTCATTGATCGACTCCAGGCCAGGTCGTAGCGTGTTATCTACAATGAGCTTTCCAGCTTCACACGAATTCTTCATTAACGAGTTAATAAACTCGATGTCTTTTTGTAACTTAGTCATGACCTGGGCGCAGGTTGGACACATACCTTCAATGGCCAGCTGAAAGGCATAACCCACTGCGGCTTGCGCAACGCTACGCATAAGCTGAGTAAATTGCGCACCGTTAATATATGAGAACGATCCCCCAAATAAATCAATCCCTCCGCAGCCCGCCTTTACGCCAGGCGGTACAAATGAAATCAGGTTGGGATTTACGACTTTATTGCGACTAACAATACTCCCTCCAGTAATCACTCCACGCCGCTGTGTGTCATAGGATCCACCTGGAGTGACGTTAATCATGTCGTCAAACATGCCTTTCAATTCATCATTCAAACCAGACTTTGCTGGGCCTGCAATAAAAAGCAGCAAACAGGTCAAAAACAGCAAAGAGTGATTACGCATAGTTCAGATCCACATTAAATCTCGGAAGCCGTCAAAGCGTCGCTCATAAAAATCCCTGCCAGGCTTTTCTTGTCTGGTTTTAACAGACTTTTGCGACGCTTGATTTCTTGACAGGAAGTATCCTTGTCCATATTGGATTCCCATTAGAATACTGCTCGTAACATCGGACTTTGAGTACTCGAATCTGATACGTTTTTTTTGATTTCCATAGAGTTTAAAATCTCAAAATTGTTTTCTTAGATTATTGCGAATGGTTTTGACCAGTTCGTTTGGCTTATCCATTACTTTCTCGTCAATGTTTTGGAGGGTCTCGGTATCCACTTGCATGGGTTTTACTTTTAAGGTGTCTTGGTACTCGTCGCTATTCAGCCAGCCATTTTGGTGAGCCAAGGTAATGGCACGCTTGATGATCTCGTCACCCGATAACAAACCCTGTCCAAGTTGAATGGCGTCGCCGTTCTGCCCTGGTTTAACTAAAAACAGGGCGGGCGTCGTTTCAACACCCAATTTCTTTGCTTGACCACGATCAATCGTAAAATCAGGAAATTCACCGCCAGACAGGGGCAGCCCATCCAGGGCAATAGGCAAAACCTTGAAGCCGTAGGCATTCATCAAGCCTTTTAAAACACCAACTTCCTTTACACAGAACTCACAGGTACTGGCATAAAAAAACCAAAGCCCCGCGTTCTCGGCAAGTTTTTTAGCCGCTTTTTCAGTTCCCTTGGTCGCCCTATCATCCATGGCAAAGGCGCCGAATGTTGCGATGGGACGCCTTGAATTTTCGTCAAGCACGGGATCGCTCATCACCACTCGCTGCGAAATCTCGCTAAACTTCTCAGCCTTATCCAGCATCACCCTTTGCAGGTACATGTAAGCCGACACGTTCTGTTGTGTGGGCTCATCAATCGCTTTATCACGATACTTTTCCATGTTTTTACGAAACCACTCTGCCGATAACGGTTTTGCCCCCGGTGGCTTTGCTGGTTGTTCCGGTTCGATTTTCTTTTCCTGGACAGGTGGTGGCGGCAAAGCAGCTTCTTCTTCAGCAGGTTCCTCATCAAAAACGGGATCTTCATACCAGAACCAGCCTCTCTCCTTGTCTTCGTAAAAAGGTGACTTAGTCAGAACGGACGCCGACTGCTCGCGTCCGTCTGAGACACCGTAAAACAACGGCGATCCATCCCCATTTGCTTCCTTATTTGCTTCACCGGCGTTTACCAAGCCGCCACATAACAAGGTTAGCAATAAGCAAGGCGTGAGCGCTTTGGTCATGCAGTCGCATCTTCTTTTTCTTTAAGTTCGGATGTGCTTGATTCTTCGACATCGCCTTGATCTTTGACCTCTTTACTCGTTTTTTTGGGTTTTTTTGTCGAAGCCGTTTCCTCGATTATTTTATTTGTTTCTGCTATTTCTTCGTCCAACTCCCCTTCATCAGTAGATGCCGCTGCTATCAGATTGTCATCGGCTTCTATTACTTGTTCATTGGTTGATCGTTGTAAACGCACACGATCTCTTAGTCCCAAGCTAATAGTCCGGGATTTGCCCTGTATGCCTCGCAATTCGTTTTCGATTTCCGTCATGGCTTTCATGCGCTGCTCGTCGTCAAGTACGCACGCAAGCCAAAGAGAGCTGAGTTTTTCATCGAGATCTTGAGCCATTTTGATGGTTTGCAGAAACCGATTGGCTAATGGATCAATAATGGTCACATTGAGCTTCTCAAATTGCGATGTCGTTACCTTAATGTTGTTATTGACAAGAATGTGTTCGGCAACAGTGATTTTCTTCCGCAGGCTTTCATTCACTTCGTCCATCAGATCACTAATGTCTTTGGTTAGGGAATTTTCAACGCCATTGATACGGGAAGTGCGCGAATAAAAACGAAGTAGATACACCGCACGCGATAACCCGTCGAAATGTCGACGGTAAATACGGCGTATGTTGGGGGAAAAATACGCCTCAACGACAATACGACTATCCCTGCATTCGCTGATGAAATTTCGTCTCATATAGCCATCTTGTGTAGCTCGTGTAGTGGGTTCGGTTTTTTCTGCCATGGTATTGCCTCAATGGGTGATATTAACGTTTAGGGGTTAGTCATCTGAAACAAGAATGTCTTCGATCGCTTCCGCGGTTGTCATGCCGCGATGGGTTCGCTCCGATATTTTTTTAATATCGTCCGGATGGGTTGAGTAAAGTAGCTTGGTGTATTTATCCACTATCAGCCGGCCGATTCCCACGCCATAACTGGTTACGAAGAATATTTCAGAATATTGCCCGGTCACGGTATG
Source organism: Methylobacter sp. (assembly GCA_030679035.1). Taxonomy (GTDB): domain Bacteria; phylum Pseudomonadota; class Gammaproteobacteria; order Methylococcales; family Methylomonadaceae; genus Methylobacter_A. Next base: position 55,498 of record JAUXTH010000151.1, on the reverse strand, counting down.
CACTGATTTCAAAAACGTAAAACCGCCCTCTCCGATCATTAACCGGTTCTGGCGCTTAATGGACTCAATGGTTTCCGGCTTTTGGTAAAGCAGGTAGAGATTGGCCGAGTTTTCAGCGATCGCCACGCCAGATGGCGAGCTGTACAGGTCATTGAGTGACTGGGTAATGGTTATGGCGGCCCCGTTATATTTCCGGAAGCGCCGGTATCCGGTTTCAATGAATCGAGCAATATTGCCTTTGGCAAGCAGATCCCACGCTTCATCAATGATGAGGATTTTTCGCTGATCGCGATTACCCAGATACATAGCTTGCTGGATCTGGTAAATCAGAATCAGCAGCACGACTTGCTGTAAATGGCTGCGCCCCTTGAGTTCTTCGAGCTCAAGACAGGTCAGTGCATTATTGAAGTTGACGTTGTTTTCCCCATTAAAAAACCGCCCGTATTCACCGGTACTGGTAAATGCGAATAACTGGTGCCCCATATCAATAACGCGGCGGTCTTGGTCTTGGAGTAATTTTTCAGCAACCCGGTCAACGGTCATTCCGACGCCGTACTCATCCCATAATTCTTTCAAGATTGAGCGTAACCTGGCATGCTGAAGATCGGACAACTTATCTTCCATAGCGGCCATGGACACAATGATACCTACCAGCATGTCGGCTTCTTCATTGTAATTTTTGATAATCTGAAACGGATTCAGGCAAATTTGGCTCTTTTCACCGAATTCAACAAAGTCGCCACCAATGGCATGGGTCAATTTCTCGTAAGAACGCCCAATATCAATCACCCAGCATTTGGCTCCGGAGCTGATATACGAGGTAATAATATCGTTGGTCAAAAACGATTTTCCGGATCCGGACGCTGCTACGATACACGTATTGTAGTTTGTGTTAGAGTCAAAAATATCCATGTTCATGATCTGGCCGCCGCGAGAAATAAACGTCAACTGCGGTGTGCCGGTACCACTCCAGTCAGCAATGATGGGCAGAAATTCGACAGCGTGTTTGGAACCGCAACGTTTGTAACGCTGCAGAAATCGTACCGCTTTAAAGTCGGCGCAAAGTGGCAGTGAATTCACTAACATGGGAAGTGTGATGTACTTGTCTTCTTTCATGCTCCAGCCGATTTCGCTGAAATAAGTTTGAGCTTCTGTTAGCCGGGTTTCGCTTTTATCCAGTGAGTCAGTGAACAATCCAACACACAACTTGATTTTGAGAATCCGGTCACCGTCGTTGATGGACTTGAACAATAGGTCGGTGCTTTCTTTTTTGAATATCAGTTTCGGATTGAATTTCAACATCGGCCCAAACGCCTGGTAATTGATGACATTACGCTCTTTGTCGGCTTTCTGTTTTTCGGCAGCGTTATCCGGGATAAAGATATTCAGGTTGATAAAAAAGTTACCGTGAATTCCACGGGCCCCGGTTAATGGGTCGCCAATCATGCGCCGCATATTTTGAAGGCTCATTTGTCCTTGTAGTCGCCCTGGCGACAGGATCCGCAATCTTTTATCACCAAGCCAGACACCGTTGGCATCGGTCTGTATCATGTCGTCATATTCGCTCAATTGCTCATTGACTGGTGCTGTGGCATCGTAATATTTTGCTGGGCATCGCCAATTTGCTGAAGGGCTCCAATGCAGTATTTGCCCAACCACGCGCAAATAAAGCTCCGCATCTATTGTTTGCGGGACAAACCCTGCGGATTTCAGGGTTTGCTCAAACGACAAACGAAGATCTCGTGCAGCCGAAATTTCATGTTGTTTCGGTAATTGGTTTTTTTGCTCAAGAGGAAGTTTTATGGTGAAAACGACTTTGTACTCGCGAACATACGATTGAGCATGCAGACTGATCGCTTGATTTGATCCTTCTGTCAGCATTTTTAGACGATTATTCAGCGACTCTTTCAGCGCTTCATCTTTAGTGTTGCGAATGTGCTTAATATTGTCCAGTGTCGGACGAATATCCTGAGACCCCATCAGCATGATTTGAATGAAGCTCTCTTTGGGGTAATCGAACGAGAACAGGACATTCAATCGCTGGGTTACTGACTCGTCACCGCCCGGCAGTGGTTTGGCGACAAAACCAAAACCGATAAAACCATCGGCCATGGTGAACAAATATGTTTCCTCGTCAAAGGATTCTACCGGGACGAGTTCACTTAACGTGTGTCGTTTGAGTTGTTTTTCATAGACAAATGCGCCCATAAAGGATCTCCTGAATTTAAGAAAACAGGCTTGTATTTTAAAGAAACGATTTTCTTTACGTCGGGTCGAAAGATGCGCTTTTTCTGCCTCTTTTGATTATTATTTTGTCTCTAAAAAATCCTTTAAAAAAAGGCCGCACATTTTTGATGGGCGGCCTTTTTAAACACTCACTAACAAAAGAGCCTATCGCCCGCTTTCGACAACGGGCGATAATTCTGGCGTTAAATCAGGGCGGCAACAACACCGTTGATAACGGTTGGGCCGTAGTACAGCGCCAGAGCGCCACCAATACCGATAACTACAGATACGATAGATTGGTTGACGATACCGGCAGACAAACCCACCATAAACATACCCAGGGCAATGATTTTACCCAAAGTACCTTGAGTCCAGCCGACCAACAGGGTATAGATGTCGTCGAACTCGGTACCGCCAGTACCCGCCACTGCTTCGGGTCCGAATGCAAACGCACATACAGCAGCAGACGCTAACAGAGCTTTTTTCCGCTCAGTGAAGAATAGGCTTTTCAATTGATTCATTTAAACAACTCCAAAATTATGTTTGATTGACTCATTACTTGCAATTAACGAGTCGTTGGTTCTGCTCCGGAACGGTGTCTATTGTTCAATAAAAAAGCGTTAAAGTAAGTTCGAAAGAGGTCGTTTTTAGGTGTTCTTTTGCTGAAAAAACGAAAGGCGTGTTATTTCTGTCAATGGCCAACAGAATTGAGCCATTTTCGGCCATTAATTTTTGAGCCACTTTTCCAGAGAAAAATTACTTATTCAGTTTTGATTTCAGTCGATAGCTTTCCCCTCCCAGCATAAAAATGTGTGAATGATGGATGATTCTGTCCACGATAGGTACAGCGACATTACCGTCAAAGAAGAACTCTCCCCAGTGGGTGAATTCCTTATTAGTCGTCAAGATGATTGACCGGTATTCATACATGGCATTAATCAGCTGAAACAGGTTGTCCATGCCCTGTTTGTTCATAGGCAGGTAGCCGAGTTCGTCGATGATTAATAGATCAAATTTCAGTAGCTGATTAATCTTCTTTTTCAGCTCTCCTTTTAATTCCGCCAGTTCCAGTGCTTCAATCAAGGTCAGTGCAGCACTGAAACAAACCTTGTAACCGGCCTCTACGGCTTTAAAGCCCAGACCACCCATCACCGTTAAATCAATCGCATGTTGGTCTTGATATTCACAAAGCACTTGATTGGGTTTACCGGGTAATAGTTGGGTGATCACTTCAATGCCACCGGCGTTGGTTAGTTTGCTGGCGGCTGTTTGAAGCAATTGTGCGCCACTGGCGCCTCTTTACTGACGTACACCAGATGGCAGGTTAGGCCTTTACGGGGTAGTCTCAGAATTTGGAAAAAATCGTACGCTAACAGCGAAGAAGCCGACTGTTGACAGCTATCGCCTAGGATTTCCAATACCTGACGTAGAGCCATTAACACTTTTATTTGCTCCTCGATTTGCTGACATTTTTGTTCGGCGAGTTTTCGTACATCGGCACAATGTGAGCCGTTAAGCGCTAACAATGTGGTGATTTCTTTTAACGTAAAACCGGCTTGTTGCGCACGTTTGATAAATCGGATTTTAGTCACCGCGTCGGATGGATGATCTCGATAACCATAGTCGGTTTTTTCAGGTTCTGCTAACAAGCCAATGCGCTGATAGTAGCGGGCGGCTTCAATGGTTACGTCTATTTGTTTGGCTAGTTTGCCAATGGTCAGGGGCATGTTGACTGACAAAGAAGAATTAATGAATGGTGAGAGTGCTCAAAGTGTTCAGTGCATCACTTCGGGACTCGATCAATTCGCTGCCTTGCAGTTCGATGAACAGAGCGGGGATTTTTGCGGTATTCGCAGCTGCCATGCCGTCTTTTTGGCCAAGACACAGCAACGCAGTAGACCAGGCATCGGCAACCGTCGGATCGCTGAGTAGGACGGTAACGGAAACCAGGTTATGAATAACCGGTCTGCCGTTGCGGGCATCAAGGATGTGGCTATAACGCTGCCCATGATCATCGAAAAAATGCCGGTAAGTGCCGGAAGTCATCACCGCCATCGGCGAGTCCTTGGGCATAGTAATGACCTTGTGCATCACCCGCTCTTCCGGCAACGGCCTTTCCACGGCGATACGCCAAGGCCATCCTCCCGGTTTATAGCCGTTGGTTTTCAGCTCGCCGCCAATCTCGACCAGATAATGGGTTATGCCTTTTTGCGCCAGAACCTTGCTGATCCGTTCCACGCTATAGCCTTGGGCAATGGACGACAAATCGACTCTCAGAGTGGCCTGTTTTTTTCGCAAATGCGTGTCATCCACGATTACCAACTTGTCCATGCCGATTTGTTTCAGTGTGGCAAGAATGGTCGGGGCATTAGGGATCGTCGGCGCATCATCACGAAAGCCCCATAAATCAAACAAGGGTTTGATGGTTAAATCATAACAACCTCGGCTGGCCTGATTTACAACTTGCGCGATTTTAACCAACGATACGATTTCGCCGCCGACTTCCTGGCTGTCACTGTTCTCGACGCTATTGAAGGTTTCTATGGTCGAATCTGGCCGGTAATTGGACAGCAGTTTATCGATGACTACGAACTCGTTTTCGATACCGGCTTTGATGTCTTTAGTATCCATTGGTGACTCGGACCAGTAACTGATATGGTAGGTCGTGCCTTGAGCCGGGCCTTCCAGTTTTTGAATAGTCGGTTCCGAGCAGCCCGCCTGCATGATTAAAAACATGCAGGCGATAAAGCAGTGTAGCGCTGTGCCGTAAGTAAAACCGGATAAGGTCGTTTTTATAGTTCTTGGGTTAATCATCCATGTCTGCCGTTTTTTATCATCTCGAAAGCTAAGTCGGGGGATGTCTCCCTCCTTTTCGGTGTCTAACTTTAAAATAGATTGCCCGTTGGAATGCTTTAATTTTAGTATTCTACATCAAACGATTAACATGTAAGCGGCTAAAGAAGGGATTAAACTTAATGCTTTAACGGCCACGCTGTTTAGTGAGTATTTGAATGAAAGGTGATTCCCTTGATTAACAGGCAGTATATCGCATGACGCATTGGCTAATTTTTATTGAGTTTTCTACCTTGGCTCTAGTCATCGGTGTGTCCGGTTACTTTCTCTCGCTCTACGGTGATGTCATCGCTGAAAAAACCGGGTTGGGAGGAACTTGGGTCGGAATCGCCATGCTCGCCACGGTCACCTCGTTACCCGAACTGGTCACCGGGGTCAGTGCGGTGACCTATGTGAATGTTCCGAATATCGCGTTAGGCGATGCTTTGGGCAGTTGCGTATTCAATTTGCTGCTGATTGTGCTGCTGGATTTCCTGCATCGGGGGGCTTCGGTTTACACCAAAATCAGCCAGGGACATATACTTTCCGCCGGTTTTGGGGTCGTGCTGCTCGGCTTCGTGGCGTTCAATCTCGTCTTATACCAAAACGACATCAATCTGAGTTTTTGGCATGTCGGCCTATACACGCCGATTATTGTGCTGTTTTACATTTTTGCGATGCGCACGGTTTTTCGTTACGAAAAAGCCCAGCGCTTGGCGGTCGTGGAAGAAATTGTCGATCGCTATCCGAACATCAGTTTGGCCAAGGCGGCGACAGGCTTCTTTTTTGCCGCTGTCGTGGTGGTTTTGGCCGGTAGCAGACTTCCGGTAACGGCTGAACATCTGGCCGAAGCGATGGGCTGGCAACGGAGTTTCGTAGGTACGGTGTTCGTGGCTTTTGCCACCTCCTTGCCCGAAGTGGCGGTCACTATCTCGGCGTTGAGAATCGGGGCGTTGGACATGGCCATCAGCGACTTGTTGGGCAGCAACCTGTTCAATCTGGTCATCATCGCCATCGACGATATGGCTTACCTGAAAGGCCCCCTCCTTGCCAACGTCTCGCCGGTGCATTTGGTTACGATCCAGTCGGCCATCATGATGACCGGCATTGCCATTGTCGGGCTCCTGTATAATCCGCAACAGCGCTTGTTTAAGACGGTAGGCTGGGGCAGCCTGTTCATGTTCATCATTTATATCCTTAATCTGTCGGCGCTGTATTTGCAACAAGAGTAGCCCTTAAATAGGCCACGTATTTGCACTAATATTTCCTTTGCAAGCTTCAGCATCGCATAGCGAATAAAATTCAGCTTGGTTCGACCGCTTAAACCTAGAGCGACACGACCCAGACAAAAACCTGCAAGCGCATTTCAAATAAATAGCCTCTTTTAGCTTTTGGCTGATTGCTGTTGTATGACGTTTTATAAACGTCATACAACAGCAGCTTACGGCTATCTTCTGATTAGGCAAAATACAAAATCATTGATATTATACCTATCGCTTATTATATTTATTTTTATGTATTCTAAATTCGGTTTTTTAAGCTACGAAATCAAACCGACTACACTGGTTAATGAACATGCATGATTGAATGTATAGAGGTGATGTTATGAAAATTCTCGTTTTTGCTTTTATTGTCGGTATTGCTTTGCTCTATTTTTTAAATATAGCGTTATTAAAAACCCCTATACTCGATCTTCATTGGTCAATCCATGCAGGTATCAGGTTTTTGATAGGATTTATTTTACTAGGCGTTAGTTTTTTTTATGCGCATGCCGTTAAATTTAAAAGCGCTGTATACATAACAGCTTGTATTGTAGCAATAGATTACATCTATGATTACTATGCACACCCTTATAGGTTTAATTTGGAAATAATATTCCACGGAATTTTTATGATGACATGGGGGGCAATTTTGGGCTATCTGACAGCGAAATATATAAAAGAGCGAATGCGTAGTTAATTTAGCGACATTTGCTGTAATGTTTGCGGCGCAAGCTTTGTTGAAACAGAATCAGGAGTCAAAATATGCTTAGTTTTATTAAATCGAGTTTGAAGTATTTTATCGTCGGTATCTTAGCGCTCATTCCGGTTGTTATTGTCATGCAAGTCCTGGTGTTTTTGGAGACCATCCTAAGGGACTTTTTTATTTATGTTTACGGCTACTCCAACAATGTCTTTTTGACTGTCCTGGCATTCACGCTGTCTTTTATTGCCATTGCCTATACCGGATATCGGGTTACCGTATCCGAAAAAATGTGGATGCTGCATCAGTTGGAATTATTGATTAACCGGATTCCAATGATCAGGACGATTTACCGGGTCAGTAAAAAACTGGTCAATCTGCTCGGTAGCCAGGAAAAAAGCGTCGCTAAAGAAATTATTTTTATCGAATACCCCAAGGAAGGCTTATGGGTGCCGGGTTATGTCACCAACAAGGTGGGCGAAATGCTGGTTGTCTATGTGCCGACTTCGCCAAATCCAACTTCGGGATTTACCATTATTGTTCACCAATCAAAGGTTGTAAAATCAAGCATGGATATTGAAGCTGTGACCAGCTTTATAGTCAGCGTCGGGGTGGATTTGGCTCAAAAAGAGGAGCTTGAAAAGCTTGCCGACCTGAACCGCGCTGGAACCTACGACGCTGGGTAGCGGGCAACACACCTATCGTTTTATTGTAAGTAGAGAGGGTTTTAATTATGAAGACGAAGAAACTTGTGCTGTTGGGCATCTTTGCCGCATTTATATTCCTTGCGACGCCTGTCTCAGCTAATGATGTTCTGTTTACACCGATGGTGGAGATCGCCACAGCGAATCCTGGGGCTCCTTTAAGCGCCCTTCGCTGTAATGTCGTGAACGTATTCCATGCGCCCCGCAACGGAACCATTTCAATCATTAAAGCGGATGGCACACCCTTAGCCACAACATCATTTAATGCGCTTCAGCCGAAAGAGGTGGTAAGTGTTGTAGTAAATACATTCTCCAACTCGACACCCATCACGCTTGCCTATTGCAAGATTACCGTGCATCGCAAAAAGGGCACGATCCGTGGTTCACTGAGCCGTACCGATGAGAGAGGTAATGCAGTTGTTGTCGTTGAAGCAAAATAACAGGCTTGCTTGGAACTCTCATCGGCCATCGTAAAGTGCTGATCGAGGGGTAATCTTGTAAAATAGGCAATGTTGCCATCATATTAATCGCCTAAACAGATACACGCCCCAACTTAATGCTACTGAAATCACTGCCGCTGCTTTCTACGACGCTGTTTTATGGGTTGTATTACCTAATCAGCACCTTTAAATTCGATGTGCAAATATTGACGCCATCGATACCTTACGATTACCTGCTGCAACTGGTTGTCGCTTACCTGCTTTATGCCTTATCGAGACGGGTTTGGATTTTTCTGGTGATTCACGCGCTGCTGATGGGATTGCTGTATATCGGTAACGCGGTAAAAATATCGTTTTTTGGCGGGCCGATTATGCCGGATGATGTTTTTGCCCTGCAATCGCTGCTGTTAATACTGGATGGCTGGCAGTTCTTTGCCGCCGCCATACCGCTGGCCGCCATTGCCAGTTTATTGCTGTTCAATTTCAGCATGCGCCATTGGAGCGCTTATCTGGCCAGCCTGATTGTCATATTGCTAGGCATCACCATAGTCTACAAACCCGCTACCATCCTGGAACCTCTGGACGGTTACTTCGGTAACTCGGTATGGGATCAGCGTTCCAATTATGTTTGGCGTGGCGCAACGCTGTACACGCTATTGGAAAGCGCTCGTCATTTTGGCGCTGCCGAGGTGATTCCTGACGCTGATATGGCTCAAGAAGCTGCCGATAAATTGCTGGCCGCCGGTCACGCGGATTCGCTATCTACCGCAACAATGGCAGTCGCGTTTAACGAGGAGGCTGTCGCCAAAACATTTACACCACGCAACATCCATATCGTGTTGCTGGAGTCTTTCTGGGATCCCAATACACTGAAGAAAGCAAGGGTTAAACCTTACCCTCTTTCGCCCGAGTTTCGCGAACTGTGGAAAAGCGCCGGATACTCGCATGCGCAAGTTCCGGTGTTCGGCGGCTTTACCGCCAATTCCGAGTTTGAGGTATTATGCGGGTTTCCGGTGGTCAAGGACGCGGTCAAATTCGAACGCCAGTTACTTAACGATGCGCCTTGTTTGCCGCATATTCTTGCCGATAAAGACTATCGCACCATCGCCTCGCATCCGAATGTGCCGGTGTTCTGGAACCGTGTTAATGCTTATAAGCGCATGGGCTTTCAAACCTACTGGTCGCTGGAGGATTTTGTCCAGGATGACATGAATCAGGAATTCCTGTCCGACAGCAGCTTATACCGTCAGGTGCTGGAGAAAATATCCGGGGCGCTGGATGCGGGGCAACCGGTTCTGGATTATATCGTGACCTATTTCGGGCACTGGAATTATCCGCTAAGCGAAAGCAGGCCCAATAAAATCAGCTCATCGTCCCAAGTTGAGGAAGTCTCGGCCTACGCCAACACGGTTTATTATAAGTCGAAGGAATTGATGGTCTTTATTAATGAGGTGCGTAAACGAGACCCGGAAAGCATTATCGTGGTTTTCGGCGACCACCTGCCTTTTCTGGGCGAGAACTTTTCAGGCTATGTTGAATCAAGTGTGCTGACGGCTAATCGTAGCGACTTTTCGCCAACCATGTTCAAAGACTATGTCAGTACGCCGATGCTGATTATCGACGGTAAACGTGGGCCGGTTAAGTTCGGCAGCCTGCCGCTTTATCAAGTGCCCAAGCTGTTGCTCGATCTGCTCAACTTCAATGAGCCGAGTATCATGGATTACACCGCGCCTTTGCCGAACCAACGTGTGCGGCCATTGCCGGGTCTGCATTTTAATATACTGGCTGACGGGGCTGTGGAACTATGCAAAGAGCCGCCCTATTCGGAAGCTTGCCAGTTATCTTCCCGCTGGCTGGAGGATATATCGGTGGTCAGTAATGATTTATTTATGGGACGACAGTTTACCCGCCCCAAATACACGCCCGAAAAACCGCCGGTGCCTATACAGACAGCGGTTGCTATCTAGCAGCCATTGTTAGGGAAAAATAGCCGTGTAGCGGCGACCGAAAGGAGTAAAGCAGTTATCTAAAGCACGTAAACTACGATATTATACCTACTACTTATTATATTCCTTTCTTATGCATTCCAAATTCGGTTTTTTAAGTTACGAAATCAGCCACATCATTCGCCAACGCTTTAACAAGGAAGCGGAAAACATCGGCTTGACCCATGCCCAATGGCGGGCCCTGGTACATCTGTCCAATAATGAAAACTGCCGCCAAATTGATCTGGCCGAAATCCTCGAAATCAAACCAATTACGCTAGTAAGGCAGATCGACTTGCTGGAAGAGGCGGGGCTGGTTCGGCGTAATAAGGACAGTGAAGATCGCCGAGCTTATCGTCTCGAACTCATGCCCAAGGCCCACGCCGTCATGCAGGAACTCTGGGAAATTGCCGATGCGGTGGAAGCGCAGGTACTTAAAACCTTAACGCAACAAGAACAAAAGCAGATGACCGATCTACTGGATCGCATTAAAACCAGCATGGGCGAACTATCTGATTAATGGGATTATGCATTGAAAATTTGCATAAATCTAACCTGATTATGACGTTAACCACCTAAAATGGCGGCTCGACTTCTTCATGAGACCCATATTAGTCATACTGATTCGCCCCCGATAGAGCTGCCTGAATAATAAAAAAACGGGAATACATCCATGTTAAGACTCTTCAATATCGACAACAGCGGCAGGCTCAAAGAGCAAACACCGCCTGAAGATCAGCTTACACAGGCCATCTCTAAAGCGATCTGGATTGATGCGCACGACGCCAGCGACGATGAACGCATACAATTACAAGGTTTCTTACACACCGCGCTGCCCGAATCAGATGACGTAGAGGAAATCGAGTCTTCGGCCCGTTATTTTACCGACCGCACTGGCGTTCATGTACGCTCCTTGTTTCTTGCCCAAAGCGAAGGACGGCACAGCACCGCGACAGTGGCCTTCATTTTGCAAAACGACCGGCTCATTACCCTACGTGATGGAGCGCTGGCGGATTTTCGCCTGCTGCGTATGCGTGCCCGGCATGGGCAGGTAGCGGCACATTCACCGCAGGAATTGCTGGTGCTTATCTTCGAGCAAAAAGTAGAAAATCTCGCCGACGCACTGGAAGACATTCATCGCAAACTGGAAGATGTCAGTTATCTGGTACTGGAAGAAATAGACTCCGACCTTGAAAACGCCATTGATCAATTGGCCAAACTGGAAGACAGCAACGGCAAGATTCGGCTATGCCTGATGGATACACAACGCTCCATATCTTTTCTGCAACGGCATTTGCGCGACCATCCCGAATTGCAAGGAACCGCGAGGGAGATCATGCGCGACGTTGATACGCTGATGTCGCATACCACTTTCGGTAGTGGTTAGCATTTAACTGGCGCGCGCCAAATTATATTCGTGTATAAAAAGTTGCAGGGCGATGTGGTGGAACTCGTTATTTTTGGAAAAGGCCAACGATTTCCGAACAAACCGTGCCAAACGTTGCCGCAGGGTGTTGTTCCAGCGTTCGATATGGGCTGTTTGTCCGGTTTCCTTGCCGACCGATTGGTGGTTTTCCCCAAACACGCCTTGGTAGGCTTGCCAGAAGTCGCTGTAGGTGTGGGCGGCCCGGTAGGCTTCGGGGATGCCCGCCCAGAGCTGGCGGCAACTGTCCGCGCTCCGGTCGCCCGCGAACCAGGACACGACCTGCCGGGTACGGCGGCAGAGCGCGACCCACACCCAGCAGGCACTGGCCTTGCACTGGACGAACGACCACAGCTCGTCCAGCTCCAGAACGTCTTCTGGTTGGGCCGGCACCAAAGTTGTTTCTAAGGGCTGCAAATTATGGGCTTTTTTTTAACCATGCTGCTACGGTCTGACGGGCAACCCCGAAGGTGCGCTCTAATCCGCGTAGGCTGGAACGCTCGTGGTAAGCCCTCAGAATTTCGGATTTTCGTTCTTCGCTGTAGCCATAATCGGGAGTCAGCGTACCGTAACAGCCGCAGGCATGGCAACGGAATTTTTGTTTGCCCGCCTTGGTTTTGCCATTGCGGGTCAGTGTGCTGCTACCGCAGCGGGTGCAGGTATGGGTCTCTGTTATCATGATGCCAATTTTACACAAAACAGTTAGACTTCAACCACTACCCCACTTTCCTGTTCGATAAAATCAACTTCTTGATGGACTCGACTCAAGGCTTTATCAACATTGCCCAGAACAAGATTATTAAAATCTTTTCCATTGCTGCCGTGGTCTTTCTACCTCCTACTCTAGTGGCCAGCAATTATGGCATGAATTTCCAACACATGCCGGAGCTCAATTTACAGTTGGGTTACCCTGGCGCACTATGCTTAATGCTGCTGGCAGGGATTGCGCCTTATTGGTTTTTTAAACGCAAAGGCTGGCTGTGAGTTGCCGCCAATTTTAGCTATTACCACTATCGCTGTTGGCTGTGCTCCGGCATAGCCTTTTTTAATTTATAGGACTGACATGCTCTTTTTATCAAAAAAACAGGACTGGCTCGGCAACATCCTCGGCGATGTGTTAGCCGGACTGGTCGTTGCCTTGGCGCTAATTCCCGAAGCCATTGCCTTTTCCATTATTGCTGGCGTAGACCCTAAAGTCGGTCTATACGCCTCATTCTGTATTGCGGTGATTACCGCGTTTGTCGGCGGCAGGCCGGGCATGATTTCGGCGGCGACTGGTGCGATGGCGTTGCTGATGGTGACGCTGGTCAAGGATCACGGTTTACAGTATTTACTGGCAGCGACGCTGCTGACCGGGGTGCTGCAAATCATCGCCGGTTATCTGAAACTTGGCAGCCTGATGAGCTTTGTTTCACGCTCGGTGGTGACCGGATTTGTCAATGCCTTGGCGATATTAATCTTTATGGCGCAGTTGCCGGAACTGACCCATGTCACTTGGCATGTTTACGCAATGACGGCGGGCGGACTGGCGATTATCTATCTGTTTCCGTACCTGCCGGTGATCGGGAAATCCCTACCTTCGCCGCTGGTTTGTATTGTCACGTTGACTTGCATCGCTATTTATTGGCATCTGGATATACGCACGGTCGGCGATATGGGCGAGTTGCCCGACACGCTGCCGGTTTTCCTCTGGCCGGAAGTGCCGTTGACCTTGGAAACCTTGCAGATTATTTTCCCTTATTCGGCGGGACTGGCCGTGGTGGGTTTGCTGGAATCGTTAATGACCGCCACCATCGTCGATGAATTGACCGATACGACCAGTGATAAAAATCGCGAATGTAAAGGCCAGGGACTGGCCAACATCGGTGCTGGTTTGCTGGGGGGCATGGCTGGTTGCGCTATGATCGGCCAGTCAGTGATCAACGTCAAATCAGGCGGGCGTGGCCGATTATCAACGCTGATTGCTGGCAGTTTTCTATTGATCATGGTGGTGTTTCTGGATGAATGGATCTCTAAAATCCCCATGGCCGCACTGGTCGCGGTGATGATTATGGTCTCTATCGGCACCTTCAGTTGGAGCTCTATCGTCAAACTGAAACAACATCCTTTATCCACAAATATCGTCATGGTGACGACTGTGATTGTCGTGGTCTGGACTCATAACCTAGCCTATGGCGTTTTTGTCGGCGTGTTGCTGGCATCCTTGTTTTTCGCCAACAAAATCGGTCATTTCATGTATGTGGAATCTAAGCTGGACGAGGCAACGAATACCAGAACCTATCAGGTAGTAGGACAAATATTCTTTAATTCGGCAGATAAATTTACTGCGGCCTTTGACTTTAAGGAAGTGGTAGAAAAGATCATGATAGACCTGCATCGTGCGCATTTTTGGGATATATCCTCGGTCACCGCCTTGGATAAAGTCGTTATCAAGTTCCGGCGAGAAGGCGCTGAGGTAGAGTTAATCGGTCTAAACGAAGCCAGTTCGACCATTGTCGATCGTTTTGGCGTTCACGATAAACCGGAAGAAATTGAAAAAATTATGGGAGGCCACTAATGAACACTAATACCAATAGAGTGCTGGCGTGCATTGACGGTTCGTCATTGACCGAAGCTGTCTGCGATTACGCCGCCTGGATAGCTCAACGTGTCGATGCGCCGTTAAACCTACTGCATATAATCGATCATCATCATGAGACTGCGGCAATCTCGGACTTGTCCGGCAACATCGGCTTGGGCAGTCAGGAACATTTGCTCGAAGAACTGACCGCCGTCGAACAGCAGCGCAGCAAGTTGCGGCTACAGCAAGGCAAGCTGTTGCTACAGGCGGCCAAAGAACGGGTTGTTCAGGCAGGCATCGCCGACCCCGATACCAATCAGCGCCACGGTAGCTTGGTTGAATCGCTGATAGAGCTTGAGGAAAGCATCCGTGTCCTGGTCATTGGTATTCGAGGAAAAGTTCATGAAAACCAGCCAGATAAAATAGGCGCAAAACTTGAGTCCATCATCCGCTCATTACATAAGCCTATTCTGGTGGTCAATGAGGCGTTCAAAGCGCCGCAGCGCATCATGATTGCCTATGACGGCAGCAAAGCGGCGGACAAAGCCATCGATATGGTCGCTACCAGCCCGCTTTATAAAGGTTTGACCTGTCATCTGGTTTATGTCAGCAAAGACGATACAGCGACGGAACAATTGCTTAAGGCGGCTGCCAGCAAACTGACAAAGGCCGGCGGCATTGAAGTGATCACCAAAAAATTACAAGGCAAGCCCGACCAAGCGCTTTGTGAATATCAGGATAAACACGACATTGATATGACCGTGATGGGTGCATTCAGCCACGCCCGCATTCATGATCTGCTACTGGGAAGCTTTACCGCCAAGATGCTGTTAAACACCCACAAGCCGCTATTGTTATTGCGATGAATCTGGAGTATCGGCCCTCCATCAAGATGCCGCTGCTCGACAAGGGGTAAATAGTCGATTGATATTTATTTAACGTTGAGTTACTGCTCAGAGTACGTTCCCCACGCATTTTATACGGTTCACGATAATCAGCCATAATCGCTTGGGGTGCGTGGCTGCCGACGAAATTGTTTATGCCATGTAAAAAAGCCCTTGCCTATATAAAATAAGGGCTTTCTACCATTCGGCACTCAAATATCAACACGATTCGAGAAAGGCTTGGTTTATTTTGCGCCTTTCGATGGCGTAGTAATCGAAAGCGGGCGTTGTACGGAGCCGGGTGACTTAAATCGATCACCCAAATTCCACCGGCGATTTTCAATTTCCGTATATAGGTAGCCGTCGGCATGCAAATCACCCTCTTCATCCTCCCAGGGTGCCATCCATATCCGCATCACTTTGGCCTGCGTCCTAATAGGAATCGGCTGCTCGATACTGGGTACCGCAACCTGACTTGTCTGTGCTTGTCCAGGGTTGATGGTCTGGTTTTTTTTATCATCGGATTTGTCGTCTTCCGATACCGTCTTCACATAATCCGATGATTCGGTAGCCTTGTAAACTTGCCGCGCCGACATGCAGCGGACGCCGTCAACTCCGCCAGGACATGAGAAATCACCTTTACCAATGCCCATGAGGGAACAGCCTTGCAAAATACCGGCTATAGCAATGGTTGTTAGTTTCAAAAAGCGCTTATCTGCCATTAATTTCGTCTTCAAGGTCTTTCTCCAATAAGGTTTTGAATGATTTAGCCCCGCCTCTAAACGTGTTATGAGATGGCAGGAAGGTGAATGGCACGCCCTGAATATCAAGGAGTTTGGTTGCAACCACCGCCTTCTGTAAGGGCTTTAGGTCACAGGCGCCCTCTTGACGTATCAGGGCGGGCAACTTCGAATAATCTTTCGCTATCAGCGCTTTTAACGACTGGGCTTTATCTTTGTTGCAGATCAATTTTTTGCTGATTTCAGCCGACTCTTTGCCCAATACCGGTATCAGAACCAGCTTAAACATATACTCTTTACCCAGTGGCTCAAGCTGTCCGATTAAATCATGACAATAATTGCATTGCGGATCGACAAAAATCACCACTTCCTTTTTGCCGGTACCGATTGAAAATATTGAAAGCTCATCAGGGTTTAAACCGATTTTTCGCAAATCCACTTTATCAATACCTTTGGTATCACCTACTGAGCCAATAATTTTGCCTTGCCACATATCGACCAACTTAAAGTTGCCAGCCACTACAAAATGACCGTTATCCGATATCAAGAAGGTCTTATCGCCGGCCTTGATCATTGACAGACCTGTCACGGGCAATCTTTTTACCTCGTCAACACTGCGCATAATGTCTTTGACTTCTGCCGTCATTTCACCGTCAGTCCTTGGTTTTGTCGATTGAGCCGCCGGACCAGAGTCGACGGCTTGTGATTGACCGACGATTCCCATCAATACCATGAGGACACCTAATTTTTTTATCACACTGTTCTCCTAAAATTAACGTCCATAACCGCTATAAGCTCCACGCGAACCACCTACGTACCTATCGCCAAAACCTGCCATTCCGCCGCGCTGAACACCGCTGCCGCTCATTATGTTGCTGTTCATCATATTACCGCTATAGTTGTTGTTCATAGTTCGTGCGCCACCTTGGGAATCAGTCCCTTGATTCGATTTGGATTTAGGACTAAGCGACATGCCGCGAATCATGATGAAATCAACTTTCCGTCCAGCATCGATTTCGATAATCGGGAAGATGTTTTTGGCCATTTCCAGGTAGTAATCGGCAATTTGCTCGGCTGCGCCTCTGATACCCCCCATAACTGCCTGACCGGCCAGCATTTCCGGAGACGGATACTGGAAAGCTTGAGGCTCGCCTGGGACTACGTTTGTTCTTATGGATTGTACTTTCTGTGGCGCAAACGCATGGGTAATGCCGGATACGAAACCCGATAACAATGCATTGCCGATAATTTGACCGTTTTTGCTGACAAGACGACCGCGAATACCGGCTTTACCGTCTTCTCCAACCGAATAAGCATCCATTGATGCTTCAATAACTGCACCGTCTTTCTTCACGCATGAGATGCGTTCTGCTCTCATGTACGCCCGCTCGGCGCTCAGGTCACCGTAACCACTGGCTATCAGGAAGCACTCGCGTATATCCATCCGGTAGCGGTTCGGCAAAATGGCTTCATGCTTCACACGCAACATCGCAGGGAAAGGATCTTGCTTTGATTGGTTTGACGTGGGTGCATCTAATCCGGTTACCAGTGTCCCGCTCAAAATACTGCCGGCAGGCAAGAACATATCCGGCATACCCGTATTATTGGATGCTTTTTTGATATTAACGAATTCGGTTATTTTTTTGTCGCCGGTCTTTTTGGTTCCATCCTTGTTATTGGCATCTTTGGTTGTTTTACCACCTTCCCCTGAACGGGTTACTACACGAATTTTAGGACCCGTTTCGGTAGGCGCCACTTCGTTCTCAGCAAGTGTGGGCGGCTGCTGACCTAATAGCTCTGACTGTCCGGGTTCGTATTTGGCATTTGCTTTCCTCTTGCCAGTTGATTTGTTGTCCAAGGGCACTTCGGGCAGGGGTATTTGATTTTTCAGCGCGTCCTGCGCGACTTCGAGTTTTTGGTAAAGCTCGGTCGTTTGCTGAGTCAATTTTTCAGTGCGTTTATTCAGTTCGTCCGATCGCGTTTTGATCATCTCAGAGGCTTCCTGAATCTTTTGATCCTGCCGCTGGAATGTCATGCGGATATTTGAAAAGTCTTCGGTTAGCTTTTTAATTTTTCCGGCCATTGCATCTATTGAGACATCCCTGGGGCTTTTGCCGTTGAATAGCGTGTACTCAACCTTTCTGGGTTTTTGTATGAAACTTTTTGACTTATCATCGGACGTAGCGGTTATAAGGATCGCGGCCGCGACAAATAGGGCCGCACCGCCGCCAGTGAGTGTTAGTTGTTTGCGCTTTGAGGGATCAAGTGTTTCATACCATTTTACTATTTTTTCTTTGGGTGTTTTCTTTTCAAGATCGATCACATTGAACTCCTGTCTGTTTACAGTAATGCGGGTCTTACTTCTTCACCGCTTTTTCCTTCCGGCAAGCGCATCAGAATAAATACTTCGGTTTTTTCACCCGCTTCCAGGCGTACCTTCGGCCACGCGGCAACGGCCATAATGTTTTCACCCGCACAATAGGCTTCTTCAAAAACACTGACTGCCGGTCCATTGTTTTGCGCGATCACAATGACGATCATGGCGTCATGTCCCGAAAGCAACTGACCGGGCGTAAAGGTTAAATTAGCCGAATGGCACACGCCTGCCGAGCGAAGCTCGTTGGTCACTTCTTCCAAGGTAAATCCTTGCGGTATTTGTTGTTTACCCAGGTTTTGCATGATGGCTTTTATTTCTGTGACATACGGTGAGTCTTGACGAAAAAACGCATCTGTTCTCGATGATGCCGCCTCAGTGGATGACGCTTTGCTCGGATCCTGCTCAATTCTGATTTCTACCGGCATCAACCGTTCTTGAGGCGTTAACTGAAGCGATGTCGTATTCTCTGTTTCCGTGTCGGAAATAAACAGACTCACCGGCGTTTCGGAATCGGTGGCGATATAAACCGCCGAACCCTCTATCTTGGTTTCTACGTTATCAACAGTCAGTACCTTCGGGTCGGCATACGGCGTCACAATACGATTAAGTTTTCCTTTGGCGATAACAACGCTTTCCGTTCTACCTGGATTGGGTTTGATGATGATGCCTGACTGGAGACCCCTATCGATTTCCTTGTCTTTAGCCAAGTCTTTAACCGACGCTTTTTTTGGTTCAGGTGCTTTATCAAGAATTTTGGGTCTATTCTTTGGTTTTGAAGTGAGCTCTGAGACTTGAGCAGGTTCCGATGGCGTAGCTTGCTCTGCGGATGGGTGATTTTGATCTTGTATTTCAGTGGTTCCGTTAACCAGCGGTTCACTTATTTGATTCGGTTTGATATGGGTGTTTTGATTACCAACACCCATACCTGAATCCACGGCAATACCTTCCTGATAAGGCGCTAACTCACCACCACTAACGGCCTGAAACGAAAGTTCTGGTGGAAGTTCGTTAGCCAAGGCTGTTGATGCCCAGGCTATTGAAATAAGCAATATTTTAATTCGCATAGTTGACTCCTATTTTTTGATCAGTTTTTGACGTTCTTCTTCAGCTTTCTGTTTCGTTTCTTCTTTCTGCAGAACGCCTAGTAATCTGGGCATACCTTCATAAGAGGCCATTTGCGTGATGCTCGGCGAGTATTGCTTAACGTCGATCTTGAACTCGAAAGTTTGCTCGGTTGGAGTTGATTTACCCCCTGCGCCAGTCATGCGGTTACGTCCCGTTACAAAGACCTTGTCTGTCTCTGGTTCGTAGGTCACACGGACAATTTCAAACGTTGAAGACACTTTTTCCTGTTTCAGCGTATCGAGTTCTTGAGTAATTTGTTCGGTGACAATGGATCTGATTTCGCCGGTCAACATGCCGCTAAACGACTCCAGAACGAAGTCAGCGTTTTCCGGTGTGACGTTGCCAATCAGCGTCGCTGTGTACATCCCCCAGGCTTTTTTGTAGCCCTCTGACGCCTTGTTTTTGGCAATCTCTGATTTTTCTGACAGGCCGGGCGGAATTAAAATCACTACGGTATCCTTTTTCAGCCAGCCAATCAGTGACAATAAATTCAGCGCCATCAGGAAAATGCAAACAAACTTCAGGAATCGATTCGATGCCTGCAGGCTAAGCCAAGTCGAGGCAAATTTTTTGTAATCCATGTTGTGTCCTAAAAGAATCGGCGAATAAATGCAAGTGGTCTTGATGTCGGAGGGGTTTCTGATGAACCAAGTCCTGCATGCCAATACAGTAGGTGCAACAGGAATCCATTGGCTTGTCTATCTTTGATCTTGCGGTAGAACTTGATTCCAACCAGTCCAATCACCAGCAATATGCCGAGATAATTCACCATAATGCCAATACCAAACATGATAGCGAGCAAGATGAATTCGTCGAGTTCCCAAAACAGAACTTGTTGCGGGTCGTCAAGGTAATTAGGTATGTCTCTCATTTCAGTTGCCTGTCAGTGGAATTATTTCAGTGCGACGATTTTTAGATCGATGCTCTTCAGTGTCGTTAGCCTCTAACGGGAATTCTTCGCCAAAACCCTTGTGTGAGATTTTTGATGATTGAATTCCGTGTTGAATAAGATAGTCGCGAACGGCTCTGGCTCGTCTGTGTGATAATTTCTTGTTGTACTTTGCTGAGCCTTTCGAATCAGTATGACCTTCGACTTGAATATGCATAAGGCTGGGCGAATCAATTCGACGCAAGAAATTACTCAGCTTGTCCAGTTCGGACGCTGGAATCGAAGCATGGTCAAACTCAAAAGAAACTGTTTTGGTCTCCAGAATGGCATTGTCCGTAACGGGCGCCAGAGCGAATGACTGCAACTGCGGAGTTACGGTTTGCTCAGTCGCCTTTTTTTGTCCAGAAACAGAAAGCGCGTGTTGAAATCCTCCCTGGACGATTACTTGATTTTGCGAGCCTCGAATGTTCTTGTAGCCCAGATCGGCTATAACGGGTGGCAAATAAGCGACTATGGTTATCCGTTCGCAGTTGTCGCCAGATGTTTCGAAAGGACACGTCGGCGTTGACGAGCAACCTGAAATAGCCATACCAACCAAAATTGCAATAGGCAGTTTATTGAAGCTTTTCATTAATAATTTTCTCGTAATGTTTAACGTGATTCATATAGGCTTTACCTCGCGTCGGATTCGATGGGGCGTGGTAGTCGGCTACGGTTTTGCTGACGTTATTTTTTGTGTTGAGATCTTTTAGATAGCCTGCGGCTACGTTGATATTGGTTTTGGGGTCGAGCAGTGATAATTCATTGGCTACCTTGTCGCCATGCCAATACAGATTAACCTGCATAATTCCCACATCGACATTTCTGATGCCTTGACTGATTAAATGCATCAGCGCCTGCTCTGCGGCTTGCTTGTTAGCGTATCGCCTGGAACCGGCTTTAATACCGTTCTTCCCTTCATTGATGTTCAGCGTCCACGGCCAAGGCCGAAATGTGCCGTCACGCCAGCGCATTCCGCTTTCCTGGACAGCAATACTGTATAAGGTCGCAACATTAATGCCGGCATAACTTGCCGCGCTGCCCCAGACACTGTTTTGCAGAATAGGGTTTGAATAAGTCGGGCTTGAAAAAAGCAAGACGCTTGCCATAAGTATTATTTTCATGGCTGCTATAGTAAGCGGTTAGAAATAATTACATCGGGTCGAAAGACGCGCTTTTTCGGTCTCTTTTGTTTTTCTTTTTCATCTTTAATCCCTGGCACTACTTGCCTGTGCTGGAGAGAAAGCCAGGTGCGCTAAGACATGGTGCCCCTTCCAAAATTGAGATCTGCCCGTATCGATAAAAGTGGTTCGTGATCGCCTATTGAAATGAAGGTCGCCCCTATATGTGATAATGTCCTTTATCACATATAGGAATGAGGAGACAATATGAAGCGTGATATGGATTTAGTGCGGGATTTGCTGCTCGCCATTGAGAGTGACCCTAACTTCGACGGGATGAGACATATAATGCCAGATGACCCGAGTGACTTCGGTATTACCAATCGCTCGTTCGAAGAAGTTACTTACCATCTTGTCATGCTCATTGAGACAGGCTTAGTGGTTGGAAAACCTACTATGCAAATGCCTATAATTTCCAAGCTAAGTTGGCAAGGGCACGATTTTCTCGATACCGTCCGCGATCCAGAAATTTGGCGAGAAACGAAGGAAGGCGCAAAGAAGGCTGGCGGATTCAGCCTGGAATTGCTCGGCGCACTGGCGAAGGGACTGATCAAGAAGAAAATCGAGGAACACACGGGGGTGCACCTATGACCATACTTATCGCCCTGCCCTTGCCTTTCCTCTCTAATCACCGCCGCCGGTGATCAAGCACAACTTCGCTTTCTGGAGTTCTTCGCTTCGAATATCCTCAACCCGCACACGCGGCGTGCCTATGTCCGAGCCGTGACGGAATTTCTCGATTGGTGCGCGGTTGCGGCTGGCGTGTCGTCGATCATCGACGTGGAGCCGCTGGACGTTGCCGCGTGGATCGAAGACAAAACCCGCCAACTGTCCGCGCCGACCGTCAAGCAACACCTGGCGGCAATCCGCCATTTGTTCGACTGGCTGGTGACCGGTCAGATCATACCGGCCAATCCAGCCTCATCGGTGCGTGGCCCGTCGCATGTGGTGAAGACGGGCAAAACGCCGATATTAGATGCCGAGGAAGCCCGCCGCCTGATTGCCAGTATCGACACCAACACATGCATGTCTTCGCGACAGCGCCTTGATCGCGCTGATGGTCTATTCCTTCGCGCGGATCGATGCACTGGGCATGAAGGTGGAGGACGTGTACACGCAAAACCGCCGCCTCTGGGTGCGGTTGCGCGAGAAAGGCGGCAAGCGCCATGAAATGCCATGCCACCATAATCTTGAAGAATATCTTGTTACCTATATCGACGGCATAGCTCTTCGCGATGATCCCAAGAGGCTATTGTTCCGCACCATTGTGCGCGGAACCGACCAGCTCACGACTTCCCACCTCGCCCATGCGATGATCCAGCGCCGCATGGTCGCCGCAGGGATTGCAACAAAGGCCGGAAACCACAGATTCCGAGCGACCGGCATCACGGTCTATCTCAAGAATGGCGGCAGCCTGGAGAAAGCCGCTGTGATGGCGAACCACGCCAGCCCCCGTACGACGCAGCTCTACGACCGCCGCCATGACAAAATGACGCTTGATGAGGTGGAGAAGATCGGGATTTGATGGAGGCGGCAATCCTGTTATGATGGCTCGTTAAAAAGTGATATACAGAAACCATATAACTATTTGTTGGGCGTCTCGGTAAATGACCAGTATCTGTGTAATCTTTGATTTAGACGGTACGCTCATAGATAGCGAGGGACTTTGCAACCAAGCGTTTCTCGATCTACTTCCGCAGCTAAGTGATACGGTGGAGTCATTGATCCAACGGTATCGTGGGAAAAAGCTGGCCTCAATTCTTGCTGATCTTGAAGGCCGTCTTTGCCAGAATCTGCCAGATGCGTTTGAACAACATTATCGCCAGCGTGTTGCGGAACTCATTTCTAGTGAGTTGAAACCTATGCCCGGAGTTCTTGAAATGCTCGAAGTCACGAACTTCCCCAGGTGTATTGCCTCAAGCGGGCCTCCTTTGAAAATCCGTCAGGCGCTGCAAGTTAGCGGCCTCGCACCTTACTTTGGTGATAGCATCTTCAGTTCGTATGAAGTTGGCTCTTGGAAGCCGGAGCCAGGTCTATTCCAATACGCAGCAAAGGCGATGGGCTTTATGCCCTGCCAATGCGCGGTTGTAGAAGATAGTGAAGTTGGGATTGAGGCAGCTACAGCAGCAGGAATGAAGGCGTTCCAGTATGTGAGAAATGGTGAAACCTTGTCATGCCGAGCCGGAGACGGAGTGCTATTTGACGATATGTCGCAGCTTCCCCAACTGCTCGCTCACTTTGCTAACAATGCCCAACCCATCGTTCCAGAGGATGCTGCGCGATGAAGCCGCGCAATGCCTCTGAACTCCAACGTTAGGCATCGCAAAACACCACACCATGACCACAGAGCTACCTCAACCCACGCGGCGCACGAAGCGATCGACGATCCGCCGCTCGTCTCACGACGACATCCAGGCCGTTCATGCTTGGCTTGTCGATGAAGAAGAGCGAGGGGTTCATGGAAACTTCCTCTGTAACTGGCAAGTCGTTGAGAGTGCGCATCGGGACGATAAGCTTCTCGTATATGTCGACGGCGTGAGTAGCCTACCGGTTGGGTTCCAGCTCGGCGGTCTGATCCAACCCGGAATTCTTCAAGTTCGTAATGAGTACCGAAGAAGGGGTATTGGCAGAAAGTTGGTTGAACGGTGCATCACGTTAGCCTACAAACGCGATCATTGCCTCCTATACATTGAATGCAAACCCTCATCTTCAATCCCCTTCTGGGAGCGCATGGGGTTCAACCTCCTGGAGAACAATGCCGGAGGGAACTACGCATACCGCATACTGCACAAGCAGCACGCACTTCCTGAAGTAGGCTCCGATATCAAAGTTGTGATCCGCTTCTACGCGAACGGTCGTCAGTGGGATGAGACGACACCCCCATACATCACTGCTACCCCAGCAGCAAAGCTTACACCAAACGGTACCGTGTATCTGGCCGAGCGAGTTCTCTTCCACGAGGGCGTATACCCAACGGCCCGCGATATGGTCGTCGAAATAGAAGTCGCCTGGGAGCGTCTCTTTCTCGACAAGGCGAAGTACGAGAGAGCGCAACAACTCGGCGTCATTCAATGTCGGAACGGCTTCTACATTGACCGAATCCAAATTGCACATACCGAACGTTAGGCGTCTGACCTAACCCATCGTTGCACCTGAATACCTACGGCGGTCGGTGAACTCAAACCATATTTCATGCGCTCATGTTAGACAAAATTTTTGGACACGCAGGCCATTGATTTTATGGACTTCGCGTTTTGTCTAAAAACCTTTCGTTTTTTAAACAAAATACCCATGCCGCAGTCGTGCCAGCGTGAGAGGCATTACCAGATTGGGATTTGATGCCTGTGCCTATTCGGACAGATTTATTGAATGAGTGCAAAGTCAGCTTTCAGCCCTTTACTACGTGAATTCAAGCAACCCGCGCAGGTTAGCCTTTATATTCGCTATCACTTCAAGGGATGATAAACCGTGCAAACGACCTATGGCCTCAACGACAACCAGTACATCGGATGGCTTTGATGGACGCCCGCCCGTTTGGGTAAAGGGGCCATCCGTTTCCGTCAGCAGCCTTTCTAGCGGGAGCGCCGAAACCATAGAAATATGACGTTCACTGTTAAACATCGCGGCATTTACGGAAAAATAGCAGCCCATCTCGATAGCGCGCTTGGCTTCAGCCTTAGTTCCTGTAAACCAATGAAGCACGATCTTCCCTTGCCCGGGGGGAAGATATGCCTCGATGTGATCTAGCACGGCCTTTGCCGTCCGAACACTATGCACGGAAATCACCTTGTTACCCGCTTCCGCACAGCGCCGCAAAATATGCTCGAAAACCTGCTTCTGCAGGTCAAACGATTTATAGAAGCGCGGACCCGCGTCAAGTCCAACTTCGCCAATATATCGCGTCTCCGCAAGGTGTGCGTCCCATAATGCCAACTCGCTGGCGTGTTCCCCAACGAGTTGGGGATGAAGCCCAAGTGCCGCACGCACATGGCGTGTAGCTCGCGCGAATTCGTGATTGCGTGGCCAAGCTCTCGGGGTAGTCGTCACGGCAAGTGTGAAAACACCGGCCGCATCTGCCTCTTGTACTGCCGCTCGATGATCGGGATAGAGGTCAAGGTGGCAGTGGAAATCGACTAGGCCCTCAAGCGTAATCATGACTCTTCCTCCATCAGGTCGGCTTTGTGGTGACGCCGTCTATTAACTGCGCGACCTCGTCGAGTCCGCGTCGATAGACGTCTGCCAATTGATCGAGGTGCGGGATTTCGTCAGTAAGCGACCCAGGTTTGTGAATGAGCAATTTTGCCAAGTCTGGCCGCCTGCGCAACCGCTCGATCGCAAACTGAAACGAGCGAACCTGTTTGCCGATCGATTCGTGCGTGTCCAGCGGATGTGCTCGAAGATCAGGCACGGTGTAGACAGTCGAATCGTGGCCAGGCCCCCAAGCAGCTTCAAGCGAAGCGCGACGGATCAAGCATGGAAGGCAGTATCCACAGTGCTCAATTCCGTGCCCTTGCTGCCCTTGCCATCGGCCCGATGCAGGTGATGAGCACGAAAGAGAGTCGTTAACGAGCAAGCGAAGTAGTATTTTATTTGCGCATGATGCGACCATCTCACCTTTGGTCTTGTGCCAATACGGATTCTCAACTCTTCCATCGATGCCCAGTTCGGCGAGCAAGTCGTTCCATCTGGCCATGTAGAACGGGTGGGTGGTTCTCGTGCTGTTGGAGCCCAGTCGCAAAGGATCCAAGGGCACATTCAGTGCGATAAGCCCGTTTTCTGGTACGCGTAGCACGAAATGGGAATCAAGCCCCGTGCCAGCGAACACGCCAAGCGCGAAGAACAGGAATGACCGACCACGGGTAGTGTTTTCGGAGCCAACGCCTTCCACAAAACCGTTGGCAAAAACCATTGGTAACCGAAGTCGATCGAACAATGAACCGGTGTAATGGTTTTTCAGCTTAGCGAACAGTTTGTTTTGAGCATCACTCGATGCACTATCTCCCGCGTGGCTGATTAGGAGGGGTGTGCGCTTGCTCTCCAGAAGGTCGATGGCACCAATCAAGCTGTCCAGTCCACCCGAAAATAAGCTGACCTCGTCGAATGTCGATGGTAGCAATGCGGTTTGTGAAGTAATGATACTGATAAATCGTTCTGGTCTGGACCTAAAACCCACGGACCAACGATCTCCAGTCAGAAATTCGAGTATACATTTAAGGGTTCCTGCTGCATTATTCCAATGATTAGGATCGCTGACAGGCACCACAAGTCTGATTTCGCGTGTCCATGAGTCTTGCGATTGTTCGATGCGCGAGATTCTCGTGTCGGCGGCGTGAACATGTGCGGCTACAATAAGCAGATCAAGGCCAATTTCAGAGGGAAAAACGCCTAAGCGTTTGAGGATGGTCAAGGCTTCGTCAATGCCATGGTCGAGCGACTTTTTGCCAGAGACAAGCTCCAGTCGTGTCATCTGTTCGTCAGTAGCGCTTGGAATGGGAATCTGATCGTCGGGGCCGAAGCGGCCCACAATGAGGTGTCTATTCATTGGTTGGCCTCCGCGTCGCCAAGTGCCTTGAGAATTCCAAAGGAACGTTCATAAACCGAATCGACAAATGCCTGGATGCGATCCTGCGTCAGTACCGGCGTTTCGGTGCGAGCTGCGGTCAGTGCATCACTGACGCCATTGCGAATAAAATCTCGTAACTGTTCTTGGATACGGAGTGCAGCTTGCGCATTGGCGGGCATAGTGATGAGCTTGGTACCAATGTCGTTACACAAGCGCGCTTCGATAGCGTGAGTTGCATACAGCTCGAAGACCGTCTGCATTTGGTCAGGCGTAAGTGCATCCAAATCGGTGACACCCATTGTTGTAAGCTCGATGATCGTTTCGACGAACGCTTCCCTAGCGATACCATCGTCAACGGTTCCAGCATTCGGACAGATGTAGTCAGCCAAACCGACGAATATTTCATCAATCGGACGTCCCGCCAATGCCTCTAAGTTCAGCGCTCGAAGAGCTTCCCTTTCACCACGAATCTGAACATCCGTAAGGAACCCTAAAAGTCGAGCTCCAGCTCCCCGAGAAGCGCCCATGCGTTGTGCTGCTTGTCGTGCGCCTCCTGATGATGTAGATACGTAGCCTGAAACCGCGCGCCCCAAGCTAGCTCTATCGCTCCCATCGGAGTGAGCAAAGCGAGTGAAGTTACTTCGAGGCGCCATGAAGCGATTAGGGTCTGAGGGCTCAGGTATCTCGGGGCGATTTGGTGGTGCTGGTGGTGCGCTGTCTGGGAGGCTGTCCGGCTGTGTGAGCCCAGCAGGTTCACCTGCCTCGCCATCCGATTCTAGCCATGACGGAATAAGTGGTGTACCTCCGCCTGGCCCACCGTATGCAGTCGATGTTCCCACTAGCTGCCTCCCTTCTTAGTCTTACTCGCGGCCGCTGCCGCAAGTTTCAGCATCTGATTGTTCGTGAGCTTAGACCAGCCGTCAAGCAACTTTTCGTACCTGGCAATTGCATCGGTATCCTTGAGCGCACTATGCCAACCGCCTACGACCCAGGGGCCACATCGGCTAACAGGCAGAGCATCGAGGAAATCCAGCAGTTTGCCCTGTAAGCTGGGCTGTGCCTTGACCAGTACGGCCAGTCCATCAACCCCGACGGGTTGGGTATCGAAATTATCGCCACTCATGATCTTGGTTCGCACCGCCTCAAAGAGACTTTCCGCCTCGGGTTGCGCGAGTAGTTTCAATTCCGACTCCAATGCTTGGACGGACAGCTTCGATTCGAAAAGCTTCTCTGCGACCTTGGCGAGATGCCCGAGTGCCGATGCAGGGCCAAAGTAATCTTTCTTGTCCTTAGTAACGAACAGATAAGGACGAAGATCGATCTCTGCAAGAGATGGCTGCACACGTGCCCAAGCCATAATCGATTGTGATGCCTTCCACTCGGAAAGAATGGTGCTCTCTGCGGCTACCACTGCCTTCGACGTTTTATCGTCGGAAGATTTCTCTTTGGTTTCAGTTCTTGTGGTGCCGTTGCTATCGGATGCGCTGGCATACTCCAAAGATACTAAGTTCAAGCAGTGTCCTTGCGGATGAGTAACCGCCACAGTTGCAATCTGCTCGAACAGGCTAGGCAGGAAGCGCTCAGCCAGCATTAGCTTCGCGAGCACTGGCAGATTAATATCTTCGCCGAAGCCACGAGCATCCGCAGTACTCTTTCGCAGCAGCAGTGTGTTGAGAAAACGTTTAATCTGCCGGGGATTTCCTTTTGCGCCACTGGCGAGAATAGGTCCGATCTGGTCACTGAGCATCAGGGCGTTATGTGCTTTAGTAGCTTTGTAGCCGAGGGCATTGTTGACAGTCGCGGCGTCGAGTGGTGTGCTTTCCCATGGTCGCTTTAACTTCAACCGGGCCGCTTTGATGAGTTCTGCGTAGCAGTTGTCGTCCTCCCCAATCTCTGCACCAACCAACAGTAGCGTCACATAGATACGTGTTTCTGTTTCGCCCAACGCCGGAATACGGAAAGGTACCTGGATCAGTTTTTCCAAGTAATTCCTCGCATAGTCGCGTGGACCTGTCGTCTCAGGCAAGTCAGGGAAATGCTTACGCACTGCATACTCGATCATTGCCTCATCGGCGGCGACAACGAACGCCGTGCGTGCGGTAAAGACAAACAACCTGATGGCTTCGAGTGTTTCGATGGCTGTGTCCGGCAAACAACGATCAAGGTCATCAATCAAAACAACCAACTGCTCGACGTTAGCATCCTTTAGAAGCTGATCAAAGGCTTTGCGAAAGCCTTCGATCTCTTGCGGCACATTCTTTGTTTCAGCTGGCTTCAGGATCGACTTGACATCATCAATTGCGGTGGTAAGAGTTTCGTTGTTCGCCAACTGTCCGGGATCAGCCAGCACACCCTCAAGTGCACTCACGATGGTACCGATCTGACCCACTGTTGGGATGCCGGTAAAGGCCGTCAAGGCCAAGCCACCTGATTTTTTGGCGACCTTCAGCCAATCGATCCGATTAAAGATATCCTTGGCTGCGATGGCAGTCTTGGTCAACGCAGGGCGGTTCTCGATAAGCCCTGTCACAATACCTTCGATCAGCGCTATCTTGGCGTCCTCGAAACCTTGAAATCGCCATCCGTTGAACTTGAGGCATAGAACCTTGTCATCGTCCACGAAGCCCGCTTCGATCATTTCCAGAACACTCGACTTTCCAGCTCCCCAGTCGCCATGTACACCGATTGTCAGTGGCCGATCAGGACGCTCCCGCAGCAAGTCGATAATCGTTATGGCGATCGCCTCGTTGTTTAGCAGATCAATACTTGTCTCATTGTCTGTCAGAATCATTGGTCATTTCTCATCGTTAGTGTCATTTTTCTCAGGTGTCCAACATATCCCAATCGTCGCCTAGAACCCAACGCAGGGCAGACAGCTTGCCATTAAGCATTCCCCCACTCAAAGTCGTCCCAGCCCAGATTTCCCCTGCCGTACTTGCGTGGCGGCATAATCCAGCGCCTGCTACATCCCGTGGCCCACGGCGTAGTTGTTCTCCCTGGCCTCGATCAAGGCAATCGGAAAGTGCTGGTAATAGAGAATGTAACAGCCCGCTTGGCTTGGCCTTGCCTCGCGTGACCAACTTGCCACGAACGATGATGCGCCCTTTGGTGAAAAAGACTTCACGACGAATTTGGAGTGCATCATTCCATCCAGCCTGAATGACGACTGGCGTGATGTACTTGGCGCAAATATCAGATTCGCTCAGGGTTTTTTTGCTCATAATTCCTTCTTCAGCATTACCCTTGAGTGGTCAAGCGGCGTGCAACAATCGCGGGGTGGATGACGCTCTAATTCCGAGGCATACCCCGAATATTTACAGCACAGTTGTTTAATTTTCGTCTATCTCATGATTTCCGGCAAATTGGTCGTTGCCCTTCGTATGCTTCCACGCCGGGTTGGTGGTTTTTTTCGGCTAAAGTAATCATATTGATGTTGCTTTCCAGATGGGACGTTGTTGCCAATCGCTAGGAAAGCCCATGGCATGCTGATTGATTGAATGACTTTTCAATAAATCAAATAATCTGATTTTCCAGTGATGTCCTGGGCTTGTTATGTCCATCAGTATCGTTTTGATCTAGATTAACTTTATCCAAAAAACAAATTCTGGGCCGGACACGCGTGCTACATTTACGAGTTGTTACCTACTAAAATCAAGGCAACAGAACTTGAACTATGCATTGCAAATTCCAGACAATAAATGAGGATAATAAATAAATAAGTCCCGCCACCACTAATCCAATGCGTAATGACCATTTTCTTTTTAGCATAGGTATTACGAAATAATCATCATTATCTGCCTTAGTGGTGTAGTTCCTAAGTACCGATAACCATTTTTTACTTTCTGACTCAGACAGTCTCGCGTCGGCCCAATGTATTGAAAATTGCAGAATAAAAGAAAGGACAAGATATCCTGAAAGGACTTTGAGGAATAATGCTAAATGAGTAGATGTTAGTAACTCATGAAGCTTACTTGAGTCAAATTTTCCAAAAAAGGCAAACCCAACTGCAAACATAACACCCAAAATGTCACGCGTTAATGATGCGACTAAATCCCTTATTTTGGACGCAAACAAATCAGCCTGCGACTTCATATCCTTCATTACTTCTCGTAATTCCTTATAATACGCGTCTTTCCTATCAAGAATAACAAAATCATAACTGTCTTTAGCTTGATGGATTGCATCATTTAGAAAACATTCCATGCCCTTCAAAAACGTTTGATCCGTTTGAATATCAACTGAAAGCCTGTCCATCAACAATTTTATACGGGTTTCAGGCTTCTCGGCATAAACCCATCGAACAGCGTCAACCAAGCTACCCAAAAAAGTTGATGAGGGTATTTCAGTAGAGTCTGTCAAAGACAAAACAATTCGTTTTGCACCCCGGAGTGTAATTTTAAGATCGCCGTCAATATACTTTAGTTCTTGAGACAAACATACTGCTAGCACCATTGCGCTTAGATAGCGTAAATGGTTTGCTTCAGGCGCATCAATATTACCCCAAGTTAAAGCGAAACCATTTGGATAAATATTGACGGCTTTATCTGCATTGATGTGAATCAAACCACACACATCAGAGCTTTCGGGTAAATTTGATTGGATTATTTTTGGCGATTCAGCACCGATTGGAAGAACCCACAACATTGGCCCTCCAAAACTATTCTTAAGCCCCTGAATTCGAAACGTTACCGGCTCTGCAAAATCAGGGTCAAAATTTGATTTTTTAACAAACGGATCAACATTCTTGAGCCATTTCTGAAAGCCATTAAGTGAAATAAATAGGAAAGTGGATTCATTTTCCCGTGCTTTAAGCTGTTTAGCGATAGATGTTTTAGCAAAGATCAGTCTCCACGGCTGGTCTAAATAAAAACCTTCTTCATCTTCTTGAAAATCAATGTTTTCACTATCAATAAGGACATTTGGTTTTTCCAATTCTAGTTCTATTGATAATTGAATAATGTTTTTTATGACTTTAATTAAGCCTGCATCTAATGAATTGCCTTCAATAGTAATACGATAGCTTTGCTCATCAACTCGCGTTGAAGCCTCTATTAATATATTAAGGTGATATAGAATTTTGGTAATCAATTCAGACATAATTGACTATTTGATGATTAAGTTTCCAGTTTCGATGATAATGCGTTTACGGTTATTGCCTATGTTTTCGGTAGTTAATCCAACAGCCGCTTTATCCCCTTCAAAGGTAATAATTACACCCTCTTCTGTTTTATAAACCTGTTTTTTATCCTTTGTGCTAATCGATCCTGGCTGAGGGCGAAAACGTTGCCCACTAATTCCAGCACTTGCGAGTTCTTCTCTAAGCTGATTTTTCAGAATCGCCTTACGCTCAGGATCGTCGTCTCTTACTACAGCATTAATAAACTCATCTGTATCAAATGCATCATGATCGACGAGATAATTAAATGCTCTACCACTGTAACCAAAAGCATCCTCATTTTCAGGCATTTTCTCTTTAGTAAGTTTGCGAGCCCATTTTTTAACCGTTATATGCGCGCTTCGCGTTAGGTATGAATCTTCTTGTCGCTCTATAACACCCAGGAAGCCTTTATAGTAATCACCAAGTAATGGTTTTTTTATTTGATCAAAAGCCAATACATCCCATGCAAAAACATTTGATACATCAATCAAAGCGCTTTTTTGAATTGCTGATTTTGCTTCACTCAGTGCATTTTCAATCTCAGACATAGCAGCCACAAGCCTGCCATTTTCATTTTTGTAGCTATACGAGAAAGATGGGCGCTTGTCCATTTTGACTAGAAAAACTAATTTCTGCCAATTGCCTGCTGCCACAAGATATTTAACAGTGGCAATGACAAACACTCCTGGCGACATCTGGCCTTTATGCCGTCCAGAAAAATCCTGTGTTATGTGCCTAGATAATTCTATAAATCGATCTGACCGACTTACAATTTCAACACATGGTTCTTTGAGGTGGACGGCATCTTCCAGAAACTTATACTGTGTGCCTTCAGCTATTTCTTTTAATCTGGCTAGAAAAAATTCTCGCTGTTTGGCATGCAAATTCACCTCATCAAGAAAAATCACCCGCTTATCTTCATCGGCATCGGGATCAATAATATGAAAAATGAAATCTTCTATCTCAAGACTTTCACGTTGCCCCTGACTTAACACGCCCTCAATAAGCTGAACCACATATTCTCCAAAATAATAGTGTATTTTTTTACTAAAACCATTTAGCTATTTTGGGTTACAACATAAATTTAAGCAAGACCGCAATTCACCATAGAATTGTCTGCAAAGAGCTGACGGTCTTGGCAAAAAATCCATTTTCGGGGAGTTTGTTTTGGACATCCGAGTCCAAGCAAGCCAAAAAAATGGGTTGACGATTTAACATTTTTGCACATTTACAATGCCTCTCCATAGCAACAAAACAATAACCAAATAAAATCTATAAACTCATATTACTCCAGCCTTATGCAAAGCACATTTAACACCGCAGCCTCGCACGCCGCCTGCTCACTACTTGCAGGCACATGATTGAATGTAGCGGCTTTACCAGGACACGTCCCCCGCCAGCTTTTTCATCACTCCAGGTTGTCCTTAAGTCTAATTTCCTTAAAAATTGGCTTGAGTTTGTAATTAAACGGTATAGGCATAATGCACTACTCAAACAAAATGGCATCCAAGTAAAGCGAGGATACCATTCTAGATGTAACCGAGCCTCTAAAGCCGCCGGTTTGTCGCAACTATTTCTGAAAATGACACCTAGCATACAGATTTCTCGTTTTCGGCGTCTTGCATGCGAACTCCGCAGCAATAAAAAGCAGTATTTGATATGGGCTTCATAATTTATTTTGTGTAATAAGGTGAGCTAAACTGATGTTAACGAACGGGGAATGATGTTTAAATTCCGACTGAGCGTATGTCAGCGTACATTTTTTACCCCGGAATCGACCAGTGCAGCCATTGTGACCGCCTCGCTTTGTCCGCTGGCATTCAGCCCTTGTATAACACTATTCTGGTTTTGTGGCGGTTGGTTTTGACTTACTTTCCACTTGCCGGATAGCCGGGTGATAACCATTTCAATGCCTATAACAGCCTCAATCAGCTTTTCGGTAAAGTCATCTGGAGCATCCGACACCGCCCACGGCTCAGGAAAAACGGCTTCGTTATGGTTTGTCAGAGCCTCAAGCTGAGCACGCACCCAAACAGCATCATCGATGATGCGCAAAGAACCGTAGGCATGAACAACAGTGTAATTCCAGGTGGGAACAACCTTTCCTGCCTCCTGCTTGGTTGCATACCAAGACGGACTAATGTAAGCGTCCGGGCCGTGGAATATAGCCAACACCTCGATATCCGGTGCCAGATCGCACCAGATTGGATTTGAACGAGCAACATGACCTCGTAAAACGCCGAACGGTTCAGGTGTCAGCGAAAGATGCAACGGAATGTGATTGGCGTTGAGACCATTTGATCCGAGCGTAACCAGCGTGGCAAGCGGTCGACTGCGAATCAGCTCGTGCATGACCCCAATATTGGGCTGTTCAAACTGTGGAGGTATGTACATGGGTATCCTCTATGGTTACTGGGAAATCAGAACTTCGCTAACTTGAATAATCGGCTCTATGTCTGTGTAATTGGGCATATCACCTTGAAGCACTGCGGCGTGCGGCGTGAAAGCGGCCATGAAGTCTTCAGCTGAATTAAAAAGAAAGTGGCACATGGCAATATACGCGGCATCTGTTCCCGGCATTGCGCCACCGAGTCCGTGCTCGACGGAAACGCCCTTGAAACCGGGATGAGTGCTCAAAAGCCCAATGAACAAAGGCATGTGCGTGTCAATGTAATAGCCCATATCGAACCGGGAGCTTTTATTGTTAGGGTACAGGATGCTGATCTTTATCATGGATGCCTCGTAGATTGTGAATAGTGGGTAAATGCTTCGGTCACTTTTTGGTCTTGGTTAAAATGAAAAACTTCTGCCGCCAGATGGCCTTGCGCACCTTGGTAGTAGAGAGTGACGCTGTTCACGCCAACAAGTGTCGTTATTAATTTGAAGCGCAAGTCAGGAATGAGTTAAAGAGTTTTAGCCCAATAGGCTCCAACCGCTGCTTTACCGCGAAGGGTTCTAGCAAGCTGAGTTATTACGGGCGATGACATTTCAAAATCGTCAGCATAGTGGGACAAGATTCGCTGCAAATCATGACTGTTCCACGAGTCTATCCAGTCGCTGGCAAAATGTTCGGCAAAGGTGTTGTCCATGATTAATCCTTAAGGCTCAAGGTAATAGGCGCGCAGTAAGTGGGCGAAGTCTTTATAACCTGAATATCCGGCAGGTTCTCAAAGACCTGCTCGACTGTCTTGTTTTGGGTCAATGCATTCATCACCAGTGGCAGTGGCAGTGGCTCAGTCCATATTTCCGGGAAGTCCCTTTCCAAAGCGTCAATAATTGGGAAAGCCAGCTTTTCTGTAGGCGGGCAAAACTCAGCGGCTACACCCGGTTTATTGCCGCGTGCATCAATGCGATACCAGCCGTATTGTTTGAGGTAAACCGCATTCAGTCCATGTAGGCAATATGGAGGGTCTTCGGTTTCGACCATCAGTCGTTGATAACAAAGCCCTGCTGGCATGGCATTGGCTCTTAGGAGCGCCGCCAACAGATGACTCTTGGCATAACAGTACCCTGTGCCGTGAATTAATACCTCAGAGGCTTTACAGGTGACAGGGTTCATCCGGTAATCCCAGCTATGTTTAATGGCATCGCGGACGAACTTAAAACAACGTTTCGCTATAGCCTCATCGGAAAGGCAATCCTCGGCAAGCGCCCCCGCCATGGTAGCCACCAAAGGATGTTTCCAGTCGATGTACTCACTACTGTCAAAGTACGCTTTCATTATCGCCCCGGCGGCCATTCCGGATAAGAAGGAATATCTTCGTATTCGAGCCACGGAACATTGTGTGACGTCCAGATAGGCGCCTGAGGCGTTACATTCGGGTTTTCATCCAGCGTTGCTACCCGAACAATAACGTGGGGCTGGTTCACGCGCTCAGCCACCAAATGAGAACCGCACTTCGAACAGAAATAGCGCAATTTTCCTGGAGACGACTCGAAGGATGAAAGTTTTTCTTCACCTTTCACCCAGCGAAAGTGCTCACGCATTACGCCGGCGTTGGAGGCGAACGGAGAGCCGCATGCGCTTTTTGGCAAGTCCGGCAATGGCAGTGAGCGATAGGCATATCAATGCTGTCGATTTCATACTCAATTGCCCCACATAAACAACTACCTTTCATGTTTTTTCCTTATCGCGTAATAACCAAATCTGGGGAGACATCTAGCTTGCTTTCACTTACACCGCTTCCGCTTGAACCTTTAATGCCTGATTCATCGCCATGAGTCCTGATTTTGTTCCACCCTCAAGACTAGACTTGGCAAGCGCGACCAAAATACCCGAAAATTTTTCGCCGTGTATAAATCGCACTCGACCCGGCGAGATAGGTTCAATTTGAAAATAATGCTCACCATCAAAGATTCCAGGCAGCAGGAAATGCCCGAGCCAACGCAATTCCTGATTGGGTAGCGCGACAAGCACGGTAGGGCGAAAGGTCATGCCTTTGCTGCCAGTCGGTTGAATGAATGCGGTTAGCCGCTCACCCGTCTTTACTACCCCATTTATGGATCGAATAAATGGATTCCACTGGGGATAAGCGATGAAGTCAATAAGTATTGACCAAACGCGTTCTGGTGTTGCTGCTATTTCAATTTCGGTTCTAATTTCGTGCATAGTAAACGCCCTGTTCTGGATTTATGTTGATAAAAGATCAGCCTTATTCCGGATTTTTACGAAATAGCCATCTCACACTTTGCGCAACTAACTGCCTAAAGCTGTATCACCCCCAATTTAACATAACCCCACTTACTCAACAAAATGGCCAAGCAAAACCACCATTTGACAGACACCGACTCAACTTAAAATTTGCCTGCAGGTTATCCACATTTTCTGTGGATAACCCTGTATTCAATTTGTCAAATTTCCTTCTGAACGCCTGCCTTATCTGGGCAGACGTTAAATTGACTAAGAACTGGCCAATCACTTTCTCTATGCGCTTCACGGTGTAGTGAGCCGCCTTTCTTTGAATTCTATCGTTATCTTCCATAACGTTTTTGATCTCAATCTCGGACTGACAATGACCCGTAACGCACATCCGCACAGCAATCATTGAGTCAACCTGAGTTTAACTGAACAACTACCAGCTAAAGCTGGTGGGTTCGTATAATGGACTAAAGTCCGGATACGGGTCATAAGACCCGTTCATGTTTCTGTCCTAAAATTATCATCACCTTTGGGTTCAAAATGATGTCCCAGATAATTTTTTATCATTTCATCTGTCAATTCACCAGAAGTCACGCAAAAGTAACCCCGTGCCCAGAAATGACGTCCCCAGTAGCGTTTTTTTCAAATCTGGAAAACTCTCGAACAGCTTCATCGAACCTCTTCCTTTAATCCGTCTCATGATTTCGCTCGGCGCGAGATTGGGTGGCGCAGAAACCAAAATATGGATATGATCCTGACTGACAACACCTTTCAGAATTTCTATCTCAAAGGCTTCACAAGTTGGCCTAATCAGTTCACGAACTTTCAAACCAACGTCACCTTTCAACACCTTGTATCGATACTTTGTGACAAACACAAAATGATATTGAATTTTAAAAACAGTATGACTTCCATAACGGTAATCCATAAGACCCCTACTTTTCAGTTCAGAGCAATATCATACGTCAAAAAATCATAGATAAATCTGACCGCCTAAAAGGCGGTGTTTTTAACCTTACTACGGACTTTTAAAATGGCTAATCTTTGATCAATGTTAAAGATTGTCCAAGAAATGCTGTCTGATAGAATCAATATCACTGCCTTGCGTTTGAGTATTTAAACGATCTTGAGTGTTAGTATTTTGAGTGTTAGGTAGTTTGCCTTTGGTAACGTTGGCTTTATCGTACATTGAGTCGGCTGTCAGGCTGTCGACGGGCAATAGATTTGAAATTTTCATCATATTGATCCATTCACTGAAATCCATTTTGTCAAAATCCAACTGGGATATTTTATTAATAGGAAGCCCTTCGCATGTCGGCGCTTTAGGGTCGCCGAACGTTATGCCCAGCTGTGGCCTCGCTTGTTGTTGAAATATCCTGGAAAATGGACTGCTAAAACAGCAATACGCTTCTTTTCTGGCAACGCAACCAAAGAGTGTTTCAGATGAGCAGTAGTCACCAATTTCGCTGGCCGAGGTGCATAACCGTTGCTGCTTGAGCATGTTTAGCTTAACTTCTTCCTCAGTGCAGGCAAAAATCAGCTGCACAACCATTTTTGCGATCTGATAAATCGCATAAATAATGCCGACTACTGTGATAATTGAAGACAGCATTGATCCGGCCATTGAATACGTGGTTGTCGTAACTGTCCCCACAGTAGTTGATGTGGCTGCCAACAATGTCGATGCTGCCGCATCACCAAATATGGACGCAACCCATTCCCCCATCCACTGCACAACTTGTTGTTTTGCAGCTTCTATGCCTAAATTTGTGCCAATTTCCTCGCCAAGCATCGATGCTACAGAATCATACATGGATGTAAACGGCTCGGTGACGGCGCTCCAGGTATCCGTGATAACGCCAATAGGCGCCTGAAGCACGGAACCGCTAGATACCATATTCCATGCGCCAACCATATCTGTAAGAACAGCTCCGTTTTGTGCGATGGAATAAGCTTCCACAGAGGTATCGGCCAGCTCCCAGGTATTAGTTGCCAACCACATGTAATCGATCCAACTGCCTTGGATCGGCATGTTGCAACAATCGACCTGCCCCAAGATGGATAGATCCGCCATTTGACACTCCATGGGCTCGCCGGCAAACAAAGCGCAATCGCCAGTGGATGGATCGCAACCGTTGCTTTGTTGTGCCTGATTGAGCGTTTGTAATGCGGTGGCGGCCCGAATAAAATCCTTGTTCGACTCTATTTTTTGATCGATGCATTCCCCTCCCATGCAACGAATACCGCTATCGCAGATGGTTTTTTCACCATCGTTTACCTGATCGCAACTTGCCGCACGATCGGTGCCGCAGTCATAGGTAACAATAAATTCCTGGCAAACCCCGGTTACCGGACTCACGGCGCCAGCCGCACACGTTTCCCCAACGTACCCGCACTGTGGATTTGAGGTTAATTCATCGCAATTTGTGTGTTCGTCCAGATTGAAATCGTACTGAGGACAAACCTGGTAACCGTCCTTGTCGGTAAAGCACGGTAACGTTATATGCCCTGGGACACGAGTTTCTGCAGCATAACAAATGGGTGCCGGCGGTGACGCCGGAGGATCTGGCAAGATCGGTTGCAAATATTGCGCGTATGGATCTGGCGTAATCGTTATAGAACCAAATGTTCTTGAATTGGCCGCATCCGTACACTTCCACCAATCTGTTGAGGCTTGATCATTTAACGAACCACTTGAAATAAAGGACGGCGTCGTGCCGGTTGGTGGCCCGTTGGCAAAGAGGCGGGCACGACAGCCAGCCGGATAATCAATAAAGCTTTCTTCAAAATCCGGTTTTTTCTTAATCGTAAAATAAGAGCCACCGTCAGGCGTTGAATCGTCATCAGAAAAGATCGTAAATGTAATAGTATGCTGCCCAGGTGTTAGGTACGGCAAAATATCAATGTTTGGGGAAAACGACCAGGGGTCAATATCTAAACAACCGCCGCCGGCCAAGTTCCAAATGACAGTGCCGTCAATAATAACTTGTGCGCCGCCGTCGCCTATCACCTGGGCCAATTTTGCGCTAATCAATCGCTTGGCGTCGACAACATTTATTGTCAGTGTGTAACTTTCATACCAGCACCCATCTCCTTGATTCCATCCATTCCATGGATTCCCGACTTGCATGCTGATCTCATCCGGCAATGCCGTGTCATTGAAGAACACTTCGCTTGCGTTGGATACCGATACTTTTTGCACGGGTTTTGATGTATCAGGGATCGGCGTAATCACCCTATTAACTTTGCACGACTCGGTTTTGAATGTTTTCTTGCAGGTCTTCAGATCCTCCATGTGGATCGGGCAGGATGTATCGGAATAGCTCGTTTGCTTGTCACACCCATTAAACAGGTCATTGATTAATGGCGATTTCAGGCTATAGATGTCGTCCGATGTTTTCCATATTGGATCGTTGTACATATTAGGCATCGCTGTATTAGCGCCCATCAGGGTTTGATAGGCGTAGGCATGTGTCGACGTGCCGGTCGTGAGTGATCCGAGATCGTTATTTACCTGCGTACCCAATGTGGCGGCGTCCCCATAGGATGCTGAAATACCATCCATTGAACCCGGCTGTATTTCCTGAAACAGCTCGTTCTGCTGCACTTTTTGGCCAGCAACCGCGCCGTTCGTGAGCGTCATCTCCCCAGTCGAACTGTTTACACTGGGGATACTATAGCCCGTCATTAAACCCGTACCGAAGGTTTGGCCTTCGGCGGCTTGATCAAGAAATGCGTCAGCAAATGCAGGAAATGGCTTAAAGAACAGCAGACCCGTCATCATATAAACCGCCGCAACCGGGTTATGCGTCAGACAAACAATCAGAGCCCAGGCAATGGGTTTGGTAATAAATCGCATTATTGGACTCAAACTTCTTTTTAATGATCGTTATCGCCGGTAAGACAGCATTCCGTGTAACGCCAGATCAGGTAAACATAGTCTTCGCCCGTGCCTGGGATAGTGCGATGTTCACCCCATTTGAAAGTCGATTCACCTATCCAGTGACAGCAGTTGTCAAGGATTTTTGTGTGCTTCACTCCATTGGCATCTGTGCTTTCAAGTTCCTCCGCATTAGCTTCTGCTAAAGGAAACAAGGTGCTCAGCTTGTACTGCTGCTTGGGGATCATCGGGTAGATCTTCCCTCCGCACAGCGCATCATCCCCATAGGTTTTGTGGGCTAAGGCCTTGCGATGGAGTGAGGCCAGAACCCTTGCTGTTAAAAGACTGGTATCACGGGGCGCTGATGCGTCTGATGCAATATTTCCAGTAAATGGATACAGATTGCCCCAGCATCCTGCGCACCAAAATAGCGATGTCATGGGCATGGAAACCGTCGTAGTAGCACAATCAACAGTGCAGGCGGCAACGGCCAATGGGTTGGCGAATACAACGGCTTCGGGATTCATGAAGAATGCAAGTTCGTCGACGTTCCAGGTCGGATCCAATTCGGACATGTACATCATATCCAGATTACGAAGTCCTCCGGCGTTGCAGTTGTTTTGAACAAATAATTGCAAAATCGCATACAGAGGGAAAGCCCAATAATGATAGTTGTAGTACGTTTTGTCGGTGCCATCCCCCTCTACCTCCTTGTGTCCTCCCCATAAACGGACGCCACTGTTAAATGATGTTCCGCCGAGTATTGGTGAGCAATACGGTTTTCTGACAACCTCAATCAGTCTGGCCGGCAGCCAGGCACCTCCCGTTATACCGAACGTAGGAAGCCCTTCGTCACCACTGCATGCACAAAACGCTTTTTTTGTAGCTCCGTCTGGTAAATCGTCGCCCTCATCAAAAATAGTGAACCCCATCAAGCGAACAGGAAACAAACATGACCAACAAACACCGGTGAGCATTTTCTTTCCCCAAAAGTCGGCATCCGGGCAAAGCAGTTTGGTAACGTCGATATTTTGCGTGGTTTCAGCGGTGGCGACGTCTTGCGCTAATGGC
The DNA here is from genome assembly GCA_030679035.1 of Methylobacter sp. Lineage (GTDB taxonomy): Bacteria > Pseudomonadota > Gammaproteobacteria > Methylococcales > Methylomonadaceae > Methylobacter_A. The sequence goes on along the minus strand of JAUXTH010000151.1, from coordinate 13,820 downwards.
GTCGTTTGAAAAACCAGGGACGAGACACACACGATAAGGGTAAAAATAATTCGCATCAGTTCAACACCCTTACGTCAATTTCCCTTACCAGGATAGTATCGCCTTGTCCTTCAACAACCGAGGGCAACGACTGAATCCGGAATCGTTCAATGATGGTTTTGTTGAGTTTGTAAATGGGGGCGTTCATCAACGCTGTCGTCTGGTTGTAATGATCCCATCCGTTCTCGGTGTTCATTTTGGAAAATAAGTAAACTACCGGTTTTTGCTTTACCAACATTTCGTCGCCGATTTTTTTTGCGATTTCAACCTGCTTTTTGTTTGTGGCGTCAAACAGAATATAGGCGTGACGCATGGGCATCAGGGCTTGTGGATTAATCGTCTGCCCTTTTTTAATAATTAATCTACCGTCAGGATGAAAAATGTCCTGCGTTGAAACGATCGATGTATCAATACGACGCTCACGGTTTTTCTCGGCAACCGGAAGATTAACTGAGTCCTTTTGCTGCGCCCAGAAATTATCGAGCGCATGTTTCTTTTCTTTTTCCCAGTCGAATTCGGTCATGCGCCGTTGCATCTCTTCAATCATGTCGGGTTCGGCAATATCAAACACCGGACCTCTTTGACCGAGATCACCGGCATCCTGTTTGGACATCCATGCAAATCCGGGTAACCCGCGAGCAGTGCGTGTTTCACCATCAGCATTGGTCTCAATCATGGTCGGTACCGCTTGCACATTGAATCGGGTGAATAATAGGGGATCTATTACTGCGCCGGGTATCGGTTTAATGTCTTTCACGGTTGCATACAGCCTGCGTGTAATGGTGCCTGTATCGTTCCCCTTTTCTACGCCACGGAACACCAGCGAGGACTTTGTAGCCGAAGCTTCTTCTGCAGCGGCTTTAAGTTCCTGCGCCGGCATACTCATTGACACAAATATCCATCGCCCTTGTATCGGTTTTTCCGAGCTGCGTAATTTTTCCATGTCTGCATCGTTTGCATTGACGTGAGGACCGTTATTCCCCTCTTTCAATAATTGCTCAAAAACAGGGCTGAGTGTCGCCGGTTTGGTTTTGAGCCAATCCGGTAGCTGACGATTCATGTTCGGTTGCTGTTCTTTCATGATCTCTTTGATAAAAAAATCGTCCTCGCCCGCACTTGCGATTGAGGACGACAGGTGCAGTATCAATACTGCGAAGAGGCGACTAGAAAATCGGGTACGCACGGCCAATGACATCTTTTTTATCCACCAACCCGAGTAGGTTGTAACGCGAATCCAGGCTGTATTCATGGTCGCCGGCGACAAAGTATTTATTGAGCTGAAGGGTGTTCTTGCCTTCCCGCAGCTCATCGTTTGGGAATAGTTTTTTCAGGCTTAACCCGACGTCCTTTCCCACTAGCGTTCGTTCGCCCACCACAAAGTCACGCCCCTTTTTGGTCACAACATCGCCTGGGCCTGCGAGTAGTCGCTTTGTGAACGTGTATCCCTCTGGATAGGGAGCGCCATTGTGCCATTTGAACGCTATGAATCCGCCTGTTTCCACGGTGTCATTGAGACAAATCAGAAACAGTGTGTAAGGGAGGCTTGGTGTTTGATTGATAGCCAGCCGGTAATTGGCGTGAACAACTCCGTAAAGTGAAGCCAGTAGCGCCCAGGTAATAGCATGGGACTTGAGATGTTTAACCAGAATAGGGCTAAAGGATTTGCTTCTTTCAATAAAAAGATCAAACGTTAAAAATTGATGGTCATTCAATGCTGACATAAGCTTCCTCAGGTGCATTAAGAACGGATTGGGCATCCAGTACGACAATGCCCCGTTGAACCAATTTATCGGTCGTTGCCTTGACTCGTGCAGTTAATGCCTTGGCATCATCTTCCGTCTGGGTTGCATTTTTTTCGACGGCTTTCATAACCAAAGCGCTAACATCCACCACAGCGATTTGTGCGGGGATTGGCGAAAAAGAGGCTGCGTAATAACCGCCTAAAGCGCCACTGAGGCCACAGGCGAACAAAACTAAAATTAGTTTGAGAGGTGTTAATGAATTCATGCATTGATACCGTGCAGTCTGACTAATTCTGCAAGGCCGCCTTGAAAACCTTGTCCTACCGCTTTAAATTTCCACTCGCCGTCATAACGGTAGATCTCACCGAATATCATGGCTGTATGCATGGAGGCATTTTCGCTCAGGTCATACCGTGTGACCTCTTGCTGAGTCTCTTTATTAACCAGTCGTATAAAGGCACTCAAGACTTGACCGAAGTTTTGTTTCTTTTTGTCGGCTTCGTAAATAGACACACAAACAATCAGCTTGTGGATTTCTGCCGGCACTCTGTCGAGAAACACATGAATCGACTCGTCGTCACCATCCCCCGCTCCGGTTCTGTTGTCACCGGTATGATGCACGGCGCCACAAGCAGAATCCTTTTGATGGTAGTAAATGAAATCACGGTCTGATCGCGCTTTTCCGTCCGATTGGATCATCAATATGGATGTGTCGAGATCGAAGCTTTCGCTGTCGGTTTCTCTAACATCCCATCCCAGCCCAACAATGATGTTTTTTAAGAATGGATCGGTTTTAGTCAGGCTGATGTTACCGCCTTTAATCAATAGTATTGCCATGGTTTTTTTCCGTTATGTGGTTATGAATTATTTTGAAGATGGGATTTGTGCGGCAAATGCTGCGCATAAACAAATGGCAACTACTTTTCTCATAAATTTTTCCTCGCGGTTGACGGCGTGATGAAAATCTTACAAGAAAAAAATCTTTTACATCGGGGTGAAAGACGCGGTTTTTCGGCCTCTTTTGATTTCGAAACGCAGACCCAGGTTTAGTCCTTAAATTTTTTCTAAAAACCTCAAAAAAATATCGTTTTTCGCCCGTTTACCCCCTTGCGTTATTTTTGTTATCCGTAAAATACTCTTGTGAGTAATTTACAAGCCATGCAGAGCAAGGGTTGCGCAGGTATGTTCGTTTTTTTGTAATCTTTCGAGCTATGACTTTTATTTAATCCCATTCAAAATTCAACCACCCCAATACCTAGATATAAATCAGTATGAATCTTGTTAACGACGACCTAAAAAATCTCAACTTCCAGTTTTTGATGGTGGTTCGTGAGTGTGCTCGGCATCATCCTATGGATGCTATTTGGAAATTCAATCTGAATGCTGTGGAAATCCAGAGAATGTCATGCATGTCGCTTGAAGAACTAAAGGAACTGGCGGAGTGCGGTAGAGCTGTATTTACGATATTACCGGTCACAGCGACACCAACAACCACTCCACCCAACATTCTTGCCGCTTTATTGCCGGTGACGGCATATGCCTAAAGGGAGCTTGGCAAGATGACGGAATCACATCTGCGACTAACACCAAAAGAGAGCGACATTTTGGGACTACAAAGAAAATTAGATCTGGCTAAAGGCATTATAGAAAAAGGAGGTCGTCCCTCTATAGTCAGAGCGGTATGCCAAATCTCCAAGGCATCAGCGCTCCAGTTTCATAAAGAAATTCATGGTCATGGGCCTAATGCCGGTTTACTACCCTACGATCCGGACTGGATTTCCAAGTCACCCGAGAACTGCCTGCACGCCTCCATTTATTTCAATGTTTTTCAGAAACTTTCCCAAAATACCTCGATCACATCAACGAGCAAAGGGGAAATCTATCTGGCTGCCTACAGCATTTACGAACAGACATTGATGGACAAACCAAAAATCTTAAACATCAATAGAGCTTGGCATATAAGCCAGCAAATTAGTATGTCATACCTCTGTGGAATGACGTGCAGTCGATGTCATTCATCGTATGTCGCTATCAGAGAATTTCCAGACCCATACAAGTTCTGCCCGCTATGTGACGCTACTACCGACTCTATAGGCCGACAAAAATGGAAGCAATTGCGATTGCGGCCACGGATGCACGGGATGAAAAGAAAGAAAAAGCCACACATCGAAACTACCTTGAGCAAGGATGACTTATGATTTCGTTAAAAGAACTTTTCAAGAGTGACATCTTGAATAATCAAGGCACCCGGCTTTCCAAAATCATTACAGAAAAACTGATTAATTCAGGAGATAAATGTTTAGTTGACTTTGATGGCGTTTCAAATGTATCGCCACTTTTTTTTCAGGATTTTATTTTTCCCATTGTCATCGAGTTCGGCAGTCATGCCCTAAATAATAAGCTGAGATTAATCAATCTCAAAGATGAGCACCTCATTTCATATCGAGCCGCCTGTGATCAATCAAGTGATTATTTAGACAAACTTTCCGCGCGTCAGACAAGATCCTGCGGTGACATATCGGACCTAACCCTTGAGTTGCTAATCAAGGCCCGGGAGCTGTCAAGACTTGATACATCGGCGGCACAAGCCATTTTTGGCATCAATAGCAGCATGGCAAAGTCCCTTTCAAATATGGACATTGAGCTGATTCGCCGGATCGCCAATGCCGGTGTTATCTGTTTTGAGCCCAGGTTTTCGCCTGAATTTGCAGCAAGATTAGCTGCACTCGATGCATCTGAGATTGATGTCTTTTTGAATGTTGTTGGCAATTTAGAGGATTTCTATGAGTCTGGATACGCTTAATCGACATGCCTTGGCAGTGGAGCTACTGTCTCTTGATGCACGGATATCCATCGTAGCGAAGGAAACGGGGTTGTCACCAGCAATTCTTCGCAAGGCGTTTGTGGACATGCATCAACGTTCCCCATCAAGCGGTTCGATGAGAACGTCACCTCTATTTATGTGTAAAAGTTTCTCGAAACTTAAGGAATCTACGCTCTGCGCTGTTTTTTTTCGACTTGAAAACCGTCAGCATTGTGCAAGACGCGTGATTAATGGATATCGGCGTTACCGTTCGTATATCAATTCCGTATCAAATACCGATCCACTGCTTGATTTCTCGGATGCCTGGGTAATTTCAACGTGGTTAGAAATCGGTGTCGTTAAATTAGTGCGTTGTGGACACTGTCGTAGTGCGAAATTAACAAATAATGAACTGCAGCATAATGTGTGCAGTGTTTGCCGTACTTAATAGTTTTTTTTGGGATGGCACGACTGGTAACTTATGAAAAACTTAAAGCCACTGGCTATGACTGGCTCAGCGACATCGAAAAATACTTTATAAAAAACGGTGTCCGGTTTTTTATATGGCAAAACGGAGATCTATACAACGATTGACGCTATCAATGCGGCCATGGGCATAACCACAAGCAAAACTAATACCAACGATAACAATGTCGACATTCTTTAAACCAACTATCAACAATAGAGAGAAACCGTCGTTTGGAGTTCATAGTATGAAGGCATTGCCACATGTTAAAGCATCCGCCGAGGCAAGACACTTCTTGGATGGGTTCAAAAGGACGCGTAATGAACTTGACGACTAGGTTGAAATGATTAAGGAAGTTCTAAAATAATTGGCTGTAATTACCGATAATGAAAAACGAGGGGGAAAATCGACACCATGAGCCGAATATTATCAGAGTTAAACCCATGAACGAGATACTAACCGCTGCTGAAGCAGCTGAAATGTTCCGCGTCTCCACGCCCTACATCCGGGGCATGGCCAACAGCGGCGAAATACCCGGCACCAAAATGGGTGATGACTGGCGCTTTGTTCGGCAAGACCTGATCGACCACCTGCGCGAACGCAGCAGGCGCGAACAGCAAGCACGCAAATTTCAACAAGAACAACACGCAGCAAAAAAAGAGGCGCAAGTAATTACACCGGCAGAGCCGTTAAAACGTGGAAGGCCGTCAAAAAATAGAGTTAATCTAGCCGCGTACCAGTGATTTACCACAACATTTCGGACAGGTCGCTGCCGCGCAAATTGGCATAGCGCGACAGCGACCGCAAGTCCTTGTGACCGCTTGTTTTTGCAATCTGCAAATCCGTCATCCGGGTGCGCTCATAAAGACGACAAACCGCCTCATGCCTCAGATCGTGGAAATGCAGATCATCGCACCCGGCCAGCCGCGCAATCGTCGTCCACTTCCGGCTTAATTTCATCGTCGTCTTGCGCAACGATTCATGCTGTCCATCCCAAAACGGAAAAATTAAATCACCTTTCGGCTTCCATGCCTCCAGCGCAGCCAACGCCACAGACGATAGTGGCACCTGTCGTTTAGAGCCGTTTTTTGTTTTATCCAGGAAGATCGTTTTTTTATCCAGATCAACCTGATCGATTGATAACGTGTACATTTCCCGAAGCCGCATTGCAGTCTCAACGGCCAGCGTAAACAGCAAATGCCATGCCAACCGGTCATTCATCGTTATGCCGCGCTGAACCCCTTTAGGAAAATTCCCGTCCAAAACCCAGATAATCTTTTCATGCTCCCCAGGCAACAACCGCCGGTCGCGCTCAGTATCGGTTTTTTTATCGCCATCCGATGCAGTGTAACTAGCATAACGCTTAGACAGCATCCGCAGCGGATTTGCTCCAAGCCACTCATTTCGCAAACACCAATCCAATAGCCGAGCAACCGCGCCGACTTTGTGTCGTATAGAGCTGGGCGACAACCGATCTTTTTGCTTCATCTCAGAAACCCAGGCTTGCGCCCAGGCAATGTTAATTTGTGCCGTTTTAAATGTGGTAAGTTTGGGCAGCATAGCATTAAGCAGTAGCCGGTCAGACTCAGATATTGACACCTGAACCAGGTATTGCCTAGCCCACACATCGACCGTCGGCACCGCTGGCGGGGCAGAGTCCTGCAACTCCACCGGCAAAATACCTTGATCAAGCAATCGCTCCACGCCGACTGCATAAGCCCGCGCTTCATCTTCTGTCTCAGCGCTGGCATAATGCGGCTTAGGCAGAATACCTTTGCGCCTGATAATAATTTCCCAGCTACCTGCCGAGCGTTGCCGTATTGTTGCCATTCTCGCGTAAGCCCCCTGCCAAGATGTCTCGGAGTGGTTTTAACCACTTCTTTCGGTATTTTTGGGGTATTTTTAGCTCATTTATGTCTATTATTGCAAGCTATTTATTTCAGGCGAAAAAAAACCGCCATGATAAGCGGTTGATTTTTATTAACTTCTATGGAGGCTGCGGGCGGAATCGAACCGCCGTAGATGGCTTTGCAGGCCACTGCATAACCATTTTGCTACGCAGCCATAAAAGAGAAATAAAAAAGCCGCGATATTTCGCGGCTTTTTTTAAATTAATTGGAGCGGGAAACGAGATTCGAACTCGCGACCCCAACCTTGGCAAGGTTGTGCTCTACCACTGAGCTATTCCCGCGCTTCAATTTATTCAGCTATTATAAATTCTTTTGGAACCTTGTCAATCATTATTGAACATCAATTGCCAAAACCCAACCTGAACTGCCTTTGCATTCGCCTTCTTCAATTTGAACTTTGACAAATGCATTTTTCTTGCCGGCAAAATCTTGGAAGTCTACGGCAGTTACCGGCGTTCCCTGAGCGATACGTCGGCAAGACTCAACCTTGCCTTTCTCTGCATCTTCACTGTCGTCAAATGCCGCTATCGCCCCAGGCACTGCAACCAATTGGATAGGCGATTCGATTTCGTAAGTATTGGGGTTTTTCAAAACATACCGTTGCCCAGAAACGAGACTTTTGGTCGAAGTCTTGGGAAGAACACCTGAATCACCGCCGCTCATCATGATGATAAGCAGCAGGACAACGATGCCGCCAATAGCGCCAAAAAATACTTTGGGGCTTTTTTCTTTTAAGTCCATCATCATTGAAAACAGCTTACCGGCCGTTTCTTTAGCTGCATCTACAGATTTTTTAGCGTTTTCTTCATTACTCATTTCTTATCCTCACAATTGTAATTTTTTTTATATTCAGGTTTTTGCTCAAAGCATATTACCTGATTCCTCCGGTAACTCATATACACAAACACCCTCTCTATGAGCCCGTACCTTCAATTTTATTCAGATGCCCACTAAAAAGTCGACAATTCATCGCCACCAATCAACTTGACACGCCAACTTACCACGATAAAAAAACTTTTCAAGTGCTATATGCATATGGCTATATAATTCAATAGCATGCGTTATTTAAATGAAATCATAGCCTTTTTTAGCCTGTGCTGCCACCGCCTTGCCCTTTTCCGCCACTCGTCGGCATTCAAACTGCCAGTACCCCAAGCCGACGTTCTTCCGGTTGCTCAATACAACAGGAAAGTCTTCATTGCTCAAAAATATCCGAATAATATCGCTATCTTTCAGCATAAAAGTGTCGGTAATAATGTAGCTTTTTTCATCTTCCAGTTCCTTCGCGTTGTAAAACAGGCCTTTTTGCGGAACATCTTTCCCCGCTTCGTCCAATTGAACATAGGTGACGGCAATGGATTGATGAGCCAATAACTGCATACCAAAGTTAATTCTGCCGCTTTGCTTATCGACAACGACCTTGTTGACTATTCCTAACGAGCGCTTATGCTCGGGACTATCGGCTTTTCTGAAGCTGACCAGGCTTCCTACCGACAGGACGCCCGTTTTTGTAAATACGCCGGACAATAATCGGTCAGACGCCGATTGAACGAGAAACTCCAGATCTTTTCCGCCGACGGGTTCCAGCGCATTTTGCAGCTCATGAGTGGACTCAAGGCCCACGGCAATGTATCGATCCGATCTGTCGCTAAAAAAGGGTATGCCCTGCAAATCAACACCCATCCACCGTTGTTCAAGATAATCGAGCAGTTCCGCTGAGGGTTTTTCGATGTTATTGTTCAACACATGCATCGAGCTGAACCTTGCCTCCGCCGCGTTAATCAATTTTCCTTTCTGCTTAAACGCCTTGAACAATTTGCTAAAGTCCAGATACAGCATGGCTGAATCGTTTTTAGCGCTGGCTTCATACTGGTAATGCGGCGCTTTGTCCTCGTCCGTTAAGACGATGCACTGTATTTGCTGATCCTTCACCGGCTCTTTTTTTAGTTCAACCAACGCACCTATCGTTTCTATAAAGCCATAAGCCAACAAAATTTCCTTTTGCATTAAGCCGGTCGGGTCAGCAAGGCTGAGCAAGAGGATCTGGCGATAGCAGTCTTCGGGTGTACTGGCTTTATTGGACTGACTTGTCTCGTTGCTAACCTTGGTCGTGCTGTTTTTTATTTTTACGCTCAGGCCGTAAAGTGAATGTAAATCTATCCATACCCAGTCAGGTATCGGCATGCCCATAATGAAATGGCTGACAATAATATTGCCCAGCCCTTTAATGCAGCGCTGAATCGTTAATGCCGTATTCTTCCCTTGAAACCAGCTGACATCACGCTTGGTTAGCTCCTTAAGCACCATCCAATAGCCGATAGTGAATTCCTTTTCGATTGAAATCAATACACTCAAAATTTTCTTGTCATTATCTTCTTTTGGGAAGCCTGCTTTTATCAACCTGGATCGAAGATAATCTTCAATGTCATGAACACTGGGGCTTAAAAGCTCCAGTGCATCCAGCCTTAACTGGGCCTTCATTTCGATGGCATTAAAATCGATAAGCAAATCGTGCAGCAGGCGCGTGGCTAAGCCGGGATTAGCCGTAGGTAGTTCAGTAATCCAGTGTTGCAGCGCCTTAGCTTCAAATTCTTTCAGGCGCTGGGGATTTTTTTGTTGCGTTGGAATAACCAGAAAAAAAGAGTTCTTCACATATTCACCGAATATATATTTTAGGGTGGAGCGACTTCGCCTAATGCGCCTACTTTTTGTAGTCGCCCATTGCGTTAAAGGGCGGCTAACGCCCCCCACATACAATTGCCAACAGTATCACGATCCATTGTTTGAGGCATCAAGCCCCGCCTTTTCTCGTCATCATCCCTTTTGATGGATTATAGCCAATGATTGCCGCCGCCATGAATACGACAAAGGCAACCAGCGTATAAATAAACGCCATACTATTGAACTGCCCGTACAGCGCGAAACGGATCATCTCTACAGCCTGGGAAAACGGATTGTATTGCGCCAGATTATAAAGCAGCGCACTGGACTCCTTTATTTTCCATAAAGGATACAATGCGGTTGACATAAAAAACATCGGGAAAATCACAAAGTTCATCACCCCGGCAAAATTTTCCAGTTGTTTTATAAAAGATGACAGCAACAAGCCCAACGCGCCCAGCATTAACCCCGACAATAACAGCGCCGGCAATATCCACAAATAGCCTTGCCACGGCGCCTGGATGTCATAAAACCAGGCAATCGCTAAAAACACATACGCTTGTAAAATGGATACGCCGGTACCGGCCATCAGCTTACTGAGTAATAAAAACCAGCGCGGCAACGGGCAAACCATCAGGATACGCATACTGCCCATTTCCCGGTCGTAAACCATCGACAATGAACTCTGCATGCCGTTAAACAGCTGGATCATGCCGATCAGGCCAGGAGTAATGTAAACCTCGTAAAGAATATAGGTTTCGTAAGGCGGGGTGATCGCAAGCCCTAAGGCGGCCCTGAATCCGGCCGCAAAGACAAACAACCAGACCAAAGGCCTGACCAAAGCGGAAATAAACCGCTCGCGCTGGGTCACAAAACGCCATAATTCACGCCAGATGATGCCCCACATGGCGCGCCAGTAATGTAGCAGCCTCATCATTGCTCTCCTTGCGTCAAACTATAAAAAGCATCTTTAATCGTTGGCGTGTTGGTTATATTAAGCACGTCATCAACCGTTCCGTTGGCTTTAACCTGCCCTTTATGAAGCACGATTAAATGATCGCCCGGATAAATCTCGTCAATCAAATGACTGGCCCATAACACCGCCAAATTTTCCTCGACGGCTAATTGATGCACATATTCGACGATAGACAGCCGACTGGGCACATCCAAACCGACGGTAGGCTCATCCAGCACCAGCACCGACGGTTTATGCAATAACGCCCTGGCAATCTCCACGCGCCGCCTGTGACCGCCATTGAGCTGGCGCACCTTCTCAAAGCGCCGATCATACATATTCAAGCGTTCCAGCTCCTGCTGAATTCTTTGCTCGGCTTGTTTTCGCCCCATGCCATGCAAAGAGGTGTGATAGCGCAGGTTTTGCATGACCGACAAATCCATATCCAGGGTAGTCTGCTGAAAAACCACGCCCAGTTTTGCCAACGCTAACAGCGTTTGCCGCTTAATATCAAAGCCGCACAGCTCGATACGCCCGTCGCGGGTGTCATACAACCGGGTAATCAGGGAAAACAAAGTGCTCTTCCCCGCCCCGTTAGGGCCTAATAAAACCGTGCATTCGCCCGGCTTAATCTTGAAATTGACCTGGGTCAGTGCTTTTTTACCGCCGTAGGAAAAACTTAAATCTTCGACGGATAACGCTATGGACGAGTTCATGGTTTTACTGCAACTCCCCACGGGTAAGTACCCACACCGACCGATTTGGTCACTGTCTGAGCCTCAAGATCGATCAGCGAAATATCGTTGCTGGTGCCGTTAGTGGTGTAAAGCCGTTTTTGATCCGGCGAAAACGCCAGATTCCAAACCCGCTGACCGACCAACAGATATTTCTCCACTTCAAAGGTCTGGGCGTTAATCACTGCGACACGGTTTGCCGGCCCCAAGGCCACATAGCCGCGCTTCCTATCTTTATCGATAACCACGCCGACCGGCTGGATTTTATCGGCCGTCACGCCTTGTACATCAAACTTGATGGTTTTAACGAGCTGCTTGGTTTTTACGTCCAGAATCATCAAGGTTCCGGCCATTTCCGAGGTGACCCACAACTGCCGGCTGTCGGCGGTAAAACCCAGCGCGCGAGGGCGCGGATCAACCAGCGTATTTTCGACAATCGCATTGGTTTTGGTATCGATCCAATGCACCATATTGGTCGTTTCGGAAGCACTGGCTACCCAAAGATTATCGGGGCTCACGGTGATGCCCTCAGGCTCCACGCCAACCTTAATCTGTTTAACGGCTTTTTTATGTTTAATGTCGATGACGGTTACCAGGCTATCATCTTCGTTGGACACATAAAGCCGGTCGCCCGCAGGATTTAACGCGAAGGTCTCAGGGTCTTCGCCGGACGGCAATCTTCCGGTTTCCTTGAGCGTCTCGGCGTCGATAATCTTGATGGTGTCGTCATCGCTGACCGCCACGTACAAAAACTTATTATCGGGGCTGATGATGATGCCTCGCGGGCGCTGGCCGATTTCCACCGTTCTGATCAACTTACCGGCAATCGGATCGACAACCGCCAGTGCATTGTCTTTTTCCAAGGTGACGAACACCGTTTCTGCTTGCGCATTTGCAACTAATGCAATCGATAAAATGGCAAAAACGGCTGTGGGGGCGACTTTAGTCGCCCATTGCGCTAAAGGGTGACTAAAGTCGCCCCCACAAGCATTCCTTGATACAAATACATTTTTCATGATTACTTACTCCATTTACAGGTCGATTCAGGTTGATCATAACCCAAGGTATCGAGTTCGGTTTTGGGATGCAAAAAGCCTTCAATCGGCGCTACGGCAACCAATGATCTGGGTGCCGCCAGCAACACAGGCTGCCGCAACTGCCCGTCCCAGGACCGGAACGACAACGGATTGCCTTTATAACCCTGCAACGCAAACGCATCACTCAACATATAATCCTTAAGCTGGTTTACGTCGTTGGATTTGGTACGGGTGGCCGCCTCGCCGATGGCTCTGACCGCCAGATAGGCGGCGTAATCCTGCTCTTCCATCCAGCGCCCCGCTTGCTCTTTAAAGCGGTTTTGAATCTGCACCGCGCCCCATTGTTCATGAGTTCGATGCCATGCCGTAGCAACCAGTCCCTGAGTACCAATCACCGGCCTTGCATTCCAGGTTCTGTATTCCAGATATTCGCCAAACTGGCCTTGCTCATCGGCAACAACCAATACGTCATAATCGTCGACCTGGGTAAACACCGCCACATCCGATTGGGCCGTGCGCCGCGCATCGTAAGTGTGCTCCCAGGTTTTTTCCTCGACTATTTTCATGCCGAAGCGTTTAGCCGCCCGTCTGATCGCATCGGCAAATAAACGATCTTCCTCGGTAGCGCCGATGACTAAAAACCACTTGTTCCAGCGTTTTTTCATCATGTATTGCGCCAACGCATCGGCACGCATCGCCCTATTCGGCAAAATATGCAACACGTTATTGCGGCATTGCTCATTGCGTAACGCATCATCAACTGTCGCCACATCAAATAACAGCTTCCGCTTCGCGCCGGGCAAATCGGCTATTTTATTGACAGCATCGGCAGGCAAATTAACCACGACATACGGATATTGATCGCCAATATCCTTATTAAAGGCATCGACAACATTGCCCTCCAGCGGCACGATGAATTTTTTCAGCACAAACTGCTGCCCGGTAAACTGGCCGGTCGTGTTGTTATCATCAATCGCCAGCCCTGCCCCCAGAACACCCTTATCTTTGATAAAAGCATCCAGGTTAGACAACGGCGGTGGGGCTTTTTGCTCTTGGGTCAAATAAGCAACATTGATCGTCTGTTTAGCCCCAGCATAAACAAAACTTACGCTAAGCAATTGAACAATAAATAAAAGCTTAAAAGCCTTCTGGAGAGACAAGTTAATTGATCGCATATTTCCTAACACTCATAAACGCACAGACGCTAATTTTAACGGATTCACTAACTTTGTTTAGCTTTTCGATGAAGTTTGCCAAAACCGTCAATCAGAGAAAAGGATAGATGTGGGTGATAATTTTCTAAAAACCGTGTTTTAATCGCACCCTGTGAATTAGGGCAATCGCGCTTAAATAAAGCGATATGGTGCAAATTTCTGCTTAGTGATTTTAAGTTCTGCTTTAAAAATCAGGGAAAAACATAAACGGAGCCGCGACTTCAGTCGCGCACGAGTCATAACGCCAGTTGTGAAGGAA
>JAUXTH010000147.1 GCA_030679035.1 Methylobacter sp. | reverse complement strand
AGCAACGCAGGAGCAGTTGCCGAGGCGAAGCAAAAGAAAGTAACTCGCCTTCGGGTGCGAGAACCCGCTTCAATCAACTGTCGCGCTAGCGACACTTTAATGTTAAAGCGATCGAAATTCGACTGACTGCGTAACATCAGTAGTTAATTGAAACGCATATCACCCTGATTATCCAATTCCCGCCGAATGTGCAATAGGCGTAGCTTTACTGATCATGCGTGAGATCAAAGAAATGGTAGCGGTTCTTACCCGATTGCTTGGCGATATACATGGCTTGATCGGCATAGCGCAACAGCACATCCGGATCGTTATCCGTCATCGGGAAAAATACTAACACCAAGCTCATAATTCCAAAGCTATAAGCTTAACTCCAACGATATCCTTATCCGCCACTAAAGCACTGCAAACACCCGGTCCTAAATCTATATCCTCCACATGCCACGTTGAAGCCTCGCCGCAACCCTCCGGAACCCTTAAAAACCCGGTCGGGTTTTCAGGATTAACGACACAAAGACTCAAACCCAAGGAAATTCCGTGCCCCGTGGCTTTGACGAAGGCCTCTTTGCGTGTCCAGAAGCGGTAAAACTCAACTGTTTGTTGAGCTTCCCGCAACGCATTCCAGTAGGCGATTTCTTCTTCGGCAAAACATTTATCGACCAGCCCAACCATGCTGGTTCTCGGTTTACAAAACTCAACATCCACACCCAACCGGCAGTTTCGACCTACGGCAATCACCATAGCGTCTGCCGAATGGGACAGATTGAACGCCAGCTCAGGCGTATCGACAAGAAAGGGCTTACCATGTTCGGCGGTTTTTATGCGTATCTTTTCCGGCGACTCGTTAAGTATCCCGGCCAATAGATTCCTTAAACGGCCATGCACTTCAACATAGCGTTTCCGCAGCAAGTCATTTTTAAATTTTCCGGCACGGGCTTGCTCGTCGGTATCAAGAACGCGCCAGTAATTTTGATAATGCGCATCTTCAGCAGCGATAGTGCCATGCCACATTTGAATTGTGTCGGTATTCAACACATATTCCTGCTGAATTTGATATTTGTTCCCGTTCCGGCACAACGCATCACCGCCATTGATTCAAGGAAACTGGCACCGTAGGAGCGGGCCATGCCCGCGACATTTTGGCAGCGCTCAATAATCTCAGCCAGAGCCGGTCGCGGGCACGGAGCGACTCCTGCAAGACTTAAGTTGATGGCATTACCCCAGCGTGTGGTAACGAAGAAAAATACCTTAACGCCCAACAACAGCCCTGCCCTCGCCCCGGCGATCACTGGCCGCAGCCAGCTGATGCGTGGTTTTATTCCACTGCACCGCCTGCATATCGCCATAATTGTAACGCGCCTCTTTCAGCTGATGCCCCATTGCGGCAAGGCCGGTTAACTCATCTGCCGACAGTGCGCCTTTTTCATATTCCAACGCATCGGGCATAAACTGGTGATGGAAGCGCGGCACTTGCACCCATGAGTCCGGCTCATGGCCTTGGGCAAAATCCAGCGCGGCCAGCAGCACCATCGAAGTAATGCGGCTGCCGCCGGGTGTTCCCAATACCGCAACGTTTTTGCCGTCGTCAAGGAAAGTGGGCGTCATGCTGGACAACATGCGCTTGCCCGGTGCAATCGCATTGGCAATGCCGCCTACCAACCCGTAGCCGTTCATCGCGCCCGGCAGGCTGGCAAAATCATCCATTTGATCATTCAGCAACACGCCGGTTCCATCCGCCACCAAGCCCGCGCCAAACGGAAAGTTGACACTCAACGTTGCGGCAACCCGATTGCCCTGCTCGTCAATAATCGAAAAATGCGTGGTATTGACGCCTTCGGGTTGCCGCTCGATTTCGCCTGACAGCATCGCGCTGGGCAATGCCTTGTCAGGCCGCAGACTGCTGCGTAATCCGGCCGCATAATCTTCATTCAACAGGCGCTTGACCGGCATCTCGATAAAGTCAGAATCGCCCAGATATAAAGCCCGGTCGTGATAAGCGCGCCGCAGGGCCTCGGTAATCAGATGCTTTCGGGTCAGCTCATCGGCCTGTTTCAAATCATAGCCCGATAGAATATTCAGCGCTTCAATCAACACGATGCCGCCGGATGACGACGGCGCGGCGCTGGTAATTTTAATGCCGCGATAATTGCCTTTTACCGGCTCACGCTCGACAACCTGATAGGCAGCCAGATCCTGCTTGGTCCAGATGCCTCCCGCCTTATTGACGCCAGCCACCAATTTGTCGGCTATCTCGCCGCCGTAAAATCCGTCCCGGCCTGAATCGGCCAGCTGCTTTAAGGTATCGGCCAAATCCGGCTGTCGAAGTATTGAGTAGGTCTCGGGAATTTTGCCGCCGCTTAGAAATATCTGCGCAGTAGTCGGATGTTTTTTTATCACATCAGCCCTGACTTTGAGCAGCTTCCGGTACTTTTCGCCGATAGCAAAACCAGTCTCCGCCGCCCTGATCGCAGGTTGCAGACTTTCCGAGAGCGGCAGACGCCCGTATTTTTCCGATAGATGCACCAACGCCGCAGGCAGTCCGGGAATGGCCGCAGCCAACGCGCCATCAAGCGATAAACGGGGAATCACCTTGCCTGACTTATCCAGGTACATCGCCTGATGAGCCGCTAACGGCGCTTTCTCGCGCCCGTCGATCATCGTTTCAAAGCCATCCTGCTCCCGGTGCAGCAGCCAGTAGCCGCCGCCGCCCAACCCGGAACCCGAGGGTTCGACAACCGCCAATGTTGCGCTGACGGCCACGGCCGCATCGAACACATTACCTCCTTTATCCAGGATTTCAAAACCGGCCGCCGTCGCCAAAGGATGAGCGCTGGCAATCGCCGCCTTGGTTCCATCCGCATAAACCTGCGCAATCCCGAAAACTAACGTGAACAGCAGCGCCGCACTATATTTCTTTAACATTTTTTTCTCTGAACGAATTTAGTTGCGTAATTAAACCACATTTGCGAAAACACACTAACTTGATAAGCATAAGCGGTAAAACAGCGTCGGAAACTATATATGTCATGACCCGGTATTTTGCCTGAGAAGCCAAAAGGCAATTATGGAATTTATTTGCCTTATTATTGGCTTTTAAAGTCTTTTAAAAAACGAAATTTTCCCTGCCATTATCAGGAAAGTTACCCAATACCTTTTACTCGATTTTATGAATAATAGGTTATTTTAATAAATGACATTAATGACATGAACCGTTTAACCTTAGTATTATTGAGTTTCCTATCATTTCCCGCGGCCTCTCTTGCTCACGGACCCACCCCGCAAAAAGCCAACGAAAGCATCACTATTAATGTTCCTGTTGATGCGGTCTGGAATGCAATCAAGCAATTTGATGCCATTGCCAGCTGGCATCCTGATATCAAAGCAAGTTCAGGAGATGGAAAAAACGCCTCCGACGGCATTAGAACCATTACCCTGCAAAATGACGGGCAACTGGTAGAGAGCCTGGATTTTTACAGCGATAAAGATCATGAATACAATTACCGCCTTAAAGTCGAAAATGTAACGGCATTTCCGGTCGGTTCGTACACCACCAACCTCCAGGTAAAGGCTAGAGCTGATGCCAATACCAGCGTGGTTACACTAAAAAGCCGCTTCTATCGTGGCGACAGCGGCAATACTCCACCTGAGAACTTGAATGATGCTGCGGCTGTTAAAGCGATGAATACGTTTTTTAAGAACGGTTTGATGGGGCTAAAACAAAAGCTGGAAAAATAAAAGGGCAACCATCAAGGATTGCCCCTACACCGTGATTAATTTTCATGCACTTCAATAAGACCTTGTCGGCTTGCCAACAAGGTCAGCTCGGCCAACGTTTCCGCGCCCATTTTTTCCTTGATGACGGTACCGTGGTTGCACACTGTTTTATAGCTTAAACACAGTTTTTCCGCCGCTTTTCGGACGGTATAGCCATTCGCCAATAAACAGAACACATCGAACTCCCTCGGGGAAAGCAGCTTGATTTTTTCCGCTTCGTCCTGTTCGCCAGCCATAGAAACGGCCAGTTGTTGAGCAATATCAGGATCAACATAAGTGCCGCCCTGGGCTATTTTATACACTGCGGTGATCAGCGTTTCAGGCACGCTGCTTTTAGTGATATAGCCCTTAGCTCCGGCCGCAAGCGCCCGCGTCACATAAACCAACTCATTGTGAATGCTGAATACCAGGATTTTACAGTGCGGATCGCGGTTGATCAGCCTCCTGATACTTTCAAAACCGCCGATGCCCGGCATCGATAGATCCGTCACCACAATATCCGGTTGATGCCGGCTGTACATTTGACAGGCTACCTCGCCCCGATCCGCCTCATAAACCTGTCCGATTTTATCGGATAAGGAAAGATAGGCTTTGTAACCGGTCCGAACCACGGCATGATCATCGACCAATAACACACTAATCTTACTCGCCACTACTTTGCTCCTTAACGTGTCAAAACAGTCATCATGCCTGTTTATAAACGGCAAATCGATAGGAGCTTTTCCCGTTTTATCCCGCCCAACAGCATAGGAAGTTTTCTCGGTTTATTCCGGGATTTTTCCCACCGATTTCCGGGCTTATTCCGTAACGCTGCACGCACCCGCTCCCGTACCATGAGCGCCTGTTCAGCCCGGCATTTCAATAAGGCATTGCTAGCGTTTTGATCAAGAAAGCGGGGTACTTACTCAACCTTTATTGATACGCACGGGCTGGCTTTATAGCTTTATATAAGTACAACAATCATAACCCCTGGAGGAACTATGCGGATTTCCAAATTCACCCGCACCGCTGTCGCATCCGCTGTCTGTAGCGGCGCCTTATTGTCGGTTTCGATACCGGCACAGGCCAACAAAGCCCTGGATAGGCTGTCGAAAGAAGATACTAACTGGGTCATGCAGACCAAAGACTACGCTGCCAGCCATTTTAGTGACATGACGCAGATCAATGCGCACAACGTCCAGCATTTACAGCCGGTCTGGTCTTTTTCTACAGGCGTACTGAACGGGCATGAAGGCGGACCGCTGGTCATTGACGGCATCATGTATGTGCATACGCCGTTCCCTAACAATATTTTTGCGATCGACCTCGATCAGCCGGACAAAATCTTGTGGGAATACAAGCCCAAGCAAAACCCGGCCGCCCGCGCCGTAGCCTGTTGCGACGTGGTCAACAGGGGCTTGGCTTACGCGCCCGCCGGTGACGGTTACCCGGCGACTATTTTCCAGAATCAGCTGGACGGCCATATCGTGGCGTTAAACGCCAAGACCGGCGAGTTGTTGTGGAAAATGGAAAATTCCGATATTGCGATGGGCTCCACGCTGACCGTCGCGCCTTTTGTCGCTAAAGACAAAGTCATCGTCGGCAGCTCGGGCGCGGAATTGGGGGTAAGAGGTTATGCCTCCGCCTATAACATTAAAGACGGCAAACAGGCTTGGCGCGTTTATGCGACCGGCCCTGATGCCGACATAAAACTGGCAAAGGATTTTAACAGCGCCAACCCGCATTACGGCCAATTCGGCTTGGGCCTTAAAACCTGGGAAGGCGACGCCTGGAAAATCGGCGGCGGCACCAACTGGGGCTGGTATGCGTTCGATCCTGATCTGGATATGCTCTATTACGGCTCAGGCAACCCGGCGCCGTGGAATGAAACCATGCGTCCGGGCGACAATAAATGGACGATGACCATCTGGGGCCGCGACATCAACACCGGCGAGGCAAAATTCGGCTATCAAAAAACGCCGCATGACGAATGGGATTACGCGGGCGTCAACTACATGGGTTTATCGGAGCAGCTCGTTGACGGCAAAATGACCAAACTGCTGACCCACCCCGACCGCAACGGTCTGGTTTATACCCTAAACCGTGAAAACGGCGATTTGGTCAACGCCTTTAAGATTGACGATACCGTCAACTGGGTTAAAAAAGTCGACCTGAAAACCGGCCTGCCGATTCGCGATCCCGAGTTTTCGACCCACATGGATCATGAAGCCAAAGGCATTTGTCCGTCCGCGATGGGCTATCACAACCAGGGTATCGAATCTTACGATCCGAACAAAAAACTGTTCTTCATGGGCACCAATCATATCTGCATGGACTGGGAACCGTTCATGCTGCCTTACCGCGCAGGTCAGTTCTTTGTCGGCGCGACGCTGAACATGTTCCCTGGGCCTAAAGGTACCTTGGGACAGGTTAAAGCAATGAACTCCGTGACCGGTAAATTCGAATGGGAAATTCAGGAAAAATTCGCAGTCTGGGGCGGCACAACAGCGACCGCGGGCGACCTGGTTTTCTACGGCACCTTGGACGGCTACATCAAAGCGCTGGATTCACGGAACGGAAAAGAATTGTGGAAATTCAAACTGCCTTCCGGCGTTATCGGCCACCCGATCACCTTCGGACATAAAGGCAAGCAATATGTGGCGATTTACTACGGTGTCGGCGGTTGGCCCGGCGTTGGTTTAGTGTTCGACTTGCAGGATCCTACTGCGGGATTGGGCGCGGTCGGCGCGTTTAAAGAACTGGCGCACTACACGCAGCAAGGCGGTGGTGTGATGGTCTTTGCATTGGGTTATTAAAGATGTAGGGGCGGGTCTTGTGCCCGCCTTATTTCGCCCCCGATAGAGATAGGGCAACCACAAGGGATTACCCCTACGTAGCACCACGTTTTTAAACCGGCATTGATGAGAGTAAATATGCAGATAAACAAGTTTTTCATAACGGCTTTGTGTTTGGGGGGCTGTTTGGCAATACCCCAAGCCATGGCTGAACAAAGCAAACCGCTAAAAGTCTGCGCTGCCGAAAACGAAATGCCTTATTCCAATAAGGCAGGCGAAGGCTTCGAAAATAAACTGGCGGAACTGGTCGGCAAAGCGCTGGCTAGAAAAGTCGAATACGTTTACTGGAGCGACCCGCGTTATTACATAAGGGACACGCTGGATAAAGGACTGTGCGATGTAGCGATAGGCGTTGATAAAGGCGATCCACGCGTTTTGACCACCCAGCCTTACTACCGATCCGGCTACGTTTTCATCTCGCGTGAAGCCGACAACCTGGACCTAAAAAGCTGGGATAGCGAGGCGTTGCGCAAAGTACAACGCCTCGCTTTTGTACCCGGCACGCCGCCGGAAGTGATGATGAAGGCTATCGGGCGTTATAACGATATGTTCAATTATTCCCAGGAGCTGGTGGGCTTTAAATCCCGGCGCAACCAGTATGTTAAATACGAGCCATCGAAGCTGGTTTCTGAAATTTCATCAGGCCACGCCGAGGTTGCCGCGCTTTGGGGGCCGTCTGCCGCGCGTTATGTTAAAACATCGACCACACCGTTGGTGATGACGATGATTCCTGACGACAACGTTCGTGCGGACGGACAAAAAGTCGACTTTCACTTCAGCACATCGATGGGCGTTCGAAAAAACGATCCGACCTTACTGGCTCAGTTGAACAAGGTTATCGAAGATCATCGAGATGAAATAACCGAGCTACTGGAAGAAGAAGGTATCCCTTGGGTTACCGAACCCGATGCGCCTTAAAAAAATCATAAAGAAATTAGGACTTACAAATGAACAGAAAAAAATTATTAGCCGCATCGGCTGCCGGCCTGGTGTTGATCAGTTCGGCGGCTTTAGCGGAAATAACCTTTCGTAACGCCATTACCGGCGCGCCGCTGGATATGAGCGTCGCCAAATCGGGCGGCAACGAAGCCGTTTTCAATCAGTTTAAGGAATCTGGCAAGAACCCTTACAACGGTAATAAAGAAGTCATACAAAAAGGCCATGACCTTTATTTGACCGCCTGCTCCGGCTGTCACGGCCACGAAGCCGAAGGCAAATTGGGGCCTGGACTGGCGGACGATTACTGGACCTATCCGTCCGCCGCTACCGATCAGGGCTTGTTTGAAATCTTGTTCGGCGGCGCCAGCGGCATGATGGGGCCGCAATACGTCAATCTATCAACCGATGAAATGCTGATGATTATGTCCTGGATACGGGACATCTACACAGGTAATCCGAAAAAAGCCAAGTGGTTAAAATAGAGAGGAAACACAGATGAAAAAAATGCTTTTAATTAATGCAGGCGTCGTGTTGGCGGCGTTGTCCTATTCGGCTATCGCATACGACGGTCAAAATTGCAGCGAACCGGGTGTTTGCTGGGAACCCAAACCGGGTTACCCGGAAAAAGTGGCCGGCAGCAAATATGACCCGAAACACGATGTCAACGAACTCAACAAACAAGCCCAATCGATTGTGGAAATGGAAGCGCGCAATAAAAAGCGCCAGGAACATTTGGCCAAGACCGGCAAGTTTGTTTATGACGTAGACGACATCGAATAGCCATTGTTTTGGGCATAAATGCATTCCACTTTCCGTCCCCTTTGTGAGTCTGTTTGTATCTTATGCCCTTTTTTACGCTGGTTCCCAAGCTCCGGCTTGGGAACCCAGAGGACGAAGCTCTCGGCAACTGCTCCCTGCGTTGCTCTACCTCCTGCATCCATGCAGTCGCAGCTTCGTGAGACTGGAAGCTTGAGCTTCCACTACCGAATTCCCAAGCTGGAGCTTGGGAACTAGCACTAAACTAAAATGAACATAGACACACAACTTACCGACTGGCGCGAGCAAGCGTTACAGTTTGAACAACAAATCAACCAAACCGTTATCGGTCTACAACCTGCGGTCAGGAATATTATCCTGGCGGTTTTCGCCAGAGGCCATGTATTGCTGGAAGGCAATGTCGGCGTCGGCAAAACCACGCTGTTAAGAGCGGTTGCCCAAGGCTTGGGCGGCGATTATCAACGGATTGAAGGCACGATTGACCTGATGCCCGCCGACTTGATCTATTACACTTACTTAAACGAACAAGGCCGTCCGTGCGTCGATCCGGGCCCTTTGCTGAAACACGGCGACACGCTCGCCACCTTCTTCTTTAACGAAATCAATCGCGCCCGGCCACAAGTCCACGCCTTGCTGTTAAGGGCGATGGCCGAACGCAGCATCAACGCTTTTAACCGCGACTATCATTTCCCGCACATCCAGGTTTTTGCCGACCGTAACCGCGTCGAGAAGGAAGAAACCTTCGAGCTGCCCGCCGCCGCCAAAGACCGCTTTATGATGGAAATCAACATCGATATGCCCAGAGGCGATACCGAGCTGGATGAGCTGATGTTTAATCCCCGTTTTCACGATACCGATCAGCTTGTTGCAGGAGTCGCTAGCACCGGCATTTACTACCGGCTAAATGAGTTGGCGCAAACGCTACAGCAACGCATACAGACCAGCCCCAAGCTCCATGCCTACGCGCTGAGTTTATGGAAAGCCACGCATCAGCCGCAACAATACGGCGTTCAATTAACCGATGTCGAAATGCCGCAGTTGT
Organism: Methylobacter sp.; assembly: GCA_030679035.1. Classification (GTDB taxonomy): domain Bacteria; phylum Pseudomonadota; class Gammaproteobacteria; order Methylococcales; family Methylomonadaceae; genus Methylobacter_A. The sequence continues at coordinate 28,587 of JAUXTH010000147.1, read as the reverse complement.
TAATGGCCGGAGCCAGTCCGCGCGGCATGAGTTATTTAATCCGCGCCGCCAAAACCCGCGCATGGCTGGAACATCGGGATCATGTCTTGCCGGAAGACCTGCAAGCGGTTTTTCCGGTCTGCATGACGCATCGGCTGTTTTTGAACCCGATGGTTGCCTACAGGAAAGAACAATTGTTGCCCGAATTGATCAAGGGGATTTTGGACCAAGTGGCTGCGCCTTAAATGTAGGTCGGGTTAGTGCAACGTAACCCGACAACGCCACTCTCGTTCCCACGCGCTGCGTGGGAATGCAGTGCTGGACGCGCTGCGTCCCGTATACGTAGGGGCGTCAATAGTAACTCGCGGCGCAGCGCGTGGGAACGAGGACAAACTTAATAGCATTCACCTTGACGCATAAAACAAGAAAAATACCGAAAAAACCCATGACCGAAACGCTACATTATCGCTTACCCTGGCAATCAAGCGCCGTTTATCCGGGAGCGCATCCCGGACAAATGATCGGCGCAGGACATCTGTTCAAACGCCATGAGCCGCTGATTGCCAGCCCCGACCCCAGACGTATAGACTTGCGCGCCAGCGTACTCGACCCGTTTTCGTCGTACCGGGTGCGCGTCTATCAACAGCAAAGCACCGTCAACGTCTATCTGATTGCCGATATGTCGGCATCAATGGGCTATGCCGACAAACAACAGACCCTGATTCGGTTTTTGCTGACCGCCGCCAATTCGGCTTTCGATTACGGCGACAAATTCGGCTTTATCGGCTGCACCGAGCGTATCGAACATCGCTGGCTGCTCCCCGCCGGTCAGCACTTGGGACGGGTGTCGGCGCTGGCAACACAACTGGAACGTCTCAGCTTTAGCGGCAGCGCAAACGGACTTCAAAATGCCGTAGCCTTTTTGCCTGCCGAGCGTTCGCTGGTATTTTTGCTATCCGACTGCCATTTTCCGCTCTCTCAGTTGCGCGCCGTATTAGGCTCGCTACAGGATCACGACGTGATCCCGCTGGTGTTATGGACTCAGGACGAATACGCCGCCTTGCCCAACTGGGGCCTTATTTCTTTCCAGGACATGGAAAGCCATGCGACCCGCACGCTGTTCATGCGTCCGGCCTTCCGGCAAAAAATAAGTACCGCCTATCAACAACGCCAACGCGACCTGAAACATATCTTCAGGGCCTTTGGCAGCGAGCCGTTATTTATTACGGAAGGCTACAACACCCAAATCATTAATCGTCATTTACAGCAGAGAGTCGCATGAGAATTCTGTTAATCATGGTGTTGTCGCTGCTGGGCTGTTCCGGCTCGATTGATGAGCCGGTCAGCTATTTTAACGTCGAAACGCCCCGCCCGTTCGGTTACGTTAACGGCGATGAAATTCCCCAGCGCATTATTATCGAGACCCGTTCCGGCATCAGCTTGCAACCCGGCAGCTTACCGGCCAAAGGACAAATCAACCGCTGGCTGAACCTGAACCGGGTCACGGTTAAACAAAGCGGACAGCGTTATCAAATCGACTTGCTCTACCAGGTTTTTTACGCGCCGCTGGAGGTTAAATCGTTGACCCTGCCCGGCTTTACCGTGCAACTCAGCCAGGGAGAAAAAAGCATCGGCCAAAGCATACCCGCCTGGACTTTTACCCTATCCCCGCTCAGGGAGTTGGTGGTGCGCCAAAGCGAACAGGGCGAATACATGCGCCCCGACAGTCCGCCGCCGTTATTGGCGAACACCCAGGCCTTGTACGGCTTGGCCGCCAGCCTGAGTATTGCAGTGTTGATAGCAGCCTATTTGGGTTACTTATACGGCTGCTATCCCAACATGCCGCGGCGCACCGTGTTCAAGCGGGCCTTGCGCAAACTGGCGGGATTGTCTAAAGCCGACATGGAGCAAGCCTTGACCCTTGTCCATCAGGCCTTGAACAGCCTGAACGGACAGCCGCTGTTCTCTAACCAGCTGGGCGATTTTTACCGGCGCAACCCGCAGTATCTGCAAATAAACGCCCAATTGGCTTGGTTCTTCAACTACTCCAACCGCTATTTTTTTTCCGACGGCATGACTGTTGTCGCGCAGGACTTGCAGCAGCTAAAAGAGCTCTGCGAGCAATGCCGGAAGATCGAGCGGGGTAGCCGATGAATTGGGCGGTTAATAGCCCTTGGGCTTTGACAGGCCTGTTACTGGCCCTATTGCCGCTGTTCAATAGCGGTATGCGTACCAGCCCCGCTCCGTGGACGGCGTTGATACCCGGCGACACGCTGTCGGCTTTTGTCGTCTGCTGCTTGCGGCTGTGCGCCGTCGCGGCAATCGCCGGATTAGTGCTGGGCATGGCGGGCCTGCATCGCACCGAACAAAGCCGGGAGAGGATCGGCCACGGCGCACATATCGTACTATTGCTCGACCGCAGTAGCAGCATGGATAACACATTCGCCGGACGCGCACCGAACGGCGTGGACGACGGCAAGGATGCCGGAGGTACGCCCCCAAGGATGGGGAAGGTAGAGCAACGCATGGAGCGGTTGCCGAGAGCAATGCATGGAGCAATTGCCGAGGAATCCAAAGCCACGGCGGCGCGGCGCTTATTGACCGATTTTGTCAAACAGCGGCAAACCGATTTAATCGGGGTCGCGGAATACAGCACTTCGCCACTATTCGTGATGCCGCTGACTGAAAACAAAAACGCCGTGCAAGCGGCGATTGCGGCGACCGCGACACCGGCGCTAGGTTTTACCCATGTCAGCAAAGGCTTAGGGATGGCCATCTCGTTTTTCGAACAACAACCGGTTACCGGCTCGCGTATCGTGCTGCTGGTTTCAGACGGGGCGGCGGCGATCGATCACGACAGCGAACAGAAATTGCGCGAATGGTTTAAACAACAGCAAGTCCGCCTGTACTGGATTTTCCTGCGCACCGCAGGCAGCCCCGGCATTTTCGATCAGCCTGAAGACAGCCGGGACGACAACGCTGGGGCCATGCCCGAACTGTACCTGCACAAGTTTTTTCTGGGGCTGGGCAGTCCCTATCAGGCTTATGAAGCGGAAAGCCCGGACGCGTTAAAACAGGCGATTGCCGACATCAACAAGCTGGAAAACCTGCCCATGCACTATTTCGAACGCATCCCCAAACAGGATTTGTCGGCAGTCTGCTACGGCGTAGCGGCTTTCCTGCTGCTGGTTCTATTCGGCGTTAAATTTTTTGAGGTCAAACGATGATAAGAACAATCAGGCATATCACGCTGTGGAGCGCGTTGGCGGCCAGCTTAGCGGCTTTCGTTTACAACGCCGGCGCGTTGTACGGCATTCATCACGACAATGACTTAATCCGGCAATTGATTTCGGGAAAAGATGTGGCCGTCAATAAAGTGATCAGCGGCGAGCCGGAATTGAGACTGGCGCGGGCTTTTTATTTCAAGCAAAAACACCGCTACGATGAGGCCTTATCGACCCTCAGCCTGATCATGGACAAAGGCGGCCGGAACTTCCAGGCCAAAGCCCGCTACAACCTCGGCAACCTGTATCTGGAGCAAGCCATACAGCAGGCAAAAGCCATGAATATCAACGAAGCAATGCCCTTGGCAGGACTGGCAAAACAGGCCTACCGGCAGTCTTTGGCATTAAACAGCCGCGACTGGGATGCCAAATACAACCTTGAAGTCGCCATGCGCCTATTGCCGGAAATGGACAGGGTCGATATGCCTGACGACGAACCCACAAAGCAGAAATCGCAGTTGTGGACGACAGTGCCGGGGTTTCCGCGCGGCTTGCCTTGATTAACATTGTAGGGGCAATCCCTTGTGGTTGCCCTTGATGCCGGCGCCTATCAGGGCAACCACAAGGGATTGCCCCTACGTCCCAAAAACGAAAAATACAATGAGCAATACATTAAAAGATTATCGAACCTTGTGCTTGCTGTCGGCGCTTATGGCCATGCTGGTGCTGTTCATCTACCCCAGCAAGCAACAAAAAACGCCAACCTACAGCTACACCTTCATTATCGACATTACCCGCAGCATGAATGCTACCGACTATCAGCAAGATAATCAGGCCGTCAGCCGCCTGCATTTTGTTAAGCAAACCTTGCGCGAACTGTTGCAAAAACTGCCATGCCAATCAAAAGTCGGACTGGGCCTGTTCACCGAAAGGCGTTCAACCTTGTTATTCGAGCCGCTGGAAGTTTGCTCCGCTTATACGGAAATAGACACCGCCATCAGCAAAGTCGACTGGCGCATGGCTTGGGCGGCGGACAGCAATATCGCCAAAGGTCTGCTGAGCACGCTGGAAATGCTGCAAAAAAGCGACAGTTCGGTGATTTTCATTACCGACGGACAGGAAGCGCCGCCTGTTAATCCCAATTACCAAACCGATTTTTCAACGGTAAAGGGCCAAGCGAAAGGCATGATTATCGGTGTGGGCGGTTTGCAGGCTGTGCCTATCCCCAAGTTCGACAGCCTGGGCAAACAAACCGGATTTTATGCCCAGGACGATGTGCCGCACCGCTCCACGTTCGGACAATCAAATCTGGACCCGTCGCAAATCAAAGGCTATAACGCGCGTAACGCCCCATTCGGCAGCGAAGCCGCCACAGGGAGCGAGCATTTAACGGCCTTGCACGAAACTTATTTAGAAAAACTGGCCGCCGAATCCGGTTTGGCTTACGCCCGCTTAACCGACTTAAAGAACCTTAACCAGGTATTACAAAACCCGAAACTGGCGATTGAAAAACTTGTACAGACTGATATTCGCCGGCAACCGGCATTGTTGGCATTGCTGCTGTTAAGCCTTGTCTATCTGCCCAGACTGTATAAATTCCGTCCATTTTTCCGGTCATAAATAAAACGCTATTCGTTATCTACCCTCTTGAGTACTGTCAATGAACAAACAAAATCTGCTCTCAACCCATAATCTTTTTACGCTACGCTTACTTTTGTCGCTGCTCGGCGCCTACATTGGCTATACCTATCGGCATGCGAGCCACGATTATTGGTTTGGGATGACATTCTTATTTACCGTTCTCGCCATCGCTCCCGGCTATTATCAATTCAAACAACACCGCGATAATCTCAAGGCGCTCATCAATCAGCTGCTGCATTGGGCTGGCGGCTTGTGTGCAGTCATCATTATTTATGCCTACCACAGTTCAGGAAGAATCTTCCATGAGGAAGCGGGGTTGATAGTGCTGTTAATACTGGCGTTAACGACTTATCTGGACGGCATAAAAACAGACTGGCGCTGTATTTTCGTAGGATTATTTCTAGGCCTTATAACTGTTTGCGTCGCTTATTTTGATAGCTATCTCTGGCAGTTAATTGTGCTTGCCGCCATTGCCATTGCTTACAGCTATTACCACCCTGTTCTCCCGTTCCAAACCAATCCGTTGGAACGGGAATCCCCACATGACAGTTAATCCGCAACAATAAAGACCGATTTTTTACCCCCAAAATCCGGCACATTGTAGAAAAAAAGAATTTTTCCTATAGCAAATAATGCTCCGCGAATGAATAATAGTGCGATTTTGTGCGCCATCAATCCGATGTTGCAAGTGTCGAGTTTTCAATACCCATGAGTCTGCGCTACCAAATCAACCTACGTATTTTGATCTCCTCCCTGTGTATTCTGATACTAGGCAGTTCGATAGCGATCTGGCAGGCGCGCGATGCGGTGAATAAAGAGATCGAGTCATCAATCAACCTAGCCGTGCAACTGATAACCTTCGGCTTTTCGCAAGCCTCGAAAACCCCGTTTAATGAAACCGACTGGTTACCGAAATTTAATTCGCTGAACCAAACCCGGCATTTGAGCATTCAGTTGAAAGAACCTTCGGGGCGAATCATCGGCTTTGCCCACAAAAACCCGCAAACCAATAATGACGAACAGCCGCCGCAATGGTTTATCAATCTGGTTGGCGTTGACTACCCCGAGGTTGAACATCAAATCACCAGCTTCACCGGCGAGCAAATTACCCTGATTATTCAGGCCAACCCGCTGGATGAGATCACCGAAGTCTGGCATGAAAGTCTCGGCTTTTTCAGCTCGGTTTTTTTGCTGACCCTGTTTACCTTCTTGGCCGTCAACCTGGCTTTTAATAAAGCGCTCAAATCCATTGCCGTCATCGTCGATGCGCTGAAAGTCATTGAAACCGGGCAGTACCGGCAAAAACTGCCCGATTTTTCGATACAGGAATATGACAGTATCGCCAAAGCCATCAATCACATGACCGGTGAACTGAATGCCAGCCAGCAGGAAAACCGGGCGTTAACCCAACATACCCTGGCGATACAGGAAGACGAACGGCAACGGCTGTCGCAGGAACTGCATGATGAACTGGGACAGTCGCTGACCGCGATTAAAGTCATGGCGGTGACGGCCGGGCGTTCCCAAGACGGGGCTACGCATTCCCAAGCTGGAGCTATGGGAACGAGGCCTACTGATTCCATTATCAGCATCTGCGACCACTTGATGACCGTAGTGCGATCGATGATGCATCAACTGCACCCGTTGGTATTAACTGAACTGGGCCTGAAAGCCACGATGGAAGACCTGTTAAACCATTGGTCGGCCAGGAACCCCGAGTTGAAACTCACCATCGACTGCCCTGACGAAGTCGATGGCCTGGAGCAAAAAATCACCATCCAGATATTCAGGGTCGTGCAGGAATGCCTGACCAATATTGTCCGCCATGCGCAGGCCAGCCAAGCCGAGATCAGCCTGGAAATCGACCATCAAAAAGCGCTACGACTACAGGTGACCGACAACGGCCAAGGCTGCGCAATCGACCAAGTTAAAACCGGCTTCGGCTTGTTAGGCATGAGGGAAAGAATCAACAGCCTGGGCGGCGAGCTCACGATACAGACCCAGCCGCAGCAAGGCATGAGCATCATCGCAACTATCCCGCTGCCATGAACGACAAAATAAAAGTCATCCTGGTTGACGACCATGCCGTGGTACGCGCAGGTTTCAGGATGCTGCTGTCGGCCGAAGCCGATATAGATGTGATCGCCGAAGCCGACCGCGGAGAGGCGGCCTGCCAACTGTATCTGGAACAGCAGCCTGATGTGGTAGTGCTGGACTTGTCCATGCCCGGCATCGGCGGACTGGAAAGCATCCGCCGCATCTGCAACCGAGACAGCAACGCCAAGATACTGGTGTTTAGCGTTCACGATGAAATGGTTTATGTCGATAGAGCCATGAAGGCCGGAGCAAAAGGCTACATCACCAAAAACAGCGCCCCCGGCATCCTGGTCACCGCGATACAGAAAATAGCATTAGGCGAGATTTACATCGAACAGGGCTTGATGAAAAACCTGCCCCTGCAAAGCAGCGAGTCCGATTACCAAACCATTGTAGACACCCTGTCCGCCAGGGAGTTCGACGTATTTTTGCTGCTGGCAAAAGGCCTGACCGCCCACAAAATCGCCGAGGAACTTTGCCTGGGCTATAAAACCGTCGCCAATTACGGCACCCAGATTAGAAGCAAACTTAACGTCTCAAGCGTCGCCGAGCTGGCGCATATTGCGATAGTTCTGGGACTGATGAAAAACTAAGGACAATGGCCGCACTATTTCATTTTGGACGGCAGACGGATCGTCTCGCCAGCCACCATGAACACCCCTTCTCCAAGATGGTGAATCGTCTGCGGATGTTGTTTCTCTGGGTCAATCCAGGCTTTGACGACCTCAAGGATAAAGAGATTGTATTTGGCTACCATCTTCTGATCAACGACCTTGCATTCAAGATTGGCATAGCATTCGTCGATCAGAGGCGCTTCGACGCACGAGGCGGCCGCTGGCGTGAGGCCAAACTCCTTGAATTTATCGACCGTTCGTCCTGATCTGTTCCCGCACTCCACTACCTGTTTCGACAGTTCCACCGTTGGAATGTTGATCACGCATTCCTTGGTTGCTTTCAATAGATCGAAAGTGAAATTGCTTTTGCTGATGACGCAACCTACCAGCGGCGGCTCAAACTCCAGCATGGTGTGCCACGACATGGTCATGATATTTGCTCTGCCTTCTCTGGCGGTGGAAACCAGTGTAACCGGCCCCGGTTCGAGCAGACCGTAGACCTTGGATAGGGGAAAAGATACTTTCAACATATCGGCACCTCTTGTTTTCTGGCAAACGCGTTATAGACTGAGTTTGATTTCACGAAAACCAGATTGTAGCGTTTAGAATGGGCTGACGAAAGAAACCCATCTTATCGCTGTTTCTTAATTTAAAATGTATTCTAATTTCAGTAGCAGCATAATTGGTACAAATACCTAGCGCTTAGATTGAGAAGGGGGCGTGTCCTGAAAATTGGGGCAAGAACGCCAGGACGATCTGGTAGAGATCGTACATACCTTGAAGCGGATTATTACCATCAAGGGCTGATGGCGACTGTATAGCTGAATTACAACGGCGATGGCAATGAACCGTTGCCAGTGGTTTTACGCAAGTAGTGAAGTAGGAGAAAGCCCAAAAACAAAAAGACTTCCAAAGCCTTTAGGCAGAGGAAGTCTTCGAGTCACTTGGTTAAACAGTTCAGTTAAATTAATCAATCCCATGAAAATTGACCAGCTTTGAGCCTTTTGCTGTTTACTCTAACATTACTGGCAATGGCCGCTGTCGCGAACAATGCAGATGAGATAATGAATTCGCCTGAAATAAAGCCCAACAGGCCGATTACAAATATCGCTCCAATAAGAATGTCTTTATAGAAGTCGTTCATGAGTAAATCCTCGTATCAAGTTGAAAGGTTTCTTCGTACTACGATTCAACTATAGTGAAGATGACTATTGTTGACAATAGCACTAGGTATATATGGATTGTTTCCTTATTTGATACAATAAATTCATAATCCATTCATATAACCCTCGTAGCATGTCAAAGGTTTAATAGTCTTCTCTGGAAATTGTCTTCCTACCGTCAGACGTGGCATGTTGCCCCGTCCAAATGTTTTTGCATTGGTTAAGCCAAGTCGCTTAGTTCAAGCGGGGGTGCAAATCTCGCCCCGCCTGAAACTACCGATGAGTTTCATACCGTTATCAGCCTACACTATCGTGTGATATGAGGATCAAGATGAACAATATGCCCCTGCTCATCAAAATAAACGGTAATCATGGCTGCGTTTCGGCACTGATGCAGTTCATCGGCTTTGACTTGATAAAACGCGCACAGCTCTGTGTCGCTGACAATTTTATGAGTCGTCGAAAGTGCCGCCCTGCTCCGCAACGTGCGGTAGAGCACCCAGCATAACCAGAGCGCGACCATGACCAGCAAGGTTACAACGTAAATCTGCATCAGTTCCAGCAGGCTTTTGTAGCCGCCAAACCAGCGCATTTCGTTGATCATTTTTTTATCGCCCAGCACCCAACTGCTTAAGGTGACCAAGGGGATCAACAAGTAAACCCACATCACCCAACAGACGGCCCAGACAAATAAAGCCCCTGCCCTTTTTTGCAGGCTTTGCAGCTGCGGCGCGTTAATAATATATTCTTTCATTTCTCGCGCAAGCCTCTGTCCACGGTGACCCAAATCGCCCGTTGGCCGCGTTTCTTTTTTACCGCCCGAATCGAGCCGACGATGGTGGTGCCGACGTTAATCAGCCAGTACACGATCGGATACCAGACCATCCAGTAATAATACCGTGCGACGCCGCCGGTACGTGATTCGTAATGCGAGTCGATGAACAGGCTGACGCCGAACTGTATCAGACAGGTCAGGCTCAGCAACATACTGGTCCAGCTGGGGCTTAGATCGTGCAATGATTCGTTGGTCGATTCGGTGAACAGTTCCACCGGCGCGTAGAGCACATGCAGCAAGATCAAAAACGCCCAGAAGATGCTGATCAGGCATTCGCCGTATAACAGCCACATGCCGCGCGACGACCAGCGGAACAGGTCGCGAAAATAGCGCAGCAATACTTCGGTTCCGCCCTGCGCCCAGCGCATCCGTTGCTTCCATAGGCCATGCAGGGTTTCCGGCATCAGCACCCAGCACAAGGCGTTCGGCTCAAAATAGATCGACCACCCGGCCAACTGTAATTTCCAACTGATGTCGATGTCTTCGGTGACCATGTCGTTACTCCAGAAACCCACATCGTACAATGCGGATTTGCGGAATGCTGCAATAACGCCGGAGACGGTGAAGACCTGCCCGTAAGACCGTTGCGCCCGTTTGATCATGCCGACGATGGCTGAGAATTCGCCGACCTGAATCCGGCCTAAGAGCGTGGAGCGATTGCGGATGCGCGGGTTGCCGGTGACCGCGCCGAGACTTGGGTTATCCAGAAAATGCCGCACCATCCAGGCGATGGCTTCGGGAGCCAACAGCGCGTCGCCGTCTATGCAAATCAGGATTTCGCTGTTGGCCAGCAATGCGGCGGTGCGCAGGCCCATCGCCTTGCCCTGGTTGGTATGCAAATTGACCACGCGGAGCTGGCTATGTTGTTCGGCCAACTCCTGCAATATTTCCAGCGTGTTGTCTTTGCTGCCGTCGTTGACGGCGATAATTTCGAAGGCAGGATATTTTTGACGCAGCAAAATCTCCACGGTTTCGCGGACATTCTCCCCTTCGTTGTAACAGGGTATCAAAATGGAAACCGGCGGCTGCTCCGTTAATTCGGGCAGGTGCTCGGCATTGCCTTGCTGACGCCATTCATGACGAAAATAGAAAATAAGTGCGCCAAACATCCAGATGTAGGCCATAAATAAAGGATAGTAATAAATGAATCCTTCGATGGTGCCATCCAGCGGAGCCCAGACAGACACAAAGTCATGCCACTGGCTCTGTAGTATTGTGTTTAAGTTTTGCAATGAAGTGCTCATGATTTTTTAGGGTGTAGGGGCAATCCCTTGTGGTTGCCCTAGCTGACTGTGGGCAACCACAAGGGATTGCCCCTACGGCGAGACAGGCAGTGAAAAATGTTGTTGTAAATCGCTCAAGCGCGGCTGATCCTCAAACACATTGTCCGGATAATAACCGATGTGATTGGCTCCCAATTTTTTCAGTAACTCCAGCTGTTCGATAAAGACCGGCATCGGGATTTTCTGCTGGGTTTTCCAGTTGACAGATTGCAGCTCGAACACGGTTTTTTTAAGGCCGTCAGGCTGTTTGGCCGCTGTTTTTACCAATTGTGTGAGCCACTGCTTGGGATTGTTTGCCTCTTCCATAAACGGCATGGCTTCAATCGCAACGTAATCGTAATGCGCCAAAAAGGAGGTAAAAGACTGGGCGTACCATTCTTCGCTGTAGGGCTTTAACAAAGGCAGCGCATAAAAATTACGCGCGGTCTTTATGCCGGGCCGATAAATACGCACCCGGCTGGCCAGCTCATCGGTAAATTGATTAATCAGCTCGGTTTTATGTTGCGCCCAAGCCATGCGCAGCTTGCTGGTCGCATGCAACTTTTCAAATTGATCGGGCAGGCCCCACGCCTCTTTGGTAAAGCTTAACGCTAGCGGGGATACATCTTCATAGTCCGACAAGATGCCGTCGTCATGAAACAAGATGCCGTCAAAACTGCAATGCTTGGCCAAGTCCTCGTAAATTTCAGCCACATACTGACGGGCTTCAGGATTGAACGGCGACAGCCGGGTATATATATGAGAGGCCTTTTGCGCCTTGCCGTCCCGCCATTCCTGGACATACCAGGATTCCGGCGCTTTGCCCTGATAAGCCATAATCGGCATCCAGGCATAAACCTTAACTCTGGCTACTGTCTTTAATTGCCAAGCAACACGACTGAACAAATCCTGTTTTACCGGCAAATGGCGATTGGGGAAATATAACGCATCGGCATTGCCGTCGCCGTCAGGGTCGGCATAGGCCTGCAAATAAACGGTATTGATGTGCATGTCTTTGATGCGCTGAATCGCCGCATCCAGATTATGCTCGGTTTGCTCGGGGTCTTCATCGTAGAGATAATCCATATCCAGATGCGCTACCCGCAGAGGTCTGTCAGCCCGCAGCCCGGTAACAATTTCTGCAAATTGATTGACATCGGGATTATCGACCATAATCAAACGGCGCAAGGCGCTTATATCCGCCAGCGTGTTGGAGCCGTCAACCAGCCCCATCGTCATCGGCATTCCGGCTTCACGCGAAGCCTGCACGGCGATTTGATTGTATTCCCCGTACGGCCAAACCATCGCCCTGGGCCTGACGCCGGCATGTTGGAAGATAAACTCGGCGCTTTTCAACATAGCGGCATTGATACGTTCACGATACTGCTCATCGGTTTCGTAAACCAGCATCGGATCGTCGTACAGCCGGGTAACCGCCGCTGCCTGCGAACTGCCTTGCGGGTTGGCGTTCACGCCTTTATGCAGGTCGTAGCTGTGCGAGGCGACCTCGACCAAACCGGACTGCACCATTTCTCTTACCTGCGCCCAGCTGAGCAAGGGCTTGCCCGGCTCCTCGGCGGTGACGTTGCCGTCCATCCAGGTACCCACCAGCGCAACCGTTGCCGGATAATGATGTTTTTTTAACAACGGGAAGACTCGAGTATAAAAACTCAGATAGCCGTCATCAAAGGTTAACAGCACGGCTTTATCGGGTAATGCCTCTTTCCCCGCTGCTGCATCGAGAATATTTTGCACACTGACAATCTTGTAGCCGTTTTTTTTCAACCAGCCCAGATGCTCTTCAAGGTGATCGACACTGACATCCATTGAATTAAAAGGCGGTTTAGCGCCTTCCGCCCCGACGATGTCGTGATAATTGAGAACCAGAAAGTGATGTTCTTTGGCCGATGCGGCGCCGAAAAAACCAATCAGAAAAATCAGCAGGCACGTTTTTTTAAAGTAATTGCCTACTGTAGCGGGTGTAAAAAAAGTCATGATATCCGGATTGCAAAAAGAAAAACTCACCAACGGGCGACCATATTAACTGAAAAAAGTGCAAACCGGATTGAATAATAAGTTGGGCGTGATTATGCAGCCAAATCATGGCCGAAAAACCCGCCCAACAGCCTGTGAAATGTGTGTGCTCCGTTAAAAATCAATATCCTCGTCATAAAAATCACCGAGCTGTTCCTGAAGGCGTTTTTTCTCCCAGTACAGTTCAATTTTTCTGCGAGCAGCCATCTTTTTTGCGGCCTTCTCGCTTTCGTTAGGAAGCGTTATATATTCATTGCTCAAACCCAAATCGAGGCCTTCAATATCAAGATCGACATCATCTTTGCTTTTGTCGGCACCGACGTCAGGCGCGGAATTATCTGATACGGATTTAGATGCTTTCATAGTCGTTAGTAATATAGCCTTAAAAAACTCACTTTTTAATTACTTATGACAGGCTTGTAAAGCGAAATTTTAATGCAACTGTAATAAACCGCTATGATCAGCGCTGGTTCAGACATCCAATCTAAAAATATCAATTGCTTAGCGAGACTATATCTAATCGACACTTTCATTTTTTATTTTTAATAGTGCCCTTGAGCTCATCGGCCATATTTTTTACCTGACGACTTTTTTAAGGATTACAATGCCCCGAATCTCACTTAAACAACACAGCGTAATCTATGAAACCAAGCGTACACATTTTAATCGGCATGGCTTTTATGGCACTGGCCGCCTGTTCGAGCCAGGAGGTCAAGCAAGACACAAAAACCATGCCTGCCCCTGACAAATCGTCCGCAACAATTGACGATTCAGCGGAAGGCTCAGGCCAAAATCCACCGCTGACTCAGGCTAAAGGCGACAAAACATTAAACCTGGTCAGAATTATGGATGGCGGAGCCTGTAAAAATGATTACCAAGGCGCTAAAGGAGCCTTTCTGCTCTATGCCGACCCGACCGATATAGAACGCATTAAAAGTGAAAAAGGGCCGCAAATCTTCAGTGACTTCGAAAATAAAATCCAAGCCTTTTCAACAGACGCCTTGCAGGAAGCCATCAATGCGACCAATCTTGCTGAAGACCCGTTTGCCCTAGGCGCGGATGAAGCGCAAGAAAAACTGACCAAGCAATTATCTAAAAATTTCCGCAGCAGCGTAACCGATGCCGTTAACAGCTTTCAAAAAGAAACATCCTTGACGATTGATGTTGTGCCATTTGCCCCGTCATTCATTTTTTATCAACAAGGCTGCGCAGCCACACATCTGGAGCCGGAAAACTGAGATTACAAGGTTATCTGGTTTTTTCTTAAACAAAACACGAGGTGAACCATTATGGGTTGGAGAGATCGCACACATGAAGATACTTATTCCGACGCGGACGTCGAGCAGCGCTTAAAGGAAGAATTGCCGCACTGGTATCTGGAAAACGGCTGGATTCGGCGCAAATACAAGACCAGCGGCTGGAAAGCCACGCTGATGGTTGTGAATACGGTCGGACACTTGGCCGAGGCCGCATTTCATCATCCCGACCTTACCGTTTCTTACGCCTTTGTGATCGTTAAGCTGGTGAACCATGCAGCCAAAGGCATCACCAACAAGGATTTTGAATTGGCCCGCAAAATTGAAGAGGTGGTCATGTGGCAACCCGGCCAGGAAGGCGGGGCATTAACAGGCACCCCCGACGATCCGAGGTTTAAATATCTCAAATATGATTAGGCAACGCGGATAGGCATTCTATCCATTTGAAAATAAGACGAAAGGCGAAAGGCGAAAAACCATACGTCAACATCGCCGAGCTTTAGCCTTTAGCCTTTAGCCTTTAGCCTTATATTTTTCGCGCCATTCTTAGACAATTCTACTCAATTATTTTGAGTTTCAGCAAGTGTACGCGTCGACTATCCGCTCTGATGACTTCAAATTTCATAGCATCCACAACCAGGCTTTCGCCTTTTTTGGGCATATGCTCAAGCTGGCTGACGATAAAACCGCCGACGGTATCGTATTCATCAGTTGCCAGTTTTGTGGAAAAGTATTCGTCAAACTCATCCATCGGCGTCAGCGCTTTAATCATATATTCGCTTGGGCTGCGCTGGGAAATATAGCCTTCGTCTTCATGCTCGTCGTGCTCGTCTTCAATCTCGCCGACAATTTGCTCTAACACATCCTCAATGGTGACCAGCCCAGCCGATTGGCCGTACTCATCGACGACGATGGCCATGTGATTGCCGTTGGTGCGCAATTCTTTAAGCAGCACATTCAAGCGCTTGCTTTCCGGCACAACACAGGAAGGCCTCATTATTTCATGTACTTTCAGGGTTTTATTATCTACGATGCGGCCCAGCAAATCTTTTGCCAGCAACACACCGACCACCTTGCTCCGGTCGCCGTCAATGACCGGGTAGCGCGAATGCCCGAATTCCGTAACCAACGGCATGATGGTCTCCAGCTCGGCGTCTTTGGGTACGACAACCATTTGAATACGGGGAATCATAATATCCCTGACCCGCATTTGGGACACTTGCAAAACGCCTTCAATCATCGACAAGGCATCCGTATCCAATAAGCGTTTTTCCCGCGCTTCTCTTAATATTTCAAGTAAATCATCCAGGTCTTGCGGCTCCCCAGTCAGTAGTTGGCTGATTTTATCGACCCAACTTTTCTGTGGGGAGTTTCTACTTGGGGGTTGTTCATCACTCATTTATATCGTCTCACTATAGGGATTGTTTATATTTAATTTGTTTAAAATTGCTATTTCTTTCTCTTCCATCAGCTCGGCTTCTGTCTCATCAATATGATCATAACCCAACAAATGCAATACGCCATGCACGATAATATGCGCCCAATGATGCGCTAACAGCTTGTTTTGTTCCAGCGCTTCTTTTTCCAGCACCGGGGCGCATATGACCAAATCGCCGAGCAAATTCAGCTCAACACCCTCGGGCAGGTCGACCGGAAAACTGAGAATATTGGTCGGGCCCGATTTATGGCGATACTGTTCATTAAGCTCGGCGCTTTCTAGTTCATCAACAATCCGCACCACTATCTCGGTGTCCTGGTCAAAATCGACCAATGCTGCATCGACCCAAAGCTGTATTTGCTGCTGATCCGGCTGGCCTTTCGATTCAAAAACAACCTGGATTTCTATGTCGTTCACGACTCGGCCTTGGTTGACTTCTCATTGGTTGCCTTTTCGTAGGCTTCATAGGCGCAAACAATACGTTGCACCAAGGGGTGCCTGACCACATCACGGGCATCGAAAAAGGTAAAACTGATGCCTTCCACCTGCTTTAGCACTTCAAGCACATGGCGCAAACCGGACATCTTTTCGGAAGGCAAATCGATCTGGGTAACGTCGCCGGTCACCACGGCCGTCGATCCAAAGCCCACGCGAGTCAGGAACATCTTGATCTGCTCGACGGTGGTATTTTGCGCCTCATCCAGGATAATAAAAGCGTCATTCAGCGTTCTGCCGCGCATAAACGCCAGCGGCGCAACCTCGATAATGCCTTTGTCGATCATTTTCTCGACCCGCTCAAAACCGAGCATGTCGTATAGCGCATCGTACAAAGGCCGCAAATAAGGGTCGACTTTTTGCGCCATGTCGCCCGGCAGGAAACCCAGTTTTTCACCCGCTTCCACCGCAGGACGCACCAGAATTATTTTCCTGACCTTTTCGCTTTGCAAGGCTTCAATCGCGCAAGCGACCGCCAGATAGGTTTTTCCGGTTCCGGCAGGCCCCACGCCGAAATTAATATCATGAGTCATAATCTTCCTCAGATACTCTTGCTGGTTAGCCCCGCGCCCCCGGATCATCCCGCATTTGGTCTTGATACTGACGTTTTGCCCTGCCGACGTTGCCGGGGCATCCAACAGTTCATCAATGGATGCATCCTGCATGGCTAAATGCACCAGTTCGGCAGTCAATTGTTCAGTCTGTGTGCTGGCAAATAATTTCTGCATGACCGCGCAAGCCGCCTTGACTGAACTGTCTAAACCGGTCACCTTGAACTGGTTGCCGCGATTGGCAATCTCGACCTGAAGGCGCGATTCGATCTGCCGCAAATGCTCATCGAATTGGCCGCAAAAATTGGATAACCGATCAATATCGGAAGGCGCTAAAGAAATTTCCTGTGAAATCATAAATCAACTACCAAGAATTTTATCGACAGAAGCATCGACCATCCGACCGCGTAAAGAATTGGGCAAAGCCTCTGCGATCAGCACATCGACAAACTGTCCGGCCAACCGGGGATGCCCGATAAAGTTAACGACCCTATTATTCTCGGTTCTGCCCTGCATTTGCAACGGATTCTTTTTAGACTGCCCTTCAACCAAAACTGTTTGCACGGTGCCGATCATGCTCTCGGAAATAGCCGCCGTCATTTCGTTAATGCGGTTTTGAAAACGCTCCAAACGCTGTTTTTTAACGTCCGCAGGCACGTCATCCGGTAAATCGGCCGCCGGCGTTCCAGGCCGTTGGCTATAAACAAAGCTGAATGAAAGATCGAAGCCGATCTCTTCAATGAACGACATGGTTTCTTCAAACTCGGCATCGGTTTCGCCGGGGAAACCAATAATAAAGTCCGATGACAAATAAATATTGGGCCGTACCGCGCGCAACTTGCGGATAATTTCAATATAGTCCGCTCGCGCATGGCCGCGCTTCATCATTTTCAAGATGTGGTCGCTGCCGCTTTGCACCGGCAAATGCAGGTGATCGACCAGTTGCGGAATTTCGGCGAAAGCCTCAATCAGCTCATCAGTAAATTCCATTGGGTGCGAGGTGGTAAAACGAATCCGGTCGATACCTTCCACCGCCGCCACATAATGCAGCAATAAGGCAAAGTCGGCGATGTCGCCATCGTCCATGACTCCGCGATAAGCATTTACATTTTGGCCTAGCAGGTTGATTTCCCGCACACCTTGTTTGGCCAACGAGGTAATTTCGGCAATCACGTCATCCAACGGACGGCTGATTTCTTCACCACGGGTGTAAGGCACCACACAGAACGTACAATATTTGCTGCAACCTTCCATCACCGAAACAAAGGCTTTCGGGCCTTCGGCTCTGGGTTCGGGCAAAGCATCAAATTTTTCTATTTCAGGGAAGGAGACATCGACCACCGGCTTTTGCTGGCTGCGCGCCTGATCCAACAACTGAGGCAAGCGATGCAGTGTTTGCGGCCCGAACACGATATCCACAAACGGCGCACGCTTTTGGATAGCCGCGCCTTCCTGGCTGGCGACACATCCGCCGACTCCGATAATCACGTCGGGACGTTTGTCTTTAATCTTGCGCCATTTACCCAAGGCCGAAAATACTTTTTCCTGCGCTTTTTCGCGTATCGAGCAGGTATTCAGCAACAAGACATCCGCTTGTTTGGGGTCGTCAATCAATTCAAATCCATGCGAGGCATTGAGCACATCCCGCATTTTATCGGAATCGTACTCGTTCATCTGGCAACCGTTGGTTTGAATATAAAGTTTTTGTGTCATATTTTTAATAGTTAAATCACCCGGAAATTACTGAAGGCTAAACCCTGGCTCTAAAGCCCGTTTTTGATTTTATAGGAACGGAACGGCAGGCGCTAAGCCACCTGCTAATAATGAAAAAAGCCCTGGACAATTCGACCAGAGCTTAGTTAATAATAGTTATTATAACCTGAAGACGGTTTAAACAAAAAGATACGGCACTGATTTGCGGATTAAAACTCTTCCCATTCATCATCACCAGCCGCCTGTAACTTAGGCTTCGCCTTGGCGGCCGGTCTTGTGCTGATCGAAGCCGAAGCAACTGGACTTTGACTTACCGCCGGCATGACACGGATAGGACTTGAGGTGCTGTCAACAGTAAAGCGGCCTACTGTAACCGATAAGTTTTGCGCTTGCTCTTCCAGTGATTCCGCAGCCGCCGCAGCCTGCTCTACCAAGGCTGCATTTTGTTGGGTCACTTCATCCATTTGTCCAATAGCCTGATTGACCTGTTCGATGCCGGAAGTCTGCTCGACAGAGGCGTTTCTGATCTCGGACATGATGACGGTAACACCGCGAATCGCGCCAACAATTTCTTCCATGGTTTTCCCAGCCTGGGCAACCAGTTTAGTGCCATCCTCAACCTTTTCTACCGAATCGCCAATCAAGTTTTTAATTTCTCCGGCGGCGGCGGCGGCGCGTTGAGCCAGATTGCGAACTTCTCCAGCCACCACGGCAAATCCACGCCCCTGCTCCCCGGCACGGGCAGCTTCTACTGCGGCGTTGAGCGCAAGAATATTGGTCTGGAAAGCAATGCCGTCAATCACCGAGATAATGTCCACAATCTTGCGTGAAGATTCATTGATGCCTTCCATCGTCGTTACAACTTGCTCAACCACTGCGACGCCCTTGCCGGCAATATCCGTAGCGCCGACAGCAAGCTGGTTGGCTTGTTGGGCGCTTTTCGCGTTCAGCTGCACGGTGGAAGTCAATTCCTCCATGCTGGCCGCAGTTTGTTCCAAACTCGCCGCCTGCTCTTCGGTGCGATGCGACAAATCATTGTTGCCCGCAGCAATTTCTTTAGCCGCGGTGTTTATATTATTGGTGGAATCCTTGATATCTCCTACCAACTCCCTGAGGTTTTCCACAGTGCCATTCATACCCGCAATCACTATGCCAAAAGTGCCTGGATAGTCCTTATTGATAGTCTGCGTCAGGTCGCCTCCGGACAACGCACTCGCAACAAGTGATATGTCATCCAGACTGCCCAGAGCGTCAAGCGAAAGATTAATATCCTCTTTCAATTTACCAAGATCGCCGCGTCCTTCGGCCTGAACACGCTGGCTGATGTCACCTTGAGCGACGCCGCCCATGACCTTGCCCACATCGCCCAACATGGCTTGCATAGTCTCCATGGCTTGCATGGCGTGATCCACAGCAAGCCTGTATTCGCCCTCGACATTCACATTAACTTTTTTGTTAAAGTCGCCCTCAGCGATGGCGTTCATCAGCTCGGTGATCGCTGTTGTGGTGGCCGACAACGTTTTTGCGACCCCATTAAGTTGCTTCAAGGCAATAGCAAAGCCGCCATGTAACCCTTGTGGGTAGCTCTTGCGGGTAAAATCGCCATAAGTTACATAGGCCATCGAATAATACATATCCACCTGAGCTGTTTCCACCTGATCCATCAAATTATTCAGCGCCCAAGCAAGCTGTTGAAGCGGGCGCTCTTTCCCGCCGATATGGGTCAGCCGTACATCTACAGATCCTTGCGCCCATTCCTGACCTGCTGTCAGCAACTTCGCCAGTAACTGTTGGTCGCCTGATATTGCCTTGCGCCACCATGTAATAGATAAAGCCGCCCCAACCGTCAACAAAGAAGGCATAATCACAGCGCCGCCGACTCCCCCTTCGGCACCACTCAGGACAAGGCTAAAAACAGGCATCCACCCGTAAACCAGCGCACCGAGCCAGCAAAAAGCAGCTACCACTAACGCAAGTTTTTCATTATTCCTAAAGCGACTGTAATACATTGATCAGCTCCTCGTAAGTAACGCCCTTGTCTTTTAATACACTGCCCAATACTGCGCCTGAAGCCGCCATCGCATCCTTCGGCCCCGCATTCCGTTCGGCATCCAGCATTGCACGGTACACATCCGTCACAATCGGAATGGCCTTGGGGTTAGGCATGCGGCGCACCGAGCTGTAGCCGACCTTTTGTTTGTTTTTGTCTATCAAGGGTGCTACATGGGTAAACACCCAATAAAATCCGCCATCTTTCGACATGTTCTTAACAAAGGCAAAGATTTCCTTATCTGCCGCCAAATAATCCCATAGCAACTTAAACACCACTCTCGGCATATCAGGATGACGAATGATATTGTGCTGGCTACCCAAAAGCTCTTCTTCATCGTATCCTGAAAACTCGATAAAAATCTCGTTCCCGTAGATAATCCGCCCAGTCAGGTCAGTTTTGGAGACGATGAAATCATTTTCCCGCATCACCCGCTCCGTACTTGTCGGGACTATGTCTTTTCTCTTCATTATTCTTCCTCGGTAATTGCTCCATGCAGTCGTCAGTTAATTATTTCGGCTAACAAGGCCTTGCGATCCTTTAGAAACCCTGGTTCGCCAGTTTATTTTTATCAAACTTCCGATAATATAGTCATGTACCC
Source organism: Methylobacter sp. (assembly GCA_030679035.1). GTDB lineage: Bacteria > Pseudomonadota > Gammaproteobacteria > Methylococcales > Methylomonadaceae > Methylobacter_A. The sequence continues at coordinate 7,634 of JAUXTH010000147.1, read as the reverse complement.
GTTCAAAAAATTCATCTATTGCCACGACGCACTGCATTTAATAACATAAATAACCTTATTACTACTACATTTTTGTACTTGCCGCATGCAATTGGATCCCTCACTCCTTTCTACAATCCGGGTAAATTCTCTGTTAAAAGCCGACAAATATTTGCCCGAGCTTGGCTTGAGTCTTTACAAAGAACTTATTTTTGCAACAACCCCAAACTTTGGGTGATCCAGATAGTAGACCTCATTCAGTTTAATGGGTCGCTTTTCATTTAATCGGTATATTAACGTCTTACCGGAACCATCACCCGAATTAGCCGTAAGCGCCAAATCAACGATCATCTGCAAACCTTGCCCCTGTTGTAGCTGGACATAGCCATTCAACTTGCCCTCGGCGCCCTGAATATGAACCGGAGCGCTTAGCCCCCCTTCCACAACAACCGGCTGAATCCAGGCAACATGCAGGATAGGATTATAAGCCGAATCTTTCGACAAAGCCGCATAACTGTCGTCCAGCGTGGTAGCATCCGGTTTTTTATAGGCCGACAGCTCCGTCAAGTCGGACGGCCACTGTGTTGGTTGCGCGGCCTGATCAAACATTTCGGAAGTGGCCATGGCCTGCGAAAATACGATCAACTCAATTTGATACGCCCCGCCCTCCGCTAAAAGAGGACTGCTAAAAAATCCCAGCATCGCCGCCAAACTGCAAGCCACTATTTTAATCATCACTTTTTAACCGCCTTTAAGGTTAATTTATCCAGCAACTCGGTTATAAACTCAAGCTTCTGCTCGGTCGTTTCAAACGGCTTGATAAACCTTAACTTATCCGCACCGTCGAATTTATAAACCTGCGCCTGGGTTTGTATCAGGGAAATCAGCTGCTCGGTATCAATATTGGGCGTCGCTGAAAAGATAATGCGCCCGCCGCCTGCGTTAGCCTCTATTTTCTTGATGCCCAATTTTTCGGCCTGCTGCTTCAATTCGGTGACGCTGAACAAAGTCTTCACCGGCTCAGGAAATAAGCCGAAACGGTCGATCATCTCCACCTGCAACTCGCGTAAATCGTCCTTGGTTTCGGTATTGGAGATGCGTTTATACAGCACCAGTCGGCCATGAATATCCGGCAGATAATCTTCCGGGATCAGCGCCGAGGTTTGCAGGTCGACTTCCGGCCCCCTGTCCATCGGTGTATCAAGCTCCGGCTGCTTGCCGGATTTTAGTGCACTGACGGCGCGTTCCAGCAACTCGGTATACAGCGTAAAGCCGATTTCCTGGATTTGCCCGCTTTGGTCGTCGCCGAGCAATTCGCCCGCTCCGCGAATTTCCATGTCATGCGATGACAGCATAAATCCGGCTCCCAAATCGCCGGACGCTTCAACCGCTTCCAGCCGCTTAATCGCATCTTTGCTCATCAGTGTTTTCGGCGGCACGACAAAATACGCATAAGCCCGGTGATGCGAGCGCCCCACCCGGCCGCGCAACTGGTGCAATTGCGCCAGCCCCAGTTTATCGGCGCGATTAATAATAATGGTATTGGCGCTGGGTATGTCGATACCGCTTTCAATAATGGTAGAACACAACAACAAATTGAAACGCTGATGATAAAAATCCAGCATGATGCGCTCCAGCTGGCGCTCCGGCATTTGACCGTGCGCAATTTCAATCCGCGCTTCAGGCACCAGCATTTGCAGCTCCCTGGACATTTTCTCCATGGATTTAACATCGTTATGCAAAAAGAACACCTGCCCGCCGCGCTTAATTTCACGCAAACAGGCTTCCCTGATCTGTGCATCAATCCATTCGCTGATAAAAGTTTTGATCGCATGACGGTTAGGCGGAGGGCTGGCGATAATGGAAATATCCCTTAAACCCGACATCGCCATATTCAAAGTGCGCGGAATAGGCGTTGCGGTCAGGGTCAGCATGTCCAGCTCATTGCGCAGCTTTTTGAAATGTTCTTTTTGGGTCACGCCGAAACGGTGTTCTTCATCGATGACCACCAGCCCCAGCGCTTTGTATTTAATCTCTTTCGACAATAACTTATGCGTACCAATCACGATATCGACTTTGCCCTGCTCCAGATCATCGGTAATCTCTTTTTGCTGCTTGGGGCTGACAAAGCGCGACAGCACTTCAACACGCACCGGCCAGTCGGCAAAGCGGTCGCGAAAATTTTGGTAATGCTGCTGGGCCAGCAAAGTGGTCGGCACCAATATCGCCACCTGTTTGCCGTTTTGCACGGCAATAAACGCCGCGCGCATCGACACCTCGGTTTTACCGAAACCGACATCGCCGCAAATCACCCGATCCATAGGATGAGGACTGGCCATATCTTCGAGTATCGCTTCGATCGCAGTCTGTTGATCCGGCGTTTCTTCAAACGGAAACGCATCGGCAAAAGCCGCATATTCGACATTTTCAACCGCAAAAGCATGGCCTTGCTTGACCGCTCTTTTGGCATGAATCTCCAGCAATTCTGCGGCGACGTCATGGATGCGCTTAATAGCTTTTTGCTTAACCTTGCCCCACTGATCGCCGCCCAACTTATGCAATGGTGCATTTTCCGGGCTCATGCCGGTGTAGCGACCGATCACATGCAGGGACGAAACCGGCACATAAAGCTTGTCGTGGTTGGCATATTCCAGAGCCAGAAATTCCGACGCGATGCCGCCAATCTCCAAAGTCTGCAAGCCTAAATAGCGACCTACGCCATGCTCCTGATGCACCACCGGCGAACCGATGGTCAATTCATTCAGGTTATTGACGATATTTTCCAGCTCATGCGCACCGGACTTACGCCGCCTGCGCCGTTGCTGGACTTTCTCGCCGGACAGCAGGCTTTCGGTGATGATCGCGATGGCCGGATTTGTTAGCCACAGGCCATGATCCATCGGCGCAACCAGCAGGCACGGCGACACTTCGGACTGGAGAAACTTATCCCAGCTTTCAACCTGCTTCACGGTAATCTTGTATTGCCTTAATCTCTCCATTAAGGCCTCCCTGCGCCCCGCCGATTCCGCGACAAACAAAATCTTGCCGGCAAAACCGTTTACAAACTGCTGCAATGCCTGGGCAGGCTGATCCAGTTTTGCATCAATGGTTAGATTAGGCAGCGGCTCGCAGTTGAAAACGATGCTGTCGGCGGTGGCCGCTATGCTGTCAAGAATAATACGGGCAAATGTCCCGGTTCTTTGCACCAGCTCATCGGTCGACAAAAACAACAGTTCCGGCTTCAGTAACGGCCTGTCCACATCGTATTTTCTTTGCTGAAACCTGTCTTCGGCTTCGGTATAAAAAGCCTGCGCGGTTGCACCAAAACTATCCGCCGTCACCAAAACCGCCGATTTCGGCAGGTAATCGAACAATGACGCCATTTGATCTACAAACAACGGCAAATAATATTCAATGCCGCCGGGAGTGATGCCCTTGCTGACATCCATATAAAAATGATTTTTGGGCGACGTTTCCGGGAACGCGTCCCTGAAAGCCTGCCGAAAATGCTTGATCGCTTCATCGGTAAACGGGAACTCCCGCGCCGGGAATAACTGAATCTGGTCTATTTTTTCCAATGACCGCTGCGTTTCAGGGTCAAAGGTACGGATAGATTCTATTTCTTCATCGAATAACTCAATGCGATACGGCGCCTTGCTGCCCATCGGGAACAAATCGACTATCGAACCCCTGACCGCAAATTCACCGTGCTGGTAGACCTGTGAAACGCAATGATAGCCGACGCTTTCCAGCTTGAGGCGGTTCAGCTCCAGGTTAAAATCATCGCCGACTTTAACCGCAAAACTGTTTGCCAGAACATGTTCGCGTGGCGCCAAACGGTGCATCAGCGTCGTCACTGAAACCACCAGCGCGCCGCGCTTGACCTGCGGCAACAAGGCCAGCGTTTTCAGTCGTTCCGAGATGATTTCCGGCAGCGGCGAGAAAACATCGTAAGGCAGGGTTTCCCAATCGGGAAAATTCAAAATGGGGTGCTCGCCCTGCAAGAAGAACGATAACTCATGTTCAAGCCGCAACGCGGTCTGATTATCCGGAGTGACGATAACAAACAGGCGATCTTCATTTTTAATGGCCGAAGCCAACGCCAACGAGTCGCCGCAGCCGGTCAACCCCGTCCAGATCAGCGCTTGGTCTTGTTTTTGCGGAATTTTCGGAGAGAAAATTAAATTGTTAGCCATTAAAAAATCTTATATCTCGTTCCCACGCGCAGCATGAGAATATGCAGTTAAGGCGCACCGCGCCACAAATCACAACCAGCCCGTACAGACTGGAATCATTTCAACATTATAGCCGCATAAGCAGGCTAATGTACGAGCTATAAACAAGATACCAACTCATTGCTTGTATACATGTAATTCATCGCCTCGCCTTTTAGTAACGGCTTGCAATAAGGTACAATAATTTAAGTTGTGCCAAGTACATCCCAAGACGACATGAACAGCAACAAACCATAGCCTGCCGCCATGTTGATCAAATTTTAATCAAACAAGAGGTAACATCATGAAAAAAAGTTTGTTTTTGACTATTGCGCTGCTGGTTTCCGGCAACGCATTCGCCGCTACCGATCATTATATATTGCGCGATGGCGACTATGTTCGTCACTTAAAAGTCACCAAAATCAGCGACGATTACACTGTCGATGCTGATGTAGACTTTGAGTCTACGGCCGACGGAGCCCACTGTTCCGAGACTATTTCCGGTAAAGCCAAAAGCACCGGCGAAAACGAATTGCTGATGAAAAAACATTCTGAAAGCGCAGCCAGCTTCTGCGAGCTGAAAATCAAACTCAGCCCGAACGGCGCGAAGATAGAAGAATCCAAAGATTGCAGCACCTTTACAGTAAGCAAATGCCACTTTTCCAGCGGCGACAAGGAACTGGTTAAGGTTAAATAATCCACATGTTCGTCATCCCGGCATGAACTCACGTCAGGCTATCCTGCCTGACGCCCTTCGGGTTAATGCAAATCTGTTCCAAACAAATTTGTGCCGGGATCCACGACTGCATGGAGGCAGGAGCAGTTGCCGAGAAGCCATGGATGGCAATGTCAAATAGCGCATCCTATGCACCACGCAACAATATCTCAATTGATATAAACATACGGAAGAGCCATGAAAAAACTTAATATCATACTGATACCAACAATCATTGCATTACTGGCAGGATGCTCAAGCGCCCCAACACTAGGCGACCAGATGGTTGATCGAGGAAAAAAACTGGTTAAAGAAGGCAATACAGAACTGGAACAAGGCACAATAATGGTTGAGCAAGGCAAAGCCAAAATTGAGCGAGGAAACCGGATGATCGAAGACGGCAAACAGATTGATGCCAAATAATCGCTCTTTGCTGCAACAAAACCTACGCGGCTAACCCAAAAATCGCATCGCCATAGCTGAAAAGAACCGGTAACTGCGGCAAGGCACAATCCGTAGGACAATGGGAGGAGTCCATACCATTGCCTAAGTACTGTAACGCCCTCCGTACTGTATACGGCGTGACTCTGAATACAGGTAGAATAAATTTGGCAATTGATATTGATAGCAAGATGCCGTAAGGTGGGATGCTAGAACTTACATAACATGAGAGGGAGATTTCTCAATTGTGCCGCCTGCATTCCTGACTCTGATCGCCCTTTTGTTCCTCTCGTGGTTCATGCCCAGCGTTGCCCTGGCAGACGCTAAAGTGCAAGCGGATCAAAAATACATTTTGCTCACCGGATTTGAGCCGTTTGACGACGAAAAAACCAACGGGGCATGGGAAGCTGTGCAACACCTTCAGGGAACTGTAATAGCCAACAAGAAGGTAATTGTTTATCAACTCCCGGTGATATGGGAGAAAGCTTCAGAAAAACTACTGACATTGATTCGGGAATACCATCCCGTGGCAGTAATTGCCTTTGGAGAGGCTGATGCAGAGCCGGTGAGAGTGGAGATGGTTGCTAAAAATATCCGCGAAATGGTTCGGGACAATGCGAGGAAGATGCCAACAACTAGCTTCATCTTCGCGTCAGCGCCACCCACTCTCCGCACTACTCTGAATGTTGATGTGATAACCAAGCACCTACATGAGATCGGCATACCAGTTACCTTATCGCAGGATGCAGGGGAATATCTTTGCAACGAAACTTTTTTCAACTTGATGAATTTCTCTGGAACCGAGAAATCATTGATCATTCGTCGCGGTTTTATCCACGTTCCTCCATTGAATGCCCAAGTAGTTATGCCAGATAGCTCTACTTTATCGTTCGACAAGGCAACATTGGAAAAAACAGCGGATGTCGTCATACACGCAGTAGCGGAAGGACTTTAAAGAGATAGGGACTTTGGGGCAATTGAATCATTGATACAACAGATTAATCAACATATTGTTCGACTATACATTTGGAGGAAACTATGAAAACAAAAGTGCTTAAAACGTTCATTGGGGTTTCGATGGTTTATTTTCTGACACTAATAGCGGCATTTCTGCCTACCACTTCTTTTGCGGAAAACAGTCAAAACCTTACTATACAGACTGTAGAACTCCACCCGGGTGATGTGATTAATTTCTTAGGGGGGCCCGCCACAATTGGAGGCGCTAATTATACGTGGGGGCATTCAGCTATGTATCTCGGCATTGTTGATGGAGAAAAAAAGTTTTTGGACTTTACAACAACCAAAGAAAACAAAGCTAAGTATCCATATTTAGGAAGAATTCTTAACGCGGAAAAATTTCTGTCCAAAAACTATAAAGGTTGGATGGGACACACAGAGTTCGACGTCTTCCGTTTAAGTGACACTAATACAAAAGTGAACCAAGAAATTCTGGCTAAAAAAGCACAGGAATTCGCCAATGACAGAAATTCGTGGTCACCCACAAATAATTGCGCTCACGTGGTTGCAAAAGTACTGACTGCAGCTACTGATCCCAATACAGAAATCAAAGTAGAAAATCCATCAGGATTTGCAGAAGAAGTTGCAGGTGGTTTCGGGTTCTACCAATTGGCAAACGGAAGAGTTAATGTCCAAGCCGCCCTCAATGAACTCAAAGAAACTCCTGTTACCGATAGCATCATCGGCACTTGGGAAGGATCCGCAATATCTTCTCAATCGCTACGCTTCGGGGTGACTTTGAAGATTCAGAATGTAACGGGCGGAACAGGCTATTTTGAAGGTTGCAGTGGAACTTTATCGGGCACTTCTTCGGGAGGCAATGTATATCTCTACAACTTAAACATCACAGAAGGTCGTCGCACAACTGTAGAGGAATCAGGCTGCGTAGATGGAACAATAATACTCAACTTAAAAAATGACGGACGGGACGCTGACTATCATTGGGATGGTAGAGATGTGGACGGCACTTCAATGTCATCGGATGGGGAATTACATAAAATCAAGTAACATACTAGGCGCCTGAAAAACAGGTCAAAACGATGGGTGATGCGCCGAGGGACGAGGCGCATCATTCGGGTTGCTTATCGCTACGAATTTTGCTCCTGTAAAACTTTTATAAGTAGCATTAGGGCAATCGCGCTTAAATAAAGCGATAGGGTGCAAATTTCTGCTTAGTGATTTTAAGTTCTGCTTTAAAAATCAGGGAAAAACATAAACGGAGCCGCGACTTCAGTCGCGCACGAGTCATAACGCCAGTTGTGAAGGAA
>JAUXTH010000134.1 GCA_030679035.1 Methylobacter sp. | reverse complement strand
TTCTTCTGTGTGATTAACCCAGCCGCACATTCTGGGTTACTATCTAAAGCCGCTTCAACACAACGAACTGCCGATTCGAGACTCATAAATCAGCCTCGACCCAGCGGGTGATTGGCTTTGTGCGGCTGCTACATAATACCGTTTAAATAAAGATAGTCGCAATACACTCTTAGCTTCAGTAATTAGGATACTTGAATTCCGAAATGCAAATACAGCGTTCAAGTTTTTAACGCCATTCCTCAAAAACGCTTCAAGCTTGGTCATTAAGAATTCCGAGTACCAATCATTAGAATATTTAGTTAACGAGTATGTTAAATCCGAGCTCTTGTACATAGCCGACTATAGAAATGACAACAACTCCCGCAAATTTTATGATCATTTTACACACGAATTTATTGCCATAAAAAATGAGAGCCAAAATTATGTTGCATACCTTTGCGATAACTCGGCGAACAAGAATATTGTTTACTTAAACCGACCTAAGCACATACAAGAGTTTGCTACAGCCCTTGCTAACGCCTTACCAGAAATTAATTCGGATTTAGTAAAGGAAGCCATTAACGAAATCGGCAGCAATCTAGATGAAAGATATCTCCTGCTGTACTGCATGAAACACGGCGTGCTTTACCATCATGGTTCAATGACTGATGCCATGAGGAACTACGCCGAGTATTTATATCGAGAGTGCAAAGAGATTAGATACATAATATCTAACTCGACCTTACTGGAGGGCGTAAATCTGCCGGCCGAAAGAATGTTCTTGTTAAGCACCAGAAAAGGCAGCGGGAACCTAAGGCCTTCCCAATTCAAAAACCTTATTGGCAGAGTAAATCGATTCAGTGAAATATTCTCCTCACCTAACATAGAATCTTTGGCAAAGTTACAGCCTGAAATTCATATTATTGGAACTGATAAGTACAGCAGAGCAAATGCCGATTTTCATTCGTTCTGCGAAAAGGTCATGCGAGTTACTAAGAAAGATGAAGATGAAATAGAAAATGTACTTCTTGAGGGTGCTGAAATAAACGACAAGAATGAAGATGACTACGACAGCGCCATGACTCGACTTGAGAACATTGAGAGGGGGATCACAGAAAATTTTGACTGCCCTGTTGCAACCACAAAGGTCGGCTTGAAGTTACTTGAAAATAATATTTCCGAAATTAAAATATTTGAATCTGAGCGCCAGATTGAATATGTGCTAAATCAGTTTTCTGCCTGGAATGCACCTATCAGCGACTCAAATACATTGATGGCTCTTATCTATAAGGCGTTTGTTTCGTTTATCGAACCAAATAATACAAATGGAAAAAAAGGCATTTTTCGCTTGAAAGAGGAAAAGGCTCAAACCTTTTATGCAATGTTTTTAGACTGGAGCATACAGCAAACTCCTCTTCCTGTAATGATTCAAAGATTTGTTAAATACTGGGAAGGGTTGTCAGAATACGATCCAGTTTATGTCGGAAGTTGGGGAGATACGAATTTTGAAGATGGTCATCTCGATTACTACACCTACATGAAAAACAAGACTATTAGCGAGAAAATTAATTTAGCCATTGTTAGAATCAAAGAAGAGGAAGACTTCTTTGACTATGTAATCTTTAGATTTGTTGAGATTCTGAACGAATTAGAACTCCTTGACGAAACGTTCTATAAACTCGCTAAATATGGAACAACGGATCAGAGCGTTATTACTCTGATTAAGAACGGATTTAGTCGAGGACTATCAGAACTACTTTTAAATAAATACCGAGACCTTATCGAGTTCAGAAAAGATGAAAGCGTTTGGATTAACCCAGCTATTCACGAGAGGTTGAAAGCGAATAGTGTAGGATTTTTACAGCGGTACGAAGTAAGCCTTAATGTAGTAACTAATTGATAGGGATGTAGTCCTGTAGGTTGGACATGCTTTTCAAGCCCTACATCACGATGTTTCAATATGGTGACAGGTTTTTATTTCTCCCATCGCCAGATGCTAAAGTGTTGGGAAACGAAAAGCTGTAAGGTGGATTCGCCCATAGGCAATCCACCACAACTTCGACTGATTGTAATCGGCGTTGTACGTTGATTGGCGGTTTGCTATCGCGAAACCACCCTACACTTTTCAAAGCCCCAACGCATCCAGCTCATCCAACAATTGCGCCGCCCGTTTGGGGTTGCCGCGCAGTTGGGCCGCCAGGAAACGCTGCTTCGCTTCTTCTTCCGCCAATGCTTGTGTGGATAGTTCAAACATCAGCTTGTTCAGGCTGATGTCGCGTACTTTGGCGATGTTCTTAAGCCTTTCCACCTCAGCATACCTTGTCAAATATAACCAACTAGGTTACTATCCGATCATGGAAAAACAGACGCCTCACTATAAGTTACTGGTCGTTAAAGCCATGATTGACGCTGGAAATATACGCGCAACGAAAGCTGCTCGCGAAGGCGGCACTGCATTAGGATTTGATTTCGACAGCATGATTGCTGTCGTTATGGCGCTGACTCCAGCCGATTTCTATAAGAGCATGACCACTCATGCTGATCACCGGGTTTGGCAAGACGTTTATCGGCCCATCACACCGGCTGGCGAAGTTTACCTGAAACTCACGGTCATTGATGATGTCCTCATCGTGTCCTTTAAGGAGCTATGAATATGAAATGTCCATCTTGTGCGGCGGCAGAATTGGTGCATGACACCCGCGACATGCCGTATATCTATAAAGGTGAATCGACCATTATCCCCGCAGTAACCGGCGAATTTTGCCCGGCCTGCGATGAATCAATTTTGGATGCCGTTGAATCGCGTCGTACGATGAATCTTATGTTGGAATTCAACAAACAGGTGAATGCGTCGATTGTCGACCCTGGATTTATTGCCAGCGTTCGTAAGAAGCTCAAGCTTGACCAGCGAGAAGCTGCCGAGATTTTCGGCGGCGGGGTCAATGCTTTTTCACGCTACGAAAATGGCAAGACCAAGCCACCCTTGGCGCTGGTAAAGTTGCTTAAGATACTTGACCGTCATCCTGACCTACTGAACGAAGTCAAGACTGTTTAAGACTCAATCCGCAGGTGCAGGCCACCGCGGGCGGAAGCCGCTCATGCTTCGACAGGCTCAGCACGAACGACTTCCACAAGCCACACATTTGGCGAGCATTCTGAAAGCTGTAAGATGGATTCGCCCATAGGCAATCCACCACAACTTCGACTGATTGTAATCGGCGTTGTACGCTGATTGGTGGTTTGCTATCGCGAAACTACCCTACACTTTTCAAAGCCCCAACACATCCAGCTCATCCAACAATCGCTCAGCCCGCTTGGGATTGCCTCGCAGTTGGGCAGCCATAAAACGCTGCTTCGCCTCTTCTTCCGCCAATGCTTGTGTGGATAGTTCAAACATCAGCTTGTTCAGGCTGATGTCGCGTACTTTGGCAATGTTCTTGAGTCTTTCCGCCATATCGTCGGGTAATCGGATGGATAAGGTTGTCATGATCTTAGTAACTGATGTTACGCACGGACGGTACTTCTCCCGTTTGCCGCGCCGAGCACCGGAGCTTTTGTCGAGAATAGCCCGTCAGGGGTGCGGCATGGATGCCGCACGTCAGCAGAGGGGCAGGAGCCCCTTCTGCTGACCCTCGA
>JAUXTH010000144.1 GCA_030679035.1 Methylobacter sp. | reverse complement strand
TTGGTCATTGCCACGACTGTAAACTTTTACCAATGCCTGCTCTTTGAAGCCTGCGGAATACCTTTTATATTTTTTCATTTCTAATCTCAAATTTTATTTTTTCTTAAAATTTGAGGCGACAACTATTCTGACGCAGGGGGGGCAATAACAAATCCCCGGCTGTAAAAACCAGTTTATCCGGATTGGCCTTCCGCAATTTCATAGACTCTTTCCAGTTCTTACCAATAATAATATTGGCATCTGTTGGTAACGCACTTATATCTTCCGGCACCACACGCAAACTGCCCGGTCTGGCTTGCTTCAATTGCAAATAGGGATGATCAGCAGGCGCAGGCGGCGCAACTTTCAACAATTCACGAATAGATTCTGCAACTTTAAGTTGTTGGGCTTTATGCGCAGCGTCGCGTTCTTGTAACTTAGTGGCGTTATTGGCTTTTAACTGCGCTTTTTCTGCTTCACTCAGCGAATAGCCTTTTGATTTCCATTTCATGGTATCGCCGGTTCTATTGTTTTGGATGTAACCGGCTGGATGTTCGTCAAGATAGGCAACATAGAACCCCGCCCGTTCACCTGACTTGTCTCCTACGGTCGCAATTCTGTGGGTTTGACCATCCATAATCGGATGGTCGCCCGTGATGAGACAACCCAACGAAGCCAGTGCTTCGGAAAATTCCTCTCGTGGTGCCATAGAGGGCGCTTGCTGGTCTTTGACATTTTCCGGCAACCACTGCTTCAAAATATCCATGTCGGCATTTTTTTCCGCATACCAAGATTTCGCTTTTTTATCCCACAGGGCCCCGGCATTCTTGGCACTATTCCGTTCCGTATACGGTACGACGAGATAGTGGCGCTCCGTCTTAGACATATCCGTCGTTTGCGGCCATTTAACAAACAAGTCTAAATCCACATTAGCCGGAACATACCAAGACTGTAGCCCTCGATCCCACTTTGCACCCAGTGCCTTAGCCTGGTTCTTTTCCGGGTATGGAACCTGAATATAGGTTTTATCCTCCCGGCCTAAAGCCACACTTTTATCCGGCGCTTGTTCATAGTCCGTTTGGGTTTGCTGCTGCTCGATTTTAGAAGTCTGTGATTGGTTAGCCGCTAAATCTTCCGTTTCTCTAAATTCCCTGACCACGGCATTGTCACTCGCCAAAGTGTTTGGATTATCCAGCAGGTCTTGTTCTTGTTTTTGCTCAAGAGCTAACAAGAAGCCTTGTATCCGTTCAGCGTCAGCCGCCGCTCTAAAAATTTCAAGGGGATCTTCTTGTAACGCTTTGATCCAGGACCCCACATACGCGGCATGTTGCCCAGGATCATGGCCGATGCCTAACGCATCACCTAACAGCATACTTGATATTTCGGCACGTAATTCTTCCCTCGCATACCCCTCACTGCCAAACGGGTGAGCCAAATCACGATACAATCGTGACGGGTGACCAGTCCAATGCCCGAGTTCATGCAGTGCCGTAGCATAAAATTTATCCGCGCTCGGGAACTGGCCCCTTTCCGGCAAATGAATACTGTCGGATGAGGGTCGGTAAAATGCCTTATCACCAGCGGTATAATTTATCACCGCAGCTGATGCGGTTAACATGTTTTCGGCACGTTCTATAGCATCCCACGTTTGCTGTTTTTTCTGCAGCGGTGGCAAGCCCTCGATCTGTTCGGCGTTAAACACCGTAGCGTAAAACACCCGCGGTCGTTCCAGCTTGACCGTTACCTTAACCGGCTTCCCTTCCTCGTCCAATACAGCCTTGCCCTGGTCGTCTTTCTTCAACTGTTCATCGGTAAATTTCCAGTATTGAATGCTTGTCCCTTTTTCGCCTCGGCGAACTTGTCCGCCAAGCCCCGCCGATTGCTTATAGGTCAGCCACCGTTGATCGCCACGCTCCTGTGACATGAGCTGTAAGGCATTGATGCCTTTATAGCGCTTGCCGGTTAAAGGATTAATGGGGACAAACGAACCGGGACCACCGGGTTCCCAGGGGCGTTGCCAAGGCGCAGTGCCTTGCTCTAGTTGCTTGATTAAATTTTCAGCGACTGTTTCATGGAATGGTTTCTTCGTTTGATTCATGGGAATAACCTCCTTTTGGCTATCACTGTGCGATAAGGCAGTAGTTACAATTTCGGTGGCTGGCTTGCCATTGGTTTCAAAAATGGCAGTCTCGGTTGTTGGTATTTGAGGAATTCCATATTCTTGCTCAACTTCGTTGGCTTCCTGATTCCGGTTCTTCTCGATTAAATCGACGACGGGTTTCGATTGGGTGATGCGCTCGAAAATCTCTAAACCTGTTCCGCCGGTGGGGATAAAAACTCTTTCTTGCCAATTGATACGCTCAATAAAGACACCTTGATCTTTAAGAACACGTTTTTCGGCTTCGCTCAGATAACCGCGTCCCTTAATCTCAATACGATCTTCATGGTTGACCTTCGCTATTGCAATTTCCCAACCATTGGAAAGAATGGCCTTACTGCCATTTTTCATGGCTATAAATAACTCAACGGCGGTCATTTTGGACAAACTGGATTCCAGCCCCAGATTCTTAAGCGTCTGTTTAGCAGACTTTGAACTCACCAGGCGACCCAGCAGCATCTCGCCTTCATCGGTCTGCAAGCGATAAATCCTTTCAGAGCCCTCGACACGATCCCAGATAGGCAGGATCACTCCGACGATCATTCTCGTGGTCTTAGTTTCCGTCTTCGGTGCATGCTCTACTTGTACAGTCCAAAGCATTTCGGCCTCGGCCTCAGTAATCGCCCTGGACAGGATGACTTTCTGGTAACTGTTCACACCATTAACCGATACGGTTTTATAATCCCAGCCACGACTGACAACATCTGCATTATCGATATATCTATGGTTGTCCTTTTGGATGGTATAAATGACTCCCCGACGAACGGGCTTACCCTCCGAATTCAGCCTTTCACCAATATCTTTAAGGAAGAAAACTTCGCCTTTATTCTTGCCGAACTCGGACACAAACCACCCGCTTAACTCATTTGCAATAAGTAGGCGTTTACCGGCTATTTGCAGGGCATCCGTCCAGTCGTAATAACTGAGTTCATTGGTGACACCCAGCTCTACATAGCGAGTTTTCGCCCCGGAGGTTTTATCTTCATAAGCAACATCGTCACGGGTTTTCTTGATGCTCACCGCTTTCAACGTCTGTAAACCACTGTCATATAAGCCATGTTGCTTTGCGTACTCAACGGTCTCAACAAGTCTTTTTTCGAACTCAGCAAAAACAGCGTTTTGCTGATCGGTTTTTAGCGACAGCAAACGATTCAAAAACTGGGGGATAGCCGGTATTTTGGTCTCAGAAAAAGCGCCATTTGCATCAAATAAATTCAAGCCCATTTGCTTGGTAACATCCTGGAAGGACAAACCGGTCGTGCCACGATAAAGGTCGCCAAAGAAAATATTTAAGGCCGTTGTTGCATAATCGCTCTCAAGATTATCCGCTGCCGTAAACATGCCCTGGCCGGTTGCTTCTCGCTGACCACGCGTCAATGCACCTAACTGATCCAGTCGTCGCGCAATGGATGATACAAAACGCTTTTGCGCTTTCAGATTGGTCGTTGGCAGAACATAATGCGGTTCTTGCGCTTGGTTAGTTCTATGGGTACGACCGAAGCCTTGCACGGCGGAATCTGCCCGCCAACCCGGTTGCAAAATGTAATGAATGCGCTTGTGTTTATTTTCGGCTGTGTTGTCAGCATGGAAGCTGTAACCAGTTCCGCCTGCACCCGAAAATACGAGTATTTTCTTTTTGTCGTTTTGAAATGCCTGAGCGTCAGCACTTGATGAATGTTTACCGCGTTTTTCTTCAATAATCTTCAAGTGGCCATCTTCATCACGGGTCTGAACAAAGCGACGACTACGACCAGTGACTTCAGCCACCAGGTCAGAACCAAAAGCATTGATGATGGAATCTAACGGATTTTCAGGTACACGAATTTGGTTCAGCGTTTCCAACAATGAATCACGTAAGGCAATTGCTTCGCGGTCAAATACCTGATTCCAGTCCAAATCCATAACCGGCACATAAACAGTGTTGCCGTTATCGTCCTTGGACTCTTGATAAGCCGCCACCGGAAACCCGTTCCTAATGTAATCCATCAGCATCTGACGAGGTGTAAAATCAAGGTCTTCAAGCGCCGCATCTTGAGCAGTCGCTTCTGCAATGATGCGCTCCTGAGCGGCCTCATTGGTATTGACCAGTTGGATGACGGCAACATTCCCGGCATCCAGTTGTCGCCTTATATCATCAATGACCCGAGGCGTTTGCATGGACGTGATGACTTGGTTAAAAAAGCGTTGATGTGCGCCCCAAAATTGCGCCATTGCAGCACTTTTCGCGTTGCCGTTGCTACCCGCCTGAGTAATCTCAAGTGCCGCATCAACATTGTTTAAAACGATTTGCCAAGCACCTGCCAATTCATTGTAAATATCTTCCTGCAAATCAGAAAGCGTATGCTCCAACCGTTCGTAACTCACACCATCATAAGATAGAGATCGGGCAATATACATACCCATAGCTTTCATATCACGGCTAATCAACTCCATTGAAGCAATACCACCTTTTGATACCCCGGTAATAAAGGTATTCACATCGGCAAAGGGTGTGCCTTCTCCCCATAAGCCCAAACGATCTGCATAACTTAAATTGCTAATCTCGGTAGCGCCGGTTGCAGATACATACACTACACGCGCATTCGGTAACTCACGTTGCAGGTTGATCCCTGCTAACGCTTGTTGTGATGGTTTTCTAACGCCGCGTTTTCCCTTTATCCCAATTGCATTGCCCATGCTATGCGCTTCATCAAACGCAATCACACCGTCGAAACCATCGCCCAACCAATCTACAATCTGTTGAGCGCGGGTTTTACCTGTCTTCTGCCCCAGGTCAGTGGCTTGCTTCTTCTCGCCGCCGCGTAAGGTCGAATAGGTCGTAAACAGGATGCCGTCTATTTGCGAGATTGCGTTGCCCGCTTTTGTTTTGCCTTGAAAGAAAATCTTCTCCGGATTGCCGCCAATACCTGAAAAATCCCGTTTAGCATCTTCAATCAAGCCTTCATTAAATGAAACCCAAACGGCCTTTTTACGCCCCTGCATCTGGTTATCCAGGATGATGCCGGATATTTCCCGACCTTTTCCTACGCCGGTTCCATCACCAATAAAAAACCCTTTCCGCGATCCATTCGGCAATACATCGCAATGTGCTTGTCCTGCATAAACCAAGCATTCAAGCTGCGCAATCGATAGCAAGCCCTCTTGTATCAGATTTTCCGGTAACACCGGCGCATACGTCGGGGGAGGCGGTTCTACCGCCGACATTGCCGCAGACTGCACCAGTCTTCCTGGATGCTGTTGTGCGCCGGGTATGCTTAAGCGTTGCGGGGTGTAATTGGAAAAAACAGCGTCAGAAAACTCGGTAACTTCGCCTATCTTGGCCTCTATTGAAATGGTGTTGGCATTGTGGCCTTCAAGGATGCCACTATTTCCTCCAATATCATCGCCGCCGCTTCCGCCAACGAGTCCGGTAGATCCAGTGCCAACTCCACTCCCGGCTCCGCTCCCGTCATTAACGACATTGCTAACCGGGGATTCGCCCTCAGTTTGGCTATCAATAATTCGGGTTCCTGTATCTCCGCCGTTTCCAACAGGTTCCGTTCCAATGCTGCCTGTATCAGCACCAGCGCCGCCAATTCTGTTGTCGGGTTGAACGGTATCCGATACCTTTTGAGTATCTTCATCGACTGTTGGTTTATTGATGATTGATTGTCTTTGTTGACGATCATTTTTTATGCCCTCCAATAATTTAGGTAAATCGGTAACCGACTCGACATGTCCCGTCAAAACCGGCTGAGTCGTAACGCCGGTTTTGTCGATAACCAAAATTTGATTATCAAACGTGGTTCCATACTTCGCATAGTCTTTACCGGAGATGCCTATGTTTGCCCGTACATTGTATTTCTTCTCGATAGTTCTCCACCAAGCCTTGAATGCGGGCCGATCTGTCGCCATACCCTGACCGACAATTGCAACCAACCGGCCACCGTCTTGCAAACGTTTTAAGGCCTGTTCTATATGTCTGGCACCGTTTGAGGTGTCACGTTGCCCTTGCACTCTCCCGGCTGTCGAAGAAAATGGCGGATTCATTACCGCAATTGTTGGCACAACATCGGTAGGTAGTACGTTATCCAGTTGTTCGGCGTTTTCCTTGAATAAGCGTGCTTGTGGAAACAGATCGGCTAGCAATACCTGTCGCCGTGGAGATAACTCATTCAAGACAACCTCGGCACCCGCAATTTTCGACCATACCGCCAAATCTCCGGTACCGGCAGACGGTTCTATCATGACATCCGTGGCTTTAACGTTCGCCACCCAATTAGCTACAAACGATAAGGCGGGCGGCGTGCTGAACTGCTGGAACTCGTCCATTTCTTGATCACGCTTTGTTTGCGTCGGTAATTTCTGGATGCGCTTTGTTAGCTCTAAAGCCTTGTCACTGGCCCATGCCGCATTTTGAGTCGTAAAGTCTGTTGTCTCAGTATTGATAAGATGGATATTGAAGGCAGCTTCCATTGCGTCGTAAGCATCTTTTGTTGAGTAAACACCTTCCGCCTGAGTACCGCCAAAAGCGCGATTGGCTTCATCAGTTAAGAACTTCATGGTGATTTCGCCATCTTTGTCTAACTTCTCTGCCAAACGTAGTGCGAGTTGATAGCGGAACTTTTCAAAATTCGCTATCGCTGCCTCAGCGTCTTTTTCTATGGTTGAAATCGAGTTATTTGAAGGCGATGCATTTTCCTCAACCACAAGCCAATCATCGAAAAAATCTAACTGTGCCGGATTAGGGATTTTGGCCATAAAAACCTATCCTTCGTCAGCAGCATCAATGCAACTGTCTAGCGCATCGGCTTCGCTTAACGCATCTTCATCAAAGGCACCGGCGCGTTCGGCCTCTTCCGGGTCAAACTCGGCTGCAAACCCCGGTATCATCGCATCGCTTAACTTTTCGGTTAATGCTGCATCGGCATTAGCCGTATCATTCGAAGCATCAGGAACTATTTTTTGTTTCAAGCTGTCATCCAGTTGTTTCATTGTTGTCACCTCTCGGAAAATACTGCGTTATTGAGTTTAAATTGAACTTATGTCTTTGCTTGGTCTTAACCACCCAGCTGGCTTATTGCCATGTCCATATAGGTCTAACTACATTACTGACCTGAGCGAGTCGAATCGGGCCAAAGTAACGGCTATCAAAAGATAGCGGATTGTGATTTGTCATCACCCAGAGTTCATCGGCGTTTAATACGATGGGCTTCGAGCTAAACGGCATTAATGATCTGCCTAATCCGTCTTGAGGCAGGAAAGCGCTCTGAGGCAATACTGATCCGTTGACAGAAATGCCATGCTCTTGAAACTCAATTTCGTCTCCCGCCATGCCATAAACAATCTTAAGTAGACGCTGATAATGACCCGGACAGTTGCCAAATCCGATGTAACCGCGCAGGTAAGCCATTTGTGAAATTGAGGTCTCGGCTGGGCAAAATGAAACAAAATCCCCTTTCTCCGGTTGTTTATTGATAACCCAATAAAAACCTGGATCGACACTGCGCGTTGTATTGAAGCGTAAGCCCAACCAATCGCTTAAAAATACACATGAGAAACCTAGCAATACCATTATTGTTAACCGATTAATGATCCGGTGGTAACGCAAACAGGTTGGCGATGATTTATTTTGCTCTGTTATAAGGGCGTGCATGGGTTTTCTCTCCTCGTTGTAAGAAAGGTTCATATTCATATTCATGTTCTGTATCCATTTCCGACCCTCTATCATCAACGGTTTTGGATAAAAGCTTTGCATCGGTTAGGCTTGCAATACTGTATTTAAAACTGATTTTTTATAGTATCGCTTTTATACGGGGGCGGTATGCGCGACCGCGCCATTAACACCGGGTCTTTAAAATATAAGGGTTGGACACCATAGATTGCCGGGTAGCCCGCGACAAACACCAGCATATCGCCCGGCTGTTCGATCATGCCGTGATC
The DNA here is from genome assembly GCA_030679035.1 of Methylobacter sp. GTDB lineage: Bacteria > Pseudomonadota > Gammaproteobacteria > Methylococcales > Methylomonadaceae > Methylobacter_A. The sequence goes on along the minus strand of JAUXTH010000144.1, from coordinate 86,992 downwards.
GTCTTTGATGGGCCCTTGCATTCTCAGGCATTCATCCGGGGTTAATAACGGTCGCTGCACCTCATGGGTAGTCCGTGAGACACTCCCCAGCAGCATACTGGCACGATGGCCGCTGGTGGTAATCTGCTCTTTGACGATGGTCGTTTGGCCGGTCAGCTTGGATAAGTGTTCGGCGGTTTCTATCCGGTTGGGCGCAAAGGCGTTCACCACGGCACAGTTGGAACTGATCGATTCATCCGGGCCATAACCGGTTTCACGGCTTTTCAACTGGGTAATATCCTGGCAGATCAAGTAACACTTGATGCCGTAGCCTCGTAAAAAGGCCAAGGATTCTTGCAGGATGTCCAGTTTGCCCAATGCCGGAAATTCATCGAGCATTAACAGCAAACGATGTTTATAGGACGCTTTGGGCATCCCGTCGCTAATAGTCAGACCCTGCGCCGACAATCTGATGATCATATTAATCAGGATGCGCACCAAGGGGCGTAGCCGGGTTTTGTCATTCGGCTGAGTGACAATATATAGACTGACGGGGGACTCGTGATTCATCAAATCTCCGATGCTAAAATCCGAACTGCCAACATTCTCAGCCACCACGGGATCTCTATAGAGTGACAAATACGATTTGGCGGTTGACAGCACCGATCCCGCTTCTTCCAGTGGCCGAGTGATCATGTCCATAGCCGCTGACGACACCAATTCATGGGGCATGCCGTTACGGTGTAGGTTGAATCGCATGTCATGCCATAACTCGGATAATGATTTGTGCGGGTCGGATAGCATCCGATCAACCTGTTGTAAAGTGACGGTGACTCCGGTTTTCTTGGCAAGATACAAGGCATGTAACATGACCCCGACCAGCAAGGCATGGGCGGTTTTTTGCCAATGGGTTTCCAAACTCTTGCCATCCGGATCTACGATCAAGTTGACCAGGTTCTGCACATCACCCACTTCGTATTGCGTCCCCACGCGTATTTCATCCAACGGGTTCCAGTGTATCGAGTCAGTGGCTGTCGGTTCAAAGCGCAACACTTTGTTGTTGGCATGTTGTTGTCGCCAGCCTGCGGTAGCGCCCCACAACTCGCCTTTTAAATCGGTAATGACTGCGCTTTGAGCCCAAGTAGTTAAAGTGGGAATAATCAAGCCGACACCTTTACCTGAACCGGTAGGCGCGATACATAACACATGTTCCCCGCCGCTGTGTCTGAGATAATGGGTGTGTCCCTGCTTGTCCAGCCAAGCCCCGACAAACACGCCGGTGCTTTTTGGCCGTTTTACCCCCGCAAGCCATTCACTGAAACTTCTGGGACGCGGCAATAATCCGGCTAAGCGCAGGTCTTTCAGGTTCGTCCAACGTGCCGATCCGTGCAGGTAGAGACTGGCCTTAGCCGAATTATCAACAACCAAGATAACAATCGTCTGCAACAACAATCCTACCCCGGCCACGATGATCCCGTAATTACCGGCGCGCAGCAGATAAGATGGGTAGGTTTCTGCCCATTTCACCGACCAGCCCACAATCGCCCAGGGTGGGTATAGGTGGAATACATTAAATCCCAACAAACGGTGATACTGGAACTCAAAGGCAAAGGTCTGGGTTGCGGTTTGCAATCCGATGATTAAAATCATGATGGCAATCAGCGCCCGTAGAACCTTATGTGAAGTGCCTTTCGATTTATGCGCCAGAGGGCCAACCGAGTTGTTGAATTTGTCCTTCATTGTTTTGCTCTGCGCCGATAGGATTTTATATCCACGATCTTCATTTTTGGATTTACTGACAATTTACTATCTGGCATACCTTTAAAAGTTAACTTGTTGGCAATATTTCCCATTCGCGGATTCGGCACCAAATACGACAGGACATAAATGATCGGCAACGCCAGTATGACATCGCCTGCAATCCCGAATATTTTATGAATCAACCAAGCACCCAATAACAAAACGCTTAAACTCAACGTAAACTTGAATAGCATCCATGCACCATAAACCAGAATAAGGGGGGCGAGACATAGGCCTCGCACGACGGTTAGGATTTTCATTATCGCCTCCTGCCCACACTTTGTTGGGCGGTTAAATTCTTGACTGCGCCGTCCCCAAACAACAGCATTTCAGCACTGAGTTGTACCCGCCGCTGTTCCAGTTGCTCTTGATCGAAGCTGATATTCAATCCGGCTTTGACGGAGGCTCGCACCACATTTTCCTGAAACAGCTCATTGCCTTGAATGGAAAGCTGGTAGCCGTGCCGGTTCTTTGCATAGATTAGGGCGGACGTTAATACGGCTTGGTCGGCATCGGCGGCAACATGGAAACGGTTGCCGTCATCCTTGATGACGGCTTTATTGTGCAAATAAAATACCGTGCCTTTCTTGGTGACCTTGGCTGTGCTCTGCTGCGGTGCGAAATGCTCGGACGGGGTTTTAATCCCATCGAGGTAATTGCCTTTCACCTCGGCTTTGCTCTGCCGTTGCCGCAAGATCTTCAATGCGTTCAAGTTGCCCTGCGTCGCTTGTTGTTGCAACCAATCCAGCCAGGTAAAGCGCCGGTGTTGGGCATACAGACTTTGTCTTTGTTGTCGGTAATCGGCATTAATGCGTTTTATGTCAGCCTGTAGTGATTTCCCGGTCAGTGCGAGCAGGAGTTTTTTGTTAATGCCGGGCTGGATTAGTGCCTTGAGCCAACGCCGTTTGTCGGCAGCTTTGTCTTTGGCTTGTTGAATGTCTGCTTGATGCTGTGTTCTTGCCCTTTGCAAGGCTTCGACTCGTATAACCGTGCTGTCTAACCGTTCAGATTGATAGAGGTTATACAAGTCAGTGCTGGTTATTTTTAGTGGTTTTTTTAGTTGTTCCAATTGTTTTGATTGTTCCGGTGATACTGGATTGATGGTGAGCACAGCCCTGTCGTAACGTTGTTTGACCGTTAAGGTTGAAAGACTTTGTTCATTGGCTGGCTGGAATGTGCCTAAGCGCTGTTCAAGCTTTCCTTTGGATAACTCGCGGGCAACGGAACTGGCTTTTACAACTATTGATTCATCCAGGGTACTGAGAGCAAGGCCATTACCTCTAGGCTTTATGCTGAGGCTATTTTCATACAATGCCGCATGTAACTCTGCCCAGGTACTAGCTTGTTTGATGCTGTCTAAAGCTTTTTGTTGTATCCAACTGATCAGGCTTTCTACCCCGGAATGCCGTTCCATGTCCCTTGCCCGGCCTGCAGTATGATTTCTTTGGCTACTGTGGTTGTCGACTTCCAGACCGTATTGCTGTTCCAATTTCGCACACAGTTTTGCCAATATCTTATAGTCCCGATAAGGATTATAAATGGTATGTTTAACGGGATGGACTTTGTTAATGGCAATATGGATATGCAGGTTTTCGGTATCTTGATGCACGGCACTGATGCGTTGGTGTTCTTTAAAGCCTAAACCGGTACACAGTTCGGCTTCAATCGCTTGTAAGGTTTCAGGACTAACGTCCTCTCCGGCCCTGAACGAAACGATCAGGTGGTAGGTTTTATCGGAGATCGCTCGGCGGTTTTGCATCTGGGTGTTGAGGACTTCGTAGACGGCATCGTTGTGGCCGTCACTGTAGCAATTAGTGACAGAAACTTGGCCAAGCCTAAAAGGCGTGTCCTGCGCATCGGTCATATAAGCCACCAATTTAGAAAAATGGCTCTTTTCGGCGACCTTCATGGCAATGGCTTTGGCGATCATGATCTGACCACCCGCTGAATGATAGTTTTTATGGCGGTCTGGTTGTTATTGATTTCAGCAAGCGTGTCCAGGATTTGATTTCTTAGGAGCTGCTTGTTATCCAGACGGAGTTTTTCATCATTGCTTAACCAAAGCTTTAATAACCCACCTAATCGGCCTAAATCGCCATTGACTCTGACCAGTTCATCAACCTTACGATGATCGATAACACTGGTAACGCCCATCCCTAAGCCAATAGCCCGCAAATAATTTGAGGCCGACAAACCGCATTGCTCGGCTTTTTCGAAAATCGTTTGCCGTTCAAGCGGCGTACAACACACCTTAATAGGTGGGGTGTTTTTGCGGTTGGGTTTTGAGTCATTAATCATTTTCCACCTGACCATTCTCTGACGTTGTCCCGCAGGGCAGGATGTTCGTTGAGCGCTGCAAGCGCGAATAAGAACCGTGAAGTTGGCTAACCGTGAAACGGTTGGCCAACTTCACCTATCCTGCCCTCCTTTGGGATTAAACTATACCGAAACCACATGAAATTTCAACAACAAATATATAATTATTTTTAACTTTAATTGTATTTAATTGAATTAATTATAATATTAAATAATTATAAATTTTATAGAAATTTTTAAAGATATTTATTATCATGCCCGCAAGTGATGCCGTTATGAAGCCATAAGGTGCCCCAATGACTGACAAAAAGAAAGCAGCTGAATTCGAAAAGTTAATGTTGTCGCTGGCAGAAGACACCGACAAGCTTAACTACGTGGCATTTTTAGCGAACCTGGACTTAATCAAGACCTATCTGGATAAAGGCTATACCGCTAAATCAATATGGAAATCCTTAACTCAAGCGGAAATCATCTCGTTTTCCTACGTCACTTTCACTTTATATCTAAAAAAGCATCAACTCAAGCAAGCCATCAAGGACCTTAAAACTGATGCAACGACTGCGGAGGATAAAGACACCAAAATCATCGAACCTGCTAAGCAAACTAACAACACTGTCACTAGCCTGAAGGAAGAACCGGTCAAATTAAAACTTCCTGAGGGTATGTCGCATAACCCCAACATCAACCCGAAGGATTTAATCTAATGTCTAAAATACATGTTATTCTCCAAGGCAAAGGCGGCGTTGGAAAATCATTGATCGCAAGCCTACTCACGCAATATTTACTTCATAAGCGCAGTGACCCCAAAAAACCGCTGACTTTAATCGATACCGACCCCATCAATAAAACCTTCAGCCGGTATGAGCGCTTGCCAGTTAAGGCGCTGGACATCATAGAGAACGAAGAAATCAATCAACGCAAATTTGATGAAATCATTGAAATAATCGCGCAGTCAAAAGGCGATACCGTCATTGATAACGGCGCCAGTTCTTTTATTGCCTTGTCGACTTACATCAAGGAGATGGGCATACCGGAAGTATTACAAAGCCTTGGCCATGAGTTGATCATTCATACAGTCATTACCGGAGGCCAGGCGCTGAACGATACCTTGGTTGGTTTTGCACAAATGGCAAATCACTTAAGCGGAAATACCAAATTTATTGTCTGGCTCAATCCCTACTGGGGCGAAGTCAAGTCTGGCGGCAAAACCTTTGAGCAAATGGCCGTTTACAAGACCAATAAAGAGGCCATTACCGCGCTGATTCAGATTCCGGAATATAAGCAAGAAACCTTTGGCCACGACTTAAGCACCATGCTGAATCAAAACCTGACCTTCAAGGAAGCCATTAACGATCCCGAAAAGACCATCATGACCCGGCAACGATTGAAAATCATGCAAGATGATATTTTTAAGCGCTTAGATGCTGCGGTTATTTTATGAGCGATGAGTCGCAAGACCAGGTCACTAACAGCGGCTTGGATAATCAAGCGACTGAGGCCAAAGCCTATCAATCCGGCAACAGTGCGGAAGCTATCATTCGTGCTGTTGCCGTCAAGCACGGCATTGCACTCGGCCGCAACGACCCAATCCTGGTGTTGCATACGATTAACGGTTTATTAATGGATGAATTTGCCAGTAAACAAGAAGCTTTAATCAATCAATTCAAGGTTAATCTGGAGGAAACTGCTGATGTGTGGAGCAAAAATATGGAAATTAAAGCTAATGAGATTCTACGCGGTTTGGAAAACAGTCATCGCCATCTGATCAGCGAGCTGATTGAAAAACATATCGATAACATTGCCCTGGCAATTGCGGATAAAAGTGGCGATATAGCCATGGCACAACAAAAAAGATCTTTATCTAATATAAAATCATTGAACAGCCTGTTAAAAACCATGAGGTTAATGCTCTATGTTAATTTTTCCGCTTCTATTATGGCGCTGGTCTCAGCCATTTTAATACTTTGGCTTTTTATAAAGTGATACACAATCACTCTTAATCTTAAATTAAGCAGACTTATGAATTTAAAAGACTTTCAACTCCATACACATAACTATCAGACTACCCCTTCATGTAGATAAATAATGCATGATATTTAATATGCCCTATAATTAGCACCTACAAAAGGTTAAATAGGGAGGCATTTATGGTTACTACCAGTTTTCTGCATCAAGTCATTTCCGACGAGGGGTTTATTGCTGCCAATACCTTGGCCAAGGTATTGCACATCACTCAAAGCGATCTTGCCGATGTCACCGGCTTGTCCCGCGATTCGGTTTCCAAGAGTTCCCGGTGTAAAAGCCGCTCCACGCAAGCACGGTTAAGGGATACGGTAGAAATCATCAACCGAGTATCAGAGTGGTCGGGTGGAGTAGGGCGTGCATTTGCCTGGTTTCGCTCGCAACCTTTGCCGTCATTTGGTGATAAAACCGCAGAAGATCTGGTCAAAGAAGGCCGCGCAGAGGCTGTAAAAGCCTATCTAGCGCGAATCGCCGACGGTGGTTACGCTTGACGATAAGCATTAGCCGGTTTACCGGCATTGCATATCGTGCACATCACCCCATGTGGTCTTACGATCCCATATCGGGCAATGGTGCCAAGAAACATGGAGGGCGATTCAATCCGCCTGGCTGTGCGGCACTTTATCTATCGCTTGACCCGACCACGGCATGGATGGAAGCGCAGCAGGGTTTCCCTTTTAAACCGCAACCGATGACGTTAGTCGCTTACGAGATTGATTGCGCGAAAATAGCCGACCTTAATGATGAAAAACTATTGGCGAACATGGACAGCTCGTCACAAGAACTTGGCTGCGCCTGGGAAAATCTGGCGACACAAGACCTGGAGCCACCTACATGGAGACTAGTAGAGCGATTGCAAGTGCTTGAGGTTAACGGGATATTGGTACGCAGTTTTGCGTCCGGTTGTTCAACCAAAAACCAAAACTTGGTTTTATGGCACTGGTCTGATTCAGAACCGAATGCCGTTCGAGTGATCGATGACTTTAGCCGACTTCCCAAAACCACAGAATCATGGGGTGGTCAATAAAATGAAATTATTATTAATAATCACTACCAACTCATTTACCCTTTTTTAACCAGCGTTTTTCACCATACAAAAAGTTATCCACAGATTTTGTGCATAACCTTGTGGAATTGTCTTTTTTGATAGACCTAAATCCTTAAAAAATTAACTGGTTGGGCTAGATTGGGTAATATTTGATCAGTTACTTATCATCTACCGGACGATAATGTTGGTAGGACTTTGAAAGCGACTCGGTAATTTGAAGTCTCAGTTCTTCAGGTTCAAGCACTTCAATACGATCAGCCTCTCCTAAAATCCACCAGCGCAATTGCCAGGTATTGGTAATGTCGGCAGTAATCTTCCTAAACCCAGAGTCATCAACTGGGCTTATTATCTGGTTTTCGCTTAAACGTGTTTCTTCCAACATCAATGCCAGGTGATCACAAATCCGTGCTTTAAAATGAATAGCCGCAGCAGAACCAAAGTGACCTTTTTTTTCTGCAAAATCGGCCAAATTAAACGCTGATTTATGGCGGCATTTTTGCTCCAAGATCTGAGCCGATTTCATTCGGTGTAATGCGTACAAATACACATCTTCATACTCATTGGTCATTGCCGCCAGATAAGTGACAGGGCCGCGCTGAATTAATCCTTGGGGGTGCAGGCGATACTCTTTTTGTTTGGCGTCCGCTCGAATCGTAGCCAGGTAAGTTACCTGCAACTGCTTTTCGTTTAATAACGCTTCATGTACAACCACCAAGATTTCATGACTGAGTTCTGGCGGAATCAAAGGTTGGGCGGGTTGGATAACACAGAACTTTTCCGGCCATTGAGTGACCTGGCTTTTTTTGTGCAACTCCAGTGTCTGATGCGCTTTGTTAAAGATGTCGTGCAGCGAACGTGTAAGTAATACCGGTAAGGATTGACTGAGATAACGCTCAACCATAACCAAGGATAAGGCTTCGGGTAAAGTTATTCCTCCGTTAGTCTGATTGTCTTTGCCTGACCAGCGGTAACCATGAGCTAAACCACTAATGGAATCTCCTGCCTGGTTACTATTGTCGTTACATTCGAGCTGTTGATGGGTTTCCAGTAACGACTTTAAGTCTCGACGGATGCTGTAAACTTCAACCGCATAACCCTGATCCTTCAAATCCTGAACAATATCGGCAACGGTAACCCAGCGTTCCGAGCGGCCACTTAAACGGCGTATCGATTCCAATGCCAACAATCGGCGCTGAACAATCGCTTGTGATTTTTGATCAGACAAAATAAATCTCCTTGATTACAGCTTTCAAATTTGTTGGGGGCAAAAACTGATGATTACCGTCAATCTATTTATTAATAATTTGACCCTTACACATTCTGTAAGGGTGCTGGGTAAACTAAATCCGGAGTCAGCAAAAAATACGTCTGACGGAAGCAGTCCTATAATAGTCTACGGGGTTTTTATGTCAGGTTTAGCATTTGAAATTGGTTTCGATCATTTCCGTTTTGATTTACCCTTAGATATTTCGCGCTTTCAGGATCACCACCGCCAGCAAATTCGCTATGGCTACGAAGCGGCCAAACACCAGCAAGTTACCAAAAAAAAGCCAGATCTCTATGAAAGAAAATTGATGATGTTGCGTGATCGGGCCCTGGTTAAAGGACTGGAAGTGACAATCACGGCAAAAGATTTAAAAATTCAGCTGGCACAAACCAACGGCTGTTGCCCCATAATCGAGCTGCCATTTACCTTTGCAGAAAATAATGACACGGACTGGTCGATTGATCGTATCGACAATACCTGCGGCTATTGCCCTGATAATATTGTGATCGTGTCAGTGCTGGCCAATCAGGCAAAAAGTGATTTGGATTTAGCGGGACTCATTAAAAATGCTCTGGGCAAATCGAAAACAGACGACTTGTTGTCCACAAAACAAAGATTGCGCATGGCACGCTTTTATTATCAAAGAATGAAGATATTGAAACCCTTGTGTATGTGCCTCCTCTTAACCGACACTCAACCCTTGTATGATCAAATCGTGTTCATGCAGCTGTTTAAAAATGAAGAAAAACGGGCTAAAGCTTTTCTAAAAAAACTAGAAAAATATAGCGGGAAAGCGGCGGTGATAAAGGCCACTAAGCTAACACAAAAGCGGATTTACCATCGAGCTGACTTTGATATCGAAGTGTTATATGACAGTCCTAAGCTCTATAAATGGGTTCAGTCATTCATCTTGGCAATCAATGCTCATAGCGTCGAATTTGATCCATTGCTGATGGATTGCATGTTTGCCTGAAAAATTGTGACAATTTACGAATTGTCACACAAGTGTCGTAAACTAGGTCCAGCGAGAATCCCTATGAAACGGAAAGCCGTCTTTATTGGCCGAGCTTAGATTTTATAAAAAAATTAATTTTTATTTTTAAATGTTAAAGATCATAAGGGTATTATAAATTTTAAGATTATTACTTTATTTGTAATGTCACAGTATGTAAGCTTATATTTACAAGAAAATAGATATTTTCGTTTAATAAATAAGTATTTATACGTAGTTCAATAAATAACTGTATATTCCTTCGGTATTTTTAATACCGAAGCATTTTGATCTCCTAACTTATCACAATTGGAAACATGGAAAGTTCACTTAAATTTTTTAATCCAAAAAAAGCCTCATTTGGTCGTCATGAGACCTTTGCGCTGCGCTACTCTTGGCTTACTAAGGGTTTTCAGGCGTTTAATAAAAATCATGCTATTTTTTCATCAGATGAATCTACGATTGAATTAGGTGTTGGTAAAAACATGGTTAACGCAATCAAATATTGGTTGCGGGCAACAACAATACTAAAAGATGCTTCTGATGGTTTGATTACCACATCACTCGGCAACGCAATTTTTTCCGAGGACGGTTGGGACCCTTATCTTGAAGACGAAGCGACTATTTGGTTAATCCATTGGTTACTGGCTACCAACTCAGAATTAGCGACCGCGTGGTATTGGTTTTTTAACTGTTTTCATAAATCAGAATTCACTAACGAAGAAGCTTCAGAAGCGTTAGCTGATTTTGTCAGAATTAATTTATCGGGCAAACATTCAGAAAAAACCGTTAAACAAGAAATTGCAATGGTTTTAAGAATGTACTGTCCACCCAAGTTAACTGCAAAATCCCAGCTTGAAGAGGGCTTGGATGCACCTTTAACATCATTAAATTTGGTTATGGCTGCTGAGGGATCACATCTATATCGCTCCTATGCAAGCACACAAGCTAATCTGCCGATAAGTTTGATTGGCTACGCAACGAATGAAGTGTTTAATCAACGACGCGTTGAAACCCTTCCCATTTATGATTTGATGTATGGACAAGCTCATGGTATTGCTATCGGCGGCGTGTTTAGACTGACAGAAAACGCGTTGTTGGCAAAACTGGAAAATCTGGTAGCAGCATATCCGAACGTATTTCAAATCAACGAAACAGCAGGCATTAACCAATTGTTTAGAACTGATAATAGCGTTTCATCGTTAGATTTCTTACGTGATCATTATCAACCAACGGTATGAAGACTGACGAGATGGACAAGATAATTCAACTGGATACGCATTACACACGCTCTATTAATTTGGAAAGAGATGCGGATTCGAGTGACATCCTTAACGCCTATATTCCAACTTCACGATCCATACAAACGCTTGACAAGATTGCAGAAACCTTCAATAAAAAATCTGCGCCAAGAGCCTGGTCGCTGGTAGGTCCCTATGGGTCGGGGAAATCTTCCTTTGCAGTTTTTTTGTCGCATTTGCTGGAAGACCAAGAGCTTGAAACTAATCTAAAGGCAGAAACTATTTTGCAGCGCTATAACCCGTCGGTTGCAGATAAAATTACTGCACATACGAAGGGTTCCAATGCCTACTGCATCGTACTGTTAACAGGTAGCCCCGATTCTTTAATCAAGCGTTTTATTGATGCACTTTATCAAGCGGCGCTTCGATATTGGGCAGGAAAAAAATCACCTGCAATTGTTGAAGAAATTGGGCAAGCGCGGCTTGAGCCATTAACAACCTCCATCATCATAACGTTGCTGAAAAAATTACAACTGGCGGTTAGTAAAAAATCAGGTAAAGGCATACTCATCGTTATTGATGAATTAGGCAAATTTTTGGAGTACGAAGCCCGACATTTAGGGGCAAACGATATTTTCTTACTGCAAGCGCTTGCCGAAGTTGCTTATGACGGTAGCGATGCGAATATTCTTTTAGTGGTATTGATGCATCAGGCCTTTGAGCAGTATTCAAAAGGCTTGGGAGCCAATCTAAAAAATGAATGGGTCAAAGTACAAGGTCGATTTGAGAGCGTACCCTTCCTTGAGTCAGCAGAACAAACTTTACGCGTCATTGCTGCTGCGTTTCGTAACCAGTTAACAACAGACCAGCTGCAAGATATAAAACTTCAAACTACCGGAATTGTTGATATTTTAAATCAGCAAAATGCATTATTACCTGGGCTTAATATTTTGCCCGCCATAGAAATTCTAAGCCAGTGTTATCCGTTGCATCCTATTGCTGCGTTAATCTTACCGACACTCTGCCAAAAAGTTGCTCAAAACGAAAGAACCTTATTCAGCTACTTGGGCAGCCAGGAATACTTTGGATTTAAACACGGCATACAACGATTAAAAACCGTAGGCGATTGGGTTTTTCCTTGGGAGATTTTTGAATACTTCATTCAAAATCAACCCTCATCAACTACCGATCATCTTACACACAGGCGCTGGGCGGAGGTCATTACCGCTTTAGAACGCTTAGGTGATGCAGACGATTTAGAAAACCAACTGGTAAAAACCATAGGCCTGTTTAATATTATAGGGAGTCAGGCGGGGTTCAAAGCGAGTAAAGAATTATTAACTTTGTGTTTTCCAAAGTCCGTTGATGTTGATCAACTGCTGACTAACCTACAAAACAAGTCCATCATCAACTACCGACAATTCAGTTCCGAATATCGGATATGGGAAGGTAGTGATTTTGACCTGGAAGTAGTCTTACAAGAAACCATTCAACAGTTAGGGCGTTTCAATTTAGCGGATACGCTTACACATCGAAACAAGTTGCCACCTGTAGTCGCAAGGAAATATTCGATCCAAAACGCCACATTGCGAGTGTTTAGTCCTTTTTACATCGACTCAGCAAGCAAGCAGGATTTTCACAAAAATACCGATCATCCCAGGATTCTCTTTTTCTTATCTGAGAGCCAAGACGATAAAGCCAAATTTGAGGGCTTAGTAAAGGAACATGGCAATCCATTAAGCATTTACGTTTTATGCGATAACGCCGCTCAATTAAAAGCCATTGTTACTGAGGCTATTGCTTTAGAAAACATTCAATCCGAACGCGCAGAGATTAAATCTGATCCGGTCGCACAAAGGGAATTGAAAGATCGGTTGGCCACTATTAAGCAGACCGAATTGGAATTACTGAATCAATATCTTGAGGAACCCGAAGCCAATCAATGGTTTTGGCAAGGCAAGCGTTTGAAGTTAGCTACACGGCGCGCATTACAACATCAATTATCCAAAGTGTTAGAAACGGTTTATGACCAAGCACCCTGGGTTAAAAATGAACTTGTAAATCGCAACAAAGTTTCAGGGCAAGCCAATGGCGCTAAAAATAAACTGATAGCTGCATTATTATCCAAAAGCCATTTAGAAGATCTCGGCTTTGATAGTAACAAATATCCCGCTGAGAAAACCATTTACCGTGCCGTGTTTAAAGAACCAGGCATACATATCAAAAAGAACGATGTCTGGCAGCTGGTTAATCCGTCTGATGACAATAAATATCAATTTGTAAAGGTCTGGGATCGTATCAGAAAGTTATTGGCGGGCAGTTCTGCGCCAACGTCGCTGATGGATATCTATGCGCTTATGGAAAAGCCGCCATATGGAGTCCAAAAAGGCGTGTCGTCATTAATTTTTATCGCCTACTATTTGGCTAATCAAAGATCGTTAGCACTGTATGAAAGCGGCGTATTTTGCCCACTGGCTAGCCAAGAGCTTTTTGAGATTTTAGCTAAACGGCCTGAACTATTTTCTGTTGAAGCTTTTGACTTTACAGGCATAAGGGCAGACCTGTTTAATAGCTACCTGGAAAAACTGATTGGGAAAGTACCTGAAGAAAGTACCTTGCTCGATATCGTCAAGCCCCTGGCGAAGTTTATTGGCCAGTTACCTCAATACACGCTTGCAACAAAATCCCTGGATGCACAAACCATTGCGGTACGTGATGCGTTTCAGAGTACGCAAAGCCCCATGACCCTCTTATTTGAAACGTTGCCGATGGCGTGTGGCTATCCATCGTATATTGGAAATGACTTAGCTAACAACAATCCAAATGATTTTTTAAATGAATTGGTCAGACATCTAAATGTTCTAAACCAGGCTTATCAAAATCTCCTTAAAAACTTTAAAGACCAGCTTGCCGTTGCGCTTAAAGAATCGACTGAGTTAAGTCTTGCCGAACTACGAGCTACGATAGCCCAAAAGTATGTTGGATTAGAAAAATACACCGTTGATTTGCAAGGCCTTAAAGCTTTTATCTTAAGGCTGCAGAACAACAAAGAAACTGACGAGGCTTGGCTGGAATCAGTTGCTGCTTTCCTGGGGAAAATGCCTCCTGATAAATGGCTGCAAAATAATAGCTTGGAGGCAGAATATCGTCTTATCGACTTGTGTGGCCGATTGGAGCAATTAGCAGTGGTTCGTGCGCATCAATTGCAAGCTAATGCAGACACCCAAGTCACTGTATTTAGGGTAGTCAACAAAGACGGAGAAACTGATCAAGTGGCGTATTTAAATCCGCAACTTAGAGAGCAGGCGAGGTCCATTGTTAAAGCTCAGCAAGATTTTAAACAGGCCGACAAACAATTAAAACTGGCAATAATTGCCCAACTCCTTAGTGAAGTTGGTTAACCTAGTGGTTAGCTTATTTTCAAAAATAATAAGGCCTTTCATTCAAAATAAACGTATAAAAAGCCATGGACAATAATAAACCAATAAGACATTTATTAGGCATATCTGGTGGTAAAGATAGTGCTGCCTTGGCTATTTATATGCGCGATAAAGTACCGGAAATGGAGTACTTTTTTGCAGATACAGGTGCTGAATTACCTGAGACATTAGCATTTGTAAATTTGATGGAAGATTATTTAGGTAAAGAAATCATCCGTATTAATGCGGGGCGAGATTTTGATTATTACTTAAAGTTACATAAAGACTATTTGCCGTCAGCCCAACAACGTTGGTGTACGATTAATTTAAAACTTAAACCATTTGAAGACTTTGCTGGTGACGATCAGGTCATTAGCTACGTCGGAATTCGTGCAGATGAGCCGCAAAGAGATGGTTATCTATCCAGTAAACCAACTATACAAGCTCGTTTCCCATTTAAAGAAGATGGATTAGTACGAGAGGATATTATTAATATTCTTAATGAATCAGGTCTCGGACTGCCTAAATATTATGAATGGAGAAGTCGTTCAGGTTGTTATTTTTGTTTTTTTCAACGAAAAATTGAATGGATTGGGTTACAAGAAAATCATCCCGAACTATTTGAAGCTGCTAAAAAGTTTGAAAAATATGATGAGGCAACAGGAAAGAGCTACACATGGTCTCAAGGAGAAACTTTAGACGAAGTTTTTGCGCGTAAGGATGAAATAAAAGAAAAATTTGCTTTAAGCAACAGTAAAGTAAAAAAATCTAAAAACTTAATGGATTCTGTTTTGGACGACGATGACGATGATAAAGACGATGGCTGCCTGATTTGTATGCTGTGACTATGGACTTAATAATATGAAAAAATGGAACTCAAGCCCTCACCCTATTTCAGATATTAGAGATTGGTTTGAAAATGAGAGACTAATATTACGGCCTGATTATCAGAGGAAAGAGGTTTGGAGCCCAGCAGCTCGCGTTATGTTAATAGATACTATTTTAGGTAACATACCCATGCCTAAGATATTTGTCTCTAATATCATTAAAGAAGAGCGCACTTATCGTACTGTTATTGATGGACAACAAAGAATTAGTGCCATTCTTGGGTTTTTACGTAATGATTTTTGCTTGAAACTACCGTATGAAGGTGAATATAAAAATACTTTTTTTAAAGATTTACCTTTATCTATAAAAGATGAATTTTTTGCTTACTCAATAGATTTTAATGAATTTAAAGGATTTTCAGATATTGAACTTAGAGAAATTTATTTAAGAGTTAATAAGTATACTGTCTCATTGAATAAACAAGAACTAAGGAGAGCCGATTTTCATGGTAGTAAGTTTTTAGATTTATCTGAAAAACTAGCTTTAGAAAGCTATTGGTCTAATACAAAAATATTTTCTCTTGCTAATTTAAGAAGGCTAGGTGATGTAGAATATATTTCTGAATTATTAGCAGGCTTAATAAATAGCGCACAGGATAAAAAACAAACCTTAGATGATTATTATCAAAACTATGCACAATGGGATAGTTCTGACTTAAATGCAGTTAAACAAAGGTTTTTATTTATTCTCGATGATATAGAGAAATTATTTTCAAATAATACAAAAGGTATTGCCGAAACACGTTTTCGTCAAAAGTCTGACTTCTATTCTTTATTCTTGGCAATAGATTCAATACATAAGGATGGTTATTCATTAAATGGTAAAGATTTATCTTACCTACAGGAAGATTTAAAGTCGCTAGATAATAATATTGCACCCCATTCAATTGTAGGGCCTTTAAGAGAATATGCAACACGTTGTTTATCAGACGCTAATTCAAGGTCAAGTCGTCTTTGGCGTCAGAACTTTATAAAGAAAATATTATCTGGAACGTATAAAAGCATACCTCCTGTCGTAAATGAAGATGAACATTCGTTTGCTTCAATATCTCTTGATTTAGATTTTGTTGCCAGTGGGGGTGGTCTCTTTGGTTGTCCATCAGGTGTTTATACCTGTTCTGTTTGTGACCATGAGATAGAAGATGCGTCTTTGGAAGAGCTAATTCTTGTTTGGCCAGTTGGCACTACAGCGTTTCAAATAAGCAATTCTGAATGGATACATGCCAAGTGTTACCAAGAAGATTCTGACTACTTTATAGAGCGATCTATAAATTCAAACCAGCAAGATTTGTTTAAAAATACTGATGATGAAGAACAATTATGAATATTGATTTATTTCTTGGACAAGAATTAGGTAAATATTATTGTTCAGTTAGTGATACATTAGAGGCTAACTCAGGCCATCAATATGAAATAACCGATAGAATTAACGCAGGTGGCAATGGTGTTGTACATAAATGCCTTAATAGCATTACTGGCGATGAATATGCTATTAAATTTCAATTAGATAATAGAGGTAATAGATTAAAACGCTTTTTACGGGAACAAAAACTCCTGGAGACATTACAGCATGAACATTCAATTACCTATATAGATCATGGAGAAATTGAAGCAGATTCTATTAAAGACAAGAACAAAACATCAGTAAATATTCCTTTTGTTATTATGGAATTAGCAGAAGATAGTCTTTATAATCACATTAAAAATAATAACCTAGGAAATGAGGTTTTTTCTGCTCAGTTTTATGGACTAACAAAGGCATTAGCTAATTTACATCAATATGCTATTCATCGTGATATTAAACCTAATAATATTCTAATTTTAGGTGAACGATGGTTGTTAAGTGATTTTGGTTTATGTACTTTCTTAGATGATGATACCGAACAACTTACTAAAACATATGAAACAGTAGGCCCTAGATTTTGGATGTCACCAGAAGCAAATAATCGTAGTGTTGGTAAAAGTGATGCAATAGATAAATCATCGGATGTTTTTCAATTAGCAGCAGTTTTTTGGTTTATTGTTAATAAAACCCATCCAACGGGTGTATTAACAAGAAATGATTGGCATGGGCCTGAACACTTATTTGAACCGATATTCAAAGCACTTCATTATGATAGAAAAATACGCCCAAAAGATGGTTTAGAGTTTTCAAAACAAATAGAAAATGCAATATATTTATAAAATTAATTAAATAAAAAATGACAAAATTTCGATAATTGTATTAAATTTTTTAATTATTGAAACGAACTATGATGATGTATTTTTTATATTGTAATAAGCATGAATTTAAATGAATTAAAGAATATATATTTTTCAGCTGAGCATGATTTAGATAAAGAGTTATTTATGCCAATTGCTCGAAGTTCTAATTCTATACGCTGCATGTCTGGTTATTTCTCAAGTAGCGTTCTCAGTGAATTGGCACAGTCTTTAATATACTTCATGAATGCAAATGTCAATGAAGAAATTCAATTTATTGTCAGTCCAAATTTTTCAGAACAAGATTTGGCAGCAATTAAAAAGGCAATAGATATCGATGCTAATTTTATTCCTATTTTATTTCCTGACTTCGAATTAACGGAAGATTCATTTAAATACAAAACAGTGGAAGCCCTTAGTTATTTAATAGCTACAAAAAAACTTACACTTAAAATAGCCATACAAAATCAAGGTTTGTTTCATACTAAATGCTGGTTATTTGAAACATCACTTGGCACTATAGCAATTCATGGCTCAGTAAATGCAACT
Source organism: Methylobacter sp. (assembly GCA_030679035.1). Classification (GTDB taxonomy): domain Bacteria; phylum Pseudomonadota; class Gammaproteobacteria; order Methylococcales; family Methylomonadaceae; genus Methylobacter_A. Next base: position 69,271 of record JAUXTH010000144.1, on the reverse strand, counting down.
CAATCCGGAATTTCAAGAAATTTTGAACAAATTGCAGTTAATAAATCATGGGAAAATACTTCATCAGAAAACGTTGTTGATAAAATAAAAAGTACTTTTCAAACAATTTGGGACGGTCATTATAAAGGATTAGAAACTATTTCGCTTAATAAGTCGACAATCGATTTCTTATTAACTGTATACGAACAATTAGATAATACCGATGACATAAATTCACTTCTTATGAATCAATTAGTCGGTATTGTAGAAAGTGAAAATTTATCAAGTTATTCGCAGCAAAAATTAATTATTCCTCATTGGCTTAACTACACGTCGGGGAACTTTGCTCACCAAGGAAAGGCCATAGATTCTTGGCTTGCTAATGATGGGCGCGGAATTTTATCAATTGCTACTGGGGGTGGGAAGACATTAACATCTTTAGTAGCGGCGTCAATTGTTGCTAATCAAGAAAAGTCTCTACTAATTATTATAGCGGTTCCCACAGTAGCATTATTAGATCAGTGGTCTGATGATGTTAGAAAATTTTGTGTTGATCCAGTAAATTCTCAAAGTCTGCCATCTAATCAACTAGGTCAGCAGGTTAACACTTGTGTCAGACGCTTACGATTAGGTAATGCCAAGTGTGAAGTACTTATTGCTACGCATGATGGGTTAAAGTCAAATCGATTTATTGGTCTATTAGAAAAAGCTGAAAAGAGTACTGCGTTAATGCTGATTGGAGATGAAGTTCATAACCTTGGTAGCATCGGTTTTCAGAATGCAGCACCTGATATATTTAAATATCGCTTAGGACTTTCTGCAACCTTTATACGTCAATTTGATGAAATAGGAACACAATTTTTATTAGATTATTTTGGTCCTGTCGTTTATGAATTTGGCTTAAAAGATGCGATTGGTGTCTGTTTAGTCCCCTTTGATTATCATGTCCATTCAGTGACTCTTGATGAGAATGAAGAAAATGAATGGGCTGAATTAACTTATGAAATACGACGATTAAGTTATGCGTTTGAATTACCTGACGGCACAAATGAAAAGGAGCGATGGAAACTTCTTTGTTTAAAGCGGCGGAGAATAGTTGAAAGTGCCGGAGGTAAAATAGCTGCTTTAGCTGCAGCACTACCACAAAATAAAGATGCCGTTAAAAGAACTTTAATTTTTTGTACTGACAAATACCCTGAACAAATTAATGCGGTAAATGCACTTTTAATTAATAGACATATAAGTTTTCATCAAATTACTGCTGAAGAAACGGCAAATAAAAAACAGTTGAAAAATATTATTAAGGAGTTTGATTCCGATGAATTACAAGTTTTAACTTCTAAACGAGTATTAGATGAAGGATTTAATATTCCTCAAACTGAAACTGCATTTTTACTCGCAAGTAATACAGTTAGACGTCAATGGGTCCAGCGTTTGGGGCGTGTTTTACGACAATCATCTAAAACAAATAAAGTTAAAGCCGTTATACATGATTTTGTAGTTATACCTGCGCATCATAATGATGTTATTGATTCTGATCTTAAAAGCTTAATTATAGGCGAACTCAGTCGAGTGCAGTTTTTTGATTCACTCAGTCAAAATGGTTTAGAAAAGGGCGGTACTGCGGATATTGTTGAACAACTATTGGAATTAATGGAGTAACGATGAGTATTAATTATAAAAAAATGGCAGATTTAATTGACCAGGAAGTAAATAAAATTTCTGTCTTGTCAAACTCTCAAAAAGAGAGACTGTCTAAACTAAGTAATAAGTTATATACATTAGAATCTAGTATCGATGCTATCAGTTCACAAAAAATGGTCGATGAAATCATGACTGAAATTAGTTTGGCTTCTTCTGATATTTCAGGTAATGAGGTAAATGAATGAAATTAATTAGCGCACGGTTTAAAAATTTTCGTCTTTTAAAAGACTTATCCCTTGATTTCTCAACGGATACTAATAAACCTCTTACCGTTATCAGAGCAGCAAATGAATCTGGGAAAACCACTTCTGAAACCGCTTTGATTTGGGGATTTTATGGTTCGGATAAAGCACTTCCAAATAAGGGTAAAAAATACCCTCTTTACCCATCTGACGCAGTATCAAGAGGAGAGCGAAAAGTAGAGATTTCTGTTGAAATTGACTTTGAAACTGATCAAATAGTTTCTATAGGAAAAGGTAAGCAAGAAATAAAGACAGTTCACTACCGCCTTATACGAAGCTGTATTGAATATCCATCTTCTGATGAGTATGTAAAGCGAGAATCAGAAATTTTAACGTTAAACGAAATAACTAAACAAGGATCAGAGAGGGTACTTGACTCAAATGTCAGATCAATCATTGAAAACAGCATTCCTGTAGCACTAAAAGATGTTTATTTTACTGATGGTGATAGCGCGATGTCATTTATTGAATCCGCTGCTACTCAGGGAGTAAAAAGGAAGCGCGTAAGAGATGCAGTAGAAGCGTTGTTAGGCTTGCAAGTATTAGAAACAACCATTAAACACTTAGATTTAGCCGCTAAGAGATTTTCAGCTCGTATAGATAATACAAATTATAGTGATAAACTAGAAAGTCTAAATGACAAAATCGAGGGTTATGATGAAGATATCGCCGAATGGGAAGATAAACTTATTGGTTTTGAAAGTGAAATACAAAATGGCGAAATTACATTAATTCAAACAAAGAAAAAAATTGAAAATATTTTAAAGCTAGGTGATAAATCAAAGCTAGTAAGTGATATTAAGATTTGTGAAACACACATTAATCGAAATAACGAGGCAGCAGATAAAGCATTGCAACAATTATCTTCATTGCTGAGAGACGGTGATCTTGCTGCTTCAATGATCGCTACGTCAGCAAATAAAGGATATGAAATTCTTGATAGGCTACATAAAAAGAAAGAATTACCTAAAGTTAACATTCCAATACTTGAAGAGCTTTTAACGCGAACATCTTGCTTTTGTGGTGCAGTACTAACTGAAGAATCTCCAGAAGGACTTAAAAGGCAGCAGTCAATTAAGCAGAAAATTGAAAGTAGTCGCAGTGCAGATGAACTTCAAGAAGCTGCAAGCAGCTTATTTTATAGTGAGAAAGCAAGTAGTTTTGATGCTTCAGTAACAGATGTATGGATGAAAAAATATGATTCATTCTTCAATGATTATGAGAATAGGAGTACTGATGCAAGAAATTTTAAAGTCGAATTAGATATAAAAAATGCTGAAATTGATTTAATCAAAGACGATCAAATTGTACAATTACGCGTAAGTGAATCATCATTAATAAAAAAATTAAATGATGCTCGTGTTAAAGTTGGTCAGTTGTTGGAACAAATTAAAGATGGGAAAGAAAGGCAGTCAGATTATAAAAAAGAACGTGATTCCGTTGAAGGTAAATTAGACAAAAAAGATGATTCAACCGATAAATTAAAGTTATCTCGGCTCACTAAAACTGTTTTTGAGCAGGTATTTGATCGGCTAAGAAAAGATGAAGTTAGAAATGTAAGTCATGAAATGAATAGAATATTTCTGGATATGATTGGTTCTGATCCAGATGCTAATAATCTAACTATGATTACTAAAGCTGAACTTACCGAAGATTTTGATATTTTGGTTTATGGGCCACATGGACATAAACTCAATCCTGATCAAGATTTGAATGGTGCATCAAGAAGAGCAATTACTTTGGCGTTTATCTTAGCTTTAACAAAAGTAAGTGAAGTTAAAGCACCAAATGTAATTGATACCCCATTAGGTATGATGTCAGGCTATGTTAAACAATCAGTACTTAAGAAAACTCTTGAAGAAGGAACGCAAGTAATTCTTTTTTTAACGCATGACGAAATTCAAGGTGTTGAATCTATCTTAGATGTTAAGGCAGGAATGGTATATACCCTTTCGAATCCAGCACACTATCCACGTATGTTAATTAATAAGCCAACTATTGACGACGCAAGAATTATTCGCTGTTCGTGCAATCATCGTCAATCCTGTGTAATTTGTGAAAGAAAAAATATTGAAGAAATTCGAGGCTAATCATGTCCGCTAATCCATTTGCATCATTTGAAATACACCTACCAAAAAAATATCAAGAATCTGTAAAGAAATACTGTAGAACAGGTAACAAAGAAACTCCCGAATCTGCACCCTTTGAGAGACAGGTTGATTTTTGGTTTATGGCATTTTTAATTGCAGTTAATAAAAAATTAGATCCAGTTAAAGATCTGGATACATATAATGCAACAGCAGCTCATATTCTTGACGCCAAACGAATAAGTCTTATGCAATTAGCTGTTCTTGGTATAACAGAAAGATTTGAAATAATATCTGAACATAGGGAAGTATTTAATTACTGTTTAGAATTAGCCAATGCTGGAATGCCACATTTAATTCAAGTACTAAATGATCCGGAGGACAGGCCGCTTTGGGCTATATTGAGTGAAGTAGAATCTTTGACTAAAATAAGAAAATTCTAGATCATTCCTCATCAAACTTATTATTAATTAATCTTGACCATGCCGATTATAAATAATATGTATTTAATCCTGTAATGGACTTAAGGACGCGCGTGCGTTCACAGTTACTGGAATTAAATCCGTAGGAATTGTTCAAGCAGATTGATGTGCATTTTTAGAAAGGAATGGTGTTAAAATTAACGTTGAGCAGTTTTTTAAACTGATGATCGCGGATCATACTCTACATTTCAAAAGTTTTTACTTGATAGTCCTGAAATGTCAGATGATGAATGTACAGCTATTGAAGACAAAATAAGGTATTTTCGCCTACGGAGATAATCGGACTCGATACGAATGTAATGATTACACACTAGCGAGCAAAGAAAGCAGATAAAGACAAAACATTTTTGTACTGCTTGACGACAAAATAGTATCAATTTTCTGTATCCAGTAATACCATTCATGAATTATAATATGGTGATAATCAGGATGAAGATGCTTATTGGAATGTCATGTTTAGCAACATGACAGTGCTGAATTTTTATAGTAATTGCGCAGAACACTCGGCTAATATTTATCAGGATTTAAAAAAGAAAGGTTTGTTAATTGAATCTGAAGATTTATTGATAGCGGCGACCGCATTAGGAAATAACATAAACTTAGCAACAGGTAATACCAAACCTTTTGATCGTGTTGTAGGTTTTAAATTAGTGGTAGATAACTTATCCTAAACAAAAACGATGTCGCTTTAGTTATTTAGATAGGTTTCCGTTTTCTCGGAACTTGCCGTCCCGCTTCAGTTATTACCAAATCTATATACTCGCCTTTCTGTTCGGGGCCATAACTGACATGAATCGGACGATCATCGCCATAAAAATACAGCCGATCAAATGGCGTATTTTCTTCAACCCAGTCGGCGACTTCTCGCATGTTTTCATCGTCGACGATAAAATCAATTGCTGCACCCAAGCGTGGACAGATCAGATTCTTTTTGGTGTTGAGTTCATGGGCGGCATGTTGATCCAGTTTAGGCGCGACTCGCTTGTTAATGAGTTTGCCCAACTCATGTGAGCAAAAGCCATAAGTTAGACTAATCATGCCGAAATAATCAATCACCGGATCGAGAATGTGCGAGGCTAAATCATACAGTGCGGTATAACTGTCCGGCTGTTTTGGACAATTCGCCAGGCCGAGGCGCTGTTGGGTTTCGCCGCATTCGATCAGTTGTCGATAGGTCAGGTTTTGGCCACACGGCGCATCAAGTGCAGGAATGGTTTGGCTGCGTAGCAAGTTAAAACCATCAATCGCCCAACGTGCTTTGGCCAGTGTGTCGCGAAAAGCATCAGGCCTGGGACCATAGCCGCTCAAGTCGAACAAATTCAAGGCTTGCAGGTGTTCATCAAAGCTGAGTTGTTCGGCATAGTTGGGAAATTCTTCATTGATATAACGCGATTTTACATACAAATAGGTAGGCTCAAATTCTTCGCCATATTGATACAGATCAAAGCTTTGTTGACGCAGGTTGACCTTAACCCGTTCCAGTAAGCGCGGTAACGGCAGCTGTTGAAAGTCGTCGTAACGCATTAAACTGAGCTTGCCGGACTGGCTGTGGATTTTGATTAAATCGGTTTGCTCTATATCGCCATAGAGAACAGTTGCGCAACCAATATAAATGCGCAACACGGTGGGCAACTGTGCTACGACATGGCTATGTAAATATAAAGCCTGCTCATCATCAAGATAGCCCAAGCCTTGTTCACTAGCTTGCAGACAGGCCGTTGCGATCAGCTCGGCTTTGCCGATTTGAAATAACACCGCTTGGGCGGTTGCCATTGCATTTTTATAATCGCCAAAAAAAGCTTTGATGTCTTTTTGTAGCGCCGTTTCCAGGTGTTTGTAAGCCCTGCGTTTAGAAAAAGTCTGTAAGGCAAAATAGGTTAACAAATCGTCAATGCGGTTTTGTCGTGCTTGCTCTAAAAGGTCTTCATCAAACTGGGCCAGCATAAAGTGCAGGGCTTTACTGATAGAGCCAAAACTTTCCGTCAGTTCTATCAGGTTATTGAGTTCAGTTTTTTCCGGCAAGCGACCCAGCTCCAGGGTTTGTTGCCAGAGCGGATCAAGCAGATGCTTGAAGCTAAGATATTTTTTCTCGTTACGCGACAGCTTGGGTACGGTAGGATTTGAGGAACGTTGCGACAGGCGTAATACATTGCGGTGACTGCGTTGTCGATTGAGCAAAAAGCGTTGTTCGGCATCCGTGTCTTTAAAAATAAAGAAGATGCCTGGGGCAACCGGAATCGCCTCCGTGTCTAATGTATCGCTTAGAAATTCTTTTAATTCGGTTTGGGTAAAATATTTCTGGAAGGTATTGCGCTGGGTGATGACACCATCATTAAACGTTTGGCCTTTAAACGCGTTTTGATTAAGCAGCATCGCTGATACCACCAAGACTTGTTGAGTTAAATGATAAGCGCCGCGTAAGGCTTCAAGGCGCTCTTGATAACTTTCGATGACATTGATAACAAAGCCCAAGTTAACAATATCTGCCGATTGTTTGGGCTGATCGGCTGCATAGTGTGGGTCCCAACCTGAAACGGTAATGGAGTTGACGGTTAAGTTGCGAATATCGTCACCTTTACCGCAACCGTAGTCAAAGACCGATAAGGCTCCGTCTAAAAAACCATGTCGCGCCAAACATTGCATAGGTGCCGACAAATTACTGCGTGACAGGGCGGTTAAATGTCTGGATATAGCCGTGCCAGCTGACGATTCGGAATCCAGCGGATCATCATCATTGGTTTCCAAATTACCCAACGGTACAAATTGATGGTCAACTAATTGAAAGCCTTTTTCGGCAATCAGATTTTCCCAAGCTTGTTTAAAGCCGATACGAATGGGATTTTCAAATAAGCCTAATTGTTCGGCGGTTGCTGTCAGCTCTTTAAACTGGGCGATGTGTGGATCGTCTTGGCTAAGGAATAATTCTTTGCGGTGCAGAATGGGAGGATTGAATGAGGCTTGATAGCTGCGTTTTTCGACACGTTGGGCGTCCAGGTCAATGCGATAACTTTTTTCCAGGGCAGGAAAAGCATCAATAAAAAATCCTGGATACCACAATAAAGACAGTGCCTGACTTTTACCGTCATATTTCACAACATTGTAATCGGTACCTGCCTGCAAATTGGCCAAGGTCTCTGCTGCGGCGATCTGTTGTTGCACATCGTCAGCTTGGGCAATGGTTAAACTGCTGTGCCAATACACATTGTTAAGCACTTTTTTGCCAAGCATACTGATACCTTACGCCAATGCTAGTTGTCTTAAATGGGTAACTGCAGCACAAATGCATTGCCCAGCTTGTTGAATATCTGATTCAGTCGTGTAACGTCCAAAACTGATACGCACAGCGCCATAGAGGCGATCACCTTCTATGCCCATGGCTCTAAGGACATGCGAGGCCTCAATAGTGCCCGTATTACAGGCTGAGCCAGAAGCTATCGCCAGTTCATCTCTTAAGGCAATAAGTAAAGAATCAGCGCCCACCTGACCAAAACTGACATTGATTATATTGGGTAATTTATTGATTTGATCGCCGTTGAAATGAACGCCTTCAAGTTGTTGGAGTTGGTCCGTTAGCATTTTTGCCTGGCGTAGGCCATATTGATAGTCAGTCAACATTAAGTTATGTGCAATTTTAAATGCCGTTGCCATGCCGACTATTTGATGGGTGGCTAAGGTGCCAGGGCGCAGGCCGTATTCTTGTCCGCCGCCATGCATCAAGGGAGTTAAATTGGTTTGTCTTCTGTTACGAACATACAAGCAGCCAATGCCTTTCGGGCCATAAAACTTATGGGCTGACAGGGATAACAAATCTATTGGTGTTTCAGTCAGATCAATTTTTATCTTACCAGCGCTTTGAGCGGCATCAACATGGAAAAACAAGTCTTTTTCTTTTAGGGCTTGTGCGATTTGTTGTATGTCTTGGATAAACCCTGTCTCATTGTTGACCTGCATCAGGGACACAAGGATGGTTTCTTCGGTCAGTGCATCCAAAATACGATCAAGACTTATGCGGCCCTCATAATCGGGTCTTAGATAAGTGATCTTAAAACCGATGCTCTCAATGTATTTACATGTATCCAATACCGCTTTATGTTCGCTGGCTGAAGTAATGATGTGGTTGCCTTTACTTTGATACCTTAAGGCAATTCCCTTAAGAGCCAGGTTATTTGATTCAGTCGCACCTGAAGTGAAAACCAGATCCTTCGCTTTGCAACTTAATAGATGTGCGATTTCAGTGCGGGATTGCTCGACTAAGGCATCAGCTACTTCACCAAAACCATGCTGCAAGGATGCAGGGTTAGCGAAAACCCCGTCCATGGTTAAGCATTGCGCCATGGCTTTAGCCGCTTCGGGTGCCATGGGTGTTGTTGCAGCGTAATCGAGATAAATTTGAGTATTCAAAACAGGTTTTGCGGGTTAGTCATAAAATTAAAGAAAATAGCCTTAACTTTTGCTTGCAAGGCGTGTGGCATTATAAGGTTAACCTGTTAAAAAAAAATACAACAACCAATTTTTCTGATGAGGAATTGCCGCTAATTTAAAGAAAACTTGAATCAGGCTTATTTTCTTAACGTAAATTTAAGATTGAGTAATTTAAAATGAACGTTAACAATTGAGATGCACCTTAAGTAAAACACCCCATTGTCGGCTAATAATAGCGACTAGAGGCGGATTAATTGATCAATCCAAAAAAACATACTCAATTACCAAAATTATTGGCTTTATTTTTGGTATTAACCCAAGTAACCCATGCTGAGGACTCCGAGTTGGATGACTTAAAGGATACTTACGGCAATGAAAAAATGCTGTCTATTGCAACTGGTCACCCTATCTTGCAAAACTTAAGTCCCAGCGTGACCTCTGTCATGACCAGTAAAGACATTGAAAAAATTGGTGCAAGGCGTTTAGAGGATGTTCTGGAATACTTACCTGGCGCGCATGTGAGCAGTGCCAGAGCAGGCAACACCAATAATGTTATAGGCTTCAGGGGGATTTATTCAGAGGCAAACTCGCAAGTGCTAATCCTAATTAATGGTGTCCCACAAAAAAACACCTTCATAGGAGGTAAACCTTTTGCCTGGACTATGCCGGTAAAAAATATTTCTCACATCGAAGTTATCAGGGGTCCTGGCTCCATGCTCTATGGGGGTGATGCCATTACCGGAGTCATTAATATTATCCTTAAAACGGGTAACGATCTTAAAGGTGGCAATGTCGGTAGCTTTTTAGGCAGTCAAAATACCTACGAAGGCTGGGCACAATATGGCCAGAAAAATAACGATTGGGAGTATTCATTTTCCGCTCAAGGTGGAACGACGAATGGCAGTCAAGGTCGTATAGAACGCGATGCCCAGTCATTTTTAGATAATCAGCTTGGAACTCGGGTGTCCAATGCACCTGGATTTACCAACAATGGACGGGATGACATTGATGCCCGAGTGGATGTGGCCTATAAAGATTGGCTTCGGCTTAGAGCCGGATATCAACGCTTTAATAATGTTCAAACCGGGCAAGGTGCGGCTCTGGCATTAGATAGGTCAGGAACAACCAACGAGGATGTTTACAACCTGGACTTATCAGCCAACCATAAATTTAACGATAACTTAACTTCTGAATCAAAAGCTTACTTTGTGGGTCAAGATACCCGTTGGAATTGGGGCTTGTTGCCACCAGGTACCTTGGGCGGATTTTTACCACAAGGTGCCAACGTGCAAACAACTCATTTCCAGGGTACCACAGGGCTTACTACCCAATTAAATTACACTGGCATTAAAGCTCACAACGTGACTTCCGGAACCGGCATTATCTACAACTGGATAGATAATATTAGCGATAAGCTTAACTACCTTATTACGCCCGGTTTTATCCAACAAATCCTCTTTACCGAGCTATCATCACTTGGAAGTGACCCCAATTTAAAATCAAGAAACCGAACAAATTTTTACGCTTTATTGCAGGACGAATGGAATTTTGCGACCGACTTTTATCTGACTACGGGACTACGATACGATTTTTACTCTGATACGACCGATGGCTTTAGCCCACGTATCTCGTTAGTGTGGAACGTTAACAATAACCTGACCACAAAGTTGCTCTATAGCCGTTCATTTCGGCCACCTTCATTTTTAGAAAAAAATCTGACCGCAACTCCAACCACGATTCTTAAACCAGAAATAATGGATACGGTCGAATTTCAGGTTGAAAATAAATGGTCACCACAACTTACCACCTCAACCAACGCCTATTGGTTTCAACTGGACAACCTGATCACATCTGCCAACCAATCCATATTAACCACAGTTCAACCATTCCCTACTGCGTTTTCCAATGCAAGCAAGATAAACGGAATGGGGACCGAAGTTGAAGGACGTTTTACCTACAACGACAACTTAAATATGTCCCTAAACTACAGCTACCATCACGTAAGTCAAAGCGATAATACCGGTCTATTACCAGAACACATGATAAAAGCGCTAATCGACTGGAAATTTACCAAAGACTGGATGATCGGTAGCCAATTGAGTTGGGTGGGTGAAAGAAAACGCCCGGCAAATGATCCAAGGCCAAACCTTAGCAATTACTTTATTGCTGGAGTAACCCTTTCAACTAAGGTTGCCAAGCCTTTGGAGCTCACTCTAAGAGTTAATAATGTTTTCGGTGCTAATGCCAAGGAACCGAGTGTCGCTCCCACTCTATTGCCGGGCGACTTGCCGGTCAATGATCTTTCAGTATTAGGACAAATTAAATGGTCGTTTTAAGCTCCCCCATCAAGCAGCTAAAGGAACAACTCATCATTGCTCCTTTTCTGCGATCAATCAGAAAACCACATTTAGCATTAAGCGCCTTGCATCAAAAGCACGGTGATTTAGTCTTAGCCAGTTTTTTTACAAAAAAAATGCTTTGCATTTGCCACCCAGATCATGTCGAGGAGATATATATCCAGGAAGCTAAGGGATTGTTAAACAGGGATTTTCTTTATGAGGCAAAAAAATCGTTTTTTGCCGATAGCCTGTTCAATAGCAAAGCTGAAACCTGGGTGAAGCAAAGGCGGTTAATGCAGCCTTTGTTTACTAGAGAAGCAATCAGTCAATGGCAAAATATTTTTATCAACGAGGCTGAAATCACTAGAGAAAAGCTCAAAGCCACAACAGCCACTGAAATTAACCTATCTTGCGAGATCAAAAAATTGGTTCAACGAATAATTATCAAAACGTTATTGGGACGTTCAGCCGATACTATCCCCAATAATGAAGCGCTGATACAAACGATTGATGTAATCAGTCAATGCCTTTTGCCGCAGCTTGTCACTCAAATCATAAGCAATGGTAAATTAATGTGGTTCATGCCTATCAAAAAATGGCAATACCAAAAAGCTGTTTTAAAACTGGCTGACTTTATTAGCCAAGAAATAGCTTTAAAACGCGAGCACCTTGGGCATGATCTTATATCACAGATGATGCAAGCCACCGATAGCAAGTCAGGCTACACCATGCCCCAAGAGTTGCTGCAAGATGAGATGGTTAATTTATTTTTTGCAAGCCAAGACACCACTATTAATACGTTAGCTTGGTTTTTTTATCTGCTAGGCAAAAATCAGGCTGTGCATAATAAAGTAACTGCCGAGATCATGAAGTTCAGGGACGATGCATTAACCACCGCCAACCTTGAAAAGCTCGTTTACACCAAAGCTGCCCTCAATGAAACGTTACGCCTATACCCGCCATCAGGGGGTATTACATCCCTAGCTGTTGAAGATATTACAGTGGGTGGATATAACATAAAAAAAGGCACAACCATCCTTCTTAGTTTATTTGTTACCCATCGCCATTCCGCGTTATGGGAGTGCCCCAACGAATTCTACCCTGAACATTTTATAAATCCACAGCTAACAACAGAACTGTATAAATATGCCTTCTACCCGTTTGGCGGTGGCTTACATAATTGTTTAGGCCGTCATTTCGCCGAACTGGAAATGATGATCGTCATAGTCACACTGTTAAGAGAATTTACCTTTAAAACCGATGACACCATCAAGGAAGCTGCCAGCATTACGCTCAAGCCTGATCGGGATGTGATTCTTTCAATAAAACCATTAGGTAAAAACGCAAATTAAAACAGTGTCCAGGTAAAGGATCTAGCTTGCTTTATCTATGGACATGTAGGATTTTCACTAAAAATCCCTTCATGGAGTACAGCCAATGAAATTATTAATCGCTTCAAGTCTCGATGAAATAAAAGCCGAAATCCAGAGCCAATTAGCTGCCGTAGACATCAAAGGCGACCAACTGACTTTCGTCAACACTGTGGATAATTTTGTTAAAAAATTAAAAACCGATGCCTACAATCTCATCATTGCTGACTATGCGATAGAAGGCGCTGATATTTGGCAGTTAGCCAAATTGATAAACTCCTCGCCATTATCCGCCCATGCACTTCCCCTTTTTCTGGTAGAAGAAGCCTGTGAACTTGAAATTCCTACCCAGCTGGCTAGGGAGCATTCCTTTAAAGTGGTCTCGTTAAACGAGCTTGGGACAACCCTAACGTCTGCCTATCACGATAACCTAAGCATTGGCTATGAACGCGGACGCATCAATCCGGATAAACACACTTTACTCATTATCGAAGATGATGAAGATGCGGCTCATTCGGCCTTCCATGCCATCAAAGACAGTTATACCATTGATATAGTCAGAGATGGACTGTCCGGCTATAAGCTCTGGGAAAGCAAACGTCACGACTTGGTGTTATTGGATTTAATGTTGCCAATCATGAATGGAGATGTTGTGCTGAGTAAAATAATGGCAGTTGATGAGCTGCAGCCGGTGATTATTATTACGGGGCATGACCGAGCCTATAACAGTAAAGAGTTATTACTCAATGGAGCCAGTGAATATCTGTGTAAACCTTTTTCCATGTCCACCCTTAAAACACAGTGCCAGACCCTTCTTATGCGGGCGAAACTGATTTACCAGGCGCATTACACAAGCACTAAACTCAAAACCTTAACAAACCTGATGTGGGCTTTGGATCAAGCTCTTGCTCAAAAAAATATAGATAAAGCGCAGCGCGTCATGACTGCGATAAAAACTCTACTCCCCGGCAAACCCTCAGAAGATGAACAGCTTAACTTGACTGGCTTGGAATTCTGACCGTAAAAACGCTGCCTTTACCCACAGTAGAACTGACTGAAATTTCTCCGTCCAATAGATCGACAAATTGTTTAGTAATGGCAAGACCGAGGCCGGTTCCGCCGTATTCCCGGGTCATGCTCATATCCACCTGCCAAAACGAATCGAATATTTTCTGATGGAACTGCTGGGGAATTCCGCAACCGGTATCGGTCACTTTAAGCACCAGGACGGATTGCTCTTTCCACCAATTTACTTTGATGTCGCCCGCCAGGGTAAATTTACCGGCATTGCTTAAGAGATTATTGATGATATGTTTAACCACCTCGGCATCTGAAATGATTGAGACATTTTGCCCCAACAACTTGATGCTGTTTCGATTGCGCTCAAGGATTGGCGTGATTTTATCGACACATTCGTTAATCAAGGTTTGAAGTGTCAACGACGCTGGAACGACGTCCACCTTGTTGGCATTCAACTTGCCATGCAAAAGAATGTTACCGATTAGTTCGTTCAACTCCCCAGCCCTGGTCATGGCTCGCCTATGAAAATCACGACTTAGATCGTAATCAGTCCCTTCCGGCAAGTTGTTATGAATCAACTCTAAATACGCACTAATCGCATGCAAAGGGGTTTTCATTTCATGAGAGACCGTGGCGATAATATGCGTTTTATAGTCATTGGCCGCTTCACTCCGGTCTAGGGCTGTTTTCAATTCAAAGGTTCTGTCCTCTATTTTCTGTGCCAAAATCTGCTCATTGATCTCGATCCGAGCCAGCATCTCGTTAAAGGTATCGCCCATTGAAACTATATCCGGCGCACCGGTAAATGAAACCCGTCCGCCCGGAATGCCTTGAGCCACATTCTTTAACACCGCAACCATTTCGACCATCGGCTCAGTAAAGTTTCCGGAAAAACGCCGCACCACAAAGTAAATGACGACTAAAATCAATCCCACAATCAGACCGGACACGGTGAGGATTTGCTGTAATAACCCGGTCATTTCAGCTTTGGACACCACCAGCTCAACATAACCTAAATAGTTGCTCGCTTGAGCACCTGCCAGTTTTTGTTCAAATGCCCCGGCAGGGCTATCTTGGTATACCGGCTCATAAAAACACCAATAGTCACTGGCCTCAATAAAAAAAGGCTGGCCGAATGACTGCTGACCCTTGTTACAGTCAATCGTCTTGCCTGCTTTACCTGCTGTTGCCAACAAATTTTGCTGACTGGTGTAGATAGCCGCTTTCAGCACGTTTTTGTCATTAGCAAAATTGTTCGCAATCGCTTCAGAACGGGCTTTCGCACCCATGGTGACACTGTACTGGATGGAATCAGCGAATATTCCGGTATGTTCCTGCCAGTAATGACTGGTATATTCGTTGGCATAGCTCTTAATCGCCAGATACAAACATAAAATCAACAGATAACTGGCAATGGCAAGCGTCATCAATAACGCGAGGTTATAGCGTTGTCGCAAGTCAAACCGTGAAAATCTTTTCATTTTAGCTTTACCGAAAACAGCTTAAGCTTTGAGGCCTCAATCTCAACGTTAAGGTGCTGGGCAACCCGCTGATTTAAACCCGCCGTCACCGCATTGAGATTCTCGAATTCAAATTTGCCCGAATTAGCCAGTGTACCCAGTTGCTCACCAAGACCTTCCGGGTCGGGGTAAAAAGCCATCAACACCCCGCTTTCCAGGTGAGCTAGATTGGTTGATAACAGGATGATTTTTCGATCCCAGGCGATCTTGGCGATTTCATAAAAGATGTTGCTCGGTAGGTTTGCCGGAATAAGCACGGCATCAAGGGTTGTTGCTTCTTCTTCCACCAGATGCCCCAGCAACCGGATAGTGGCAGTCATATCGCCACCTTCCCTGATAATAATCGCTGGTGTCAATACTGAGCCAACTGGACTACTGGTTATGGCCGGGTGCGTGTGTTCTTGTACCGCAAAGACTCGTTTGATCGAGGGGGCTAGGTGAACCAAGCGTTTGGCAAAGTCCTGGCTGTCCAGTGCCAGACTCACCCCAACAGTGTCGGATGGGTTGGAGTGAACCATTCCTACCAGGGTTTGCCCTCGGTATGAGCTAAGGCCGATGGTGTCAGCGACCCTTTTACCTAGGGCAATGATTTTGTTGGGATGATGCCGATCAAGTTCACTTTGTGCGTCATGGGTGCCTTCCGGCAATTCCAGCAACTCGGTGTTACTGACTTTGTGCTCAATGCCTTGAATGATCGACGCATAAATACGGTGTAGCGGTTCTTCGGCCTGCGGATAAACAATTAATACCGGGGATGCTTGTCCATAAAGGCTGCACGAGACTAAAAAAAACAACCCGCCCAGTTGCCTACAGATCCATGGCTTCATAGACTTGCTTTTGATGTTTCAGTTTTCGGATGTAAGGCATGTGGTCTATCCCGGTGATCAATTTCTTCCGCCAGAATTTAGGCGAATCGGCACCTTCCTGCCAAAGGGTTATTGACTGAATAACTTTTTTACACAAGTCTATAGTCATATGTGACTGTGCGTTTCGGTCGCTCATCCGGTAACCTTCCAGCACTCTTAATAAGCCCGCCACCGGATCTTCAAGACCGTCTTTGATCTCACCTTGATGGTTATTGAGTCGGACTAAAAACTCACGTATGTCGGTATTGGGACTGGTCCCGCCCAGCATGATCAAGGCTGCCGCCAATACGCCGGTTAAAAACAGTTCCGGTTTAGGGTTCAGACCGTCAATAAACAGCAATTCCTCA
Source organism: Methylobacter sp. (assembly GCA_030679035.1). GTDB lineage: Bacteria > Pseudomonadota > Gammaproteobacteria > Methylococcales > Methylomonadaceae > Methylobacter_A. The sequence continues at coordinate 52,893 of JAUXTH010000144.1, read as the reverse complement.
CTGAAGAGTTCAATGGCTTTTTTGAGATTGAGCTCTACGCGTTCCTTGATAAAGCGTTTATCTTGTAAGGCGCGGGGCCGACCTCTAAACGCAACCGTTATCGCCTCGCTAATTAACCCTTCCTTAAACCGGGCGGAGTTAAACGATAAACCCAGTTCCTTATAAATAGCTTTAACGTACTCATTAACCGGCAATGACGCTTTTCGTTTTGCCTGGATTTCTTCCGTTAACGCTAAAAAATCCGCTGCAGTGATCTCGATAATCTGGGCAACCACGTTTTCAGGCGCTTGCAGCTTACCGGATGTCCAGGCAAGCAGCCGCTGCTGACCATTGAGTTTGTACAATTCACCATCGATTTTTGCCACAGCCAGCTGCGCTGAAAAACTCGATAAACACGATGCCTGCTGTAGATACAGCCAATTATTTTCCTCTTCATTTTGAATAAAATTGAAAAACTCCGATTCCTTAATATCCAGCCATTCCTGCATGGAAAGCTCAGCTAGAGAGGTGTTCAGTTCGCTGTTAGCGTATAATATTTGCATTACTATATATTTATATTTAATTATTATAGTATTTATAACTAATTGTTTTTATTTGTAAAATAAATAATTATTGTTTTTTAATTAATTATTTTTAATTTTTTACTGTACTTTAAATAAAAGTAGTGATATTTTTATTTTCAAGCATTCAACTTTACCAATTCTGCCTAGGAAAGTACATGTATGCAATTACCATCACTCATTATCAACTGATTTTAAGCGTATGAGCGAACTTATACCAATAGGATCGGAACCAGGCTATAAAGACAGGGTCATTGTTAAATTAGAGCGGGATCTAGGTCCGGTCATCATGAAAGCGTTGCATGAACCTACCACCATCGAGGTGATGGTGAACGCGGATGGCAAAATATGGCAGGAACGACTCGGCAGACCAATGGCTTGCATCGGCACGCTTCCCGCATCCAGGTCAGAAGCCATTATCAAAACGGTTGCAGGCTACCATAGTAAAGAGGCCACCCGACTAAAACCGGTTATCGAAGGCGAGTTGCCCATCAAAACCGCATCCCGATCACTGCCGCGTTTTGCCGGATCGCTACCGCCCGTTGTGCCGGCACCGGTATTTGCCGTCCGGATCGGCGCAGCCGCCATTTTTACCTTAAGCGATTATGTCGCCTCCGGCATCATGACGCAAAAACAAGCGGACATCATCAGCTCCGCCATAAGCAACCATAAAAACCTGTTAGTAACAGGCGGCACCGGTTCCGGTAAAACCACCTTGATAAACGCCATTATTCAGGAAATGGTGCTTAATGATCCGAATGAGCGCATCGTCATTATCGAAGATACCGGTGAAATCCAATGTGCGGCAGAAAACTTCGTCCAGTTCCATACCACGCTTGATGTCAACATGAGCTTATTGTTAAAAACTACCCTCAGAATCCGCCCCGACCGTATCTTGGTGGGCGAAGTAAGAGGAGCTGAGGCGCTAGACTTGTTAATGGCTTGGAACACCGGTCACGAAGGTGGGTCAGCAACCATACACGCTAACAATGCCCGTGCCGGACTGAACCGGCTCGCGCTGCTGATCAGCATGAATCCGGACTCGCCAAGACCGATAGAACCCTTAATCGGTGAGGCGGTGCAATTAGTTGTTCATATTGCAAAAACTCCACAGGGACGGAAAGTGACCGAAATTATTGAAATTTCCGGCTACAACGGTTCCCACTATCAAACCCGAAACCTATCTGACCCTTAACCCCTTAAGGAGGTCTAAAATCATGCTACTTTCCTCTACGAAAATTAAAATTGTTATCCTGTTAGCCTTACTGGCACTGTCCGCCTTGTGTTTACCGGAAGCTTTCGCAAGCACCGCCGGTGGCGCTAAACCGATGCCCTATGTCGCCTGGCTGGATAACTTAAGGGCCTCGACTTCAGGTCCGGTCGCCTACAGTTTATCGTTAATTGGCATTATCGTCTCCGGCGGCATGTTAATTTTTGGCGGTGATTTGAATGGCTTTTTCCGGACCTTGATTTTTATCGTTCTGGTGACAGCGTTGATTGTTGCGGCAGACAATACGTTACGAACCCTGCAAGCGGGTGCGGAAATTACGCCGCCACCCAATCTAAATGATCCAAATGCGTTATTACTTCAATCTACAGCTTATATTTGCGTTGCTTCAGGAGGCAACAACACATGGCTTTAAATCCAATTCCAATCCGTAAAAGTGGCAACCGCGACAACCTGCTCCTGGGTGGCGACAGAGAATTGGTAATGCTCTCGGGCTTATGCGCCTTTGCGTTGATTATTACCTCCCAAGAATGGACGGCATTTTTTGTGGGAACCTTTATCTGGTTTGGGTCGATCTTTGCGCTCCGGATTATGGCCAAGGCCGATCCTAAAATACGCTGGGTTTATCTACGACACCGCAGCTATAAACGGTTTTATCCATCCCATAGCACACCCTTCAGGAATAACACCGATAGCCAAGAAAGGTGCTACAGATGATTCCGCTTATTATCAGCATTGCCGTCTTGGGATTTATTTTCCTGGCAACCCTGACCAAGCAAGTGCATGACATGAACAGTCAAGTCGGTCTAAAAAAGCATCGCGGCAAAACAGCCGGTGTTGCCGATTTACTGATCTACTCAGCCTTGGTTGCTGACGATGTGATAGTTTGTAAAAACGGTTCCTTCATGATGGCCTGGATTTTTCAATGCGCCGACGCGGGCGGCAGCACCGACCAGCAAAAAGAAGCGGCGCGGCTCCGGATCAATACCGCGTTAGCCAAACTCGGCAACGGCTGGGTGTTACATATTGATGCCGTTCGACGTGTAGCGACCAACTATTCGGACAAAGCGGCCTCGCATTTCCCAGACCCGATCACCGAAGCCATTGATGAAGAACGCCGCCGCCTGTTCGAAAGCATTGGCACGCTGTATGAGGGTTATTTTGTGCTGACGGCGACTTATTTTCCACCGTTGCTGGCGCAGCAAAAGTTCGTCGAACTGATGTTTGACGACGATACTAAAAAAAGCGGCAAATCAGCCATCACTCAGGACTTGATCAAGTCGTTCAGGCACGATTGCGAAAGCTTGGAATCAAGGTTATCGCTGGCTTTTTCGTTGAATCGACTCAAAGGACGACACGAAACTCAAGAGAATGGCAGCATCCATATCGAACATGATTTTTTACGTTGGCTGCACTATTGCGTGACCGGACTCAGCCACCCCATTCAGTTGCCGAAAAACCCGATTTATCTGGATAAACTAATCGGAGGCAAAGAATGCTGGATGGGCGTGACTCCCAAAATCGGCAAGCACTTTATCGGGGTTGTGGCGATTGACGGCTTCCCCTTTGAGTCCACACCCGGCATGTTGAACGCGCTCACGGAAATTAATTCGGAATACCGCTGGTCGAGCCGGTTTATTTTCATGGACGCCCATGAAGCGGTCGCGCATCTGGAAAAGTACCGCAAGAAATGGCGGCAAAAAGTGCGCGGTTTTTTTGATCAAGTATTTAACCTCAACTCCGGCCATATCGACCAGGATGCGGCAGCCATGGTGGCCGACGCCGAAGCCGCCATTGGCGAAACTAACAGCGGCCTGGTGGGTCAAGGTTACTATACCAGCGTGGTTGTGTTGATGAACGAGGATCGCAAGCAACTGTTCAAAGATCAACGCATGACCGAAAAGCTGATCAATAAATTGGGCTTTTCCGCCCGCATTGAAACGATTAACGCGATGGATGCCTTCTTCGGCAGCCTGCCGGGTCATGGCGTTGAAAATGTGCGCCGTCCCATCGTCAACTCGTTGAACCTGGCCGACCTGATGCCGAGCAGTTCCATCTGGACCGGCCTTAATCATTGCCCTTGCCCGCTGTATCCGCCCGATTCTCCGCCGTTGATGTCCTGCGTCACCCAGGGTTCCACTCCGTTCCGGTTGAATCTCCATGTCCGGGATGTCGGCCATACCATCCTATTTGGTCCGACGGGTTCCGGTAAATCAACCCATTTGGCCTTGTTGGTGGCACAACTGCGCCGCTATCCAGGCATGACGATATTTGCGTTTGATAAGGGCCTATCCCTCTATCCTCTTACAGCGGCCATTCGAGCGGTCTCTCACGGCAGTAGCGGCAAGCATTTTGATATTGCCGCCGATCATGAAACCTTAGCCTTCTGTCCGTTGCAATTTCTTGACAGCAAAAGAGACCGGGCTTGGGCGATGGAATGGATAGACAACCTGCTGGCCTTAAACGGACTCAATACTACGCCCAGCCAGCGCAATGAAATTGCCCTGGCCATTCTGAACATGCACCAAAGCGGTTCTAAAACCTTATCCGAATTTACCGTCACCATTCAGGACGAGCAAATCCGTGCCACCCTGTCGCAATATACGATAGACGGCAGCATGGGCATACTGCTGGATGCAGAAACCGATGGTTTGGAACTATCCGATCTGACCGTTTTTGAAATCGAAACCTTGCTGAGTTTGGGCGACCGTTATGCGTTGCCGGTACTGCTGTACTTATTTCGTCGGATCGAGAAAAGCTTAACCGGACAGCCAGCCGTCATTATTCTGGATGAAGCCTGGATCATGTTAGGTCACCCGGTATTTCGGAACAAGATTCAGGAATGGCTCAAAGTTATGCGCAAAGCCAACTGCCTGGTATTGATGGCGACACAAAGCCTGACCGATGCGTCCAACTCCGGCATTCTCGATGCCATTATGGAAGCGACAGCCACCAAGATTTTCTTGCCTAATCTTTATGCCAGGGACGAGGACACCAGCGCCTTGTATCGGCGCATGGGCTTAAACAATCGCCAAATCGAAATTCTGGCGACTGCCGTCCCCAAACGGCAATACTACACTGTTTCCGAAACCGGCCGCCGTCTCTACGACTTGGCTCTTGGCTCCTTCGCCCTGGCGTTTGTGGGCTCATCCGATAAGGAGTCGGTGGCCGCCATTAAGCAACTGGAAGCCAAGCATGGCAAACAATGGATAGCTGAATGGCTGGAACGAAAACAATCGACAGCACTTAATCAGTTAATCAGTTAATCACTTAATCACTTAATCAGTTAATCAGTTAATCAGTTACTCGTGAAGGAGTTTGCCCCATGAACTACTTTGTAAATAAATCGTCAAAATCGGCTAACCAACCTAAGGATAAACTGACCGACAATCCCTATTTCAATGCACGGCGGTCATGGAACGATAATGTTAAGGCGCTGGCCGTGGAACGACAGACCCTTATCCTGCTTGCCTTATTGGCTTTATTAGTCGGTTTGGCAGGCGTTGGCGGAATGACTTACATCGGCAGCCAAACCAAGTTTGTCCCGCATATTATTCAGGTCGATAAATTAGGCCAAGCCTTGGCCATCGGCCCTGCCGAGGGCCTTAACAATGCCAACAAACAATTAGTCGTCCGGGCGCGACTGGCCTCCTTCATCAGCGATGCCAGGATAGTGACACCGGATTCGCAAGTTCAGGCCGATGCCGTCTATCGGGTGTATGCCTCGATTACGCAGAGTGATCCGGCGATGGAAAAAATGAACCATTGGTATAACAGCAGCGAGCAAGCCAGGCCTTTTGTTCGGGCGCAAAAGGAAACGGTATCGGTACAAATTGATTCGGCGCTCCCCCTGAGCGATGAAACCTGGCAACTCGATTGGACGGAAACCACCCGCGACCGACAGGGATTTGAAGTCAAGCCCCCGGAAAAATGGCGGGCGCTCGTGACCGTTTACCTGGTATCGCCAACCCATGAAACGACTGAGGAACAGCTGTTTAAAAACCCTTTAGGGATTTATGTTAAAGATGTTTCCTGGAGTAAACAATTGGGAGGGCAACCCTAATGGTTAAGTTAACCCTGCTAACAGTCCTGATGCTGAAATCCATAATTGCCATGGCAAAAGATCCTGGACTGCCGCCCTTGCCGCCACAGACCGTCACCGATTATGGCAAGCTTCCCGATGTGTATCTGGGAGAACAAAACCCGGCGCTATCGCCCCTGGAAAAACAAGCCCTGGCGATTGGCAATCAATGGCGGTCACCCTCAGCCAACCAAAGCGTGGTGCCGACGACTGGGCCTAATGGCTTTATCCAGTTTGTGTTCGGCGCGACCCAACCCCGGATAGTCTGCGCGGTGCTTCAGGTTTGCGATATTGCCTTGCAACCCGGCGAGCAAATCTCGGGGGTGAATATGGGCGATACTGCACGGTGGCTGCTGGAACCTGCAGTAACGGGACGCGGCGACAACGCGATACAGCATATTATCGTTAAACCGCTGGCCATTAACCTGAATACCAACATGGTCGTCACCACGGATCGTAGAACCTACAACATCCGGTTACGGTCGCACCGGAACGAGTATATGGCGCAAGTCTCGTTCGTGTACCCGGAGGAGGCCCTGAATAAGTGGAAACACCTGCAAACACATACCCAAACCCAGCGGGATCAGCAAACCCTCCCTGAAACCGGCGAGTATCTGGGCAAGCTTAATTTTGGCTACACCGTGAGCGGTAATGCGCCCTGGAAACCGGTAAGGGTCTTCAACGATGGCGTAAAAACGGTGATTCAAATGCCGGAATCGCTATCGCAAACCGAAGCGCCGACCTTATTGGCGATCCGTGAGAAAACCGGCCTATTTGCCGACGATGAGCAAGTCCTGGTTAATTACCGGGTGCAGTCGAACCGGTATATCGTCGATGGCCTGCCCGACAAGGTTGTCCTGGTGGCAGGTGTTGGCAGTGACCAGGATAAAATCACCATTGAACGCGAGCAAACACCATGAAGCCGAATATTCAAACAGCAACGGGAATAGTAGTGGGAATTTTAGCCCTGTTCAGTGCTGGCTGCGCCAACCAAACGACGGTGCCTGGCTTGCCAGAAACGGCTTATACCGAGATAGCCACTGATGCAGCCAAACAACTAGCCACTTTATACACGCCCGCTAAAACGCATTTTGTGCTTAAAGCCAACGATAACACTTTATTTAATAATGCAGTAAAGCGCCAGCTCAGAAATAGCGGCTATGCCCTCCATGAAAGCACGGAGGCGGCACCGGAAAAAACAGAAGCTAAACAGTTAACGTATGTGCTGGATGCCTTAACTAATGTGGCGTTTTATAACTATTATCGCTTGACCCTCAGCGTTGACGAAGCTCAGTTAAGTCGACTGTACGATGCCAACAACTTAACGAAACCAAACTATTGGTCGTATCGCAAATGAATAACACGATGCCAGATGATTTCGACCTAAACGATGACCTTGAAGTAGGCACCGGTGTTCGCCGGGTGAATAATATGCCGCTGTACATTGTGATCACGGTTTCTGTGGTCTTTGTACTGACCATGATGGGAGTGATAGTGCATCGCAGCCAAAACCGGATCACGCAAGAAAAGGAGCAACAGGAACGCCCTACCGAATCTACCGAGCAGGCCAGTCAAATCGTGGGAAAGAATCGAACCGGCTTTATCCAGGCTGCAACGCCTGCAATGACAATACCCGAGCGCCTGCCACCGCCACCCGCTGCCGAAAATTCAGGCACGCCGCCTTTGCCAGCAACTGCCAGCGAAACTGGTGGGGGTAGAGATGAAAAACAAGCCGCGCTAGAGGCCGAGTTGCAAGAACTTCGCACCGCCAAACTGGAACTGTTCAAAGCAGCCATTACTGCCAAGCCCCCTGTACCCTTGGATGTTAGCCAAAACAATAATCAACAACAGAGCCTGGCTAGACAATTGCACGCGTTGGAGGCGAACATAGCCGATAGCAGTTCCTCATCGAAAAACCCTATCGAGCACTATAAACAAACCATCGATGAGTTGAAAGCCGCCGGGATTATCCCAAGCCAACAAGGACAAAACGGTAGAAGTACCTTTACGGGGTACCAAGCGTTCGATAACCAAGACGGCAATAATCGCTGGAAGTCATCCTCACAATTGGAACAACCTGAAACCCTGTATCAATTACGCGCAGGTTTTGTGATTCCTGGAACGTTAATAGGCGGCATAAACTCGGATAGTCCCGGTCAAATCGTGGCGCAAGTCGGTCAAAATGTGTACGACACCGCCACAGGCCGTCATTTGCTGATTCCCCAAGGCTCCCGACTGGTCGGCAGCTATTTCAGCGATATAGGCTATGGACAGGAACGGATATTGGTCGCCTGGCAACGTATTGTCTTCCCGGACGGCAAAGCCCTGGACATCGGGGCGATGCCGGGGGCCGACAGCGCGGGTTATTCCGGCTTTTCTGACCTAACCAATCATCACTCGGTACGCCTGTTCGGCTCAGCGTTACTGATGTCTGCCGTAGTCGCCGCAACCTCGCTCTCGCAGCTTAACGACAATAATTCTGGCGGCAATAATACGGGATATTACGGCCAACAGACCACAGCCGGAACGTTGAATCAAGCCTTAGGCCAGCAACTCGGGCAAGTCACCGCGCAAATGATCGCTAAAAACCTGAATATTGCCCCAACCCTGGAAATTCGCCCCGGGTTTCGGTTTAACGTGGTGGTCACTAAAGACCTCACTTTCACTAAGCCCTACAAGGCTTTCGATTATTCAATACAGGAGTGAACCGATGAAACACTTTCGCCTATTAATGACATTGAGCATTTTAACCATAACAACACCGGCACACGCTATTTTTGGCGTGGGCGACATTGTCTATGACCCGACCAACTTTATCCAAAACATTACCAGTGCTGTTTCCGAGGTAACACAAGAACTTAAACAGGTCGAACAATACACCGCCCAACTGAAAGAGTTGATGGTGGCAAAGCAACAGCTTGACGATATGCGACAAAATACCCAACAGCTAACACATTTCAATTGGGATGATGCCCAAGGCACCTTAGCGCAATTACTAAGCGCGACCAATACCATTGACCAATATAAAAACCAGCTGGGCAGTTTTGATAGCTTCCTCGGAAAATTCCAAGCTATCGACTATTACCGGAATTTGCCCTGCGTTGGCACAGACACCTGCACGGCTGCAGACCGCGCAAAAATAGCCGAAAGTGACCGGTTAAGCTCGGAAGCGCGAAAGAAGGCGAACGATGCCTTACTAAGAGGTGTCGACCTGCAACAGCAAACGCTACAAAAAGACTCTGAGCATTTGCGAGCCTTACAACGGGATGCCCAATCTTCGACAGGGCGAATGCAAGTCCTGCAAGCCGCCAACGAACTCGCCAGCGAGCAAACCAACCAATTGCTTCAAATCAGGGAACTGCTGGTGGCGCAACAAAATGCTCTGGCCACGCAAATGGAAGTGCAAAACGACAAGGAAGCCCGAGCGATCGCTTTAGAGGAAAAGTTCAAAAGCGGTATCTACTCACCTGCAAAAGAAACGGGGTATTAATACTATGAAAACTATCATCCTATTTTTACAACAGCATCGAATGGTAAGCATTGTTTTACTGCTGGTTTGTATTTTAGCCATTTCGGTAGTTATAACTTACAAAATGCGTGAGCAAAATCATTTGCAAAGCCAAGTCGTACCGGAACAAAACACCAAGATGGATAAATTTAAAAGCGGCACATATAAGCCTGCAAAAGAAATCGGTTTTTAGGTGAGATGTCATGATAAGCAAAAGATGCATCAGCACTTTGTTAGCATTAGGGACATCATTCCTGTTGGCGAATGAGGTTTTTGCCGCCACTCTCGATGCCGATGCTTTTAACCAGGTGATGGCCAAATATCAAACGGCAGCAACCGGCTGGGAAAGCACCATTAAAAAACACGCCTACCAATTATTTTGGGGCTTAACACTCATAAGTATGGTTTGGACGTTTGGAATCCTGGCACTAAAAAAAGCGGATATTTCGGATTTCTTTGTCGAACTGATCCGGTTTTTAGGCTTCACGGGATTCTATTTATGGTTGCTCGATAGCGGCCCACAGATGGCGCTGGCATTTATTAATTCTCTTAAAGGCATAGCCGGGGAAGCCGCACATGTATCCAGTGTCGTAACACCGGGCGCGATCATTAATATGGCACTGGAGTTTTTCACAAAAATAGTAGACGCCACAGATTTCTCCATCGGATCAATAGCGCAAGCCATTGTTGCAATCGCAATAGCAGTTGTCATTCTGGTGCTGTTTGGCTTGATTGCCGTCAACATGATGTTACTTACAATAGCAGGCTGGATTTTAGCCTATGCGGGGATCTTCTTTTTAGGGTTCGGCGGCTCAAGATGGACTTCCGATATAGCGATTGCTTATTACAAGACTGTATTAATGATCGGCACCCAACTGATGGTCATGATTTTAGTGGTTGGCATTGGCCAAACATTCTTGAGTGATCTAATCAATACCATGTCAGCCGAAGTAGTTTTAAAAGAAATGGGAGTTATCCTGCTTGCCACAATAGCCCTTTACAGCTTGGCGAATAAAGTACCCGTGATGGTTTCTTCCATCGTCACGGGACATATTAATACCGGCCAAATCGGCCAAGCCGGTACAGGCGCATTACTCGCCGGTGCAGTCACTGCGGCAGCGGTGGCCAATCAAGCTGCTCAATCGGCCATTTCAACAGCACAGTCCCTTTCAGGTGGAGCAATGGCGCTGCAAGCTGCGATGAAGAGTTCAAACGGAAATAACTCATCAGCGTCCAACCTGCCATCTATGTTAGGCACTACCGGAACCAATAGCAATAATTCGGGAAGCCATTCACTCGCGGCGGCTATGGGCGATGCGGTCGGCAGTATTGGAGGAATGGGTAATACCAGCAGTGAAAACCAACCGGAACAGCAACCCAGTAACTCAAAATCGCCCGTAGCGGATTCCAGTCAAAACAGCGGCGGTGAATCGATGGGCAAGGCTTTGGCCAGAGGCATCGGCGAACTAGCGAAGGATAAAATCGCTCAAACCCAGCAACACATTCGTCAAAATACGCTGGGCGGACGATTGGCAACGGCTATTGCAAATCCGGGGACTCTAGCCCAACAACGGTCAGGGATAACGGCGAATAAAGAAACGCCTGACTTTACTGCAGAAGTCGCAGCCTTTTGCGACAAAAAAACCAAGATGGGGTAAATACAATGTTAGCCGATAGTCCAACTCACTATTACCACGAACGGGTTGAATGTTCCATACAAGCCGCGAACCACTACCATATTCCTCCCTTAATTATGCTGGCAGTAGCCGAGCAAGAGGGCGGCAAACCCGGACAAAAGACTCGCAATCGCAATGGCACATACGATTATGGGGCCATGCAAATTAACACGGTTTCCCTGGCAGATTTACGGTCATACGGCATTAACGAAAATCATGTGCTAGCCGAAGGCTGTTACCCTTACTATCTAGCCGCATGGCGGATCGCAGGTCATATCACCAATGACCCCGGCGACTTGTGGCAACGGGCAGCGAATTACCATTCCAGAACACCTTATTACAACCGGCTTTATCGGGAGAAGCTCCGGCAGAGGGCAACGAAAATAGCAACGCGACCTGATATTAAAGAAATTACAGGTGAATTAGCTCATAAACTTGCAACTTCAACCGGACAATTTTTTCAAGGGGTTAAACCCATCCCAATCCAGCAACAATTGACCGCTTATTCAGCGCCAATTCGGGTTAAGGGATTCGATAATGTTAATGCCCATTTATTCCAATTTAAACACGCCCGCCTAATTGAAAACTATTGATCATATTGGTAATGAAAGCACAATTATTATGCAAAATAAGAAAGTAGCAGTGAATTTCGTATCCTTTGGAACTTAACAAATGGCGAGGTATTCCCCAATGCCTGAATCAACTTCAAACTCCTCCATCGCAGAACGCCTGCGCGATCGTATCAAGGCCGATACCGAGGCCCAACAGGCGGAACAACAATTAGATGCAAATGGCGACAACCTGTTATTCATGGGGAACTGGCATGATGCCATTCCTCGGGCACTTGTCCTCGATCCTATCCTGCAATCCACCGATAAATGTATCTATTTGTTACTAAGGACCTATTTATCCGCCCAAGGCACAATCCGTATGCCTAGCTATGATGATATTGGACGATTACTGGGTTTGAGCCGTGGGACCATTGCCCGATGCCTGCACATTCTTCGTGCCACCCGGTGGATCACCTTGTGCAATAACCTCCGCGATGAAACCACGGGGCGATTCAAGGGCAATGTCTATGCCATTCATGATGAAGTATTGAGCATTGAGGAGACCGTGGTACTGGATGGCCGCTATATCGAGGCATTAGAAGATATGGAAAAAAACCATGGTCATCACCAAGTACGCAAAGTCGCCTACGCTGTCCTGGATACTATCAGAAGAAAATTGAACCAGGATGATGAGACTGAACAGCTTATTGACCTAATGCCTTATCACCAGGGCGTAACAATATCTCGGTTCCTGAACTTTAGGCCAAATACTCAAAATGTCAGTGAGATCTACCCAATAGATAAACAAAATGATGACCGAGTTCAACATTTAGACGCGGTATCCCGAGTCCAAAAAGTGAACTCGGAAAATACCGCAGTTCAAATTTTTGACTTGGACAGTAAAATTAATAAAATACAATCACTTAGCTATTCAGTTCAAAAATTAGACCCGGTAAAAACTGACTGTAGTAGTTTTAATATAAATAATATTAATATTAAAACTACTACAACCGCTGAGCGGTTTGACAAAAAATTGCATGACCACGACAAATCTACCAAACAGCCAATAGACCCTGCGTTGATTTGGCCAAACGAATTGTCCGGTGATGCACGATGGATTGCCTGGCAATCGTTGCGCAAGTGCCCACATGAACTCCACCAGGATTTGCTGGATGAAATCGCCGCTAGAATGGCTCCTTCCAGTCCCAGAAAAATCAATAACGCGGCTGGGTGGTTAGCATGGGCAAATAAGGAATTACAAAGTGATGGAATTTATCCCATAACAAATCTAGGCATTAAGCATCGGCAATTACGTGAGCGGGAACAGCAACGTCAGCAAGTCGATGTAGCCAATAAACAGGCCTTGTCGCAACAAGGCCATACCCTGATGGAAAAATGCCAACAGGAAGTAAAAGCGAAACCACGGGAAAACGAATACAAAAAAAATATTGCCGCACTTAGATCGCAATTACGAGGGCAACATCAGGGTTCAGGTTAATGTTTTGATGGCTAGAAGAAATAGCGCAAAAGTAATTGAGGATTTAGGAGACAGCCGACGGTCTCACAACATATCTCAGTTCAGGCTTCATTGCTCAAGCCAAGTGCAACATTTAAACCCTGGCTTGCCCACCAAACTAAATCCCTCTAATAGAAATGTTTGGCGACCATTCCATAGCTGGAACTTGGCAGGCATCCATATTCAGTAGTTGGACTATAACAATACGGGTTTCGTGTGCATGTCGAGATTAATGATGTTTTTTGACCCCCTTGGAAACCTTAATAATTTAATTTAATAAGAACGCCGCAATAAAAACTTTAATGACTTTACAAAAAACCTTTGAGGCCGGGTTTATAATGAAATGCTTTAGATCTAGCCCAGTAATTACGAAATGCTATGTATGAGGGGGACGGACATGACGACAATAGTAAACTCAGAACAACTACAAAAGGCCACCGGCTATGATAGACCTGGTGACGTTGAAAAGTGCCTGAAGAAAAATGGTGTTCGGGTACTCTATGGTAAAAACGGTGAGGTCTTTACCACCATAGACGCCATAAACGCCGCGCTTGGCTTGAAAGCCCAAACCGAAAACGACGAAATTACAATTTTGGATTAGCGGAGATCATCATGACTAAAGGCCCATCCAGATCAGCAGATATTCCACGGCATATTATCGCCGCCAAATTACCAACTCGCGTCTATTGGAAGGGTGATGGTGCAGGCCGATGGATGGTGAAGTACAAGGACGAGGCTATCGCTCGCTGGAAAGGAAAGCGTCTTTGTGGGCCTGATTCTACGCTGTCTGAAATATGGCAAGCGTTCGAGGCATTAAACGCCGTATCGGTAGCCACTTTTGCAACAGTGTCGCAGGAGTTTCAGACCACCCCTATCTGGCGTAAACTGGCTATCTCGACCCAGCGAGACTACCTTGATTGCCACAATTCCATTTGTACGCGCAACACCAGCAATGGGTTTTTGGGCGATTTGCCGATAACCCAATGGAGCATCGGACTGGTTAGGAAATACCGCGATGCCCGTGGTGAAGCGTCAGCCAGTCGCGCCAACAAAGAGCTTGCTTACATCAAGCGGATTTTTAGCTGGGGGTATGAATATGAAAAAATCAAAACCAACCCAACGCTTGGCGTTAAAAAGCTGACGATAAAAGCCCGGCAGCATTACGCTGAAGACAAGGACTATGAGTTTATGCTGCATGTCGCTCGCACATCCAACTACTGGTATGTACCTGTATGTATGGAAATCGCATACCTATGCCGTATGCGCCTGTCTGAAGTATTGGATTTGTCTGATGCAAGCGAATTACCCTCTGGTTTGCTGATCAAACGACGCAAAGGATCGAGGGACAACATCACCGCTTGGAACGACCGATTACGAACAGAATGGCAAACAGCCATCAACACTCGAAATAAAATACTACGGGATCGAAAACAACCTCACCCAATCAAAGCCGAAGACAGGTATATTTTTATTTCAGAACGTACAGGAGATCGCATTCAGGTATCGAGCTTAAAAACCGCTCTTGGCCGGATCGGTACCGCAGCGCAACAAGAAGCAGATCGACTTGGAATTCAATGGACCCGTTTCACATTCCACGATCTAAAACGCAAAGGTGTGAGTGATACGACAGGAAATAAACTTGATGCGTCAGGTCACAGAACGGCTTCGATGTTGAATATTTACGACGTGAAATTAAAGACTGTTGACCCGTCTGGCGAGTAACTGCTTTGTTACCAGCTTTGTTACCAGATAGATTTTTTGAAGAGGTGTAACTTGCTAACTGCTTGATTTAATGGGGTGAACGACGGGGCTCGAACCCGCGACAACCGGAATCACAATCCGGGACTCTACCAACTGAGCTACGCTCACCATAATATGGCGGTGTTACGAGGATATTCTATGAATGGTGCGCTTGGCAGGACTCGAACCTGCGACCCCCGGCTTAGAAGGCCGGTGCTCTATCCGGTTGAGCTACAAGCGCTAAATTGGTCGGGGTAGAGAGATTCGAACTCCCGACATCCTGCTCCCAAAGCAGGCGCGCTACCAAACTGCGCTATACCCCGATAATCTCCTTTTAATGGCTTGTTAATCTTTCCAACCACCCTTGAAGAGCTGTCTATGATAACGACACTTCCCCGTATCGTCAATAATTTTTTTGCGTTATTAAGATGAATTTTATCAAGACAACCAATTCGCTCGGCTTACATCGACCTGACGCATTCTTAATAATCCGCTTTAAGCCAATGTTTTTCATAATTAAATTAATAATATAAGTGATTCTTAGCGCTTACAGTTTAGCTTTTACGATTTGATAAACTTCTTCCGCAGCAACATCAGCGCCATTCAAAATCGATTCCAACTCGGCTAATTTTTCATCGGCAAAAACCCTGTCTTTAAGGCCGCCTGCATTGATATAAACATTTAACGCAGCGCTTTTTAGCGCACCATAACCAGCCATTACGGCTACTCCTGCATCGCTAATCACGCCGATATTGCCCTTCTCCGCGGCAATTCGGCTCAATGTAATCGTTTCTGCACAAGCGCGTGCGCAGGTCAAAGGAACAACGGTCGCTTCTTTTAATGCTGCCTGAATGGCCGCACTACGCCCCGCCTTTTCTTCATCAGAATCTTTTGGTAGGCCGTACGTCGCCATTAATCGATCAAAGACCTCAACGTCGGCTTTAATCATGCCTGTCAGCGCTTCACGTAACGCTTCTGATTTTTCCAACAATGCCTGCATTTCGACTTCAACTTCAGCATACTTGGGCTTGCCTATGGTCAAATTACAAACCATGCTGATTAAAGCAGCGGCCTGAGCCCCCATTACCGCCGCAGCACTGCCGCCGCCCGGGGTAGGCGCTTTACTGGCCAGCTCATCAATAAAGGCTTGAACTGATTTATCTTTTATTTCATTCATGGCGCAACGTCTCTTCTCAATGCAGCGGGGTATGGTAAAGCTTATAAAAAAGTGAAAACTACAACATAGGATTTTTGTCTGCGCTCGCTATACGCAATAACAAAAAACCTAATCGAACACGCATCATTACAGCAAACCTGCAAAGTGTGCAATAACACACAAATAAACTCTACATGATTGTTTATTATTACAAATATCCTAAAAATAAGTTATGACTCAAAAACGCCAAACTCAAGACGATCAGCCCGCCTCCTGGCGTTGACCCTGCAAGCAGCCATTCCTCATGATGCACTGCTTGCTTACCTTCCGGCCGCAAAGGCATTGGGAGGTTTTTTTTGCCTGCATGGATGCAAGCGGCGTGAGCAATGCGTGGCGTGGAGGAGTAAAAGCATTGCCCGCTTATATTAGGCACTAAAATCAAATGTCTTGATTAAGAATGTCAATGATTTTAACGATCGCTCCTTGATTCTCCCGAACAAACGCTTTGCCCTTTTCGACTATCGATCGCCGGTATGCAGCATCCGCATGCAACTCAACAATCGCACTGATTATTTCGTTTTTATCCTGACATTGTTTAGCCGCTTCATGCCGCAATACTCCTTGGGCTATTTCTTTGAAATTCGCCATGTACGGGCCGAACAAAACCGGCGTCCCAACGGCCAAAGCCTCAAGAATGTTGTGCCCTCCGACAGGTACCATGCTGCCGCCGACAAAGGTTGCATCAGAAGCCGCATAAAGCATCTTTAACTCACCCATGGTATCGGCCAAATAAACATCGACAAGCTGATGACAAGCTTCGCCGGATGTACGCATCACCACAGCCAGCTGATGCTGCTCACAGAGTTTTTTTACTTCGCCAAAGCGCTCGGGATGTCTTGGCACAATAACCAGCAATAATTCAGGAATTTTCTGCTTTATTTCTTTATAGATTTCAAGAAATATCGCCTCTTCATCTGTATGAGTGCTGGCAATCAGCCAAACAAATCGGCCGCCAAATAAATCGGCTTTTAACCGCAAGCCCTGTCCAATAATGTCGATTGAAACTTCAACATCAAACTTGATATTGCCGAGAGTCCTGACCGCTTCTGTTTTGGCGCCTATAGCAACAAACCGCTGGGCATCATCCTGTGTTTGCGTCGCAATCAACTTGACCTGAGCTAAAGCAGGGAAAATAAGGGCAGGAATTTTTTGATAACCGCCTGCCGAATTTTCCGATAAGCGGGCATTGATGATGTATAAAGGAACTTCATTTCTACCGCAACAGGCAAAAAGATTGGGCCAGATTTCAGTCTCCATGATGACCGCTATTCTCGGCTTAAAGCTCTGCATAAACCGGCTGACCGCACAGGGGATGTCATAGGGTAGGTAGACATGTTCCACACTTTCCTGCATCACTGCTTTAACCCGTGCCGAGCTTGTGGGTGTTGTGGTCGTAATCAACAACTTTGCATCGGGATGCTGCTGTTGAATTTTCCTGACCAGCGGAAATAAAGACTCGGCCTCACCTACTGAAACTGCGTGAAACCAAATGACATTCCGGGCAAATTTTCGATTATAGAAAGCGAATCGCTCACCCCATCTGTGTCGATAGGCCGGCGCTTTAATACTTCGCCAGATCAGGCGAACCAGTATGAAGGGAATTAACAGATAAAAAAGACAGGAGTATAAAACTCGCATAGTTAAAAAGGCTCAAGACTGCAAACACAGCCTTTTGCCTTTTCGCCTTAAACCTTTATTTATTATGCTTCAGCAGCAATTTTAATAGGCATTTTTACGACAACATCGGTATGACAATGAATGTCGATCTGGTATTCGCCGATTTGACGAATAACACCTTGAGGCAATCGAATTTCATGTTTCTCAACCGCAACGCCAGCCTCAGTAATGGCATCAGCAATAGTTTGCGTACCGACTGAACCGAACAACTTACCTTCATCGCCAGCTTTGTGGGTAATAACAACCTGAAGCTTGCCCAATGCATTGGCACGCGCTTGAGCCGCACTCAGCTTTTCAGCCGCCGCTTTCTCAAGTTCTGCGCGACGCGCTTCAAACTCAGCAATTTTAGTAGGCGTTGCAGCAACGGCCTTACCATACGGCACAAGATAGTTTCTGCCATAACCTGATTTAATGACGACTTTATCGCCCAGGTTACCTAAGTTTGCTATCTTTTCAAGAAGAATAACTTCCATTTTTTATGACCTCATTTCGGATTTAATCCGGCTATTTTTCTACGCCATCAGGCGTGTGTTGATTCGAAATTTTCTTTCGTAAGTTCATCCAGGCATCGCTCAGTCCGACTATAGCAACCGGCAGCATGGCATGGGGTATCAAAAACATTGTCACATAAAACATCGGCACTATATAGCGACCCATTTTCATCGCGGCAAATACGGTATGCAATACTGCCGTTCCGATAAATGTGTATAACACAAACAGTAAAATAGCGATATTCCACGAAACTTCAGAAATCACACCGGAACTTAATGATGCAATAACTACCACTAAAATACTGCCTATTGCCAACCTTGGATGCGTATTTAATGACAAAAACTCTTGCCTGAATCCACCAGGGTTATACAGTAAAGCCTGCCACCAGCGCCCAAGAAACAGGCCGAACAGCAAGCCGAATACCGATGCAGCTGCAACTATTCCCGTCATGTAATGGGACAGCACATCCAACGTATGCTGAATATCTTCAACCGGAGCATTGGGGGGCACCATTTGTGAAAGAATAGTCTTCCACATCGCTGCCAATTCGGCATTATAGAGATAAAGACCAACAACCCCCAAAACACCAAGCAATACCGCAATTTCAACCGCCAGAGATAAATACCGCCCTTCTCTTAAGATGATTGAAATCAACCAGACAGGAGCCCACAGCACCATCCCATAAAGCAATACAAACTGATAATTACCTAACAGGACAAACCCTAGCGCCCCTGCTATCGCAGTTGAACACCCCAAAACGATTAAACCCTCAACAGCTCCCCGCCTTAACGTGACGAGAGCAACAGAGGCCGAACTTACTATACTCACTGGAGGCATGATCAGCGACACTAATGCGAGAGTGGAAGCCACTATCATGGCTTGCATTCTCCCCCGCATAATGTACTCAGCTAAAAAGCCCACTGATCGTCCAGCGTATTATTTGTGAGCGTCGCAGAAAGGCAACAAGGCAATAAAACGTGCACGTTTAATTGCAACACCTAACTGTCTTTGATACTTGGCGCTGGTTCCTGTAATGCGGCTGGGGACAATTTTACCGGTTTCAGTAATATAATCACTCAGCAAATCCAGATCCTTGTAGTCGATCTCTGTTCCACCTTCTGCACTGAATCGGCAGAATTTTTTGCGTCTAATGTTACGTGCCATAATAATTCTCGTAAATCCAAGTGTTGAAAGTTTTATTCAGAAGCGAGTGCGTCAGCATCAAAGTCTTCGTCGATATCATCTAAATCAAGTTCGTCCTCGGCTTCTGCCACAGCCGCTCTGGCTGCCGCATCTTTGGCTCTTGATTCAGCCGCTTTATTTTCTTCAGCAGTTGATGTGGCGATGATAGATGGTTCGGTAATAGCCACTTTTTGCAGTAAAGTCATGCTACGCAAAATGGCATCATTAAAGCGGAAACCGCTTTCTAACTCGTCCAAAGTAGGCTGATCGCACTCGACATTCATCAGCACATAATGCGCTTTATGAATTTTTTTGATTGGATACGCCAGGTGTCTACGACCCCAGTCTTCCAAACGATGGATTTTACCGGATGCAGTTTCGATGGTTGATTTATAACGCTCAATCATCGCTGGAACCTGAGAACTCTGGTCAGGATGGACTAAAAAGACAATTTCATAATGTCGCATGTTTTTTCCTTTCGGTTAAGCCTCCCACCTCTGTCTTATAAAGATGGTAAAGCAAGGAGGAGCGGACAGCCCCTAAGAACCGCGCATTATAGATGTTTTTTTAGCCTTTGAAAAGCATGACATTCGGAAACAGCACTTATCACCTGCACCCGCACAGAAGAAATAATTAAAATATCCTGAGAGCTTAAAGCGCTAATAGCGGCTTAACGCTATGCATATAGACTCAACAGGCCCTTGCTGACCACGGCTCGTCCGCTTTCGATTTCTTGTTCCACATCATCGACTCCATCGCCGGCAGCGCCCCCCGCGCCTTGTTGCCCACGACCATCAGCTGTTTGCGCAAAGTTTTGTGCTTGCGAACGCCCCTGATCTGAAGCGGCGCTTTGGGAAACATTCACATCCACCAGATTGAGTTGCTGCGCGCCCATCATTTCCCGCAACTTGGGAATGGATGCTTCAAGAGCTTCTCTTGTCGCCGCATGCTGCGCTGTAAATACGACAGTTGCCTGATCATCAGCCACATTAACACGAACCGATATGGGGCCAAGATGCTCTGGGTTCAGCCTGATTTCTGCCGACGGTATTGCCTTGCTACTCATCCACACAATCCGCTCCCCCAGATCTTTGTTCCATTCCGGATGCGATAGCGGCTTGGTTATTGCCGGAACATCCGTTTTATTCTCAACAATCGACCTATTTAGCACGGTTATGTCCGTTCCAATACGGGGCAAAGTTTTTTCCCCCTCTAAACCTAATACTTGCTGTTCAATGCGTCCGGGCTTTTCAGCTTGCCCTGCATTGTCAAAATACTTTAAATTAAAGCCCTGCTTATCCTGAACCGGCTGACGAAAAACGGTTTCACTGTGCAACACATTATCAGGAGCTTTCGCAGGCTGGTTCGATTTGGCATCTCCAGTCGACGGCTTTATAAAAGACAACAGAGCCCCCTCTTCAATGGCATTTGCAGGCACCCAATTATTGACTGACTTTCCTTGCTCAATCGGCATTACCGGAGTAAAAGTAATGGTTGCAACCAACTCTTCAGCTCCGTGGCTGCCCTCAACATTCGCTAGTGGAGCTTCGCTTTCACCCTGCTTTTTATCGGCTTTATTATTATCTTTTGCCTGCTCTAAATCCATTTGAACCGGAGTCCCCGCATCTTTCATACCTTGATCAGTTTCAGCAACCACATCTGTCGCACTTTGCTCAACCGGAGCTACCACTGCAATCGTATCTTTGATGATTTGCTCAGCAGGTATGGCCATTGCAGTCACATCTTTCATGTTTTGCTCGGCAGGAACAGCCACCGCAATCGTATCTTCCATGTTTTGCTCAGCAGGAACAGCCACCGCAATCGTGTCTTCCATGTTTTGCTCAGCAGGAACAACAGCCATTGCAATCACATCTTTGATATTTTGCTCTGCCTCTGCCGCCTTTTCTCCAGCCGTCGTACCCATGGCAATATATTTCAAGGTGTCCGTTACCAAGGCCAAGGCAGCCTCATGATCAACGTCGTCTTTTGTTTTGTATGACGACGGCAAATCATTGCCTAATAAAGCGGCAAAATCTTGCATATCAGCCTTGCCTACCGACAAGTCGGTAGTGGCTTGCTGATCGGTAATTGTTTGCAAACCGGCAATATCCGTTACCTGCAAAGGCAACAAATCCTCAGTTGCAACATTGCTCAACAACTGAATCTGCGTAACTAATGCATCGGAGAAGCCTTCGGAAATAACCCCGGCGTCGACCACAGGCGGCAACATGCTTTCAACCGTAACACTACTTGATACCAAAGATGATAAATTTGCACTTTCAATGTTCATAATTAATTCTCCTGAAACCTTAGAAATTACTAGGCATTTCCCATGCCATTTGAATTATTTCGCCCGATTCTGGATGCCCGCTCATCCTGCTCCAGTTGTTCCCGTTTAGCTTCCTGTTTCATTTCTATCGCCAAAGCTGAATCGCAAACCTTCTGCAGGCTTTGGGTTTTATGATGCAATTCTTCCCAGATTTTTCTTTTGGTCATTAATTCGGCCTCAATCGAACTCAGCACTTGTTCCTGTCCAATTATTGCTTTATCGAGCTTATCGATAAACGACCTAAACTCCAAAAGCTGCGCAACATTGACGCCCTTAATGCCTAACTGATCGAATCTAACCTGATATTCCTTCCGATAGTTTCTTAATCCTTCAACTTGCGCTTGCATGGACTGGAGTTTTCTCTGAACTGCGCCCAGCACTTCCAAAGCGTTTTTTTCCTGTGTGGCCTTAATGTCCACAATCGTTTTAATGCGTTGCGATTTTTTCACGTATGTCCTTTATATTCCAAGCTGACCTGAACCTCAGGCAGCCGCCCTGGCCATGCCCAGTAACAACGCCAATTCTTGCAAACTCTGATTGATATCGACCGACTCATCCATGCTTTGTTGCAAAAATTCCAAAATCGCCGGGTTTTTCTCAATAGCCTTGTCGATTCGAGGATCCGATCCTGGCTGATAGGCGCCGACGCTGATTAAATCGCGGTTTTGTTGATAAAGTGAATACAACCGCCTTAATTCCCGCGCCAGTTGCAAATGATTGGCATCAATAATATCCGGCATAACCCGGCTGATTGAGCCCTCTATATCAATGGCGGGAAAATGCCCTGAGTCGGCCAAGCTTCTGGACAATATGATGTGCCCATCCAACACTCCTCGGGCCGCATCGGCAATAGGATCATTGGTATCGTCACCCTCGGCCAGGACTGTATAGAATGCGGTTATAGAGCCTCCGCCGTGATCGGCATTACCGGCACGCTCCACCAAATGCGGCAACTTGGCGAAAACCGAAGGCGGATAGCCCTTGGTAGCCGGCGGCTCGTCGATAGCCAGCGCAATTTCACGATGCGCCTGGGCAAATCGCGTTAATGAGTCCATCAACAACAATACATCGAGCCCTTGGTCGCGAAAATATTCGGCAATGCTGGTTGACAATAGCGCTGCATGAACCCGCATCAACGGCGGACAATCCGCAGGCGAAACCACCACCACCGCTCGTTTAAGCCCTTCTTCGCCCAAGGTCTTCAGCACGAATTCATTAACTTCTCGTCCCCGCTCGCCAATCAGGCCGACCACCACAATATCAGCCTTGGTAAATTTGGTCATCATGCCCAGCAGCACACTTTTACCTACACCGGTGCCGGCAAACAAGCCCATACGCTGTCCGCGACCAACACTGAGTATCGAATTTATCGCCCTAACTCCAACGTCGAGCGGCTCACGTATCGGCCTTCTTGACAAGGGATTGATCGGCACGCCATTAAGCGAAACCAGCGCATCGGTTTTAAGCGGGCCTTTGCCATCAATCGCATTTCCTGCGCCATCCAGCACTCGTCCCAGCAAACCAAAACCGACTCTCGCCTGACTATTTTTGCCCATCGGAATAACCCGACAATCCGGCTCAAGCCCATGAACTTCCGCGGTCGGCATCAAAAAAATCCGCGTACCGGCAAAACCCACGACTTCCGCTTCAATCATTCTGCCGCTTTTAGTCTCCACCCGGCAGCGGGAACCAATAGCCGCCCGGCAACCCACCGCTTCCAGCGTCAGCCCTACCATGCGGGAAAGCCTGCCTTCGACAACAAGCTCAGGGACTTCAGTTAATCTTTCAGAATAGGGTTTTAATTTAGCTAGCCAAATCTGCGACCGATTTGCATCCGGAATCACTAGCTTTTGTCCTCGGCAATTTCTCCACCACCCCTGGAGTCGTCGGCAACTGCTCCCTGCACTGCTTGAGTACCCATGCCGTCGCGCTCCCGATCACCACCCAATACGGTTGCGATAACAGCAGCCAAACGATGCTCGACAGTCGCATCAACATGCGAAATCTCGGTATCGACTTCGCAGCCGCCACGGGTAATCAATGGATCATCGACGATGGACCAGCTTGAGGATATTTCATCCAGCGCTAATGCAGAACGCACTAACCCGGCATCTTCAGGGTGTAATTTCAAACTGATCTTTTGTGACGCTAATGGCAAAACATTAATTGTTTCCCGAACAACGGCAACGATTTGCCCCGAATCCAACTTGATTTCCCGGCGTATTATTTGCGTTGCGATACCTATAACCAGTTGAACCAGCTCTTTTTCCACTTCTTCATCAAGTTTTTTAAACGGCTCACTTAAGGATTCCAGAAGACTGACCAGTGTTGCCGCCTGACTTTGCAGCAAGTGCACATTATCCTCGTAGCCTTTTTTTGAGCCCTCATCAAAACCTTGCTGAAACCCATGCATTTTACCTTGCGCAAAGGCTTCGTCATACGCCTGCTTTTGCATGGCTTCAATTTCATCAACCGTTAAAATCGGCGTCAGCTCTTCCTCAAGCTCAACCGTCTCAGATTCCTTGACAGCATCAACTCCGGAAACATCCGGCATACTCCATAACCTTAACGATTCCAGCTCGGAGGCTGTGAATCTGGGCGTCTTAGATGAGTTCATCACCACCGACTCCCATTTGTATCTCGCCTGCATCCGCTAATTTCTTAGCAATAGCCAAAATGTCTTTTTGCGCCAATTCCACTTCGCTTATCTTGGCTGGTGGCGAAGCCTCCAAATCGTCACGCAGCATTTCTGCGGCCCGCTTGGACATATTGCTGAATATTTTCTCCTTAAGCTCACTACCTACACCACGCAACGCCAGCAACAACTGGCCGGTTGAAACTTCACGCAACAAGGTTTGCATACCTCTTTCATCAATCGAAGTAAGGTCTTCAAAGGTGAACATCTTCTCCTGAATTTCCTGAGCCAATTCAGACCTGTGCTCGGCAATTCCCGACATCACCAAGTCGGCAGCGCCGCCATCCAGGAAATTTAAAATGTTAGCCACCGCATCGACACCGCCGATATTGGTCGATTTAACATTATCCGAACCGGTTAACTGTTTTTCCATGATTTGATCCAGCTCTCGCAACGCGGACGGCTGTATGCCCTTCATCGTTGCAATTCTCATCATCAAATCGGCACGCATGCTTTCGGGCAAGTACATCATCACATCAGCCGCCTGCTCACTATCCATCAACGACATAATCGTCGCGACAATCTGCGGATGCTCCAAACGAATCATGTCTGCAATCGACCGGGTATCCATCCATTTCAACTGCTCAATACCCTTGGTGTTGCCGCCCTGCAAAATCCGGTCAAGGATATTGTTCGCTTTATCTGCGCCCAAAGCGCTGATCAACACGGTGCGGATATACTCATCAGTATCCATACCTAAAGCTGTCTGGTTCTTTACCGCGACAATAAATTCCTCAACCACTTGATCCATCATCTCTATGGAGATTTCACCCACGCTTGCCATGGTGATGCCCAACGTCTGCACTTCCCTGGGAGACATGTGCTTTAGAACCATCGCCGCCCTTTCCATGCCCAGCGCCAGCAACAAAACAGCGGCACGATCAACCTGATTTAACTCTTTTGTTACCGCCGGTTTAGCCATCTTTTCGAACCCATGATTTAATAACTTGCGCGACTACTTTCGAATCGTCATCAACCAACCTTTTCACATATTCCAGGCGATGTTCGTAACTCTGAGGCGTATCCAAAAGCAACAAGTCCTGCATCTCGGGGGGCATAGCAAAATTTACCGATCCACCTTGACCGGCAATAGAGCTGCCGGCAGGGACAGCAACTGGCATTCCCGCTTCATTAAATTGAACAGTCCCCCCGATAGCGGCGGCCTTTTCTTGCGCCTCAACCAAAGCCAAGGCTTTTTTCTCTTCCATATCCCGCCCGACAAGGCTGCGCATGGTGGGTCGCAACACCCCGAAAAACAGAAACAATACGGCCAACACGGCGGCAATTTGTTTTATAAGATCAAAAAACCAACCCTGCTCCCAAACAGGCACGGCCGGTAATGCCTCTACAAGCTCATCTATCTTGAAAGCCACATTAGTGACAGTAACCTGATCACCCCGACTGCTGTCAAAACCGACCGCCTGCTTGACCAGATCACTAAAACGATTAATGTCTTCCTGGGAAAAAGACTGCGCAGTAACTTTGCCATCGCCCTGGGCTACATGCCGATCATCAACAACTACGGCTACGGACAAGCGGCGCAACGCCCCTGCCGCCAACCGGGTATGGGTAATGGTTTTATCCAACTCGTAATTCCGGGTTGCATTTTTTGATGCCGAACCGGGCGAGGCAGACGGACTTGTTGTCGCCGCACCCTGGGCAGCTGTTGCAGCCGCCGAACCCGGCGCTGCTGTTGAAGCGGATTTTGTTTCCGGGGCGGTGCCCGCAGGCGTCGGTTGGTTTGATAATGCGCCGGGAACACCTTGCGTGGCGGACAACGAACTTCGCTCTTCCGATGTTTGTTCGCTTCTTAACGCCGGCAAATCCGGATTGAACATCTCCTGAGTCCTGTCGGTCTCGGTAAAATCCACATCCGCTGAAATTTGCACGCGCATTCCATCGCCACCCACCAATGGCGACAAAATATTTTGAATTCGCCCCATCAGATGCTCTTCAATGTTTTTCTTATATTCGAATTGCTTGGAGGTTAAATTGCCCGCGGCTGATGAGTCATTGCTGCTTAACAGCTGACCTTTTTGATCGACGACTGTGACTTGCTCGGCATCCAGTTGCGGCACGCTGGACGCGACTAAATGAATAATTGATTCGACTTGGCCTTTGTCCAGCGACCTGCCTTGATATAAATTGACTATGACTGAAGCGCTGGGCTTTTTACGCTCCCGCACAAATACCGACTGAACCGGGAGGGCTAACAATACCCTGGCCGTTTTTACATTCTGGATGGACATGATAGTCCGGGCAATCTCGCCTTCCAAGGCTCGCTGGAAACGCACCGTTTCGACACTTTTGCTGGTGCCGAAACCCTGCTCTTTATCCAGCAACTCGTAGCCCATACTATTACTTTTGGGCAAGCCCTGAGCCGCCAATTTGAGTTTGATTGCGCTCACATCAGCCATCGGCACCATAATCGCTCCGGAGCCGGTTTCGACTTTATACTTAATATTCTCCTTATTGAGAATTTCAAGGATTTCAGCCACATCGCTTTCACCGATTTCGGAATACAATCGTCCGTAAGAGGGCTCTTGCGACCATAGAACAATGGCAACACCGATAGCGACGCTCAGTGCCAACCCCAGCATTAACCCGATTTGACGGGCTATGGTCAGTCCGGCCAAACCTTTAAGGGCAGGATGTGCATCTACCTTGGTCGCCAAAATATGAGACGCTTCACCATCCAGATGCCCCCTGCCCACGGGATCATGCTGGCGATTTGCCTCAACTAGACTGTTACTGCTCTGTTCGCTCATTTTTTAATTTCAGTTTGCCTTATCTACATTGGCATATTCATGACATCTTGATAGGCTTCAACCAATTTATTTCTGACCTGCAACATTGCCTGAAATGAAACACTCGCTTTCTGCGAAGCCACCATAACCTCTGCCAGACTAACATTAGTATCGCCTGACTCAAAAGCTTCCGTCATTTTTCCGGCAGTTTGCTGGGTGTCATTAACAGTGCCAATGGTCTGTTTTAACATTGCCGCAAAATCAGCGCCGCCGCCACCGGTCTCTTGCACCTTGCCGCTGCCGGCCTCAAGTGACATTGCCCGCATCTGAGCCAAAACTTGATTTACATTCATCTCACTCATGGGGTTTTCCTCTTACATTTTATATAGTACAGAGTTTAAAGCATTTTTAATGCCACATGTTAACATGAAATAATCACACCCGAATCTTTCATCCTCGCCATCTTGTAGCGAAGTGTTCTGGGACTAATGCCCAGCTTTTCAGCCGTTATCTTGCGGCTGCCATTTTCCATCTGTAAGGTTTGCAAAATAATGCTTTCTTCGGCAGAGCGAACGCCTTCGCCCAAGCCGCCTATCTCAACAGCTTCATCTTTAACATCAACCGGATAAGACTCACGCACCTTCCCTGTAGACTCGACCGAAGAGCCCATCGCCATCATCGACCCCGTGTCCTCAAACACCAAGTCATCAACCGTAATCTTATCGCCAGTGCGTAAAATAAGCGCCCGCTGCACCACATTATCCAACTCCCTGACATTGCCCGGCCAACTGTAAGCCAGCATTTTTTCAGTCGCCTGAAGGTCGAATTCAGGCAATTTTTTGCCTTCTTGGCTATGACGCTGCATCAATTCCTGCGCCAGCGGCAAAATATCGCCCACTCTGTTGCGTAACGCCGGAATACTGATAGGAAACACGCTGAGCCGATAATACAAATCCTCACGAAACCCCCCCTGCTCCACCTGCTCTTTTAGCTTCTGATTGGTGGCCGCCAAAATTCTGACACTGAGCTTGATTTTTTTATGGCTGCCCAGACGCTCAACTTCCTTTTCCTGCAATACCCGCAATAATTTTGCCTGCAAGCCTAAATCCATTTCGGCAATTTCATCCAGCAACAAGGTGCCGCCCTGCGCTTGTTCGAATTTCCCCGGCATAGACTGAACAGCTCCGGTATAGGCGCCTTTTTCATAACCGAACAACATCGCTTCCAGCATGTTTTCAGGAATAGCTGCGCAATTCACCGCGATAAAAGGACCTTCGTAATGCGTTGAGTTCTGATGAATATACTGGGCAATAACCTCTTTACCGGTTCCGCTTTCGCCTTGCAACAGCACGGTAACATCGGTTTTGGCGACTTTGGCCGTCAAGGCATAAAGTTTTTTCATGCTGTCGTCTTGCACTACGCGCTGATTATCCGCTGCATTGGCCGCCTCAGGATTAGCTACCACATAATCGGCCACCTTGTTGACCAGCGCCTCTGCATCAAACGGCTTGATAAGGTAATCGGAAGCGCCCGCCTGCATAGCCTCGACCGCCTTAGGGATGGTTCCGAAAGCGGTCATCAGCAATACCGGCGTTTTGGAATATTTATGCTGCATATTTTTCAACAATTGAAAGCCGTCCATAACCGGCATCTGCACATCGCTGACGACCAGTTTAAACTGGCCGTGCTCCAGCTTGATTAATGCTTCAGTCCCATTGCGGGCGGAAACCACCCGATAACCGCCTATCTCCAGGGTGTCGCAAAGCGCTTCGCATAGCGACAGATCATCCTCAACTACCAACACATCATACTGTTTCATGGCCCTGCTCCCTCTGAGTGTAGCTTTGGTGGTTATTTTTACCGGACAAATCTGTCTGGAACAGATTTGCAGTTACCTGAAGGGCATCAGGCAGGACAGCCTTATGTGAAAAACCGCCCGGCAATAAACTAAATGCTTGATTGATACAGGGCAGGACTATTGAAAAAACAGTGCCTAGCCCCGGTTCCGACTCAAC
This sequence comes from Methylobacter sp., assembly GCA_030679035.1. Classification (GTDB taxonomy): domain Bacteria; phylum Pseudomonadota; class Gammaproteobacteria; order Methylococcales; family Methylomonadaceae; genus Methylobacter_A. The sequence continues at coordinate 23,680 of JAUXTH010000144.1, read as the reverse complement.
ATGAACATGACCGCCATGAGCCTTCACTACGCTGTCGACGACAGCCAAACCCAAACCTGTGCCTTGGGGCTTGGTGGTAAAAAACGGCTCAAAAATCCGCTGCCGCAGCTCTTTGTCTATGCCGGGTCCATCATCATTAATAACGATACGCAGCTTAAAACCGTCAAGCTGAACCACAGAAATCCGTATGCACCCAACCTGCCCTACCGCATCAACCGCATTGTTCAACAAATTAAGCAGCGCGCCGCGCAAGGCGTTTTCATTGCCCAACATGGCATCATTTTGTACTTCATTAATGATCTGCAAATCAATACCGCCGCTGCCGGTATAGTCTTTGACCGCTTCCCTGAGATGATTTAGCAGTTCGGTCAATGAAAAAGTTTCCATCGCCAGTCGTCCGTCTTTGGCGAAAATTAACATATCGTTAACTTGCCTTTCCAAATATTGCAGGCGTTCAAGAATTTTTTGTGAAAACCGCTGCCGCTTTTCATTATCCAGCACAGGGCTGCTCATTTGCGAAGCGTAGAGTATTGCTGTCGCCAGCGGAGTTCTGACCTGATGCGCCATACTCGCCACCATTTCCCCCATGGCCGACAGCTGTTTTTGCTGATTGAGCATATCCTGAAGATTGCGCATTTCACTGACATCCGACAGCAAAATAATCTGCCCTGAATCGCTAGGGTCGTTGCAGGCAACATCCCGACTGACAGTCATATTCACCCGTTTTCCATTACGCAATAGACGTTCATGCGGGTTGCCAACAACAGGGATCAGGCTGCGGGCGACAACATCGAGCCAATCCAGGCCAATCAGCGGTTCGCCTAAAAAATCTGTCGCGACCGCATTACAATCTAAAACTTTGCCGTCCACATCCAGCACAATGACCCCGGCGGGAAGCGCCGCCAATATTTTCTCCAAGCGACTGGCGAGCTTTTCTTTTTCCTCAAGGGTCTTAAGTCGCTCGCTATGGGCAAAGGCAAGTTCACCGTGCAGTTTAGCAACCTGCTCCTCCAGCCCTTGATAAGAAACAGATAAGTTCTGGGATAGCTCATTAAAAATACGGAACGCATCGGTGAGCTGCTCGGTTTTCTGTTTTTTCTGAATGTTATGAGTATTCATGTCTGATCGCCCTGGTTTTCTAAAACTTAAACTTATTTAATGATTAAAAACAAGCAAAAATCAGACCATATATTAACTATAATATTTTCAATGACTTAAAATATAATGCCAAAAAAATGACGCCCAGCCCTTAGTACTGCAAATCATATTTGCGTAATTTTTCAACCAGCGTTGTACGCCGCATATTCAACCGCTTAGCGGCATGAGCCACCACTCCGCTGCTTTCATTTAAGGCCTGGCGGATCAAATCGACCTCTAACACATTCAAATATTCCTTCAAATCTATACCCTGCGTCGGCAACTGCGCTAAAGCGCCAGGCGCCCTTTCAAAAGCACCGACAACCTCAATCGGCTCGGACGGTTCATCATCCTCATCCGTAATAACCGCCTCGGCGTCACCAACAATTTCTTCAGAAACCTTATATTGTTGAAATTTTTCCGGCAAATCAGCCGCCTCAACAAGGCCTTTGGGGTTAATAATAGCCAATCTTTCAATCAAATTTGCCAATTCCCTAACGTTGCCCGGCCATTCATGTTGCATCAGCACCGCCAATGCCGCATTAGTCAATCGCACTGAACCTCGGTTGGACGCTTCCATGCGGGCAACAAGATCATTCACCAACAGGGGAATGTCTTCAGCCCTGTCCTTTAAGGCCGGTATTTCAATCGGGAACACATTCAAACGATAAAACAGATCCTCCCGGAACCGGTTTTCTTTAATCTCATCTTCAAGATAGCGGTGCGTTGCCGCGATAACCCGCACATCGCAATGGATGGTTTTGTTGCTGCCCACGCGCTCAAAGGTGCGCTCCTGCAATACGCGCAACAACTTGACCTGCATTGCCATGGGCATATCGCCGATTTCATCCAGAAAAAGAGTCCCGCCTTCCGCCATTTCAAAACGACCTTGCCGGGTGGTTAACGCCCCGGTAAACGCCCCTTTCTCGTGCCCAAACAGCTCGCTTTCCAGCAATTCGCCTGGAATCGCGCCGCAATTGATCGGCACAAACGGTTTATCTTTGCGAAAAGAGGAGTCATGTAAGGCGCGGGCAACCACTTCTTTTCCGGTTCCCGACTCGCCCAGAATTAAAACCGTTGCATCCGATTCTGCAACCTGATCGATCAACTTGCGAATATCGACAATAGCCTTACTCTTGCCTTTTAACCGCTCAACTGAATAGGAACGACGGTCAGAACCATCACGCACCGTGAAAGTTGTTTGCTCGGATGTCGGCAGCTTATCGAGCATCGGCTTCAAGACAGGGTACGTAGTCGGCCATTCCAGTACTTGAGACACGCTATTGGTGATTGCAGTCGAAACCTGAAGCGCGGTGCCCTTATTGATTAACAAACTGACCGGGATCTTATCCGCCCGCCCCACAATATCACTGACCACAGTGGCTTGTTTTTCAATGCCGTCACCAACAAAAATCCCACACAACTGATCAGTTTCGCCAAAACAAGACGCATAATCGGCTGAACCTACGCTTTCTACCCTGTATCCCATAAACTGGAAAACCGCCTCCAGCTGGAGGACTCTTGTTTTATTATCGTCAATTAACAAAATACGCGGCAACGCCATATTTTTACACTCATCACTTACATTGGAGGCCATTTGGATTTAGCCCGACACTTTCCGCAACAACAACTGCGGCTCATCACCCCTCAGGGCCTTTAAATAATCCCTTTTAATTATTAAGCTGCTCTTAATACTGTTCAACAAAGTTAAGCATCGAATCAGCATTATGTCAAAATTCTTTTTATTTCATACTGTTCTAACATCTTTTTAATGTGGTTTGCACATACAAGCCAAGCTACAACTGACATACAGGCTTGACAAAATTCTCCCATCATAGACACTAGGGTTGTTTTCGCAACCCAGAGTACACTTTCTTTGAACGATATGTCCCTTAGTATGCTGTTTGGCATACTTGCCGCCATGCTTATTCTTTCCGCTTTTTTTGCTGGATCAGAAACAGCTTTAATGTCATTAAACCGGTATCGCTTAAGACATCTGGTTAAGCTAAAACACCCCGGCGCGATAAAGGCCCAAAAACTATTGCAAAAACCAGCTCACTTGCTCGGCCTGATGTTGCTGGGTAATATTTTTATTAATAATTTCGCCGCATCGCTTGCAACCGTCATTGCCATCAAGCTCTATACCGATGATGAATCCGTCATAGCTATCTCCACCGGAATTTTAACTATCGTGATGCTTATTTGTTCGGAAGTGACACCCAAGACGCTCGCGGCAATAAAACCGGAGCCGCTCGCTTTCCCTGCCGCCTGGATTTACACACCCTTATTAAAACTTCTTTATCCAATCGTTTGGTTTATCAATTTATTCGTTAACCTGTTACTCCGGGTCGTCGGTGTCGATGTCAAAAGAAGTCACCATGACAGTCTAAATAAAGACGAATTAAAAAGCATTATTAGCGACGCAGAAAGTTTGATGCCTATACGCTACCAAAAAATGTTGATGGGCATACTCGAACTTGAGTCGGCGACTGTTGAAGACATCATGACACCGCGCAATGAAATTGTCGGCATCGATCTTGAAGAGCCGATTGAAAACATCATTAGCCAACTAAAAACCAGTCCGCATACCCGATTGCCGGTCTACAAAACCAGCATCGACAGAATTATCGGCTTTATCCATTTAAGAAAAATACTCGTGCTGCTTAATCAGGAAGATTTTGACAAGCAGACCATCATCAACTGCCTGGACAAGCCCTCGTTTATCCCTGAGAGCACCCCGGTGCACAACCAAATGCATCGATTTAAACATGAAAAGATTCGCATAGGTCTGGTAGTCGATGAATATGGCGATGTGCAGGGGCTGGTTACCCTGGACGATTTACTTCAGGAAATCGTAGGAGAATTGATCACCGACGATGTCGCCGTTAGAGCGCAAAGCGACGGCAGCTATCTGGTTGACGCCAACATTACCATCCGGGAATTAAACCGCGTCACGCAATGGTCGCTACCTACCGAGGGACCAAAGACACTCAACGGGCTTATCATTGAGTTCATGGAAACTATACCCGAAACCGGAACCAGTATCAGACTGCATGAATACCCGCTGGAAATCATAAAACGGGATGAAAATAGCGTTAAACTGGTTAAGTTTCTACCCAGAAAATAAACTTATATCGCAATAGTGAATAAGTCATCGTCAAAAAAATGGAATTTGTTGAACATCTAAAATGATCCCGTCTATAATCAAAGCTCATTTAAAGATGTGTTACCACAACAATGGCAAAACTCACTGTTTTTTTCAAAGATAAAGCAATCCAATCAGGCCTGTTTGAAAACGGTGTTGTGCACATCGGACGCGATGAAACCAATGATTTAACCATTGACAATCTGGCAGTCGCCCCGGCGCATGCCGTCATCATTATTGGTGACGATGCCTGCGCTATCAAGCAACTCAATGATCGATTTCCGCTGATCATTAACGGTGAAGCAACCAAAGCTTGCAATCTCAGCAACAACGACATGATATCAATGGGCAAGCATGCCATCCTTTTCAATACCGCAGAATTTGTAGGATTTTCCGCCGCATCCGATAGCCTTATTGACGACGTAAAATCGCTTAATCAGGAAATTGACCGCACATTGCATAATCCCGCAGCCAACTTGCAAATTATGAACGGCAATAATATCGGTAAAATCCTGCCATTAAAAAACGCCATGACGCGACTAGGTCATGACGGCAACGGCATTATTGCGATATCAAAGAGAAAAGACGGATATTTCGTTTCGGTATTGGAAAATAGCGGCACGATAACCGTAAACAATGAGCCATTGGACGATAAGTCGTTAAAGTTAAACACAAATGATGTGCTGGTTGTCAACAACACATCCCTGCAATTCTTTTTGAATTAAATCCATGCATCCAATAGATAACAACGATAACCGCCATTTTCACCGCATTCATTTCGCGGGAGAAGCCACCTTAAGCTGCGAAGGAAAAACCTGGAACTGCGAAATTACTGATCTGTCCTTAAAAGGCTGTTTATTACGTTTCGAACTCCCTTGGGAAGAAGATTTGGAAAAACTCTACACCCTCACCTTGCAGTTATCCGAAGAAGTCCAAATAAAAATGGAGCTGACCGCCATGCATGCTGTAGGCGACAAAGTGGGCTTTAAATGCGAACACATTGATATAGACAGCATCTCCGAATTACGCCGCTTGGTTGAGCTCAATCTTGGCAGCAGCGCCTTACTGGAAAGGGATTTGTTGGCGTTAAGTGAGTAGATGGATCAGGTGCAAGATCAAAGGTTCAAGGTTAAAGGGAATACACCTCTTGAACCTTGAACCTTGAACCTTGAACCTCATTCTCACATCTCTGAAAGAATGCCCAAGGCCTCGGAAAGCGTAGAAACTCCGTGAATTTCCAGCCCATCAATCGATTTTTTAGGCACATTGGCCTTAGGTATAACCGCCTTTTTGAAGCCGTGTTTTGCGGCATCATTAAGTCGCGCATGGCCGTTGGCAACCGGCCTGATTTCGCCGCTCAGGCCGATTTCCCCGAAAAAAAACACATCGTGCGGAATCACCTTGTCCCTCAGACTGGAAACAACCCCCACCACAATCGCTAAATCGGAACTGGTTTCGGTCACCTTAATGCCGCCGACCACATTGGCGTAAATCTCATCATTTGCAGTAAAAATGCCGCCGTGCCGGGATAGCACAGCCAGCAACATCGCCAGACGGTTTTGATCGAAACCCACCGCCAACCGCCGGGGATTGCCGTACTGACACTCGGTCACCAGCGCCTGAATCTCCACCAGCAGTGGCCGCGTCCCCTCCCATAACACCGTCACCACGCTGCCTGAAGAAGGTTTATCCGGCCTGTTTAAAAACATCGCCGAGGGATTTTTAACTTCTTTAAGTCCCGTGCTGTCCATCGCGAAAAATCCCAACTCGCCGACGCTGCCGAAACGGTTCTTGTCCGCCCTCAACACCCTGAACCGGGCGTCATCGGTAGAGCCCAGCATCACTTGGGTATCGACAATGTGGCTCAATGTCATCGGTCCTGCCAGCGATTGATCCTTGGTCACATGCCCCACCATAAAAATGGATACGTCATGCTTTTTGGCGTACTGGGTCAAATAACTGGCCGATTCCCTGACCTGGGAAACAGATCCCGGCGCCGATTCCGTATCCTGGGTATGCATCACCTGGATCGAATCGATCACCAGAATTTGCGGTTTGACTTCATCCAACACATCGCAGATGCGTTGCACCGAAGTTTCGGCCAGCATCATGATTTTGTCGGAGGGCAGCTTGAGCCGGTGCGCCCTTTCGGCAATCTGCTGCAGCGACTCCTCACCGGACACATAGAGCACTCTGACGCCTCGCGCGGCAATATTGGCAATCGCCTGCAACAACAGCGTACTCTTGCCCGCCCCCGGCGCTCCGCCGATCAACACCACACTGCCGCAGACTATCCCGCCACCCAGAACACGGTCGAATTCGGAAATTCCGCTAAAAATCCTCTCCGCCTGGGACAGGTTAACATCGGATAGTAATTTGACCTCCGACAGGCTCCCGGCATAACCTGCCTTACGGTTATTACGTTCTGCCCCGCCCAGCCTGACTTCCTTGATAGTATTCCATTCGCCGCAACTGGTGCATTGCCCGCCCCAGCGGGGATAGTCGGCGCCGCACTGATCGCAGACAAACGCGGTTTTAACCTTTTTACTCATCAATTTTCCCATTCCAACAACCGCCGGTATTCATCGGCATCAGGCTTACCCTGTAAATACGATGCCCCCGGATCGATAATAAACCGTGCATCCATCGCGGTGCGTCCCAACAACATACGAAAGCGCATCGTGTCGCGATTGGTCAGCGTCATTTCAGCGCTTATCACCGACCGCCCCAGCACCAACTGGGTTTCGATCACATACCGACGCTGCTTGTGTCCGCCGGAATCCGTAACCATCCGCCGGTCTTTAATCGGTGCATGACATTCAATCGACATATCGCAGTTTTTTTGCAAGGGATGAATCGCAAACATCACCCAGCGCTGCCCGCCTTTTCGATAAGGCTCGATAGCGAACGCATGCAAAGCCGACGACCGCGCCCCTGTATCGATTTTCGCCTTAATCCTGGCAAGCTTAAGTTCCGGCAGAGCCACCCATTCGCGCCAGCCCAACATCGGTTTGTGTATCATCAGTGTAAAGCCTTAATCTTAAAGTTATACTTTGTCCAAACAACCGCCGGAACACCTGTAAAATGTGCGCCATTATGCTTGAATACTTAAGCTGGATAAAAAATATTTATCAAATAAGGATAAGCCATGTCTGAGTCACTGAGTTACGCTTCCGAAAAATCCGGCTTGCCGCCCGGCTCGCTGGTACATGTCGGCGAAGTGCATGAACACGAGCATAAAATCACCGTCATCGATTTCAACAAAACAACGCTGACCCAGAGTACCATCAAAACCATAGAAGAACTGCTGCCCTATCAGACCACCGACACCATCACTTGGGTGATTATCGACGGCCTGAAAGACGTTTCAATTATCGACGCGATCGGTCAGCATTTTGATATTCATGCGCTGGTACTTGAAGATATTCTCAACACCCACCAACGCCCGAAATTCGAGGAATTCGACGATTATTTGTATATTGTCATCAAAGCGATTTCCTTGTCTGCGGATGAATTTAACGTGCAATATGAACAGGTCAGCTTGTTGCTGTTGAATAAATTTGTTTTCACCTTCAAGGAAAAGCCCGATGCGATTTTCGAGCCGATCTTCACCCGGCTTAACAACGATAAGAGTCATCTGCGGAGTCTTGGTACGGATTACCTGACCTATGTGATCATGGACAGCATTGTTGACGAGTATTTTAGCCTGCAAGACGCTTTCGATGAACTGATTGAAACCGTTGAAGATGAATTACTGTCCAATCCCTCGTCGCAAACTTTAAACACCATCCAAAAGATCAAGCGTGAATTGATTTTTTTACGCCGAAGCGTATCACCCATGCGGGAACTGCTGGCTTCCATCCAGCGTAGCGAATCGCATCTATTTAATGACAAAACCAAACGCTACTTCGGTGACGTTTACGATCACGTGATTCGCGTGACTGAAGCCATGGAATCCTACCGGGATTTAATCGCCGGCATGCTGGACATTTACCTATCCAGCGTCAGCAACAAAATGAACGAAACCATGAAAGTGCTGACCGTGTTTGCGTCCATTTTCATACCGTTAACCTTTATCGCCGGTGTCTATGGTATGAATTTCGAATACATGCCGGAGTTGAAATGGAGATGGGGCTACCCGGCGTTGTGGGCGGTATTTGTTGGCGTATCGGTATTTCTACTCAGGTTTTTCAAGAAAAAGGACTGGCTTTAGCTACGTAAAATGTACCGCCATGTACCGATTCTAAATCTGTAGGCTTAAAGTGGACCCTGTCCAATGTTTTGTTGTCGTCAGCTCAGAACCAATTTTTTGCTTTGTAACACGGGCAATCCCCGGCTTGATACGAACATCGCCGGAGCTCTTGCCAACTTTCGTTTTAACTTTGCAGGCACAGAAACATGAACGAAATTTCAATTCAGCGCTTACGCACACATGTCCATGAACTTGCCGGTAAAATCGGCGAGCATAATATTTTCCATCCGGATGCGCTCCATGCGGCGGAGGCTTATATTACGCAAGAATGGCGTCAGCAAGGCTATGACGTCCGTAAACAGACTTATACCGCGCAAGGCGTTGAATGCTCCAATCTTGAAATCACCCGCGCCGGTAACGGCCGTAACAACGATGTCATCCTGATCGGCGCTCATTACGATTCGGTCTTTGGCAGTCCGGGCGCTAACGATAACGGCAGCGGCGTTGCAGCGTTGCTGGAACTTTCGCGCCTGTTCCAGGATGTTGCGCCTGAAACCAGCCTGCGTTTTGTTGCTTTTGTGAACGAGGAGCCGCCTTTTTTCTTCTGGCCGAGCATGGGCAGCATGGTGTATGCCAAAGCCGCCAGGCAACGTGGTGATCCGATACGTTTTATGATCTCGCTGGAGACCATCGGCTATTATCGGGACCAGCGAGGCAGCCAAACTTATCCGCCTTTGCTGAAATATTTTTATCCCGATACCGGTAATTTTATTGCTTTTGTTTCTAACTTGCGCTCCCGACACATCTTGCGGGACTGCGTTCAGGCGTTTTCCTCGGCGACGGATTTTCCGGTGCAATCCATCGCCGCTCCGGCCATTGTGCCGGGAGTGTCCTTGAGCGATCAGCTGGCGTTTTGGCGGCACGGTTACAAGGCTTTGATGATTACCGATACCGCTTTCTATCGTTATCCCTATTACCATACGGCTCAGGATACGCCGGATAAGCTCGATTATGAGCCGTTTGCAGAAATGACTAACGGGCTGTTTTTAATGTTATGCCGGTTGGCGAACGCAACAAGGCCCGATCCATAGCGGATTACCAAGACTCACTACGTAGCGTGATTAATAGAACGCGGATGTCGCAGATTAGGCGGATTTACGCTGATTTTTAAATCAGTGTTTATCTGTTTAATTCGTGTCACGGGTGTTTTAGTTCAAATATGAGCTAAAGAGCCGGGAAAAAATCTTATTTAATCATAAGCAATCCGCGTCATCAGCGTTCTATTCTTTGTCACTGAGTAGTTACGAAAATTTTTGCGCTTTTTGTGTTTTTCGTGGAAAAAATGATTTTTCTAGGATAATTCTGAGGTTTCGATATGGATGAAAAATTACCCTGTACTTTAATCACATGGGAAGATGTCTACAGTTTATGCCGCCAACTGGCCCAACAATTGCGCAAGGCAAATTTCCGGATCGATGTCATCGTCGCCATAGCGCGAGGCGGTTATATACCGGGACGGCTTTTGTCGGATATGCTCGGCATCCATGACCTGACCGGCTTCAAAATCGAGCATTATCAAGGCGCCTATAAACAGCACGCAGCCTATGTTAAGTACCCGTTAAATGCCGACATCAACGGGCGAAACGTCCTGCTGTTGGACGATGTCTGCGATAGCGGCGATACCTTTACCGTGGGCGTCGAGCATCTCCGGCACTGCGGCGAGGCGAACGAAATGCGCACAGCCGCCATGCACCTCAAAACCGTTTCCAGCTATATTCCCGACTTTTACGTCGAAACGGTCACCGAATGGCGATGGCTGATCTATCCCTGGGCAGTTAATGAGGATTTGTCCAGCATGCTTGCAAAAATGCGGCTCGATAATTCCGACGCGGCCTTGCTGCAACAGCAAATCAAGCAGCTGCATGGCATTGATGTAACCGCCAGGCAGATAGAAGATGCGCTGATGTTGCTAAAGCAATAGCCAAAGACGTTGCACCGGTTCAATCAACCTAAAATCAGTTGGAACGTGTGAAAACCGTTCGTGCTGAGCCCTTCGGCTACGCTCAGGAGAGCCTTGTCGAAGCATGAGCGGTTTTCACACCCCCACCCATTTGGAATGCTCAACTGCGGTTTTTAGATCAACATGAGGTCTTGTGCAAGATGATAACCAATAAAGAAATCGCTGCGAAACTGCGCCAAATCGCCGCCTTACTGGATGAGCAGAGAGCCAATCCTTTCCGGGTCAGCGCCTATCTGAATGCCGCCAAGACCATCGACACCATGGCCGAACCGGTCGAGGATTTACTGGGGCGCGAGGGTTTTTCGGCCTTGCTGGAACTGCCCGGAATCGGCGAAGGCATTGCCAGATCCATTAACGAATACGTGATGACCGGACGCTTGAGCCGCTTGGAAAGCTTACAGTCAGGTCATGATCCCATCGCATTATTCGAACAGATTCCGGGCATCGGCCCCAGGTCGGCGCACCGGATCATCGAAACGCTGCATGTCGACACCCTGGAAGCCCTGGAACTGGCGGCGCATAACGGCCGCTTAAAAAAAGTCCCCGGCTTCAGCACAAAAAAAATCGCCTTGGTGCAAACCTGGCTTGCCCACGTCCTGGGTTTCCGCAGGCCGCGTTTCGAAGCGCAGCAAACCATTACAGAGCCGCCGGTCGAATTATTGTTGAAAATAGACGAACAGTACCACAAAAAAACGCAAGCCGGAGAGCTGCCGACCATAGCGCCGAAACGCTTCAACCCGACTGGCGAAGCCTGGCTGCCCATCTTGCATGCGAGCCGGCAGGGGTGGCATTTTACCTCGTTATATTCGAATACCGAGCGCGCTCACCAGCTGGATCGCGTCAAAGACTGGGTGGTGATTTATTTTTACGATGATAGTCACCACGAGGGCCAGCATACCGTCGTCACCGAGACGCGGGGCCCAGCAACCGGCCAGCGGGTGGTTCGGGGCCGCGAAAAGGAATGCAGCGAATATTATGCGGAACATGCGGTAAAAGGCGATGCCGCTGGGAGAGGCTCCAGCGACGGTAGTTAAAAATCGGGTAACTATTCAGCGTGAACACAACATCCTTTTTTATGCACGATTGATACCGTAGGAGCGGGCCATGCCCGCGACATTAAGGCCACGATTTATAAGTTGCGCACCATCATCGCGGGCATGGCCCGCTCCTACAACCTCTTCTTCCAAAAGGATAAGGAATTAAATCCTGCTAAATGAAAAGCATCCACGATACACTGAATAGTTACAAAATCGGGACTCCCTCAGTTCGCCAGTTGATAGCTGCTATTGCAGGAGTCCCTTTGGGCAAAGTCCAACCCCATGATGGGCTCCGGTCCTCATTGGCAACACCCGATCCAGAGCTTGGATTTTATAAATGCGCTGTGTAATTCATACTGTCATGCAGCACTTGCACAATGTGAATTTTGGTCGCTGCAACACGATAAAAAACTAAATGCCGATTAATGTGAAAGTGCCTGTACCCTTCACGAATGTAACCAAGCGGGACGGGGTTTGCAACCCCGTCCCTAACGTTTCTGAGATGTTCGAGCTAAGCGACTGCATTTAACCGTTGCAAAACGTTTCGGACGGGGCAACATGCCCCGTCCGGCTCTAGTTAGAATGCGGCATTTAATTCATCAAAATAACAATCCGCCTGTTTTTCTCCCCAATTTTTGAACGAGTAAAGCCAGATATTTTTCAGGTCTTGTTTTGCGAGCGCCTGAGTATGGATTTTGCGCATTTTCAGCTTAAACCGGCTTTTTTTTGGCTTCCAGTCTGATTGTTTCCATGTCTAATTCACCGGCATCGCCGCTCTGTTCGCCTTCAATCAGGGCGGTGCGTAAAGATTGCAGCGTTGAGTTAGCTTCCCTTTCTTCAAGCAAGCGTAAGGAGTCACGCATGATTTCGCTCACGCTTGCATAGCGCCCACTCTTGAGCAAGGACTCAATGAGGTTGTTCCAGTGCTCACCGAGGCTAACGGTTTGGGTTCGGACATTCGCCATGTTGTTCTCCTGATCAGTTTCTTTAATGCAAATGTAAGATAAAGTCTTACACTTAATAAAGCAAACCCATTTTTTGCGGACCAAATACAGCTCATTTATTTATCTACCGGCAGCCGTCCAGTAACCGAACGGTGCGGTTTATATAATCCGTTAGGAGGCTTGAGGTCGTTGACCTACGGAGTAGGCGGTAAAAGACGATACCACAGTAGTTAAAATCGGGTGGTGAGTAGCAAAATTTTAGTAGCTGTCAGCAAATAATGCCGTAGAGTTGTGTTTCTCCAGAAACGGAAAGACTCTATTTACTGCGCTTAATTGCTTGGTGCTGCCGCATGAGTTTCGTCGGACAGCAAGATGTCGGGCAACGAAAAGATGTTGCCCGACCTACAAGGCTTATAATGTTAAAAAACTAATCAACTGATTTTTAAAACTTTCTACCTCTTCAACTTTCTTTGAATTAATAAAAGAAAATATCTCTAATTCAGATAAGTATCTTTTTTCTTTAATACTATTAAATAGTTCCTTCGGATTTTCTGGTATTTTCATAAAGTCCATGCTTGATAACTCGCCGTTTTTATAATGAAAAAACAGCTGTTTTTCTACGCTATCAAATGGAATAAAAAATACTTTATCATGGCTTTTTAATTCTTCAAACTTGTCGCCATCAAGAACGCAAATCACATTATTGGAAGTGGAAAAAATCTTGTCATTATCATTGCGCTTCATTAGATCAATAACATTGGAAGCGCCTCCAATATAAATAATCTTGTATTTAAAGAATATAGGTGTATTGCTTTGAGCGATAAGATGTGTAAGGTAGTTCTCCAACATTTTGTCTTCTGTCAAAATATACTTATCCCAGCCTGTAAAACAGAAAAGCTCACTTTTTATATAATTATAGGATACGTTTTTAAAAGAAATGGCGGCATCAGAACTCTCCATATAGTAGAGTTCTGAATCATCCAATGTTTTCATAAGAGCAAGGGAATGAGTGGTGAAAATGATATTGACTTCGTAGTTTGCACAAAATATGCGTAATTGCGCAATAAGGTTTACCTGTGCGGAAGCATCCAGAGAAATATCAATTTCATCAATAACAATCAGTTTGCATTTTCGCTGAATCATCTTATATAAATTAATAACAAAATGTTCGCCTGAGCTTAGGTAGTCTTCGCGGATATAAAAATTATCTTCCTGTAATATAAAGTAATATTTTGCTCCCTTTACCTTGATCTCTTTTAAGTCATTAAATCTATTTGACTGATAGATGGCCGAAAGTAGTGCTATTAATTCTTGTGGTGATTGATATTGTTGTAGTGATATATTGGTTCTTAATTCATCGTCTATTTCACCTAATCTTTGGAAATGACTGAATCGTTCTCCATGAGGAATAGGAAGTTCAACATTGATGCTTTCTTTTATCTTTTTATCAATAATAGCTTTAGTATCAATTACATTTAGCTTTTGACTGTATTGAAAGTCATACTCTACTTGATCAATAGCATAAAGAATACGGCTATTTTTTTTAAAAATATTAGGGGAAGCTGTCTTAGTAAAGGTATCAGCAGATTTAAGGTTTTTAATTGCTCTAATTAAAGTGGTTTTTCCAACGCCATTCTTTCCAACGATGCACATCAGTTGATTTTTCGATAAATCTACACTGAAACTTAATTCTTTAATGTGTTGAATATTAAAAAGCTTGCAATTGAATTTCACAGCTATTTAATAGTTTGATTAAAAAATGTGTCAATAATAAAATTACCATATTTCCTGCGAAGCTTATATAGATAGGTATTGTCGATGCTATTAATATAATTTAGCTGCCCTGAAATTGTACCTAATTCGCCATGATAATGATTTTTCAAATAGTCTAAAAACTTATCTTTATCATTGATATAGAAATGAAGCAATATTTCAAGTTGTTTTTTTACCTTCATATCCACAGTAATTTTTCCAGATGGTAAAATAACCATCCCAAGTAACTTTATTTTTTCTCCTTTATGGGTATGCTTTGTTTTTCGAGGATTAATAAAAACTCGACCATCATGAAATAAATTAAGATATACAGAAATTTTTTCTTCAGCATCTTTTAGATCACCTCTATTATTAGAGGACAGAATAATATCATCAGAATAGCGAGTATAGATAATATTTTTACCTTGACAATAGTTATTAAGTTTATTATCGAACGCATGCAAAAAAGTATTGCTTATACTCGGCGATGTTGAAAACCCTATAGGTAGAATATTATCTATAGTTACTAAATTCAATAGGTTAAATTTATACTTGTCAATATCCGATATAGGTATGGCATATAGATTATTGGTAAGTATAAAATCAACATCTTTAGTTGTAATGCTGTTAAAAAAATTATTAATATCTGTTTGAAAAAAATACTTACTATGAGCATGTTTCTCAACAGCAGTATATGCATTCCTACCTTTTATGTAAGAATGAACAACATCAATATTTATTGCTGAATAATCAAAGACAAAGTTATTTAAAAAGCGTAGATATTTCTTTAAAATAACTGAAGGATTGAGAATTAATTTATTATTTTTGTAGAAGCTTTTACATTCATTTTTAACATCCAGATTCAAAAAATCATTAAAGTTGAATTTATGATGAAATGTAGAATCGAAGGCTTCTTTGAGAGTAATCGAAGGAGATGTGTTTTTCAATTGAGTGACGCTAATTTTTGATGCTCATGGAAATTTCAACTTGCCCTAATCCTATAATTCAGAATCAGGGCAAGATAAATTATGCCTAAACGGAGCTAGAGGCTAGCATGTTGACTGGAGATACTCCTAGTCACTAGCATGTTTGGAGTCTATATCATTAATTATCCAAAAACAACCAGTTTTACATCCATTTCTGCTGTTTCCCGAGCTTTAAAGGCTACAAATGACCGCTTTTAGAAGTGTTCCTGCCATTCAATCGGCAATTTCAAACGTCAAGTTTGGGTCGGGATGAGCCTGTAAACAATCCCGATTATCATAATTGCCACTGACCTGGGTTTTCTGCGATAGTAACAAACGATCCAGCACAGGTAGCCGCCATGACCGATCCAGCGCCACTCCCGTTATCGCCCTATTGTCCTTCAAGCCTCGCCGAGCAACTGCTGAGCGGCGGGCAAAGGATTTTACTGTTTGGCGAAACCGGTGTCGGCAAATCCACGCTGACTGCCGAACTCGCGCGGATATTATCCGAAAGAGGCCTAAGCTGCTTCTGCATCGCCGCCGATCCCGGATCGCCCGGCTTCGGTTTGCCCGGCACCGTATCGCTGGGACAGTGGCGGGAGTCCGGCTGGCAAGTGTCGGCATTTGAAGCGCTTTGCACGCTGGATGCAGGCCGCTTTCGCCTGCCGCTGCTGTCGGCTGTCAGCCGGTTAATGCAAAAGGCTCCCCTGGGCTTGATGCTGATCGACGCCCCCGGCGTGGTCCGGGGCATTGCAGGTTCGGAATTGCTGACCGGCATGGTCGAGCTGTTGAAAATCGATACCGTGTTGGTGCTGAACCGCCATTCGAAACCGCTGCCGTTAATGAACGAACTGTTGTCGTTGGGCGTCCGCATCCTGCCGGTGCATGCCCATCCTGAGGTCTGCCGTCCCGGCCAAAAGACTAGGGCGCACAAAAGAACCGGGCAATGGCGGACTTACCTCGCCGCCGCCGACGATCTAACGCTCGATCTTGCCGATCTTCACTAGTTCCCAAGCTCAAGCTTGGGAATTCAGTTACGGAAGCTCCAGCTTCCCGTCTCGCGAAGCTGGAGCTTCGCATCCCGGGTTCCCAATCTGGAGATTGGGAACCAGCACAACGATGTCATTCTGATCGGCGCTCATTACGATTCGGTCTTTGCCAGTCCGGGCGCTAATGATCTGGCGCCTACTTGTGGAGCTCTACCTCCTTCATCCTTGTAGTCGTTCGTGTCTTCGTGGTAAAAGTAGATTACTAACAGAGCATCGTAATTTATTCGTCACCTTTGGAGTCGCCGCAATTGGACAATTTGCAGGTACAACAGGAACAGCGCCCGGTCATCGGAACCATCGTTGAAGTGCATGGCCCGGTGGTAATTATCGACTGCACCCAGTTGCCGCCTTTGCGCCAGGCTTTGTTCACCCGCCTTGACCATGCCGCCTACCTATTCGAGGTGCACCAGCATCTTGATGAACGGCGTATCCGGGCTATCACGCTGCACGGCACGGCAGGGCTAAGCCGTGGCATGAGCGTATTCGATACCGGCGCACCTTTGCATGTTCCTGTTTCCGAGCAATGTTTGGGCCGGTTACTGAATATATTCGGCAAGCCGCTGGACGGACTACCGCCCTTGCCTAAAACTGAATTCCGCAATATTCACGCTAAACCGCTGCCGCTGTCCGAAGCTATCGGCATCAGCGGTATTTTGGAAACCGGCATTAAGGTCATCGATTTGTTATGTCCTTTCGTAAAAGGCGGCAAAACCGGACTGTTCGGCGGCGCGGGGGTCGGTAAAACCGTGCTGGTCATGGAATTTATCCATGCCGTTTCTGCAATCCATAAAGGGGTTTCGGTCTTTGCCGGGGTCGGCGAGCGCATCCGCGAAGCTCACGAATTATGGCGGGAAATGCAACAGGCGGGGGTCATGGACGATACATTGATGGTATTCGGGCAAATGGATGAATCGCCCGGCGTGCGTTTTCGCGTCGCCCTGTCTGCGCTGACTTATGCCGAATACCTGCGCGACACTCTGCATAAAGAAGTGCTGTTTGTGGTCGACAATGTGTTCCGTTTTGTCCAGGCCGGCAGTGAAATCTCCAGCCTGCTGGGCCGCATGCCTGCTACAGTGGGTTACCAGCCGACCTTGACCTCCGAAGTCGCCGAGTTGCAGGATAGAATCCTGTCCACCCGGCAGGGCGCCATCACTTCGGTGCAAGCCGTGTACGTGCCTGCCGACGACATGACCGATCCTGCGGTCAGCGCTATACTCAGCCATCTGGACACCACGGTTATTCTGTCCAGAGATCAGGCCAGCAAAGGCATTTATCCCGCCGTCGATCCGCTGCGCTCCAGCAGCAAACTAATGGACAGGCATACCCTGGGGGATCGCCATTATGAAGTTGCCAAGGGAGTTCGCGAACATCTGGCGCGGTATCATGAACTGGAGGATATTATCGCCATGCTGGGCATGGAAGAATTGGCCGAGGTTGACCGGAAAATCGTCATGCGCGCCCGTAAATTGCAGCGTTATCTGACCCAGCCGTTTTCAGTTTTGGCCGAGCATACCAAGCAAACCGGTGTTTCAGTGCCGCTGGCGCAAACCTTGACCGATTGCGAAGCCTTTTTGGCCGGGCGCTACGACGATCTATCCGAGGAGCAATGCTATATGCGCGGCTCGATGCAGGACAGTCTATGAACCTAAAAACAGCGAGTTGTCCACGAAAGCCAAAAGTAGGCGCCTCTAGGCGACACGAAAAGCACGAAAATGTTCAAAAAACGCTATGCCGCAGATTGTTACACAAAGGTTGAATCGCTGATGCAGCACAACACAATGATTTATTTAGTGTATTTCGTGCCTTTCGTGCTTTTCGTGGACAAAATGGTTTTTTCTGGATGAACCAGTTCGTGCTGAACCTATTCGATGCCGGCCACGAACAGCGCATCGCCGGTGTCACCTCGTTTGTCGGGGAGGACGCTTCGGGCAGCTTCGGCATCCAAGCCAATCATGCGCGGTTTATGACCACGCTGGTTTTCGGTCTGGCGCGTTTTCGCTTGGCGGCAGAAGGCTGGCAATATCTGGCGCTGCCGGGAGCGGTTGCCTATTTCAACAATAACGAGTTGACGATCAGTACCCGGCACTTTTTGATCGACACAGACCTTGAACGGATCAGCACATTACTGGAACAGCAATTGATAGCGGAGGAAGAAGCTCTGCATGCAACCCGTGAGAGTTTGCACCGAATGGAACAAGCCATGCTAAAACGCATGCTTGCACTTAAACGCAAAACCAATTGGCCGTCATGAATAATCGACAACAACTCAAAAAGAAAATTGACAATCAGGTCAAGCGCATCAAAAAGGCGGAACATGATGATCGCCCTAATCTGCCGTCAATCGGCACGCTGGGCTTGGTTATGGTGCTGCCTGTTATCGCCGGCGTTTATTTAGGGCACTGGCTGGACGATATGGTGGAGGGCTACTCGACGCACTGGACACTCAGTTTGTTGTTTGCAGGACTGGTGATTGGGATTTTTAATGTGTATTTTCTGATTAAAGATTAGGCTGGATCATGGAAAACGAATTTACTTTTGCGCTAGGTCCGGTGGCAATAGGCACCTCAGTCATCACCACTTGGGGCATCATGCTGGTGATTACGCTAATAGCCTGGCTTTCAACCCGGCATCTGGACATGCTGCTGCCCGGTAAGTTGCAGACCACCGTTGAAGGCATAGTCGCGGCTATCGACGAAGCCGTTGCCGCCGTTGCACCGGAACACGGCAGGCAAATCATGCCTTTTATTGCGTCACTTTGGCTGTTTCTGATCATTGCCAACCTGGTCGGTTTAATACCGGGTTTGCATTCGCCGACCCGCGATCTTTCCGTAACCTCGGCACTGGCGATACTGGTGTTCTTCTCGGTGCACTGGTTCGGCATAAAAACCCAGGGGCTGAAAAATTACCTGCACCATTACCTGAGTCCCAGCCCGATTTTGCTGCCTTTTCATATTCTCAGCGAACTTACCCGTACGCTGGCGCTGGCTATCCGTTTATTCGGCAATATGATGAGCCTGGAAATGGCGGCCATGCTGGTATTGCTGGTGGCTGGATTTCTCGCGCCGATACCGATTTTAATGCTGCATATCATTGAAGCGCTGGTACAGGCCTATATCTTCGGCATGTTGGCGCTGATCTATCTGGCCGGCGCGATACAATCCCAACAACTTAATTCACAGGAGTAATTTATGTCTGACATTGCCTCGATCGTCCTTGGCTCCAGCATCGCCGCTATTATCGGCATCGCGCTGGGAGTGATGCTCCCTGCGCTGGCTATGGGTAAAGCCATCGGCAGCGCGCTGGAGGCCTTATCACGGCAACCGGAATCGGAACGGTCGATTATGCGCACCTTATTTATCGGCTTGGCCATGATCGAATCGCTGGCTATTTATTGCCTGGTTATTATCTTGATCGTGCTGTTTCGGAATCCGTTGCTTGAATACGTTCTTAAATGATTGGAAAAGCATTCACCACGAAGGCTGCATGGACAGATATTTGCTCCTGCAATATCTGCATTCACCACATCCATGTGGATTATGCAGGAGATAGAGCAACGCAGGAACAAGTTGCCGAGACACACTGTAACTACTCAGCCACAAAACACAATGGAACGCAGATGACGCAGATCAATATGATAAACGCGGATAATTCGATAAAAATCTTATATATCATAATTATCAGCGTCATCTGCGTTCCATTTTTTTTACTGCTGAGTCAACACCTAAACCGGCAATAAAGCATATGGAATTCAACCTATCCACCTTTATTTTTGAAATCATCAATTTCCTGATTCTGATCTGGATCTTGCAGCGGCTTTTTTATAAGCCCTTGCTGGAAGTGATTGAGAGGCGCAAACAGTTTATCGACCAATCGCTTAACGACGCAAAAAACCTGAAACAACAGGCGGAAGAACAATGCAACCGTTATGAAAACCGGCAAAAACTATGGGAGGAAGAAAAACAGGCCGCTCTCACCGCCCTGCACCGGCAGCTCGAAGCCGAAAGAAGAGCGCATCTGGACAGGCTGAATGCCGATCTTGAGCAAGAACGGCAAAAAGCAAATGTGTTGCTGTCGAAACAGCGCCGGGAGTTACAGCAACAAGTCGAAAAACAGGCCTTGCTAAACGGCGCCAAATTTGCAGGCATGCTGTTGCAACAATCCGCCGGTCCTGAACTGGAAGCCCGTTTATTTACCCTGCTGATGGACAATCTAGTAACCTTGCCGGAAGCCTGCAAGCTGTGTCTGACCATGTTCGGAACTAAAAAATCGGTGCCCGTCAAAATAACCAGCGCCTATCCATTATCCGTTGAAATGCGTCAGCAACTGGAACAAAAGCTGGGCGCGTTAATCAACAGTCAAATCAATTTTCAATATCATCAGGATCAATTGCTGATCGCCGGTCTGCGCATGGACATCGGTGCTTGGGTGCTCAACGTCAACCTGCAACACGAACTGACCGGTTTTGCCGAGATTGCCAATGAGCCAGAATGATACGGCGCTTATTGTCCCCACGCTCCAGCGTGAGAATGCGGCCGATACCGCTCCGGCTGCACGGGACAGCCTGCTGGACAAACAAGCCGACTGGCTGGCTAATTACCAGCCGGGGCTGCGTATTATCGAACAAGGCACGGTGGTTTCGATCGGCGACGGCATCAGCTGGATCAAAGGCCTGCCGTCCGCGGCCATCGAAGACATCCTGGTTTTTGCCGACGGCAGCCGGGGCATGGTCTTTGACCTTAACCGCGACCGAATCGGCGCAATTTTACTGTATGAAACCGAAGCCCTGACGGCGGGCACTACGGTTCATCTGTCCAAACACTCGCTCAGCATACCGGTCGGCAACGAATTTTTAGGCAGGGTAATCGACCCGCTGGGTGCGCCGCTGGATGGGCTCGCTCCACCACCCCAAGCAGGCCGCGAAAACATGGAAAAAGGCTCGCCCGCGATTATCGCCCGCGATTTTGTCCATAAGCCGCTGTACACCGGCATTAAAATTATCGATACCCTGATTCCGATAGGCAAAGGGCAGCGGCAATTGATCGTCGGCGACGAAGGTCTGGGCAGAACGTCAATCGCGATCGACACCGTCATTAACCAAAAAGACAAGAATGTAGTGTGCATCTACGTGCTGATCGGCCAGAAACGCTCTGCCGTGGTCAGCACCATAGAAACCCTGAAGATTCACGGCGCGTTGGACTATACGGTGTGCGTGGTCGCCGAAGCCAGCGCCTTGCCCGGTCTGCAATATATCGCCCCGTTTGCCGGTTGCGCGCTGGCCGAATACTGGATGGCGCAAGGCCGAGACACACTGATTATTTACGATGACTTGTCTACCCACGCCAGAACCTACCGGGAACTGTCCTTACTGCTGCGCCGCCCGCCCGGACGCGAAGCCTATCCGGGCGACATCTTCTTTGTCCATTCCCGCCTGCTGGAGCGTTCGACCTGTTTGAATGCCGAAAACGGCGGCGGCAGCATGACCGCCTTGCCGATTATCGAAACCAAGCAAGGGGAAATTGCCGCCTACATTCCGACCAACCTGATCTCCATTACCGACGGGCAAATCTATCTGGATAACGACCTGTTCGTGTCGGGATTTCGCCCGGCCATCGACATTACCCGGTCGGTATCGCGGATAGGCGGCAAGGCTCAGGACATGAGCATCCGCGATCAAGCCGGACAGATGAAACTGGATTACCTGCAATTTCTGGAACTGGAAGCGTTCACCCGTTTTGGCCAACGCCTGGAGGCTTCAATGGAAGCGCGGATCAAGCGGGGGCGGCTGCTTCGGGAAATCTTAAAACAGGATCGGCTAGTTCCGCACAGCAACCTTTTTCAACTGGCCTGGCTGATTGCGTTTAATTCCGGGTTATTTAACCAAACCAATCCTGAAGACATTGCCAAGATGCTGGTTTATATCGAGCAAGGCATTGAAACCGCGACACTGACCTTGGACAGCAGCCCTGAGCAATGGCAACTCGCGCTTGGTGGATGGCTTAAACCGTCATGAGCCTAAGCCGCGAAATGCAACTGCACATCACCCAGCTGGAAGAGATACGCAGCATTTTAAACGCCATGAAAAACCTGGCTTTCATGGAGATTCATAAACTACAGCGTTTTAAAACCATGCAGGGCCAGGCCGTGGCTAATATTGAACGCGCGGCGCTGGATTTCCTTGATTTTTATCCCGGCCTGGAAGCCAATGACGGCAACGCCGCGCAAATCTGTATTTTGCTGGGAGCGGAACGCGGTTTTTGCGGCGACTTTAACGAAAGCCTGATAAATGCGATCGCAAACAAAGCTTATACCGGCGTGATTGCGATCGGCAGCCGACTTTGCAACCGGCAGGAGGATATTGCCGCCGAAGTCGTCGCGACACTCGAAGGCGCGAATGTCGCCGAAGAAGTGCCTGCAATCATTAACCGCCTGATTGACACCATCAGTGCATTACACGGCAAAGCCGCCACCGCATTCCAGCTGACCGTTATTTATCACAATGACGCGCCCAATCAAATCAGCCAACAGCAGGTGCTTCCGCCCTTCCCTCAACAACAGGAGCGAAATGTTCATTTCGGCAACCCGCCGGTACTGAATATGGAACCCGGCGAATTCTTTGCCGATTTGGTCGATCATTATTTATTTGCCGCACTGCATGAAATTTTTTATATCTCGCTGATGGCCGAAAACCACAGCCGTCTGCAACATCTGGAAGGCGCGGTAAATCACCTGGACGATGAAACCGTAAAGCTGCAACGAAAGTCCCAGATTTACCGTCAGGAAGAAATTACCGAGGAGATTGAAGTCATACTGTTAAATGCGGAGAATCTTTAATCGCCTAAGCTTTAGTAGTCCTGTATATGCCTTGCTAAAAAAACGTTGTCTTCAAAGTGAAATAAACTGATAATAGTTTCGTATCGCTATCTTTTTCAGTTAACCTTCTTTTCCCTCGAGCGTGCAAGCATGAACATGAAAAGCATATTCACTTTCCTGACCGTATTAACCTTGTCGTTTAATGTTTTCGCTGTTGAAGTTCAGGAAGAATCGAATATTACTGCCAATGACCAAATAGCGCTAAACCAGGAAAATTCACCGGACACTCATTTAGCTAGCCATCGCGTTAACAGCCAAACGATTCCTCAGGCTTCAACTGAAAAACCCAGTGAATATATAACTGAACTCAGCGTGTATTTAATCATCATCATTGTTTATTCAATTTACGGTTTTAAAACTAACTCAAAAAATGCCGGAAACTGAGTATTCATGCACCTAGCCGATACAACTTAAACCAGCATAGGGGTTAGGGCAATCGCGCTTAAATAAAGCGATATGGTGCAAATTTCTGCTTAGTGATTTTAAGTTCTGCTTTAAAAATCAGAGAAAAACATAAACGGAGCCGCGACTTCAGTCGCGCACGAGTCATAACGCCAGTTGTGAAGGAA
>JAUXTH010000129.1 GCA_030679035.1 Methylobacter sp. | reverse complement strand
TCAACGCCGTCCGCATCGCAACGCCGTTGCCAGGCATAACCCCAAGGCGTCAGGGCATGAACCATCAACACCGCCGTATCGGTAGGAATATCGATCAGACCTTCGGCAATCAAAGCCAGTTGATCGATTTGTATCGCGCTGCCGGCAAAGCCTTCAATGCCGTGCGTCCCGCCGAGCAAAACCAGTACCCGTGACGCTTCATCCGGGCCGATCCAGACCGTGTCGGTGACCAGCTGTTCGCCTTCAGGTCCAGAGCCGGGGCGTGGGTAGGGCAGGCATCGTGTATGACTGGATAGTTTATTTAACTGCGCAAGCCAGTGTTGCCGAGCGGAGGCATAGCTGCTCGGAAAAACGGTGGTATCGATAGCGGCAAGAGGAAGATAATAAGGCATGACGGTTACCTGAAGTTTTTCTTAAGCATAGCCCCAGTTAAGTTAATCATGAAATATTTCTCAATACTCATAAAAACTCCTTGTGCAAACAACTGACTGGTTCCAGAATTATGGCTTATCTTACTACAGGATCTTATTGTTATGGCGCGAACCCTTCTGGTTGTTGATGATCTTTCTGACTGGAATCCCTATTATCCCAGCGATCAGGTCATCACTTTTGAAAACTATCTTGCGACCGAACAGGGTGAGTCTCAGCAGCGTGTGCGCATCATCAATCTTTGCAGCAGCTACCGCTATCTTTCCGACGGTTATTACTGCTCGTTGCTGGCCGAGGCCAGGGGGCATCACGTTATTCCGTCGGTTAAAGTACTGAACGATCTGGGTAAAAAGGCGCTGTATCGGCTACAGCTTGACGACTTGTCACAGACGCTGGAGCGCGCATTTAAAAGTACCGACAAGGATAGAGAAATAACCTTGATGAGTTATTTTGGTACCACGCCTGACCCGGCTTTCCAGGATCTTGCCAGACAGCTGTTTGAACGCTTTTCCTGTCCAATTCTGGAAGTGACGTTACGTTGTAAGCAGCAATGGGAAATCATCGGTTTAAAGGCCGTATCGCATCGGCACCTGGATGATGAAAAGCAAACTATTTTTGCTGACGCACTGGATAAATTCAGTACCAAAGTCTGGCGCAAGGGCCGCGCAAGAAAGGCTGCGAGGTTCGATCTTGCTATCCTGATCAACCCGGA
Organism: Methylobacter sp.; assembly: GCA_030679035.1. GTDB lineage: Bacteria > Pseudomonadota > Gammaproteobacteria > Methylococcales > Methylomonadaceae > Methylobacter_A. The sequence goes on along the minus strand of JAUXTH010000129.1, from coordinate 1,032 downwards.
AGAACAATTACCGCCAAGCAATATGGGGGCGCTGAAAAAATTCATTAAAATCGGCAGACAACTGGGTATTGAAATAGAACTGATAACCCAGCAACATTATGTACGTCTGCCCGAGTTTGACGGCTTGTTTATACGCGAAACCACCAGCATCGATCACCACACCTACCGTTTCGCCAAAAAGGCCGAGGCCGAGGGCTTGGTGGTTATCGACGATCCGACTTCGATGCTGCGCTGCACCAACAAAGTCTATCTTGCCGATCTGTTTCGTACGCATAAGGTGCCTACGCCCAAGACCTGGCTGCTGCACAAAGGCAATGCCGCGCATTTGGATAGGCTGGAGGCGGAAGCCGGATTTCCTGTGGTCATAAAAATCCCGGACGGCTCATTTTCTCGCGGCATCGTCAAAGTGAATGACCGAAAAGAGCTGGAACTTAAAGTGGAGGAGCTGTTTCAAAAATCCGCATTGCTGTTGGCGCAGGAGTTTCTTTATACCGATTTTGACTGGCGTATCGGCATTTTTAATAACAAGGCCTTATACGCGTGTCGCTATTACATGGTTAAAAACCACTGGCAGATTTACCGCCACGGCAGCAGCCGAACCGATGCCGGTAACTTTGATACCTTACCAACGTTTGAGGTTCCTAAAGCCGTGCTCGATGTTGCATTAAAAGCTACCCTGCCGATAGGCAACGGTTTGTACGGCGTGGATGTTAAGGAAAAAGACGGCAAAGGCTATGTGATCGAAGTCAACGACAACCCTAATATCGATAGCGGCGTCGAGGACAAATATCTGGGCGATGAGCTGTATCGTTTGATTATGACCGAATTGCTGCGGCGCATGGAAAATCGCAGTAAAGGGGTGTGAAAGTATACTTATCGCGTAACTGCCCGCGTCTTTATATTGATAAGTTGATTTTGAATCAGCCAAAGCAAGCGTTGGATTCCAGAAAATTTAAATGCCGGAGTTCAAAGTTTGCTTTGAACATTACATCCAATTTCGGTGTCTTTACACCCTCTCTGCTGGACAACTGC
>JAUXTH010000104.1 GCA_030679035.1 Methylobacter sp. | reverse complement strand
ACGCCAGTTGTGAAGGAAATAAACTACTGGCGCGACTAAAGTCGCGGCTCCAATAACCTGAAATTTAAAATAACCACATTTATACGCAATTGATCAGCCAGTGATTATAAAATCCAAGCTTATTTAAGCGCGATTGCCCTGGCGGCTTCCCGCGCAGGCTTGGACTTTTTACCTTAAGCTGATGCGGTTAGTTCAGCAACGGCGTAATGACGGCCACTATTTGTTCTTTGGAAAACTCCCCAGGATGACGGTGTACGATTTGCCCCTGCCGGTCAACAATAAGGGTGTAGGGAACCGCACCGACATTGTTGCCCAGTTGCTGAGCCAGGGTGATGCCGTTGTCGCCGCCCAATAAAACCGGGTAATTGATGTTGCTTGCGGCTGCGAATTTGGCGACCAGTTCTTTATCCTCCAACGCAATGCCGATAAACTGCACGCCTTGGGCCGCATATTGCTGCTGTAATGCGATAAAGTCGGGGATTTCCTTAAGACAGGGCGGACACCAAGTCGCCCAGAAATTGATCACCAAGACCTTGCCTTGCCATTCGGAAATATTGTGTTGTCGGCCGGACAGATCGGGCAGGTTGAATCCGGGTAAAGTACTGGGGCCGATGTTTTCGGCGGGTGAGAAAAGATGCCGGGCGGTGATGCCCAAGCCCAGTGCAATAAGCGCGGCAATAATAATCAGGGCGGTTTGTCTCATGATTTGGTGCGTTGCAGCGACTTGATGAATATCTCGGCATCCTGGTAGCCGATGACCCGATTGGCGGTTTTTTCCTGGCGATCCAAACCGAAAAACAAAATGGCCGGCGGCCCGATCAGCTGGTATTTTGCCAGCAGGGCCTTGTCGTCATCCGAATTATTAGTGACATCGGCTTGCAGCAGCACATAGCCTTTAAGCGCTTGTTTAACGCGCGGGTCGGCGAAGGTATACGATTCCATTTCCTTGCACGAGATGCACCAGTCGGCGTAAAAATCCAGCATGACCGGTTGATGGTTGGCGGCGGCCTGATTGATCCTGGCTTCCAGCGCGGCTATTGAGGCGACTCGTTCAAAACTAAGGCCCGGTTCTGCGGCTTGCGCTGTACTCACTCCTAGCCCTTGCAGCGGTTTTAACGGATTGCTGTTGCCCAGGCTAAAGCCGATCAGCAATAACAAGCCGTAAGCCAGCATCATCAAGCCTAAGCCTTTCCATAGTTTCCGCCAGCCGGAGCTGTTTTCGGGCAAAGGATCGACAGCGCTGAGGTAAATGGCCGGAAAAACCAGCAGCATCGCCCACAGCATCATGATTACGTTGCCCGGCAGAATACGGCTGAGCATCCACACGGCGACCGCCAGCATGATTACGCCGAACACTGCTTTGGTGGAATTGAGCCAGCTTCCGGCCTTAGGCAGCAGTTTTCCGGCGGACGCGCCCAAGAGCAGCAACGGTACGCCCATGCCTAGGCCTAAGGCAAACAACGCGCTGCCGCCTAATACCGCGTCGCCGGTCTGGCCGATAAAAATCAGCGCACCGGCCAAGGGTGCTGCGACGCAGGGGCCGACGATCAGCGAGGATAGCGATCCCATGATGGCCGCGCCCAAGAGCGAGCCGTCACGGTGTATTTCGCTGGAATTATGCAGCTTGACCTGTAACGATTTGGGCAGTTCCAGATGATAAAAGCCGAACATGGACAAAGACAGCGCCACAAAAATGCCGCTGAACAGGCCGATAATCCAGGGCTGCTGAAAAGCGGTTTGCAGGTTACTGCCGAACAGCGCGGCCAATATGCCGAACACCGTGTAAGTCAGCGCCGAGGCGACCACATAGCTTAAGGACAGTAAAAAGGCTCTTCTGGTGGTAATCCGGTTGCCGTGACCGACGATAATGCCCGATAAAATCGGGATCATCGGGAATATGCACGGGGTCAGCGATAACAGCAAGCCGAAGCCGAAAAAACTGAGCAAGGTTACCGAAAAGCTGTCCTTGTGCAGGGATTGCACGATCTGATCCTGTTCGGACAGTTCCTGCGCGGCAGGTTGCTGCACTGCTCCCTGCTGCGCCGTTGGTTGCTGCGCTAGGGGCAGAGCCAAGTCGATTTTTTTGCTCATCGGCGGATAACAAACGCCGCGGTCGGCGCAGCCCTGGTATTTCGCCTGTAGGGTAACGGTTTGCGCCGATAGATTGGAGCGGATCACCGGCAGGTCGAAGCCGAGTTCGTTGTGGAAAATTTCAACCTGACCAAAGGCTTCATCCTGTTTCGGCGTGCCTCGGGGAATGTCGTAACTGCCCAGCGTTACGCCGTCGGTGTTCACCAGTTCAAGTTGGACTTTTTCCCTGTACAGGTAATAACCTTCCGCAATCTGCCAGTTGACATGCAGGGTGTGATCATCCTTGACCGAGGCAAAAAAACCGAAAGCCTGATCCGGCAGCAGCAGTGCGTCTTCAAACAAATTCAGCTTTACTGTTGAGGAGCTTTTTAGCAGCTGCTTGATCGGGTCGGTCGTGGCGACAGGCGTGGGTAGTTTCAGGTCGAACGTGGTTTTTTGCGGCGGATAGCAAATGCCCCGGTCGGCACAGCCCTGATATTGCACCAGCAGTTGCAGGGATGAAGTTCCGTTTTCGACAGTCAATGTAACCGGCACGATCAGAGTGTTGCGGTAAATAACCACATCACCGAAGTTTTCGTCATGGTGGGTTTGCCCGGACGGGAAGGCGGGTTCGCCTAGCTGGATTTGCCCGGTTTTGGACTCGAAGCGCATTTTATTGTGGTAAAGATAATAACCTTCGGCGATGTCCCAGGAGATTTCAACCCGGTCGGCGGCAAGCGCTTTGGCGGAAACCTTGAAGGCCTGGTCGGGCGGCAGGATTTCGTCAGCGCCCAGCGCAAAGGCCGATTGACTGACTAGCGACAGCAGGCAAAGAAGAACTATTTTAAAGAATGGCATGAATCTATCCAATGCAGGTATTCGGGCAAGCCGCGCTCAATGGCGACGGCAATTATTTCAGGCAGCTCGTAAGGATGGTGCTCGCGCAGGGTTGTTTCAATAGCCTGATAATGGTCTTTATGCGCCTTAATCAGCAGCAGATGTTCCTCGGCGGATTCAATCTGATCCTGCCATCTGTAAATAGAGGTGATGCCGGGCAAAATGTTCACGCAGGCGGCCTTGTTGCCTGCAACCAGCAGCCGGGCTATTTTTTCCGCCGTGTCTTTATCGGGACAGGTGCAGAAGATTATTTGATGGTTAGCAGTCATGTTACAGACCATAAAAACGGGAGCATCAGATATTATCCTAGAAATTAAGCCAAATTGCCCTTATATTGTAACGACGATGACTATAACAAGAGTACTTTAGATGAAAACTTTTCAAATACTATTTCTGGTCGTGCTGATTATCCCGTTTGCAGAAATTTATTTGCTGATACAGGTGGGCGGGATTATTGGCGCATTCCCGACCATTTTACTGGTGGTGTTTACCGCAGCGCTGGGTGCATGGCTGTTGAGGCAGCAAGGCTTTGCAACGTTTCAGCGGTTTCAGCAGAGTTTGGCTCGGGGCGAGATTCCCGCTTATGAAATGATTGAAGGCCCGATAATTCTGGTGGGCGGAGCATTATTGCTAACACCGGGCTTTATTACCGATATAATCGGCTTTGCCTGCTTGATCCCGCAGTTACGCAGGAAAATCGCCCAATATGTGATTGAAAATTATCTGGTTCAGGCGGGGGCGCATTTTCAGCAAGCCAAAGCGGCTGAAAATAACGTGTTGGAAGGCGAGTTTCGTAAAGAAGAGTGAAGAACTAGGTTCAAGGTAAAAGGCACAAGGCTAAATCCGGTTTTGTCTCGTGCCTTTGTATGCTTAGCCTTCTTTTTCGCAGGTGTTTTTGTTCATACCTGAATAGACCGGGCACCAGCCGGAATAACCGGTTGCAACGAGAACCAAGCCTACCAACAATAATAGAACCTCACCGCCAGGGACGAAAAGAGAAATAGCCAGAAGTGCTGCGCCTCCGTACAAGCGGTATTTTTTTTCTTTCTCGCCAACATTGTGTTCAAATTTAAGCATACGTTTAAAATCAAAATTCATCTTAAAATCCTCTGTGTGTAGTTATTATTATCGTTAACAAAGCAACGGTTCAGTCTGTCAGTATTGAACCTCATGCAATATACACAGCTCCAAAAAATGTGCAAGCGAAAAAACCACCAACAGTAGGTGCTTTAGGCAATGGATGTAACCTCAATAATAGACCCCTTAAATGATGCCCAGCGTCAGGCGGTTACCGCCCCATCCCAGGCCATGCTGGTCTTGGCCGGTGCCGGTAGCGGCAAAACCCGTGTTCTGGTACACCGCATCGCATGGCAGATTCAGGTGCTGGGAGTGTCGGCGCACAGCATTCTTGCGGTCACTTTTACCAATAAAGCGGCCAAGGAAATGCGCGGCAGGGTTGAGGATTTGCTCAAAATGTCCGCGCAATCGATGTGGATAGGGACTTTCCACGGCATCGCGCACCGATTGCTAAGGCGCCATGCCAAGCAGGCCAAATTGCCGGAAACCTTTCAGGTGATGGATTCCGCCGACCAGTTGCGGCTTATCAAGCGCCTGTTGGCTACGCTGAATCTCGATGCCGACAAGTGGCCGCCACGCCAGGCGCAATGGTATATCAACGCGCAAAAAGACGAGGGCATCAGGGCACGGCATATGATCGAGACCGGCGATTTGTATCAACGGCAAATGCTGATCATCTATAAAGCCTATGAAGAGCTGTGCGACCGCTCCGGCCTGGTCGATTTTGCCGAGCTGCTGCTAAGGGCTCATGAATTGCTGCGCGACAACCCCGATGTGCTGGACTTTTACCAGCAGCGTTTCAAGCAGGTTCATGTCGACGAGTTTCAGGATACCAACACCATACAATATGCGTGGTTGCGGCTGCTGACCGACGGCAGGGACAATATTTTCGTGGTGGGCGATGACGATCAGTCCATTTACGGCTGGCGCGGCGCGAAAATCGAGAACATCTACAGCTTCCAAAAGCATTATCCGAATCATCAAGTCATCAAGCTGGAGCAGAATTACCGCTCGACCGGCAACATCCTCAAAGCCGCGAACAAGGTCATCAGCGTCAATGACGGCCGCATGGGCAAGGAGTTGTGGACCGATGCCGGCGACGGCGACTTGATTTCCCTGTACGCGGCCTTCAACGAACAGGACGAAGCTCATTTCGTGGTCGAGCGGATCAGGGCCTGGGTCAATGAGGGCGGGCTGCGCAAGGATGTCGCGATACTGTATCGGTCCAACGCCCAATCCCGCCAGTTTGAAGAACGCTTGATGACCACCGGCACGCCGTACCGGGTTTACGGCGGATTGCGCTTTTTCGAGCGGGCGGAAATCAAAAACGCGCTGGCCTATTTGCGGCTGATGTCCAATCGCGATGACGACGCGTCGTTCGAGCGGGTGATCAACACCCCGACGCGCGGCATCGGCGCAAAAACCATCGACGATATTCGAGCTATTGCCAGGGACCAAAGTCTTTCTTTATGGGCGGCGGCGATCAAGCTGATTAATCAGCGTACCTTGTCGGCGAGGGCGACCAATGCGCTGATAGGCTTTTTGGAGTTGATCAAGCAATTTGCCGGACAGGCGGAAGACCTGGAGCTTTTTGAAAAGGTCAAGCTGGTCGTCGAAAAAAGCGGCCTGATCGAGCTGTATCAAAAGGACAAGGCCGACAAAGGCGAAGAAAAAGTGGAAAACCTGGAAGAGCTGGTTAACGCGGCAAGGCTTTTCGATGCGAGCACAATCGGTGATATTGCCATGGATGGTGTGTATGCCGCAGGTCAGCCGGGAGCTGACGCGGCGCTGGAAGACGAAGAGAGCTTGGGCGAGCTGGATATGTTCCTGGCGCATGCAACACTGGAATCCGGCGAATTGCAAGGCGATGACTTCGACGATTGCGTACAGTTGATGACCCTGCATTCGGCCAAAGGGCTGGAGTTTAAGCTGGTGTTCCTGGTAGGCATGGAAGAAGGCTTATTTCCGTCGCAGCAGTCCGTCGATGATGTCGGGCGGCTGGAAGAAGAGCGCAGGCTTTGCTATGTGGGCATTACCCGCGCCATGCAGCAGTTGTATCTGACTTATGCCGAATCCCGGCGTTTATACGGCAGGGAAACTTATCCCAGACCGTCGCGTTTTCTGCGCGAGATTCCGCCGGAACACCTACAGGAAGTCAGGATGCGCGCCACCGTGACCCGTCCGGTGACCTCGGTCAAACCGAAAGCGCAGTCTTTGCAAACAGAAGGTAAGTACAAGCTGGGGCAACGCGTCAGTCATGCCAAATTCGGCGAAGGCGTGGTGTTGCAGATGGAAGGCGACGGCGCACAGGAAAGGGTGCAGATCAACTTCAAGCAAGTCGGCCTCAAGTGGTTGTTGCTGGCTTATGCGCAATTGGATGTGTTGTAAGGCGTGCCGTGCGCGCCTTTGATGGTTGATATTATTGATTGTCCACGAAAGACACGAAAAAAATAAGTATGTTGAATGGCTTGTTGTCCGTATGTTACAAAACTCGTAACTATTTAGCGTATGCTAAAAATGATTAATAGAACACGGATGACACTGATTAAACGGATAATCACAGATAAGAGTCCAGAATATTTTAAAAAATCCGTGTAAATTCGTCATATCCGTGTCATCCGTGTTCCATTTCTTTTTACGCTGAATAGTTACGTTGGCCGTATGTTACAAAACTCAAATTAAAAAAGGTGGTAAGCCCATGACTTCCCTAAAAATCAATCTAGACGACATGACCCAAGCCCTGACTACTCGGTTCGATATAGTGGAAGGCGGCTTTTATCTGGACACCGAAACCGGCGACATCCTGCTCAGCACCGAAGGCCTCGACGATGGCGACCTGCCGGAAGACCTGGAAGACAATCCGCGCTATCGCCTGATCGACCCCTTAGTCTCCCATGAGTCGTTCCAAATCATGGAAGACTTTGTTGACAGCCTCGGCGATACCAAGGCGGCGAGCCGACTCAGAGACGCGCTTAACCGCCGCAAACCGTTCCGCCAGTTTAAGGACACTTTGCACGAACACACGGATTTAAGCGATGCCTGGTACGCATTCGAGCAGCAGGAACTGAAGCGTCTGGCCGAGGAATGGTGTGAAGAAAATGGGATTGAAGGGGTGATTTTATAATGGGCTTCTGGTCTGAGTAATCTCGACGCAAATCAAAGTATGTATAATACACACCATGAATAGCGCGGAATTAATCAGGCGGTTACAAAATGACGGATGGATGCTGCGAGGCGTCAAAGGTTCGCATCATGTGTTTACGCACCCAGCCAAGCCGGGTCATATCAGCGTACCGCATCCGCGCAAGGATTTGGGGGCAGGACTGGTGAACAAACTATTGAAACAGGCGGATTTGAAATGAGATACCCGATTGCAATTGAATCAGGCGATGAAACCCATGCGTATGGCGTCGTTGTACCCGATCTGCCGGGCTGCTTCTCGGCAGGCGACAGCTTGGATGAGGCTATCGGCAACGCCAAGGAAGCCATCGAATTGTGGATGGAATCGGTTATCGAGGACGGCGGGCCTATTCCAGAAGCCACCCCCATTGCCAAACATCAGGCCGATCCTGAATTTGTCGGCTGGATTTGGGCGGTCGTGGAAGTGGATTTGTCCAAATTGTCGGGCAAAGCCAAGCGTGTGAATATCACTCTGCCGGAGCGGGTTTTGACCGCTATAGATCAAGCCGCGACCCGTTTTGGCGACACCCGTTCCGGCCTGTTGGCGAAAGCGGCCCTGGAATATGTGGAGCGGCACCCATCGGTTTGATGTGCCTAATAAAGCGCCTGCTTTGGGTGTTCGGTCTCAACGGTTAAACTTATCGTATTAAGCAACTTCGGAAAAATAACATGAAAGCAGGCATGATCGGCTTGGGTGCAATGGGCATTGGTATGGCCAGAAATATGGCTAAGGTCGGATACTTGGCCGGCGTTTATAACCGCACGGCGGCAAAGGGGCAAAGTCTGGCTGAAGAATTGAACGTTATAGCCTTCGACCAGCCGGAAGAGCTCGCTGCAAACGTCGATATAGTGCTGATTTGCGTCGCTGCCGATCAGGATGTGCTGGCAATGGTTGAGGCGATAGCTCTTACCGTCAAGCCCGGCGCTGTCGTTGTCGACATGTCTACGGTCAGCAGCGATACCGCCAGACAAGCCGCCGCCATACTGGCCGAAAAACAGGTGGCTTTTCTCGATGCGCCGGTATCCGGCGGCGTAGAGGGCGCTAAAAACGGCACGCTGGCGATGATGGTCGGCGGCGATGAATCGGCGCTGGAAAAAGCCCGGCCGGTGCTGGAAGCTATGACCCGCTGCATTATGCACATGGGAGCTACCGGTTCAGGCCAAGCCAGCAAAGCGGTTAATCAAATCATGGGCGCGGGCATCAATCAGGCGGTGACTGAGGCTCTGGCTTTCGCACAGGCTCAAAATCTGCCGATGGAAAAAGTGATCGAAGTGATCTCCGGCGGCGCATCAAGCAACTGGTTTTTACAGCATCGCGGTTCCACGATGACCCAAGGCACCTTCGCTCCGGGCTTTAAACTTGCGCTGCACCATAAAGACCTGAAAATCTGCCAAAGCATGGCAAAACAATCCGGCGCATCGACCACGCTGATCGATATGACTATTGCCGATTATGAGCGGTTAATGGCGGAAGGTTTCGGCGATGAGGATATTTCGGCGCTTTACCGATTAAAATCGGATTGAAAATTAACCTAGACCTGTTAAAGTCAGCTGTGCTTTTCAACATTAAACAAGGAATAGCTATGCCTGATTACAAAAAATACCAGTGCGGCGTTTGCGGCCATATTTACGACGAAGCCGAAGGCGATCCTGACACCGGCATTGCACCAGGTACATTATGGGAAGATATTCCCGATGAATGGCGCTGCCCCGAGTGCGGCGCTGAAAAAAGCGAATACGATTTGATGGCCTAATCAATCTTTACCGGAATACAGCATGCAGATTGTTATTATCGGCTCAGGCGTGGCCGGAGTCAGCTTCGCCGAGAAGTACCGCGCGTTATCGGCTGACGATGACATTACGTTGGTGACCTGGGAAGATGACGGCTATTATTCGCGGCCGCTGCTGTCCCGCGGTTTTACTAAGACCGATATTGAACAAACCATCATCCTGAAGCCTTTTGATAAGCTGCGCGAAAATAATATCAATGTGCTCTGCGGTGCTGAGGTGACGGCCATTAATCGCGCCGGTAAATCCATTGCGCTCAACGGTTCCTGGTCGCATCGGTTCCCGACCGATTGCGACACTTCCGCCATCCCTAGCAGTCGCCAGGAAAAAACGCTGCAATACGATAAGCTGATACTTGCACAAGGTTCTTCCGCATTCATTCCTCCGCCCTTCAGGCCCTATGAAAAGCTGTTTTTTTGCCTGAACAGTCTGGTCGATTTGAAAGCCTTGCGTAAATTTAGGCAAGGTTTTTTAAGTCAAAACCGACACCCAGACTGGGCGATTGTCGGCGGCGGATTAATCGGTTGCGAGGTGGCGTCCGATTTAGCGGCGGCGGGCGATAAGGTTACCCTGTTTCATGCGATGGATCGGTTAATGGAGCGTCAGCTGGCGGCCGAGGATTCGGCTTTGTTGCTTAAAGTGTTGCAGGATTCCGGTGTTAAGGTGTTGTTAAATCAGGCTGTTCAGGGGTTTATCAAAGAGGAAAACAAGGTTTGCGTAAGAACCGAGGTGACGGCCGAATTTGACGGGCTGATAGTCGCTTGCGGATTTAAACCGCGTACCGAGTTGGCGGAACTTGCGGGCCTGGAAATAGGCCGGGGCATCAAGGTTAACCAATATTTGCAGACCAGTGACGAGTCCATTTACGCGCTGGGCGATGTGGCCGAGTTGCCGAATGGAAAGCTCTACGCCTTCATTTTACCGATACGCAATCAGGCCTTATGGCTGGCGGAATTTTTGGCCGGGCAGAAACAGGATAGCTGGACGCCGCCGGTTTTTACTACCAAAGCCAAGGTGCATGGTTTTGAAGCCGTTCATCCGTATAATGTTTGATATAACCAGGCGAAAGGCGGAAGGTGAAGGGCGGAAAAACGCTTTTTGCCCTTCGCCTTTCGTCTTTTACCTAATGCCATGACTCAAAACCGATACTCTGATGCGGAATGCGCCGCCGTCTATCGCGCCATTTATGAGCGTCGCGATATGCGCCATTTTTTGCCCGATCCTATCGATCCAGAGCTGTTGTTCCGGCTGCTTGATGCGGCGCATCACGCGCCCAGCGTCGGTTTTATGCAGCCGTGGCGATTTATGCGCATCAGCTGCCCGGAGCTTCGAAAATCCATACATACGCTGGTCGAACAGGAACGCATCCTCACCGCCAAGGCTTTGGAGGAGCGCGAAGACGAGTTTATGAAGCTTAAAGTGGAGGGCATACTGGAATGCCCTGAAGTGCTGGTTGCCGGCTTGTGCGAGCAGCGAGAGCAATATATATTCGGCCGTCGGACCTTGCCGGAAATGGATTTGGCATCGTTGTCCTGCGCGATACAAAACATGTGGCTGGCGGCACGGGCGGAAGGCATAGGCCTGGGCTGGGTGTCGATGTTCGAGCCGGAAGCCCTGAAAACTTTGTTAAACATGCCCGAAGACAGTCAGCCGTTTGCGGTGTTATGCCTCGGGTATGTCGATAAGTTCTACGACAAACCGATGCTGGAACAAGAGCGATGGGCCGATCGTAAAGACCTTAAAGATTTATTATTTGAAAACGTTTGGAATACACCGTGTCGCTAAATTTTGTTATCCCCCCGCTCGCATCAACACTTAATGCTGCTTTACAAAACAAAATCGATCAGAAAACCAAGCCTCGGGGATCCCTGGGTCAATTGGAATCCCTGGCCTTACAGATTGGGCGAATTCAAAACAGCCTGAATCCGAGTCTGGACAAACCGTGCATACTCATCTTTGCCGGAGACCATGGCATTGTCGAAGCCGGAGTCAGTGCTTACCCGCAAACCGTGACCGCGCAAATGATCGCCAATTTTTTAGCCGGTGGTGCGGCGATCAGTGTTTTTGCGCAGCAAAACAATTTGGAATTACTGATAGTCGATGCGGGGGTCAACGCTGATTTGAATAGTCACCCCAAGTTGATTGATGCGAAGATCCGCAAGAGTACCCAAAATTTTTTAAACAATCCTGCGATGACCTCTGAGGAATGCAGCAAAGCCTTGCAAGCGGGAGCGGATCAGGTTTTGCGGCAACATCAAAGCGGTTGTCGCTGCATCGGCTTTGGTGAAATGGGTATCGGCAATAGCTCATCAGCCGCGCTGCTGATGCACCGTTTAACCGGCCTGTCGTTAGTGCGGTGCGTCGGCCGCGGCACCGGTTTAAACGATGGGCAATTACGACATAAGGTAACCGTATTGCAACGGGCGTTAAATCTGCATAAAGGCGCAACAGAACCTTTAGACGTATTGGCCACTTTCGGCGGTTTTGAAATCGCGATGATGGTCGGCGCTTATCTTAAAGCTGCTGAACTGGGCATGCTTATTTTAGTCGATGGTTTTATTGCCGGTACCGCGCTGTTAGTCGCGCACAAACTGCATCCTCGGGTGTTGGATTACTGCGTGTTTAGCCATATTTCCAGCGAACAGGGCCATCTGGCTTTATTGCATCAGTTCAATGCAAAACCTTTGCTGAATCTGGAACTGCGCTTGGGCGAAGGTTCCGGCATTGCCTTGGCTTACCCGCTGGTGCAATCGGCGGTAGCGTTTTTGAACGAGATGGCTACGTTTGCAGAGGCAGGGGTCGATCGTTGAAAAAAACAGGCGAAAGGTTCAAGGCTAAAGGCCCAAGGTTTTTTACCTTGAACCTTTCGCCTGCTTTAAAAGCATTTGCCGATTTGGATACACCTAATCCGGAAATCGATGCCATCTGGCGTGAAGAAGCGCAAGAAAGATGGCAAGCCTATAAGACGGGTGATCTAAAAACGGTAAGTTATGAAGCGGTTATGCAAAAATACCTATGAAAATAGTATCGTTCCGACGCTCCAGCGATTATCGTTATGCACCAGTCCAGTCGAGTCAGAAAATTTCGTCATACCGGCATGGATGCCGGTATCCAGCGCCATGGACGGTAACTTTGCGGCTTTACAAGTGCTTGATCAACGCGAAGCGCCAGCCGACAGTTTCTCATCCATGTGTTCTGGATTCCGGCAATCCCTGCCGGAATGACGTGCTTGAAAATACTTGTGTATAGAAATGAGCGCCGGAGCGAGGGAACGATAAGCAATAAATACTTAATACCTATGCCCCATCTAAAACTATTCCTGTTAGCCCTCAGCTTCTACACCCGACTGCCAGGGATGGCGGCCGAGACTGCTCCCGGCAGTCCTCGGCATTTCCTCCATCCATGGAGGTCAGAAGTGTCGCAAGCGGTAGGGAACCGATGCGACCGCCTGCCTCATCCGCAATCGTTGGATTACAAGCAGCTGCCTCAGGCAGCCGTTTATTTGCCGTTGATCGGCTGGCTGGTTGGCGGCATCTGCGCTGTAGTATTTTACCTGGCCGCTTTACTTTGGCCGCAAACTACGGCGGTGATCCTGGCGCTAATCGCCGGCATTTTTCTGACCGGCGCATTGCATGAAGACGGCTTTGCCGATGTCTGCGACGGTTTCGGCGGCGGCATGAATAAACAGCGCATTCTGGAAATCATGAAAGATTCCCATATCGGGGTTTACGGATTTATCGGGCTGTTGTTGATGCTGTGGTTGAAGATCAGCGTGCTCGCAGCAATGCCTGTCGCCGCCGTGCCTTTAGTGTTGCTGTCCGGGCACAGCATCAGTCGGTTGTCGCCGCTGTTGCTGATGCAGCGTTATACTTATGCGCGGGAACATCATAGCAAAGCCTCGGGCGCGGTTTATAAACCTGATTTTCAGGAATTGGCTTTTGCTACCGTTATAGCGTTGTTGCCGTTGGTGTTGCTGCCGGTATTGTGTGCGCTTGCACTCATTCCGGTACTGCTGGCGACTATGCTCCTTGGACATTATTTTTACCGTCGCATCGACGGTTATACCGGCGATTGCTTGGGCGCAAGCCAGCAAGTTGCCGAGACTGTTTTTTATTTAAGCGTGAGTGCCTTATGGATATTTATTTAATTCGCCACACCCAAACCGCTACCGATCCGGGGCTGTGTTACGGTCAAAGCGATATTGCCTTGGCGGATAGTTTCTCCGATGAGATGGCAAGCCTGCATGACAAACTGCCTGAGTTCGACGAGGACTGCAAGGTTTACAGCAGCCCCTTAACGCGCTGCCTGCAACTGGCTGAAACGTTTTCAGACACGGTGACCGCCGATGCGCGCCTGCAGGAACTGAACTTCGGCGATTGGGAAGGCAAGCGTTTTGACGACATCGACGCCGATGTTTTGCAACACTGGACCGATAATTTTGTGACCGCCGCGCCGCCGAACGGCGAAAACTTTGAAGATTTGTACCAACGTGCGGGCAGCTTCTGGCAGGACTTGTTAGCCATCGACGCAGAGCAGGTTTTGGTCATCACCCATGCGGGCATCATTCGCGCCTTGCTGGCGCGCGCATTGAATCTGCCCTTGGCCAATTCCTTCCAATTGCGGATCGATTCGGGTTCCGTGCACAAGTTGCGGCAGGCCGACGACTACCTTTACATCGAATACATCAATTTATAATGAGCCACGCTCGTAGCTATTACAAAGCCAGCTTTGTACTCCGCTATCTGGAGTCCAAAGCTTGCTTTGGCAGATACTTAAGTCAGCAATGAACCACGGCGGCAATATTTATCAGTTCGCCCGGCGGCTTGGCTGCCAGCCGGAACAGGTGTTGGATTTTTCAGCCAACATTAACCCGGTGCAGGCGGTCGATTTAAATTGCCTATTAAAAGTGCAGCTTACGCCGTATGCCGACCCTGATTACGCCTTGTTAAAACAGGCCATCAATCAGCGCTATCCAGTTCCTGTGGGCGTTGATATTGAACTATTTAACGGCGCGAGCGCGGCCATCTTCGCCCTGTTGCGCGGCTTGCAGCCAAAAGACTTGGTTTTATACACGCCTTTATACGGCGAATATGCTCATATCGCCGGGGAGCTGGGGTGCAAGGTGCATAATGTCGGCCGGTTCAGCAGATTGATGGCGGATGTTCCCGAACGCAGCACGGTGATTTTTGTGAACCCGTCCACGCCGGACGGCCAGCTTTACGAGCTGCAAGAGTTGCTGGAAAAATGGCAAGCGGCAGATTGCACGATCATCATCGACGAGTCGTTCCTGGATTTCTGCTCAGCCGATTCGGTTACAGAACACATCGTGCATTACGATAAACTTTATGTAATCAAATCGTTAAGCAAATTCTACGGCTGTGCCGGTATCCGCATCGGCTTTATTCTGGCGGCAACATCGGCGATCAAGGAGCTGCACCGCTTTGAACCTGCCTGGAAATTATCCAGCCTGGATATGGCCTATATGCAGCAGGCCTTGGTAAATACCGCGTTCATCGAACAGACCCGCCTGCAGACCGCGCATTTACGCGATTTATTGCATCAAGCGCTGCAAGAATCCGGTTTGTTCGATAAGATTTATCCGGGACAGGCCAATTTTCTGCTGGCGCGCTTGGCAAATGGTGCCGATGGCTATCAGTTACAGGCGCAATTGGAGTCGTCACGAATTTTAATCCGCGTCTGCGACAATTTTGCAGGACTGGATAAAAGCCACGTGCGTTTTGCAGTGAAGGACGAGCAGGCGATAGCCCAACTTGCTAATAGTTTATTTCTTGTGGGGGCGACTTCAGTCGCCCAGTGAGATCGTGGGCGACTGAAGTCGCCCCCACATTAGTCCGTCAAAAAGAGATCACTCATGAAACCATTAGCCGTATTCGGAACCAGTTCAGATGCCGGAAAAACCACGCTGGTCATGGCCTTGTGCCGTATTTTTGCCGACCAAGGCTTGAAAGTCGCACCGTTCAAAGCGCAAAACGTCTCCAATAATTCCGCAGTCACCAAAGAAGGCCGCGAGATTTCCAGGGCGCAATGCCTGCAAGCGGAAGCCGCGCGTGTCGAGCCGAGTTACCTGTTCAACCCGGTGCTGCTCAAATCGCACGGTAACGGGTCGGTGCAGGTAATCGTGAACGGGCTGGTTTACCAAAATCAGTCGATTGCCGCCTATTACGCTGAAATCGACGGCCTGAAACAGCAGGTCAAGCAGGCATTTTCATTACTACAGCAGGACTATGACCTGATCGTTGCAGAAGGCGCAGGTTCCCCGGTTGAACTAAATTTGCTGAACAAGGATTTGTCCAATACCTTTGTCGCCAACAGCTTCAACACCAAAAACATCCTGGTCGCGGACATCGAACGCGGTGGCGTGTTTGCGTCGATTTACGGCACGCTGGAGCTGATGGATCCGGTCATGCGTAACAACCTGATTGGTGTGGTGATCAATAAATTTCGCGGCGACCGGCGTTTTTTCGACGAGGGCGAAAAGATCATCACCGAACGCTTCGGCATTCCCGTTTTAGGCGTGTTGCCGTTTAAACCGCTGAATATCGACATGGAAGATTCCCAGTCGCTACGCAATTATCGGCAGCGCCTGGATGACGCCAAAATCCGCGTTGCGGTTATCGCCTATCCGGGCCTGAGCAATTATAACGATCTCGATGTGTTGATGGGGGATCCCGAGCTCTATGTCGAACTGATCCACGATTACCGCCCGCTGGAAAGCTTCGATATGGTGCTGTTGCCGGGCAGCAAAACCGTGATCCGCGATTTGCAATGGCTGAAAAATCAGGGCTTGTTTAAGGAGATTCAACAGTTCAACAAGGCAGTGTTCGGCATCTGCGGCGGCTACCAAATGCTCTGTCAGAGTTTGCACGACCCTGATGCGATTGAGCATGAAGTTGCGATTGTCGAAACAGGCCTGCGTTTTATCGACGATACGGTGCTGTACCAAAGCCCTAAAATACTCACGCGCGGGCAGTACCCGCTGTTTTCATACACCGGGATCAGCGGCTATGAAATCCATTGCGGGCGCATGGACAAGTACCCGCTGTATTATCAGGGCGGCCTGTTCGGTCGCATCGATTCCCTATCGATTGCGACACTTCCGCCATCCCTGGCAGTCGCCGGAACCCATGTGCATGGCGTGTTTGATCACGATGCGTTCCGTACCGATTATTTTAAAGCCATTAATCCGCAATATCAGGGCTATGCCTATGCGCATTATCGCGAGGCAGAAATACAGGGCTTTGCCGACATGGTCGCGGAAAACCTGGATATAACCGCTATTTTGCAAGCGTTACAGGCGGACTGATGTTTTTTGAATTAGCGGCTTTGGCATATCTTATCGATATGGTTTTTGGCGAGTTCCCCTGCAAGCACCCGGTGGCATTAATGGGGGACGTCATCACTGCATTTGAGCGGCGTTTTTATAGCGACCGGATTTTACCCGGCGCGCTATTGGTAATCGGCTTAATCGCATTGGCCTTATTGGTCAGCGTCGCTGTGGTTTATCTGTGCGGATTCTTGCCGGATTGGCTGTCGCTGATGGTTTTGGCGGCGCTTGCCTCCACCGGGCTGGCGATGAACATGCTGCACGAAAGCGTCGCCGCACTGCTAACCGCCGAGCAGCCCAAACAGGCGCTAAGCTATCTGGTCAGCCGCGATACCCAAGACATGACCGAAACCGAAGTTTATAAAGCGGGCCTTGAAACCTGGTCGGAAAATCTCAGCGACGGCGTTATCGCGCCGTTGTTTTACCTGCTGCTGTTCGGCCTGCCGGGGATTGCCGTGTATAAAGCCATCAACACGATGGATTCGATGATTGCTTATAAAACCGAGCGTTATTTTTATTTCGGCAAAACGGCGGCGATAGTGGACGATATAGCCAATTACATTCCTTCCCGCTTGACCGCGTTGCTGATTGTGTCATTGGCAAAAGACAAGCAACGCGCTTGGCAATGTTTGCGACAAGATGGCAACAAACTGGAAAGCCCTAATGCCGGCTTTCCCATCGCTGCAATGGCCGGAGCCTTGAACGTTGAGTTGGGCGGCGATGCCAGCTACCACGGCCAAATCAAGCATAAACCGACGCTGGGCTTGCCGGTCAATCCGGTCGATAAATCTACATTAACCCAGGCATTGCAGATGAAAACAGGCATTAATCTGATCGTTCTAAGTCTTTTGGCGGCGGGAGCAGTGCTGTCATGAAGACACTGTTTATAGGCGGCATCAAAAGCGGCAAATCCCGGCTGGCGGAAGCGTTTATCTTAGAACAAGCGGCAACGGATAAGCCGTACTATCTGGCGACGACCGAGTTTATTGACGACGAGATGCGGGCGCGTATCCGCATCCATCAACAGCGCCGCCAGGATTTATTTGCCACTATTGAAGAACCCGTTAAACTGCTTGAAGCATTGCAAAAATGTGAGCGCCCGGTATTGATCGAATGCGTGTCGATGTGGCTGAACAACCAGCTTTATCACCAAATCCCCGAAGCGGACATCTTGCAAGAACTGGAAGCGGTGCTACAGTTATCTTGCGACATGGTACTGGTGCACAACGAAGTCGGGCTCAGCGTCATTGCCGGCAACCGTCTGGCTAGGCAGTTTGTCGATTTGTCCGGCAAAGCCGCCCAGTTGATGGGGCAGTATTGCGATCAAGTGTTTTTTTGCAGTGCAGGTTTGAAAATGAAAATGAAATAGGCGCGAAATTACTTGGATTCGTGATGCGGAAAGCATTATCAAGTTCGTCTGCTTTTAAATTCCATTCACTTTACTAGAATAAATAACCATCCAACATCACAAAGAGATGACCGTGAAAAACACAGGCTGTAAACGCTTTTTCAAACTGGCTTTGGCGCTCATGCTTACCGGGTGCGCCAGCAATTCTGCGATTCAAACCGACGCGCCGTATCGCATTACCGGCAATCAACCCACGGAATACCAAGCGCAGACATTAACCGGGCTTTACGCCAACTCGATGCCAATGCAGAAATTCATTCGCCATATGGTATTCGATCATGGCTTTTCGGAAAGCTATTTGAACGGCTTGTTTTCAAAGGCCAAGCGCCTGGATTACGTTATTCGGCTGGAAAATACGCCGCAGTACCACGGCCCCAAGCCTGTCCATCCCAAGGTGGGAAACTGGCTGGGCTACCGCAAGCAATTTATTACCGAGGCGCATATCAATAATGGCGTAGCCTTTTGGAGCAGCAATGCCGATGCCATCCAAAAAGCCAGCGCTACTTACGGGGTCGATCCCGAATACATTGTTGCGATTATCGGCGTGGAAACTTTTTTCGGTCGCAATGTCGGCAAAACGCGCATTATCGATGCCTTAACCACGCTGGCATTCGACACCCAAAGGCGCTCCAATTTTTTCACTATAGAACTGGAAAATTTCTTGCTGATGACCCGCGAAGAAGGCTACGAGCCGCTTAAACCGGTTGGCTCCTGGGCGGGCGCAATGGGCTTGGGCCAGTTCATGCCCAGCAGCTTCCGCACCTTGGCGGTCGATTTCAACAATGATGGACATCGTAATCTTTGGGATCAGAACGATGCGATCGGCAGCGTAGCGCATTATTTTTCGCGTAACGGTTGGCAAAACAACATGCCGGTAGCAGAAAAATCCAAAGGCTATAGCGGCGAATCAACCATTGAGCTGGGTGCGAACAAGGGCAGCGAATACTGGCGCGTCCACCCCAATTTTAAGGTGATCAAGAAATACAATAACAGCGACAAGTACGCGATGGCGGTGCATCAGTTGGCGCAGGCTATTAAGCAGCGGTATTTGTAAATTGTAAACGGTGGGCAAAAAAAGCCGGCCCACCCTATAAGCTCTCAGTATTTTTAATGCGCATTATCATGATGCCATTTCGGCATCATGATAATGCAGTTAGGGTTAAGCCCCTGTTTCTTGAAGGTATCGATAGTCGCCTTTACTTCCTGTTTATTCAGGTCGATTACGGTAATCGAACCGTCACTCATATCAGGCAGATTTAAAAAGCTGTTCTGCACGACGGCATATTGCTCGTCAGGTGTAAGCACCACATGGTGAGCGCCGCCAGCAGTCGGGATAGCTTTTATCAAGGTCGGTTTCAACTTGGATTGACTGATGTCGAAGATATTCAGATAACCGGGATTGGCCGTTGTAATGTACATGCGGTCATTTTTGTCATTGAAGTAGATTTCCAAGGGCACGCCCTGTTTAACGGCATTAAAGTCGAACACTTGCTGAAAATCGAAGTTCTTGTTGTCGGCATTCCATGTACCGGTCCACAGCTCGCCGCCGAACATGGTGTTGATATAAGCCGTCGGCGGATTCGATCCGGGCAGGAAAACCGCCTCTACGGGCGACACACCGGAAGGGGATGGTTTATCGGACAGTTTATGGCTGGATAACACTTTGCCGCTGGAAGCTTCGATAACGGTCACGGTTTCACCGGCATCGCCGAGGTCCGACGGGCGCACTGTGCTGGTGACGATGATGCGGTCGATGTCCTCATTGATACTGATGCCGTGCGGATAACGGATAAAAGCGTTTTCCGAATCGGCGGCAATCACTTTGATCTGCTTGTCGGTTTGCGCGTCTCCGACAATCACGTTGCTTGAGCCCATGCAGGTCATGTACCAGGTAAGGTTGTCTTTGGAGAAAACCACGTCTTCAGCAACTTTACAGTCAGGCATGTCGACTTTTTTGGGGCGGTAAGGAACATGCGTCATATCCATCACATGCAATGCGCCGTTGCCTAATGAGGTGATGTAAGCCTTGCTGAGGTCTTTGTTGTAGAAGATATGATGGGCGACCAAATCGTCCGGCAGCGGGATGTCATTGAGGATTTTGGCAAAGCTTTTCGATGCAGGATCGACGTCGATAATCGCGATGCCTTCGCGTCTTGGGGTTTGTCCCGGTTTGCTTTCATAATTCACCATCGCCAATATTTCCGCATACCCCAGCACCGGGCTGAGCAGTGCGGTGCAGGCAAGTACGGAACAAGCGGCTTTTATTAGTTTTCTTGTTTTCATCGTAGTGTCTCTAATTGTTTGTTGGTTGACGAGGCCGGGGCCTGTTTGAGACTGTGAAAATATTGTAAAAACCGACTTAAAAATCGCTACCCGATTCTTAAGTCATTGATTATTATGCGAGTACCGGAGTGCAAACCTAGGTTTGTACTCCAAATGCTCAATACCTTCTCAATCTCGGTTGTGTGACCGGCCATCTCAATACCTCTGGGCGCTACGGTATGCGCGCTGTCAGGCTTGGATCATTCAGCGGTAGTGGGGTCGATCATGGTTCTGATCTGGGATATGCGGTTGGCCGGGAATCCGCCTTTTTCGGCATGCTCTCTAACCGTTTCTTCATCCGGTGCGATGTAGACGCAATAGACTTTATCGTCAGTCACGTAGCTTTCCACCCACTGGATTTTGGGCCCCATTTCGCAAAGAATGCCGCATGATTTCTGCGAAATGTCTTGCAGCTCGCGATAAGCTAATGAACCCGCACCGGGGATTTCGCGTTCGATAATATATTTTGGCATGTTGGTCTCCTGGTTGATGGTAAAAATGCTGGGTCGGCTTTTTAAAGCGAAATCAAGATTACGCTTTAAAAAAATCCCCTAATAACTCCTGGCAGCACTGTTTTAGCGGTGCGGATGATTTTTCAATTTTCATTCTTAATAAGGCTCCCTGCCAGGCATTGACCAAAAGATCGGCCATATCTTCAGCCGATTTGTCGGTTCTTACCGTGCCTTGCTGCTGCGCTTTGGCCAGACCTGATTGCAGTAAATCCCGATAACGGTTTACCGCGGATTGCAGGGATTTTTGACAAAGATCGCTGGTATCGCCGATTTCGCCCATTAAATTGCCCAGCAGACAGCCGCCTTTGAAGTCCGCTTTCTCAAGCTCGGCAATCCCCTCATCAAAATAACGCTGTAATGCGCCGAGCGCGTCACCTTCGGACTGCTGCAAATGCGCGGTCAATTGTTTAATAAACGGCTCGATATAGTGCTGAATGACTTCCGCGCCGAAATTTTCTTTGCTGCCGAAGTAATTATAAAAAGAGCCTTTGGGAATCTGCACCGCATCCAGAATCTCTTTCAGCCCGGTGCCGTGATAGCCCTGCTCCATAAGCAAGGTTACTCCCTGGTTTAATAGGTTTTCCCGGTTGATTTGTTTTTTTGTGGTTTCAGCCATGGCTGAATAATACGACCGGTTGTCTTATTTTGTCAAAAAGTTTTACGTTAAAAGAGGCTCAAGGCTCAACCTAAAAAACGTCGATCGATCCACGAAAAGCACGAAAGACACGAACGTTATAGGCAAGCCATAACCTTTTGAACGGACATATAGCCTGACATCTCCCTGAATATTTTCGTGCTTTTCGTGTTTTTTGTGGACAACATATAATCCCGGCACTAACAAATTCAAACTCCATCGCAACGGGGTTTGGTATCATAGACGGCTAAATCCACTTCACAGGAAACAACATGGGCAACCCGGTTGAACGCGAACAATTAAAGTCTGATCTTATCCTGCCCTGGATCATTGTCGGCATGATGCTTGTGATGCTCGCGGCTTATCTCATTATTTGCCATACCTTAGGCGAACAACTGCAACAGCCGTTGCAGGAAGGTCAGCGGGTGCTGATCAGAACGGTATTTTACGCTGTCGCCATCGTGACCTTTCCGCTGACCAACCTGATCAGGCATATTCAGCTTCGCTTGAATCAAACCATGCCATGCGCCGACGCGGCGTGTGGGAACATCGCAAAAAGCCGTTATCTGGTGACCGTCATCGTTTCGATGGCGCTGGTTGAAGTCGTTGGAGTTTTCGGCTTGGTCATGTTTGTGTTCGGCGATGATTTCAACACCTTGTACATATTCACCGGGCTGTCGGCCCTGGGGCTGTTTCTATACCGGCCAAAAGTCGATGAATATTCCGAAATAATTGACGCAATCTCTGCACAAAACCATGAATAACTTATTAGCTGACGCTGACATCTGCGTTAAATGCGGTTTATGTCTGCCGCACTGCCCCACCTACAATAAAACACAAAACGAAAACGAGTCGCCCCGTGGCCGCATTGCACTAATCCAAGCTTGGGCGGGCGGGCATCTTGAAACTTCAGAAAAGCTGGTTGAGCATATCGATAACTGTCTGTTATGCCGATCCTGTGAACGGGTTTGTCCTGCCGTGGTGCCATATGGACACTTGATTGATGATTTTCGCGGGCAAATAAAAGCCAACAAGAAATTCTCTTTAGCGGGGACTTTGCTGAAAGAAGTGTCCCACAATAAAGCCACTAATCGGTTGGCGCAATCGGGATTGAGCTTTTATCAGTCCAGCGGCCTGCAAAAAGCGGCCCGTTTTTTCAAATTACCGGAATTGTTACATCTCGATAAAGTTGATCGCTTATTGCAGGCTCAAAGCGATAGAACGCCCCTAAAACCAAGCTACTTTACCGAAATCACTCCGGCTAAGGGCAATGTGGGGCTGTTTATCGGCTGCATGGGGTCATTACTGGATCATCAGACCGTTAATTCGGCAATCAAGGTGTTAACAGCGGCAGGTTTTAATGTGTATTTACCTGAACAGCAAACCTGTTGCGGCGCACTGGATAGGCATGACGGCGATATTGAAAAAGCGGAGCACCTGGCCGCAACCAATTGCAGCGCTTTTGCGGATAAAAGCCTGGATGCGATAGTGACCATCGCCAGCGGTTGCGGCAGTCAGATGAAGGAATATCAACAGGCCGAGTTTGCCGGAAAAGTGGTTGATATAAGCCAGTTTTTAATCAAATCGGGCAGCGATCTTAGAGATCAACTGCTGCCATTGGCGGCATCGGTGTGCCTGCATACGCCGTGCTCGTTAAGAAATGTCATGCGTGAGGAACAGGGGGCGGTAAAGCTGCTGCAACAAATCCCCGATATTAAAATGACGCAGCTGCCTGCATCGATACAATGCTGCGGTTCGGCGGGCAGTTATATGCTGGATCATCCGCAAATGGCGCAAGCGTTGTTAAATGACTTATTGAACGTGGCTTTAGAAGATCAGCCTGAATATCTGGTCAGCTCCAACATAGGCTGTGCGCTGCATATATCGGCGGGACTCAGGGAGAGAGGGGTGGTGCTGGAAGTGCTTCATCCGGTTACTTTAATTGCGCGGCAATTAAAGGGTAAGCAGATTGATTAATAAAGAAACCACGAAGAAAAACTAAGGTAAAACCTAGTCTCCTTCGTGGTGTTATGTTTTAAGTTAAAGCTGGATTAACAATCAAGCTTTAACTTCCTCATAACGCTGACGGTAGTTGTGACCGTAGAAAATTTCAGTCACTTCCTTGTGCAGTTTGCTTTCTATTCCCACTTTTTGCTCAGCGGTCAAGTCGCATTCCTTCTCGAATAAATAGTTTTCCAGCTCGGTTTCCTTGAGCATCATTTTGGTGTGAAAAATATTTTCCTGATACACATTCACATCAATCATCTGATAACTTTCTTGCGTATCGATAGCAATATAGTCCTGAATCGACGTGATTTTATGGTCGATATAATGTTTCTTGCCTGAAATGTCACGGGTAAAGCCGCGCACTTTATAGTCCATGGTTACTACATCGGATTCAAAGCTGTGAATCAGGTAATTGAGCGCTTTCAACGGCGAAATCCGGCCGCAGGTG
This sequence comes from Methylobacter sp., assembly GCA_030679035.1. Lineage (GTDB taxonomy): Bacteria > Pseudomonadota > Gammaproteobacteria > Methylococcales > Methylomonadaceae > Methylobacter_A. The sequence goes on along the minus strand of JAUXTH010000104.1, from coordinate 6,290 downwards.
GAAACGTCAATGTCCGCACGAAAGGTGCTGATGCCGTTGTCGGGGTGGCTTTCGGGGTAAGTGTGCACCGTAATATGGCTCTTATCCAGATGCGCGAGCACCGTTTCCGGCAAGGGGCCGGGCGATTGGCTGTTCATGCTGGGCGGCGGCGGCGCTTCGCCCTCGGAGATCAGCATGGTGACGCTGGCGCCTTGCGGCTCATAGTCCTGGCGGGCGATATTAAGAACCTGTGCGCCGATGATGTCGGCGACATCCTTAAGGATTTGGGTCAGTTTGTCGGCGTTGTAAGCTTCATCGATATATTCGATATAAGCTTGCTGCTGCTCAGCCGGTGCGTAGCAAATATCATATATATTGAAACTGAGCGACTTTGTTAAATTATTAAAGCCGTGTAATTGCAATTTATTCAACGTAGTTAAACCTCAATAACTTCAAAATCATGGGTGATTTCCACTGCCTTGCTTAGCATGATGGAAGCAGAGCAATATTTCTCTGCGGATAATTTTACCGCTCTTTCAACTGCCGATGCCTTTAAATCATGGCCGGTGACGATAAAATGCAGGTGAATCTTGCTAAACACGCTAGGGATGGCATCGACCCGTTCGGCGGTAACTTCAGTTACACATTTAACAAGGTCATTTCTGCCTTTTTGCAGGATCTGAACCACATCAAAAGATGAACATCCGCCCACGCCCAGCAAAAGCATTTCCATCGGGCGCATGCCTATATTACGGCCGCCATGGTCAGGCGGGCCGTCTATGACGACAGCATGCCCACTGCCGGTTTCGCCGACGAACATCACGCCGTCGACCCATTTGACTGTTACTTGCATTTGTTTTTCCAATTAAAAATGACGCATAGAGTAGCATAAAAACGTTTATTGCCAGAGTGACAATGTTGATTTTTTTGTTAAAATCCTGCATTGTTAGCCGAATATCCCACTGCACTTAATGATAGATGAATTGTTGTTATGACACTTAAAGTCCAAGACTCCCCTTATAAAGAAGCATTAGAGCATTTCTTGCGTTTTTGCCATATCAAAAAATATCCCGCCAAAGCCACCATTATCCGGCCTGGAGACACGGGGGACCGGCTGTATTTTATCATAGAAGGGTCTGTCAGTGTTTGCGTGGAAGAGGCCGAAGGCGGTCATGAATTGATTCTTGCTTACTTAAATAAAAATGAATTTATCGGTGAAATTGGCGTTTTTAAAGCGGCAGAAAGGCGCAAGGTCAGCGTTAAAACACGTAGCGAGTGCCATTTGGCCGAAATAAGTTACGAACGACTCCGCCAGATTTTGAGAAAAGAAATGATGGAATATGGGGTTGATATTTTATTCATGATAGGCGAACAATTATCGGCTCGCTTATTAACCACCAGCCGCAATTTATGTGATCTGGCGTTTATGGATGTAGAAGGGCGAATCGCCCGAACCTTGATGGATTTATGTAAAGGTCCCGAGGCAATAACGCATCCGGATGGCATGCAACTGCATATCTCCAGGCAAGAAATAGGTCGCATGGTCAGCTGCTCAAGAGAGATGGCCGGGCGTGTTTTAAAGGAACTGGAAAACAAAAAACTGATCACCGCGCACGGCAAAACTGTCGTGGTGTTTGGCACAAGGTAGCCGCTGAAAATATCCGCCGCATGGTAGTGCAGAGTTTCAAGGTTCATAGATTTGGATTGCCGGGCTAAATAATTAGCCGGTGCTGGTGAGCGCAGAACCCCAACCCGCACGGCTGCATTGAGTTGGGGTTCTGCGTGTTGCCTTTACTTACTTTTTGTCCAGCGGGGAGTTCTTGTACGCTGAGAAATCTTTGCTTTCTCCAATGGCTTTTGCGCTGCTTTCATATTTACCGTGTTCGCCACTTCTTACCATAAATAAAGTACCAGCTAACGCGATAACAACAACGGCGGTAATGATCCAAATTTTATTATCATTTTCTTCTTCCACAATCTTTTCCTTATAGTTTTAGGTTAAATATGAAGTTGAATAGCTAATACACAAGTCTCCCCTAAATATATAGCAAACCGATATTGTATGAGTAAATAGCGTACTAACTGTACGGGAATTTAACATGCCAATAAATAAAAGCAAAATAATTTGAATAAATAATTACAGATTTGTATTTGTGAACCTGCCATTGCGGCGCTGTGTTAGGAGCAATCCATTGATAGGCGAGGCTGGCGTTCCTTATGCGAGCTCAATAAACTAGCTAACACGGAGCTGAATTTGTATGTTACCCATAGCCGCAGATTGCTCGCCTTGCCCTATGGTCGCGGGATTAGGAGACAAATCGGCATAGCAGAACCTACAATTACTGATGTCCAATCCTTCTCATTCATCTATTCAAAAGAGTCCAATATGGCCGGTGCAAGCCTTTTAGTTTTACTTGATGATATTGCCTTAGTTCTGGATGACGTGGCTTTGATGACCAAGGTTGCGGCGAAGCAAACTGCCGGGGTCTTGGGGGATGATTTGGCGCTGAATGCCGAGCAGGTATCCGGTATCCGGGCGGAGCGGGAGTTGCCGGTGGTGTGGGCGGTCGCGAAAGGCTCACTGAAAAACAAACTGATTTTAGTGCCGACTGCATTAACGATCAGCTGGCTTGCGCCGTGGCTAATCATGCCGTTGCTGATGTTGGGCGGCGCTTATCTGTGTTTCGAGGGTTTTGAAAAACTGGCGCACCCGTTGCTGCATACCCATGCCGAAGATCAAGCCCAGCATGCCGAACTGGCTGCGGCGGTCGCCAATCCTGAGATCGACCTGGTGGCATTTGAGCGGGACAAGATCAAGGGGGCCGTTCGCACCGACTTTGTGCTGTCGGCGGAAATCATCGTTATTACGTTGGGCGCCGTGGCAACTGCGGCTTTTGCAACCAAAGTGGCCGTGGTTTCAGGCATTGCGTTGATTATGACTGCAGGCGTATACGGTCTGGTCGCAGTCATCGTGAAACTGGATGATGTGGGGCTCCACCTGTGCCAAAAGCCGGGTCTGGGCCTATGGACGAAAATCCAGCACAAAGTGGGTCTAGTTTTTTTGCACGGCGCGCCTTACCTGATGAAGTTGCTGGCGGTGGTCGGCACAGCCGCGATGTTTATGGTGGGCGGCGGGATTTTGATGCACGGTATTCCCATAGCGCACCATTTCATCGAGCACCTAGCACAAAGCGCCAATGTCGTACCAAGCATCGGCGGCATGCTGGAAGTGCTGACTTCTTCATTGCTCAATGCGCTGGCAGGCATCGTTTCCGGTGCGCTGGTGTTGGCGGGTGTGACCATAGCGGGGCGTATTTATAATCACTTCAAACATTATTCTCAAGCTGGAAAATGCAGGTCGTAAGGTACGGCTTGTCTTTTCACCGCCTACGGCACTAGCTCCGCGCACTACACGTTAAAACCCGTAATACAAAATCCTGATAAATTATGTTGGCCAATCAGGCTGGGCGGGTATTGCTTTTTATTTCACTCTTCTAATATCTGTTGCCGCCGTTGCAACTTGGCTATACGTTTTTGGAGTAGGGTCTTGGCGGCATGTGCACCGATATGGACTTCACCGCGCTTTTTAGCTAATTCCATTTGCTTTTCACGTTCCATGAAACGGGTCTTCTGCTCGGGCGTGATTTTATCGTAACAATGAGGGCAGCTGATGCCTTGCTGATATTGTTCGCTGGCTTTGTCGGCTTCGGTGATAGGCAGGCGGCAGGCGTTACACTGGTCGTAAATGCCTTTTTCAAGCTGGAGATTAACCGTTACCCGGTCGTCAAAGACAAAGCATTCGCCTTCCCAAAGCGTTTCCTGTGCGGGGACTTCTTCCAGATATTTCAATATCCCGCCTTTGAGATGATAAACTTCGTCAAAGCCCTGTTCTTTTAAGAAGGCCGTGGATTTTTCGCAGCGGATACCGCCGGTGCAGAACATTGCCACTTTCTTGTGTTTTTCGGGGTCGAGATTTTCTTTAACGTACTGGGGGAACTCCCGAAAACTTGCGGTATTCGGGTTAATCGCGTTTTTAAAGCTGCCGACTTTAAACTCGTAGTCATTGCGGGTGTCTACCAGTAGCACATCAGGATCGGAGATCAGTTCGTTCCAATCTTTAGGGCTGACATAAGTCCCCACCACGCGTTTGGGATCGATGCCTTCCACGCCCATTGTCACGATCTCTTTTTTGAGTTTAACTTTGGTACGGTTGAAAGGTAATTCGCCAGTCAGCGATTCCTTGTGATCGAGATCTGCCAAACGCGGATCGCCGCGTAACCAGTCCAGCACTTTATCGATGGCCTGACGTGATCCGGCTATCGTGCCGTTGATGCCCTCGTTGGCCAGCAGCAAAGTGCCGCGAACCTGATTGGCTTCCATCACCTCATGCAGAGGTTGACGCAAAGCCTGATGATTTTCCAGGGTGACAAATTTGTATAGCGCACAAACAACTATTTGAGACATGAAGATTCCTTGTTGCGAGCCGGAACGTAAATCCAGTGCAGAAAAAAGAAACCATTATACGTAAACAAACGGGGCTTGCCGGTTATAAGAATGGTTGAGTGTGGAGGCGATGGTGCTATGCTTCGGTTTACGTCATTGGCTATGAAACGTAAACAACAGCGGATGATCGATTTAATTGATCCTGCCATTACTAAGGAGCAAACCATGAACGATAAAGAACGGGTTGCCAAATATGCAGCCAACCAAGTGACAGACGGGATGCTGGTCGGGCTGGGCACCGGATCGACGGCAAATTGTTTTATCGAGGACCTGGCGCAACGTAGTCGTGAGCAGGGGCTTAAAGTGACCACGGTCGCCAGCTCGGTTGTGAGCGCGGTCAAGGCGCAACAGCTCGGTTTACCGGTGCTGGGTTTCGAGCAGGTCAGTCACCTTGATCTTTATGTCGATGGCGCTGATGAAGTGTCGCCCGAATTAACCTTGCTCAAAGGTCAAGGGGCAGACTTGGTGCGCGAAAAACTGCTGGCAACCGCCAGCGAACAATTTTTAGTGTTAGTTGAACAGGGCAAGTTAGTTGAGCGAATCGGTCAGAATTTTGCGATCCCCATTGAAGTGATGCCTTTTGCCTGGCAACTGGTTAAAAAGCAGCTGGAAGCGAGCGGCGGGCATGGTGATTTACGCCAAAATGCCAATAAAAACGGTTTTGCGGTAAGTTCTTATGGCAGCTTGATATTGGATATGAGCTTTGATGAACATATCGATGCTGGGACACTGAACGATACCTTAAACGGTATTCCTGGGATTGTTGAGCATGGTATTTTTTACGGGCTGGCAACGACGGTTTTGGTTGGTGATGATGGTCAAGTGCAGGAGCGGAAGGCAGGCAAGCTCACATAGAAGAAGTTTTTTGAAGCGTAACATCGAGTTTCTGCCGCCTCATCGAAAATCATACAGGTATTTTTTTAGTATCTATAAGATTTTTAACTACTTTAAGGTTTATGTGATGAGATATATCGTTATATGGGGCTTAGTTTTGAGTTTGTATTCGTTCAATGCCGCATATGCGATGAGATGCGGACACAAGTTGGTTGAGCGGGGCGATTATAAAGATGAAGTACTCGCTAAATGCGGTGAGCCGGATTCCGTTGAAACTCACACTAAAATAGTGAGTAGAACGATACATTTTCCGGGTAGAACCATTGATCTGCAACAATATGAAGAGATACAAGTAGAAGAGTGGGTATACAATTTCGGTCGTTTACGTTTGCAGCAATACCTTCGTTTCGAAAATGGAAAATTAAGAGAAGTTAAAAGTTTAGGGCGAGGATATTAACCCGGTAATGGAGCGGGGTAGGATGGGTACGACTGCATGGACAGATATTTGCTCCTGCAATATCTGCATTCCCCACATCCCTGTGGGTTATGCAGGAGGTAGAGCACCAAAAGTAGGCGCTTTAGGCGACGCATGGAGCAGTTGCCGAGAGCGTAGCGAAATCCATCGTATAGGTGGTTGTTATAACGGGTTTCGGCTATGGTTTCTGCCTGTTCGCGTTATATGAAACGGATCAACTGATCATCTTTCGACAAGACCTTAGTCCTGAGCGTAGTCGAACGGTTAAGGCTTAATTAATGTCAGTGAGCTTAAATTAATAACTGATGTTACGCAGTTATTCGAATTTAGACTGCATTAACATTTTTATTATTTAAAGTGTCGCTGTTGCGACGGTTTATTTTTAATCGGGTTCTCGCACCCGAGGGCGAGTTACTTTCTTTTGCTTCGCCAAAAGAAAGTAACCAAAGAAAAGGCGACCCGGTTGCCGCTTATTTCCTGCGCTCCTCGCTTTTGTCGA
>JAUXTH010000098.1 GCA_030679035.1 Methylobacter sp. | reverse complement strand
ATAGGGCGGGGGCCAATCTACGGAGCAGGCTCTGGTTAACAAAAAAACCAGTCCTCAGGGCGTGACGGCCTCCCAATAAACGGTTAAAGCTTACTTGATCTTTTGGTAATATTTATTAATTTTGATCATACAAGGGCGTGCTGTGCGCGCTTTCTCAGTTGGAATTAAATCTAGTACAGATGAATTTTTGCGACTTTACGTTTGGCGCGCGTGTAATGTGGAAGCGCATTTGTTTCAGGTGCGCGGCAAGTTTTAGGCGTTTAACGGGGTGAGTCTGCCTAGTTCTCTGCCGGAGCCGGTTGAAGGGAGGTGCGGGGAGCACACAGTCCGATAATTCGTGCTCCCCTTTGTTGTTTGCTTAATTACTCCAATATTTCAAAGGACTGGATTACCATCTTCCGCCCATTCCATTGCCCAAGTAGGAACCGGCGGCGGCACCCAGCCCGGTAGCAAGAGGGTCTCCGCTACCCATTTCATAGCCGAACACGCTGCCTATAACGCCACCGGCCAAGCCTTGGTGGGAGCGTGGATCGTTTGAATACTGCGGTTGTTGGTAATAACGAACCGGCGGTGCCTGATAATAGCGAGCCTCTGGTTGTTGGTAGTAGTAATTGACTTGCGGTTGCACATAATAGTCGTCGTCGTAGTGATGACGATGGTGATGATGACGTCCCCAACCACGATGCCCTGAATCACTATCCGCGTAAGATAGCGGTGAAAACAGGATTACAGAGGCCGTTAATTGAATTAAAAAAAGCAATTTTTTCATGGGATATTTCCTCGTGTTATTTAATTCGGTATTGAGATAACAAAATCAAGCTTGCCGGTCCAATCAAACAGAGTTAACGTCTTCCAGCGACTCCGTTGCCCAGGTAAGAGCCTGCGGCTGCGCCCAATCCGGTAGCAATAGGGTCGCCTTTACCAATTTCGTAGCCCAAAACGCTGCCTACAACACCACCGGCTAAGCCCTGGTGAGAGCGCGGATCCTGAGGGGGGGAATAGCGTGGCTGCTCAGGATAATATCTAGCCTCTTCGGCATAGTGATGTTTGTGGTGTCCTCTACCATGACCGTGACCTTCGCCCCCGGACGCGTAGGATGCTGATGAATAAATAAGTGTCAGCGCAATCAAGTGGGTTATAAATAGCGTTTTTTTCATGGTTATGTTGTTTAAGTAATTGATTTAATATAGTTCTGTGTTGTTCGGTAAGGCTGCTTAGCCCGTGAAAAACTTTGGCTTCATATTATTCGCTTTAACCTTAATGGCTACTTAACGAAAGTAATAATTTAGCGGGGTTAAAGCTGCCCTTGGATCACACTCAAACCGTTTTGTACAACAATTAATTGCCGGAATAATTCTGCTGTGTCGCTTATAATAATAGCCTACTCGAATCAATATTTACCCAATCTTAATGGCATCTTAATAAATGGAACAGTTTATCCCCGGCCAACGCTGGATTAGTAACACCGAGTCTGAGCTCGGCTTAGGTCTTATTCTTGATGTAGCGCACAAGCGGGTCACGGTGCTTTTTTTGGCCTGCGACGAAAAGCGTATGTATGCGCAAGATAACGCGCCGTTAACGCGCGTCCGGTTTTCGGCAGGCGACGTTATTGAATCGATTGATGAGGATAAAGTGACCGTCACCGGCTTGATTGAGCAGGACGGCTTGATTACTTACTTGGGCAAAAATGAAGATGGGCAGGAAGTTCGGTTGGATGAGGTGGAGCTGAATCATCACATTCAATTCAACAAGCCGCAGGATCGGCTGTTTATCGGACAAGTCGATCCTTCCGCCTGGTTTTTGCTGCGCTATGAAACCTGGCGCAGATTGCAACAGCATCAGCAATCGCCGGTTAAAGGCTTGCTGGGCGGCCGTGCTTCGCTTATTCCGCATCAGTTGTTTATTGCGCATGAGTCGGCTAACCGGTCGGCGCCAAGAATCATGCTGGCCGATGAAGTAGGCTTGGGGAAAACCATCGAAGCCGGTCTGATTTTGCATCACCGGCTGATTAACGGCTTGAGCAACCGGGTGTTGATTATCGTGCCGGAAACGCTGCTGCATCAATGGCTGGTGGAAATGCTCCGGCGTTTCAACCTGCGCTTTAGCATTTTTGACGAGGCGCGTTGCCTTGATGCTTATGTCGAAGACGATATGCTCGCTGAGGCCGAACCATCACTGGCGACAGCAGGCGAAGAGGATGCGGATGCCGTTAACCCGTTCCTAACCGAACAGCTGATACTATGCAGTCAGGGCTTTTTCTCCAATTACCCGCGCCGCCAGCAGCAGGCCATAGACGCGGGCTGGGATATGGTGATAGTCGATGAAGCGCACCATCTGGAATGGAGCGAACAAGCGCCCAGCGCTGATTACTTGTTTGTTGAACAACTGGCCCAAATTTCCCCCAGTCTTATCTTATTGACGGCGACCCCTGAGCAATTGGGCAAGGAAAGCCATTTTGCCCGCTTAAGATTGCTCGATCCCGACCGGTTTTACAGTTTTGCAGCTTTCGTTGAAGAAGAACGCTTGTTTGAGCCGGTGGCTAACGCGGCCAAATTGTTGCTGGCGGATGAAGCGTTAGATGAAGAGGCGCAGCAGCATTTGACCGCATTGCTCAAAGATGACAATGTCGACGGCTTGCTGAAAAATCTTAACGATCCTGAAAAATCGGCGGCGGCACGCGATGCGCTGGTTAACGTGCTGCTCGATCACCATGGCACCGGGCGGATTTTGTTTCGCAATTCCCGGCAAACCGTGCAGGGCTTTCCCGAGCGGGAGCGTTACGGCTATGCGTTAACAGGGGCGGCGAATGAAGATGACTTGCAGCAAGATCCGCGTTATCTGTGGCTGGTGGACAAGGTAAAGCAGTTGGCAGGCGATAAAGCCCTGGTGATTTGCAAACAGGCGCAAACCGCGATTGACCTGGAACAAACCCTGAAAAACCGCGCCGGTATCGCATCGGCTGTGTTTCATGAAGGCATGAGCATTATCGAGCGCGACCGGGCGGCGGCTTATTTCGCCGACCCGGAAAGTGCCGCGCGCTTATTGATTTGTTCCGAGATCGGCAGCGAAGGCCGGAACTTCCAGTTTGTGCATCATTTGATCTTGCTGGATTTGCCGACCAATCCTGATTTATTGCAACAGCGCATAGGCCGTCTTGACCGTATTGGGCAGAAACATATTATCCAGATTCATGTGCCGTATCTGGAGCGCACTGATAATGCCGTGTTGTACCGCTGGTATGACGAAGGTCTGAATGCGTTTGCCTGCAACAGCTCATCCGCTCAGCGGGTTGCGGATTTGTTGCACGATGAACTGGCGGCTGTTTTGGATAGCAGGAATCCGGCCGAGATTAATGCCCTTGTCGCCAAGACCCAAGCACTGAGTATTGAGCTTGAAGCGGAAATGCATAACGGCCGCGATCAATTGCTGGAGTTGAATTCATGCCGCAAGGAATTGGCTGACGAGCTGATCGATCAGCTGAACACTTACGAGAAGGAAGGCGTGCTTTGGCCTTATATGGAGGATGTCTTTGAATGCTACGGCGTGGATACCGAGTTCCATTCGCCCGATTGCTTTATTGTCCGGCCCAGCGACCATTTGCGCGTTTCGCATTTCCCCGGATTGACTGAAGATGGCTTGACTTTCACCGTTAACCGGCAGATTGCGCTGGCTCGGGAAGACATGCAGTTTATGACCTGGGAACATCCGGTGGTCACCGCGTCGATGGATATGGTGCTGTCCAGTGAAACCGGCAACGCCGCGATCAGCGTGATCAAGCATAGCGATCTTAAAGCCGGGCAGTTTTTTCTGGAGTGCTTGTTTATTGTTGAGTGCAGCGCGCCTGCCGAATTGCAAATCGGCCGGTTCCTGCCGCATACGCCGATCAGGGTATTGATCGATCAAAACCAAAAGGATGTAAGCGAAGCCATCGAACACCGCGACTTGGTTGAAGCCGGAATCAAGTTTGATAAACACAAAATCATTGCTTTTTTGAACAGCCAGCGTCCGCATCTTATCAATATATTGAATGTGGCCGAGCAAAAAGCCAAAGCCGAGATGCAGCAGTTAGTCGATCAGGCGACCCAAGTCATGCTGGAGTCGCTTAGCAATGAGATCAAGCGCCTGGTCAGGCTGAAAAAAGTGAATCCGACTATCAGGACGGAGGAAATCGAGCAGCTAAAGGACATGACCATGCTGGCGCATGAAAACATCCAGGCGGCGCAGTTAAGGCTGGATGCGGTCAGGTTTGTGATTACCAGCTGATGTTACGCAGTTATTCGAATTTAGACTGCATTAACATTTTTATTATTAAAGTGTCGCTGTTGCGACGGTTTATTTTTAATCGGGTTCTCGCACCCGAGGGCGAGTTACTTTCTTTTGCTTCGCCTCGGCAACTGCTCCTGCGTTGCTCTACCTCCTGCATCCAGGCAGTCGAAAAGAAAGTAACCAAAGAAAAGGCGACCCGGTTGCCGCTTATTTCCTGCGCTCCTCGCTTTTGTCGAGGGTCAGCAGAAGGGGCTCCTGCCCGTCTGCTGACGTGCGGCATCCATGCCGCCCCCCTGACGGGCTATTCTCGACAAAAGCTCCGGTGCTCGGAGCGGCAAACGGGAGAAGTACCGTCCGTGCGTAACATCAGTTACCAGTTGATTTTTCTGTCCACGAAAGCCAAAAGTAGGCGCCTCTAGGCGACACGAAAAGTACGAAAAATGGACGGAGTATGGGTACAAAAAGAGCTTTGCCAAAGGTGCTGTGTTTGTGTAACTTCCATAGCAACAGTTGAACGGAATGCTCTATTAAAACATTTTCGTGTCTTTCGTGCTTTTCGTGGACAATATTTCACTTCAGTTACTAGCTGATGTTGAAGGCTTATTGCTATGCATATTAAACCCAAATCTACCCAATAAATTATGATAAATATCGGCAAAATAAATAAGCTGAAAGTCGTTAAACAACAAGGCGCTAATGTCTACCTAGGCAATGGACTCTCCGGCAATGTGCTGCTGGCGGACAGGAAGCTGCCCGCAAACTGCGAGGTCGGCGATACGCTGGACGTATTCGTCTACGTGGATTCGGAAGGCCATCTGGCCGCCACGACCAAAAAGCCGTTAGCCCAGGTGGGCGATATCGCCTGGCTGAAAGTGGTGTCGCTCAATTATGTCGGCGCGTTTCTGGATTGGGGGTTGCCTAAAGATTTGCTGGTGCCGTTCAGCGAACAATACCATGAGATGGAAGTAGGGCGCTCTTACCTGGTCAAGGTGTTTTTGGACGAGCAAAACCGCATCGCCGCGACGACCAAGATTGATAAGTTGCTCAGCGATGAATCGGTCGATTTTGAAGTCGGCCAAAAAGTGTCGCTGATCATTGCCGATGCTTCTGATCTGGGTATTAAAGCCATCATCAACAACAGCCATTGGGGCATGTTATATCAAAACGAGTTGTATCAGCCGGTCAGGAAAGGCCAGAAACTGGACGGCTATATTAAGCAGATACGGGAGGATCGTAAAATCGATCTCAGTTTGCACCAGCCGGGATACGGAAAGGTCGTATCGCTGACCGACAGCATTATAGCCAAGCTGAAAGCCAATAACGGCGAGTTGATGTTGAGCGACAAAAGCCCGCCGGAAGCCATTTATGCCACATTCGGGGTCAGTAAAAAGGTGTTTAAACAGGCCATCGGCGCGTTGTACAAGCAACAGTTAATCACTATTGATAAAAGCGGAATCAAGCTTGTTGGTAAGTAGGAAACTTTAGCTTGGAGTGGTATTGAAAAACGGTACGCGGTGCGTACCCACATAATTGAAAATTGTATGGCTAAGTTCAGAACCTATTATGATAATTTAAATGTGTCGCGCAATGCGCCTGCAAGCGTTATCAAGGCCGCTTATAAAGCGCTTTGCCAGAAATATCATCCTGATAAATATATAGGCGGGCATGAAGAAGCGCTTCGGATAATGAAAAGCATCAATAACGCTTATGCGGTGTTATCCGATTCCGGTAAAAGAGCCGAGCATGATCAATGGATAGACCAGCAAGAAAGGGTGCAAGCGACCGATGATGTGCAGCGGATGGCGGCAATTATTACTCAAAGCTATGTAGCGCCACCGGTAACTGCCGCAAAGCCCCCCGCTTACCTTGCAATGATCAATAAACACCTGGAAAACGTCCGCTCGATTGGCAATAAGGCATGGCTTAGCAGCACCCAGTTATTAAAAAAAACAAATGGGGCTTTTTGGTGTAAATGTGTCGCCTGTATCGTATTGGTAACAGCTATTTTGTACGTAGTTGATTTAAAAACAACGACGGCACCCGTTAATCAAGATGTTGCGGACATGCTAAAAAAGGCCAAGAAACTGGTTAAACAGGGCCAGGTTGTCAAGGCGCTGCCGCTTTATTTGCAGTTGGCTGAGCAGGGCAATGTGGATGCTCAGTTTTATACAGGCATGATATACGCGATGGGACAGGGTGTAGCCGAGGATGGTAAACAGGCTGCTGAATGGTTTGGCAAGGCGGCCGAGCAGGGGCATAGGGAGGCGCAAACCAAATTGGGATTTATGTATGCGACGGGAAAAGGTGTGGCGCAAAATTTCAGCTCTGCCATTGATTGGTTTTACAAGGCTGCCGGACGGGGTGATCCCACTGCTCAATATAACCTGGGTCTGATATATGCCCAAGGACAAGGTGTGGCGAAAGATATGAGTCTGGCTTTTTCCTGGTACAACAAGGCGGCGGTACAGGGTGATGCCCGCGCTCAATATAAGTTGGGCGACATGTACGCAAATGGCGCGGGAATAGAAAAGAACAACAAGCAGGCGGCTGTTTGGTATCGTAAGGCTGCAAAGCAGGGTGTGGCGGAGGCTGTCGCCGCATTAAAACAGCTGGATAGGTCCCAATAAAAAAGAGTAGCAACTGCCGTAGCGCAGGTTAAATGCCGAAAAAGCCTATGATCTTAAACGTAACTCGGTATTTGCCTACCTTGCTCAGGATTTATTCGCACTGGATCAAATTAGCTGCCTCCTGAAGATCGGGCGTATCGAAACCCTCGGTGAACCAGTCATAAACATCCTCTAGCAAACGCCGACCATCTTCTTGCTTGCCTTGCTGCTGCCATAACCTTGCCATACTAATCGCCGCCCGCAGCTCCAGGGATTTGGCCTGTTGCTTACGGCTGATAACGAGTGCCTGATCGAAACAGGCTTCGGCTTCTTCCGTATTGGCTGGCGAAAGCGCCAGTAGGCATTCGCCCTTGAGCCGGTAAATCTCACTTTCTAAAAAACGGTCGTCCTTCGCATTGATGACATCGAGCGTCTGGTGCATCACTGACAGCGATTCCTCTAACTGTCCAGAATACATATAAGCCTCGCCCAGCATGCCAAGGAAGTAAGCCTCAATCCCGCTCATTGCGGCGCGAACGATGCTAACGACTTGCCGTATCTGCGAAATCCCTGTCAGCTGCCCCTGCATGGACAATGCCCAGCCATGGAAAGCCGTACCCGATAACAACCAGACCGGGAATCCGTGCTGATTGGACAGCATCATTGTTTTCTCTGCTAGTTGGCATGTTGTCTCGGCCTGCCTCATCCAGCGACCGAGTGCCAGGCTGTGAGCTTTTGCATAGCACAGGCTGTAGGGATGATTGACCTGGTACGCCAGGGCCAGCGTCTGCTCGCTGATCGCCAGTGCCTGATTGGAGAAACCCAAGAGCCACAGCACCCACGCCAACTGGGATCCGCACGACACGCAGATGTTTTCGCCGAATTCACTGACCATGGTTTCGTGGTGTGATGACTGATAAAGCGCCATGGATCGTTCCTGATGGAGACGCGCTTTTTCGAGTTGCCCTGTCCAAAGCAGGCTGTTGCCCATGGCATAAAGTGCTTGCTGTAGTTGCAGCGGTTCGTTGTTCTGTTCCGCCAGGCGCAGCAGCTTTTCTGCGAGTTCGAGGGCGTTCACATGACCGATGCGCGAACTTGAACTCAGCCACATACCCCACAAAGCTTGATATAAACAGGCGCTATCGCCTAAGTCCTCGGCCAATTCCATTGCTCGGGTGTATGCTGCGTCCGCTTCAACGGAGCCATATCCCTTTGTGGTGCTCAGCGTGGTGCCGAGGTTAATGCGTAAGGTAAATTCCAACGAGTCGCGTTCTTTATCGGGCGGCAGCGTCATCAAGCCTTGTAGGCCGTTGTTAAAGTGCTCAATCGCTTCCGTGTTGGCTGAGTTTTGGGCGGCGCGTTGCCCGGCTTTAATCCAGTATTCTATGGATGGCCGTGTTTCTCCGCCAGAGGCCAAATGTTGCGCCAATAGTTCTGGTTGAGTGGTGACCACATCGGGGAAGTCGCTGTGCAATATGTGTGCGATACGTTGATGCGCGACCTGCCTCGCCGCCTTGGTTTGGGATTGATAGGCCGCCTCCTGAATTAAGGCGTGCTTGAATTGACGGGTGGCTTTGTTCACCTTCAAGATCAATCCGGCATCCTGTAATGCATCCAAAGCTTGGCTCAACGCTTCCGGGCTGCTGGGGTAAATCTTGTGCAGCAGAGCCAGATCGAACTCGCGACCAACGGTGGAAGCCAGCTGTGCGGCCAGTTTCGCCTCACCCAGCATATCCATACGCGCCGCCAGCAGATCATGCAGCGTGGCGGGAATACATCCCTGATTATCCAGAGATGCAAGCTTCGCCATCTCCTCGACAAACAGCGGCACCCCATCGGCTCGATCCACTATGAGACGTACGGTTTCCGGCGGAATATCCCCGCTTATCGAAGCAATCATTTCCGTCACCGCCGCCTCGGAAAGCGGCGCAATCGCCAGCCTTAATGCGAGTTCTTCCGGCCAAGGCGGAACAAACTCGGGCCTAGCCGTGAATGCCGGGAATATAGCCCCGCCGGATTGTTTTTCAACCAGCAGGGTCAAAAATTCCAGGGTAGAAGAATCGATCCAATGCATGTCTTCCACGACCAGCAGCACCGGCTGCTTTAGAGAAAGCGCCTCCAGCGTAGACAGCAGAATCGCACAGGTCAGTTCCTTTTGTTTTTGCGGCGATAAATCGGAGGGCGGCTGATCGTCAAGATCCAGGGAAAGCAGCTGAGTCAGCATCGGAACCGCATCATGCATGGCTTCGGGGTAATGCGTTTCGACATACGCGACCACTTTGCCGAATTTTATCTCGGGCGTATCATCGTGATCGCTACCGATAACAGCTTCGAACATCGCAATCAGCGGATGGAAAGGCGACTGGCTAAACTCAGGGAAACAGCGTAATTCGCGAATCGTGTGCGGCCTATCAGCCAATCGCTGTTTGATGGCGTGCAGCAAGCGGGACTTGCCCAAGCCTGCCTCGCCTTGAATTAGCACAACTCGGCGCACACCTTGCGCGGCTTGTTCCCAGAACGCCATCAGCGTGGCGATTTCATCCTGGCGCCCGACCAACGGAGTTAGCAGCGCCGCCGCATCCAGGCGAGTGCGTGCGCCGCTTTCCTGCACCACCTTGAATATTTCCAGAGACTGTGCGATGTCCGGTATAGATTGAGCGCCCAGGCTGATACAGTTGAAATAGCCTGCCACTATGTCATGCGTCTGTTGGCTGATCGCCACCTCGCCGTAGCCGACACTCTGGCGACACTGGATAGCAAGCTTTGAAGTTCTTCCTGCTGCGTCAGGCATAGCCGTGTCGCCGCTGGTAATAATAAGCCCGGTATGGACGGCGGCGCGAATCTCAATGCTGTGGGCAGCTACACGAATAACTGCCAGGGCCGCCTGCACGGCGCGGCGGGCAGCGTGCTCATCAGCTTGCGGATAACCGAAATAAGCCAGCAAGCCGCCGCCATGGGTTTGCACGATATGCCCTGAAAACTGCCGGATAATGTCCACGCAACAGGCTTGGGGCCCAGATAGCAGCTCCATCGCCTCATCGGGATCGTCAATCGCAGCCAGATTCAACTCGCAATACAGCACGGTTACTTGTCGCCGCTCTGCGGATAATATGGGTATAGCTTGTAGCGTCGAAGCTTCCGCAGGAGTGCGCAGCTCCCGCCGAAACTCGCTGCTACGGATACGCTCAAGCAACTGCCGGGTTTCTTCGCCGGGTAATGCGCCCAACTCATTTTTCAGTAAGCGACAGCAGATTTCGTACTGGCCGAGGGCTGCGCTGGTCTGTCCATTTAACGCGTAAAGGAGCATGGCCCTGCGGTGGGCATTCTCATCCCACGGTTCCAGTTCTATATAGCGTAAATCGAAGTGCAGCGCTTTGCTGTAGTCGCCCCATTGCGCGCAACGATCAGAAAGCAGTTCCAGCAAAGCCAAGGCACGGCGGTGCAGATTTTCGCGTTGTATCTGTAGCCAATCCTCAAAGTCAGGACAGTCAGGTAAGAATAGGCCTGCCAAAAATTCGCCACGGTAGAGGGCAACGATTCTCTGCTCATCATAGTCAGTAGCCCCGCCCGGTGAAACGGGCATCCGTCCGGCAAAATCCAGCACATCGACATAGGCATTTGGGGCAAACCGGAGGGTGTGCTTGCTGGATGAAAACAGTGATATGCCACTTGGCAACTCCAGCACCCGGCGTAAATCCGCCAAGGTCCGGCGCAGATTCCCTCGGGCGGTAACAGGATCGTTATCGCCCCACAACAGCTCGGCTAAAGCCTCCCGGCTGTGATCCTGCTCCCGTTCCACAGCAAGATAGGCCAGCAGCGCTCGCATCTTGTTGTAACAGTTTCCCGCAATAGAATGCCCATTCAAGCAAGCGTCGAAGCCGCCCAACAACATGATCTCGAGACTATGATCTGGGGGTGAGGACATGATCGTTATTTCGGCAGAAATACAGAAGCAGGCAGCAGCATCCTATGCGCTTGTCCTTGCAGCGGCTCAAAGCCGAAGTGCTTATAAAACGCGCTGGCCTCGTCGTCTTTTACATCAACGATGATACCGGCTACGGCCAGGACGGCACTGGCTTGCGCAACTTTTCGACACGCATCGGCAAGCAGGATTGCCCCCAGCCCTTTACCTTGAAATTTTTTATCCACGGCCAACCGTCCGATTAGCGCAACCGGCACCGGATAGTGCGGCAGTTTTTTCGCTAAAGAGGCCGGTAGGCTTGTACAGCTCACGCTTCCCGCGTTCAGCGTAAAAAAACCGGCCAATCGTTGCAGGTCATCCTCAGGCGCGGCAACAAAGACTCTGGCAATATTTTTGCGCACATCTTGCGATGCGTAGCGACGGATGTAGTTATCCAAAGGCTCGCGGCCGCACTGGAAATCCCCAGTCTTGATGGACGCATCAAGCGACCTGATCCGATAAATCATCAACGGCGAACTTGATCGACGTGTCGATTGAAAGCCCGCTCCAATGCGGCATTGGCTGTTGTCGGCGTGTCCAGTGCAGCAAGAAACGCCTCGAAGTCTTTAGGCTCCAAGGTGATGGCCTCATGCTCGTGGACTACGCGTTCGGCGGATGCTACCGCGCGCGAAAGCACAAATTCGGAAATGCTGACGTGCGTATAACCGGCGGCCTTGTCCAGCAACTGGCGCGTGTAACTGTCGCAACGGATATTCAGACGGCTTTCTTTGATCGTTGTGGTTTCCATCATGGACTCCCCGAAATAGTTGATGTGAAAATTGTACGCCGATTGTACTTGCATAACAATGATCGACTGGCGCGAGGCTCCGAACGATTGGCGAACGGTGATGTTGTATGGTGAAAGTTTTGCTGCATGATTCCAGAAAACCTCTTTGATTAACAAAGCGCTCTGAATCATGCAGCAAAACGTTAGCTATATGATTTGATAAGGACTTATTATGAAACGCCACGCATCGATGAACCGCATTTACCGGCTGGTCTGGAGTCCTATCCATAAAGTCTGGATTCCGGTTGCCGAAATCGCGCGCGGACGCAGCAAAGGCTCCAGCCGCAAGCTGTTTGCGGCGGCCTTGTCGCTGACTGCGGCGGTCGGCCATACCGAACCTATCGGCGGGCAGATTGTTTCAGGTAACGGCAGCATCACCCAGTCCGGCGCGACCACCACGATCAACCAAACCAGCCAAAACCTGTCGGCCAACTGGGATAGTTTTAACATTGCGGCTCCCGAAACGGTCAACTTCGTCCAGCCCTCGGTCAGCGCCATTGCCGTCAACCGCATTTTCGACACCAACGGCACGCAAATCCTCGGCCATTTGAACGCGAATGGACAGGTGTATTTGATTAATCCGAACGGCATCGTGTTCGGCCAGGGCGCACAGGTCAATGTCGGCGGACTGGTCGCATCCACATTGGATATTAACGACGTCAGCCTGAACTCCAATACCCGGACTTTTTCCGGTTCCGCCGCTGGCAGCGTGATTAACAAGGGCACCATCACCGCGCAGCTCGGCACCATGGCGCTGGGTGCTGGCAATGCGGTCACGCTGACCTTCAACGGCAACAATCTGGTTTAAGATGCAGGTCGATCAAAGCGTATTGAACAGCCTAGCCGAAAACGGCGGGCTGATCCGTGCCGACGGCGGGCAAGTCATCTTGACCGCCGGAGCCAGGGACACCTTGTTGGCCAGCGTAGTCAACAACAGCGGCGTGATCGAGGCGCGCACCGTCGAGAATCATGAAGGCGTTATCACGCTGCTGGGCGGCATGGCCGCAGGCACGGTCAACGTTGGCGGCACCAGCACCTACAACCTGACCAACGGCGCGGCAGTGAACCTCGCGGCGGGGGCCAACTTCAGCACCCAGCTTGGTTCGACGTTAGCAAATCTCAAAAACTACGCCGTTATTGGTAGCAACGGACTTGGAACTCAAACCAGTAGCAACGACGGCACACTTCAGGGCATTCAAGGCAATTTAGCAGGTAACTACGTACTGGGCGGCAACATCGACGCCACGGCGACTTCCACCTGGAATACCACTGCGGGCTTCAAGCCCATCGACACTCCAGCCGGCCGATTCACCGGCATCTTCGACGGCTTGGGTCATACCATCAGCAATCTCACCATCAACCGACCAGCAGAAAATTATGTCGGCCTGTTTGGATTCACGAACTCAAGCGCCGTGATTCGCAACGTCGGACTGGTCGGCGGCAGCGTGAGCGGGGCTAATTATGTCGGCGGGCTGGTGGGCTATAACAGTATAGGCACACTTACCGCTAATTTCTGGGACGTCACCAAATCCGGTAAAGCGGACGGACTGGGCATCGGCAGGAATGCCTCGACAGTCGGTGTTGCCGGAACGCCGCAAGCCGGGGTAACCGGCCTGGCCACCGTGCAAATGCACGCACAAGCCAGCTTCACCGCGAACGACGCCACGAAGACCTACGACGGATTGGCTTACAACGGCAGCGGCGGCGTGACCTATTCCGTGACGCCGAACATGGCGAACCTGCTGGGCAACTTGAGCTATGGCGGCACCTCGCAAGGAGTAGTCAACGTGGGCAGCTACCTCATCACGCCCAGCGGCCTGAGCAGCGGCAATTACACGCTCAGTTATGTCAATGGCGTGCTGACGGTGAATCCGGCAGCTCCGGCAAAAACAGGATCAACCGATTCAGGCAGGCCGCCGGAGCCGGTGCGTAATGTGACATCGCTGCTGACGGCGAGCCTCACCTCACCTTCTGGGAACAACCAGCCCGGAACGCCCGGCCAGCCCTCTTTTTCTAAAAATACGCAAGAGCCGGGTTCAGGCCAGGGAGCTGGCGGCGAGAAACCATCCTCCGTTAACTCAGGAAAAGACGCTATAACGAATACCACGATGAAAATCGGCGAAAACGGCCCGACCATAAAAGTCGTGAACGGCGGCGTAAAGTTTCCGGGCAATCATCAACCTAACGAAAAAGACTCCGATGAAATTTAATGCCCTACCCCAGCAAACCATCAAACCGCTCTCGTTCTCTCGCGCTACGTGGGAATGCATTCAGGACGCGCTGCGTCCCGAAACGTCACAACCACAGCCGAACGGGATCGCTCTTCATGGCTTCACACAGCGCAGCGCGCTGATACTGCATTCCCACGTAGCGCGTGGGAACGAGAAAATCGCTAGTTCCCAAGCTCCGGCTTGGGAATTCAGTGCGGGAAGCTCCAGCTTCCCGTCTCGCGAAGCTGCGACTGCATGGATGCAGGAGGTAGAGCAACGCAGGGAGCGGTTGCCGAGAGCTTCGCTAACTGGGTTCCCAAGCTGGAGCTTGGGAACCCGCGTAACTTTATTGGCGGCCATGCTGGTGCTTGCCCCGCTGTCAGCCCAAGCCGTCGACCCTGTCGCGCCCGGCTCCGGCAACATGCTGCAACAGATTCAGCCGGTCAAGCCGCCTGCGCCTTCCCCTATCGGGCCGAAACTGAATATCGAGCGGCAAGATGTCGGCAAGCTGCCGCCCAGTGCGCCGTTTCCACTCAAATCGATTCAGATCACCGGCAATGACAAGATCGATACAAAAACCTTGCATGACTTGGTGGCGGACACCGAAGGCAAGAGCATCACGCTGCCTCAGCTAGGGGAGCTTGCCGTCCGCATTAACGAGTATTACCACAGCCACGGCTATCCGCTGGCCAGGGCTTTCATTCCTGCGCAGACCATCGCCACCGGCGTGGTGCGGATCGAGGTCATGGAAGCCAAATACGGCAAGATTCAGCTCGACAACCAAAGCGGCGTGGATGACTCGCTGCTTAACGAGTCGCTGTCGACATTGCAAGGCGGGCAGACTATCGGCCAGTCGGGACTCGATCATGCGATGCTGTTGCTGTCCGACATTCCCGGCGTTGCGGCCAACTCGACCTTGAAGGCGGGCGGGACAGTCGGGACATCCGACTTGCTGGTCAATACCTCAGATACCCAGGCGGTCACCGGCAACGTGGTGGTCGATGATTACGGCAACCGCTATACCGGAAGGCCCAGAGGCGGCGCTACGGTGAACTGGATCAACCCGCTGCACCACGGCGACGTGTTGAGCGTCAGCGGGCTGACCTCCGGCAGCGGGGTCAACTACGGACGATTGTCCTACGAATCGCTAGTCAACGGCCACGGCACCCGTTTGGGCGCGGCTTATTCGGCGCTGGACTACGAACTGGGCGGGGCGCTTGCGGCAATCAAAGCGCACGGCACCGCGCAGGTCGCCAGTGCTTGGGGCAAGCATCCGCTGATCCGCACACGGAATTTCAATCTGTACGGACAGATCCAGTATGACCGGTTGGAACTGCGTGACCGTATCGACGTCAGCGGCATAAAAACTTATCGACATTTGGATGACGGCGCGGTGAGTGTTTCCGGGGATGCACGGGACACGCTGTTGTCCGGCGGTGTCAATACCTGGAATTTAGGCTGGACGGGGGGGCATGTCGGTTTTGACAATCCCGAGGCGCAGGCGGCCGATGCGGCAACCGTGAAAACCCAAGGCATGTTCTCGAAATGGAACGCGAATTTATCGCGTCTGCAAAGCCTGACTCAGCAGGACGGATTGTATCTGGCTTTTGCCGGTCAATGGGCGCAAGACAATCTGGATTCGTCGAAGAAGATGATTGTCGGCGGCCCGTACACGGTGCGCGGTTACGACATGGGCGCGATGTCCGGCGACACCGGCTATATCGGTACGGCTGAAATTCGGCACGATTTAGGCTCAGGCTGGTTCGGGCAATTCCAGGTGGTCGGTTTTATCGACAGCGCGCAGGTGACGGTCAACCAGAATCCCTGGGTCAGAGGAACCAACCGGGCCACGCTGAGCGGTGCAGGCGGGGGGCTTAACTGGCTGGGGCCGAAGCTACATTGGGTCGGCGCAAGCCAATTGAGCGGTCGAGTCTTCGTCGCCACGCCGGTCGGCCCGGTACCTGAGCTGGTCGGTAAAACCGACGAGGTGCGGGCATGGCTGGAAATGGGCATGGGGTTTTGATTGATCACGTTGAGGCGGCATATACATGCCGGACGGGGTTGCAAACCCCGTTTCGCTTGGCAAGCACGTCATCCCGGCAATCTCGAAGTTCGTAGGTCGGGTTAGCGTAGCGTAACCCGACACAACGAAGCGGCAAACGTCGGGTTACGGCTAGCGCCTAACCCGACCTACATAGCTTAGATACATAATCTGTTCAATAAGGAAACACCATGAAACGCCACGCATCGATGAACCGCATCTACCGACTGGTCTGGAGTCCTATCCACAAGGTCTGGATTCCGGTCGCCGAAATTGCGCGCGGACGCAGCAAAGGCTCCAGCCGCAAGCTGTTTGCGGCGGCCTTGTCGCTGACTGCGGCGGTCGGGCATACCGAACCCATCGGCGGGCAGCTGGTTTCTGGTTCATTATCAAGCCCCATCGAGCAGTCCGGCGGCACCACCACCATCAACCAGGCCAGCCAAAATCTGTCGCTGAACTGGCAGAGTTTCAATATAGCGGCTGCCGAAACAGTCAACTTCGTCCAGCCCAATACTT
>JAUXTH010000090.1 GCA_030679035.1 Methylobacter sp. | reverse complement strand
CGCCAGTTGTAAAGGAAATATAACTACTGGCGCGACTAAAGTCGCGGCTCCAATAACCTGAAATTTAAAATAACCACATTTATAGGCAATTGATCAGCCAGTGATTATAAAATCCAAGCTTATTTAAGCGCGATTGCCCTGAGTTATTGCGTTTTTCCTGGAGATTGTAATCTTCAGTCATTGTGCTCCTTGTTGCGGTATGACGGCTGCATGAAAGTCAGATGCCCTTGCTGGAAGCTAGACATCATTCGCAGCCGGGTTGCACGGAACATCAACCGGCGATAGCCAGAATCACCGCACCGGCCTTGAACACCGCCGTGGCAGCTTGGCCTTTACGCAAGCCCAGCGTTTCGACGCTGTCGTTGGTCACGGTGGCGGCAACCTGCTCGCCGCCTTTTAACTCGATATCGACCTCGGCGTTAACCGTGCCGGGTTTAACCTGAGTTACCGTGCCTTGCAACTGGTTGCGCGCCGAAAGCCGGTAGCCGCCGAAATCGGTGACGATGATGATCTGCGGGGCTTTGACCAGAGCAACCACTTCCAGACCGATCTTGATCGCCAACGTTTCGACGGATTCCTTGGTAATGGAGGCGACGATGGTCTCTCCGCCTTTCAAGCTGATATGAACTTCGGCATTTACCGCGCCGATAATTACTTGGCTAACGGTACCGGTAAACTGATTTCGTGCACTTGCTTTCATGATGAATCTCCTCGGTGTTGATTAATTTAATATCGATGTACCCTTGATCTGCACGTAAACCGCCATGCCGATCTGCAAACCCAGCATTAGCGCCGATTTGCGGGTGATGTGCGCCAACAGCGCCTGATTGCCGACCTGAGCTTGTACCACGCTCTGGCCGTCGCGACCATCGGCGATGCCGGTGATGGTCGCGGGCAGCACATTGAGGATGCTGGTGGCGGTCGGCGCTTCAAGAGCAATGCTGACATCGCGGGCGTAAATCTGTACCCGTAACGGTGTGCCGATTTTTGCATCGACCGCCGGCAGGCTAAGTGAGCCTCCGGCAAAGGCGACGCGGGTCAGATGATAGTCGGCTTCATGTTCGGCGATGGTCGCCTGCCACACGGTGGCGGCCTCCCGGTCTTGCGCCAGCGGCACGTCGAGACGGCTTTGCGTTTCCGATAGCGGCCCCGACGCCAGCGCCCGACCATCTTCCAGAATCACCAGCGTGTCGGCCAGTTGCGCGACTTCCTGCTGAGAGTGAGTGACATACAGCACCGGAATGTCCAGTTGCTGATGCAGGCGGCTTAAAAAAGGCAGGATTTCCTGTTTGCGCTTGAAATCCAGTGACGCCAGCGGTTCGTCCATCAACAGGATTTCAGGATTCAGCGCCAGGGCGCGGGCGATGGCGACCCGCTGCCGTTCGCCGCCGGACAAGCGTTCCGGCATGCGCTCCATTAGGTGGCCGATGCCCAGCAATTCAACGGCGTGTTCCAGTTTGACCGTGCCCGGATTTTGTTTGATCCGTTTCAAGCCGTAGTGCAGGTTGTCCCACACCGTTAAATGCGAAAACAGGTTGGCTTCTTGAAACACATAGCCCAGCGGCCGTTTATGCGTCGGCAGGAACAGGCCGCGCTCGCTGTCCTGCCAGACACGGCCGTTAATTTCCAGCTTACCCTGCGGCGCGCGTTGCAGCCCGGCGATGCAGCGCAGCAGGGTGGTTTTGCCGGAGCCGGAATGGCCGAACAATACCGTAATGCCGGTGCCGGGCAGTTTTAAATCGACGTCTAATTTAAAGTCGCCGTAATCGAGCTGGAAGCGGGCTTGGATGGTGGTCATGTACGCACTCAGTTATATATGTGTATTAGGTTTATCAACGTAGCACGTCATGCCGGCATGGACTGCCGGTATCCAGGACACATGGATGTGAAGTAGCTTAAAAAATTGTTTCATACGCTAAAAAACAATAGTGAAATTCGATATTGCCATCCTTGGCTACTGGATCCCGGCATTCCCTGCCGGGATGACGGTGTAGTATAAATTTGTGCAGAAACCTAATATCCAAAGTTATTTAAGCGGATGCGCGACAGGATGCGTTTTCAGCACGGTATACAGCACCAGCAGCACGCTAAACGAGAACAACAGCAAACAGCCGGCTAGCCAGTGCGCTTCGCTGTATTCCAGCGCTTCGACATGGTTGTAGATTTGCACCGACACAACGCGGGTCTTGTCGGGAATATTGCCGCCGACCATCAGCACCACGCCGAATTCGCCGACGGTATGCGCAAAGCCTAAAATGGCGGCAGTCATGAAACCGGGTTTCGCCAGCGGCACCACCACGCTGAAAAAAGTATCCAAAGGACTGGCGCGCAAGGTTGCGGCCGCCTCCAAAGGCTGCTCGCCGATGGCGGCGAATGAGGCTTGCAAAGGTTGCACGACAAATGGCAACGAATACAGCACCGAGGCGATTACCAACCCGGCAAAGGTGAACGGTAAGGTGCCCAAACCCAGCCAGGTCGTGATTTTTCCGACCGCCCCGGCCGGGCCCATCAGCACCAGCAAATAGAAGCCCAATACCGTCGGCGGCAACACCAGCGGCAGCGCTACGACGGCGTTGATGATGCCTTTCCATGCGGAACGCGTCCTGGCAAGCCACCAAGCCAAGGGAGTGCCGAGCAGCAGCATCAATAAGGTGGCGATGCTGGCGACCTTGAATGTTAAAAGCAATGCGCCGAGATCGGAAGGGGTTAGCATAAAAATGTCCTGTTTATTATGTAGCTATTCAGCGTGACGAACAGTTCCTTCTCCCTCAGGGAGAAGGTTAGGATGAAGGGGGGCAAAAAAAGCATTTTACCTTGATTTAAATTCCCCTCACCCAACCCTATCCCTCTGGAGAGGGCTTTTGCGCATCGCGCAGAATAGTTACTTTATTATTTAGGTAAACCGTAGCCGTATTTTTCGATAATCGCCAGCGCCGGAGCGGATTTTAAATAGTCCAGCAATGCCCGTGCAGCCGGGTTTTCGGCTCCACGGGTCAGCAGCACTGCGTCTTGCCGGATCGGAGCATGGCGGTCGGCTGGGATAATCCAGCAGGAACCGGCAGCACAATGCCCGTTTTCTATGACTTGCGACAGCGCCACAAAGCCCAGTTCGGCGTTGCCGGTGCTGATGAACTGGTGGGTTTGTGCGATGTTTTCACCCAATACAAATAACGGGCTTAGTTTGTCTTGCAGATTCAAGCCTTTTAATACTTCCACTGCCGCCGCCCCGTAAGGAGCCAGTTTGGGATCGGCCAGGGCCAGATGCTTAAAGCCGCCGGATGTCAGGATTTTTCCCTGGTCATCGACATAGCCGGGTGTAGCCGACCACAACACCAGCGTGCCCAGCGCGTAGGTGAAATGACTGCTTGATACAGCCAGACCGGCTTGCTCCAGTTTTTGCGCACCTTTTTTGTCAGCCGACAGCAAGACTTCAAACGGCGCGCCGTTTTCCAGTTGCGAGACGAATTTGCCGGATGAGCCGAACGATAATTTAGCGCTGTGGCCGGTGGCTTTTTCAAATTCGGCGGCGATTTCGGTCATCGGTTTGCTGAAATTGGATGCGACGGCGACCAGAACTGTCGCGGCCCAGCCGGTTTGGCCAAATAGCAGCAACGCCAAGGTCAAGATTGTACGGAAAAAAGTGGTTGGTAACATGGGCTATCTCCAAAGGTTAAGGAAAGAATGCTTGGCAAGCGCCTTAAAACCTAAGCATGCTTTCCACATAAAAATAATCGACGTCCTGAGCATTGGGAGCCGAGGGCGCATTTTTGGCGAAGCCGCCTTTGAATAAGTGCGCCCAGCCGGTTTCGAAATTCAGGCTGCTGTTGAAATCCCAGCGCGCCGACAAGTCCAGCTGATGGCCGACAAAATCGCCGCTGCGGCCGGTTGTATCCTGTAGTCCGGCGGTGGTCCAGCTGTCTTTTGACGATGCCAGCCAGAATACGCGATGGCTAAGCGCGGCTTGCACATCGGAACGCGGCGAAACGTTGATGCGGCAGCCGGGGCTGTTGATGTTGCTGCGGCCAAAAGCGCCGTAAATTCCGGTCGGGCCGTAGTCGAAGCGGCGGGCGCCGTACAGGGTATCGAAGCGCTCATCTTTGCTGTCGTTGGGGTTCTTGTCGCCGCTGGCGTAGTCGTATTCCAGTCCCAGCCGAGGCGACCACGGCATATCGAAGGTATAGCCGACATCGGCATGCTCATACCAGGCCTGGTGCTGCAAATCTCTGCCGTCGGTGGCGGCAGTGGTCGCCCGTACCGTGCCGAACTGGCCGATGCCTTCCAGTTGAAAGTCGAATTCGGTCTTGGCGGGTTTGATGTAAAAACGCATGCCGGGCGTAAAATAGCGGCGATTGCGGGTCGGATTAGTGGTGCTGTCGCTCTCGTCAAGATGGTACAGATAAACCTCGCTGTTGATACCCCAGCCTATGTTGTACAGTTCCAGAATGCCGCCGGAAAACAAGGTGTGGGTGTCTTCTTTGTCCCATTGGTGCGTTTCGTTGAGGATGTCGGCGGCGGCAGTCGGATAGCGGATGACCGGCATGCCGACAAAGCCGTTGAATTGCCAGTTATCGTAATCCAGCAGCCGCAGGTTCACACCGGTAAAGCTGTTGATGGTGTTGCGAAATGAGTTTCTCGCCACCAGTCGTCGGCTGCCGAAATTAAGGGTTTGCCGACCGGCAGTCACTTCGGCGCCGATGCCGCTGTATAAAACATTCTGGTCGGCCCACGCGGCGTAACCTTGTAAAAAATCGGCTTGGTCGGCATGGGTGTTGTTTACGCCGGAACCGCTGTCGGCATTCAATGCGCGAGCATCCAGAAATTCCGCGCCGAGCCGGAACGAGCCCAGGGTGGCTTGCAGCCAGAAGTCGGTTTGCAGCGGGATTTGCTGGTCGCCGCCTTTGCCGTTGGCTTTGTAAGTGCCGTCCATGGTTTCGTAGCGGGTGCGCTGTTCCAGCGACATCGACAGCCATTTCGGCAATTTCAGCGTGTCATGCAGGTTCCAGACCGGTTTTTCGTACTTATCGGAACCCAGCAACGCATCCTGCATCTGGCTGGAAAACGGGGCAACAGGCGGTTTGCTGTATTTTTTCTTTTCAGCCGCCTGGATATTATCGCTGCCGCCCATGCAAAAGCCGCCGGCGACGATTAAACTGAGTGCATGGCTAACGGCGGCACCGGCAAGAGGTATTTTTTGCATCATCAATAGCCTATAATTGGATATGGAATTCACATCGACATGGGTTTGTCGATGCACACGGCTTTAGTTTAATTCGTTATGTACAAAAGTAAATAACGAAATAGGAAATAGGTTGTTTCCTTATGAAAAATAATGTTTAGCTGTAACAAGATCAAGTCCCCTGCAAAGCAGGCCATTCACCCCCGTTGATTTATGTCCGAAACCATCAATAGCGATAACACTGCGCCAACCTGGATCAAGGGCGAATTGCGGCTGGCTGACATGCTGGATAGCCGCATGATCGGTTTGCTAAGGGCGATAGATCAATGCGGCTCGATCAATCAGGCCGCCAAGCAGATGGGCTTGAGCTACAAAGGTGCCTGGCAAATCATCGAAAGAGCCAACAACGGCGCGCCGAAAACATTAGTTGCCACCGCCACCGGCGGCAGCAAAGGCGGCGGTACCTGTTTGACCGAGGCGGGACGCTCTTTGCTGGCGCTGTTTACCCGTCTGGAACAACAGCATCAACAATTTCTTGAGCAGCTCAACCGCAGTATTGCCGACGATCCCGATGCGGTCTTGCTGTTGCAGCGACTGGTGGTTAAAACCAGCGCCAGCAATCAGCTTTTTGGCAGCATTACCGCGATTCACGCCGGTGCGGTGAATGCCGAGATTATCGTGACATTGAAAGGCGGCGAACAGGTTATTACCACCGTCACCCTGGCATCGCTTGGCGATCTTGGGCTGGAGATCGGCGCCGATGCGGTATTGCTGATCAACAGCGCCGACATCACGCTGGTAATCGATTCCGACCCCAATCGCTACACGGCACGAAATCGTTTATCCGGCAGCGTGATTCGCGTTCAGCAGGACGAGGTGAATGCGGAGGTGATTGTTTTGTTACCCGGCGGCGAGACATTGGTCGCCATGATCACGCAGCAGAGCGCGCAAAGTCTGGCGCTTATGCCCGGCATGCCGGTGTGGGCGATGTTTAAAAGCAATGCGCCGGTTCTGGGTGCTTTGACCGTTGTGTAGTATTCCACTGCCCCACCTGCTTGCCGCAGTCGTATTTAAAACAATACGATAGAAAAGATTGGCAGTAAATTCCCACGCTGTTTGACACCCAAACATCACAACTCGGCGAGATAGCCACTAACCCCCTAATGTGCGAGGATGGTCAAAGCCCAACATTTTTCCTGGAGTGTTTATGAACCCTAACGACTTTTTAACGTCCGCTTACGGCGTACGGATACCACGGATTATTTACGGTACGGCCTGGAAGAAAGACCGCACGGCGGCACTGGTGGAACAGGCTATCGGACTGGGTTTTCGCGGCATCGATACCGCCTGCCAGCCCAAGCATTACAGCGAAGCGGGGGTCGGAGACGGCGTGGCCGCTTGTCTCCATCGAGGCATAAACCGCAGTGAGCTTTATCTACAAACCAAGTTCACGTCGTTGAGCGGCCAAGACCCGGCGCGAGTACCTTATGATCCCAACGCCAGCCTCAGCGAGCAAGTAGCGCAATCATTCCAGACCTCGCTGGAAAACCTGCAAACCGATTATCTGGATTGTCTGGTGCTGCATTCACCGCTGGCAAACCCGCAGCACACAATGGAAGTGTGGCAGGCGATGGAGCAAATCTTTCACAGCGGCGGCGCCAAGCAATTGGGGATCAGCAATTGCTACGATCCCCAGCAGTTTGAGCTGTTGTATCGAAATGCCACGGTCAAACCAGCTGTTATCCAGAACCGTTTTTATGCGGAGAGCGGGTACGACCGCGACATCCGCGATTTTTGCCGGGAACACCGGATCATTTACCAAAGCTTCTGGACGCTGACCGCCAATCCCACTGTCTTGGCGCATGCCACGCTGCAAATGCTGGCGGCGAAATACCGGCGCAGCGCCGCCCAGATATTTTTCCGTTACTTGAGCCAAATCGACATTATTCCGTTAACCGGCCCCACCTCGGAAAGCCATATGCGCGAAGACTTGGCGATTTTCGATTTTGAACTTACCGCAGACGAATGCGCTGCGGTGGAGCTGTTGCTTTGATTCACTCAATGTCCAAGGCAGAAAAACAGGATGCCGGGCAAATTGCGGCTCTGGTTAACTCGGCTTATCGCGGCGAAGCCAGCAAACAAGGCTGGACCACGGAAGCCGATTTACTGGCTGGGCTAAGAATCGACACTGAAGAAATCCTGCGCTTGATCTCACGTGACGAATCGATATTGCTGCTGTGCAAGACTGAAACGGAACTGATCGGATCGGTGCATTTGCAGAAACAGGCGGAGCAGGTTTGTCTCGGCATGCTGGCAGTAAGTCCGCCATTGCAGGGAAAAGGCATCGGCAAGCAATTGCTGCTTGCCGCAGAGCTGGCAGCGCAGGAAAACTGGGCCGTCACTAAATCGGTCATGAGCGTCATCTCTTGCAGGAACGAACTGATCGCATTTTACGAACGGCGCGGTTACCGGCGCACCGGAGTAAGCAAGGCGTTTCCGATGAATCCTGAGCTATGGACGCCTAAAGTTGCAGATTTGCGGCTGGAGATATTGGAAAAAGTGCTGTAGTGACGTAGGGCGCGCGATGCGCCCCCTACCTAACTTGGAGATCAGTTGGTTTATTGGGTTGCCTTGTCTAAGCGGTTTTCCCATAGTTTGGCAAGCGGCGCGTTCGAAACCGCAACCTTGCCGATAAACGGGCGATTAACAGCGATGATGGAAAACATCATCGATCCGATCATCACCCCGAACAGGGTGGCCATAATGCGGGCGGCAGCCCGATCATGCTCGTGAGCTAATGCCGAGAAGCACAGCACCACCAGTGCCGTCATCACTAAGGTCAACCACACTTCGCCGGGAATGTTATCGGTTGCGGCCATCAGCCGGTTTTGTCGAGCGACTTCGATTTTATTCAGGGTGGCGATCAGCGTTTTGCGCATTTCGTCGGGCAGACCAGGCAGACCGGTCAGCACAGTCCGGTGCACGTTATCGAGGATCTGCCGGGCATTGGCATTTTCGATCCCGTCCGACATGGTTTGCCACTCTTGCTGCGTCACTGCCCTGGCATAGGCGGCAATCGACAAGCCCAATTCAGGATAACGTTGTGCATCAACCATCCTGTCCGCGAAGCCGAGTGAGTGCGCTTCCTGGTGCACGGCCTGATGAGCGAATTCCTTTTCGCGCCAGATGGTGTTGGCGAGCAAGGCGGAAAAGATCACGTAACCGGCCATCATGGCGCCGCCCAAGGTGGGCAGCATGTTGCGAAAGGACGGTTTGAGTTTCGCCAAGGGAAAGCGGTGAACCATTTCAACAAACGACCAGGCCAAGACAACCGTTGTTCCGATTATTAACAACGCCATCGCCACACTTGGCAATTCAAGCAAGAAAAGTATCATTTATTACATCTCCAATTAATGGGTTCTAGGCAAGCGCAGCATCCCGACGCAGGAAAGGATGCGGATAATTTATTTTACCGGCGTAGATTAAGTATAGCCATTAGCCACAGACATAACAAAACCTGAGGAGCGGAGTTACAACCGCCGTCCCGTTTGGAAAATAACCGGAAGTAGTGCGATAGGCTGAGGTACGAAGCCCATCAATTATAGGCAACGAAAGATGGGGCGCACAATGTTTGGCCCTGCTGGATACGTGATCCGGCAATCAAGCTATCATGCGATGGCAGTTAAGAAAAATCTGACTATGTGGACTGGCTGCTCAAAGAAAAGCAACAAAGAAGTGCATGTTTTCATGCATAAATGGCGCGCCCGAGACGATTCGAACGTCCGACCACAGCCTTCGGAGGGCTGTACTCTATCCAGCTGAGCTACGGGCGCGTAACGTGTATTCTAACCGATCGGCGCTGCAATTACGACAACATTGTTTTCAAGTGCGCCAAACTCGCTTTGCCGCGCTCTTTGATGACTTCCGGGGCCAGCTGTTTTTTGTTGACCCACTCCAGGTCGTCTTCGGGCAATTCGCTTAAAAACCGGCTGGGTTCGCATTCGGCGACTTCGCCGTAACGTTTGCGATGGGTGCAGTAGCTGAACGTGCAGGTGCGCTGGGCGCGGGTGATGCCGACGTAGGCCAGACGGCGCTCTTCTTCTATGTTGTCGGTTTCGATGCTGTTTTGATGGGGCAGGATGTTTTCTTCGATGCCGATCAAAAACACATGCGGAAACTCCAGTCCTTTGGCGGCATGCAGGGTCATCAGGCTGACTTGGTCGCTGGCCTCGTCTTCCTGGTTGCGCTCCATGATGTCCATCAGCATGATTTTGGCGACGATTTCCGCCAGCGGCTTTTGGCCGTCGGTTTCCTTGTCGGCGATGCGTCTCAGCCATTCAACCAGTTCGTAGACATTTTTTAGTTTGCGGTCGGCGGATTCCTTGGTTTTGCTTTCTTCCTGCAAATGCTGCGGATAACCGATTTGGTCGATGAACTGTTCGATGACCGCAAAGGTGTCGCCCCGATCGATGCGGTCTGCGGTATCGATGACCCAATCGCGGAATTTTGTCAGCCGGTGCATGGCTTTTTCGGACAGCTTTTGGCTTAAACCCAGTTCGGTGCTGGCCGCAAACAGGCTGATATGTCGTTCGTTGGCATAGGCGCCGAGCTTTTCTACCGTGCTCGGGCCGATTTCCCGCTTGGGAGTGTTGATCACGCGCAAAAACGCCGCGTCGTCGTCCTGGTTAACAAACAAACGCAGGTAGCCGAGGATGTCCTTGATTTCCGAATAGGCAAAAAACGAAGTGCTGCCGCTGATGAAATACGGGATATTGTTTTCCCGAAGGCCTTTTTCGAACAAACGGGACTGGTGATTGCCGCGATACAAAATCGCATAATCCTGATAATTGCTGCCGGTCTTGAATTTGTGGTGGATGATCTCGGACACGACCTGCACGGCTTCAATCTGCTCGTCTTTATGGCTTAAAACCCGTAACGGATCGCCGTAACCCAGCTCGCTCCACAGGCGTTTTTCAAAGGCATGAGGATTGTTGGCGATCAGCTGGTTGGCGACTTTAAGGATGCGCTGGGTGGAGCGGTAATTTTGCTCCAGCTTGATGACTTGCAGGCGGGCGTAGTCTTTTTGCAGTTGCGCCAGGTTTTCCGGCTGCGCGCCGCGCCAGGCATAAATGGACTGGTCGTCGTCACCGACCACGGTAAACCGGCCCAAGTTACCGGCGATCAGGCGCACCAGCTGGTATTGGGTGATATTGGTATCCTGGTATTCATCGACCAGCAGATAGCGGATCTTGTTTTGCCACTTTTCCAAAATGGCCGGATGCTGTTGAAACAGCAGCACCGGCAACAGAATCAGGTCGTCGAAATCGACCGCATTGTAGGCTTTCAGGCTGCGGGTGTAGTCGATGTACAGATTGGCCGCCGGGTATTCGACGGCTGTCGCAATGGTCACGGATTGTTCCGGCGTAACGAAAGCATTCTTCCATTGGCCGATTTGCCGGGCATACTGATCGACGTTATCGATGTCGCAATCTTTCGCGCCGTGGCTGATCAAGTTGCGCAGCAGCGTGTGTTTGTCCTGCTCGTCGAATAGGGTCAGGCCGGATTTATAGCCCAGCGTCTTGGATTCCGCCCGCAATATATCCAGTCCCAAGGAGTGGAAGGTCGATACCCGCAGGCCGCGCTGTTGCTTGTCATCCAGCAGCTTGGACACGCGGCTTTTCATTTCCCGCGCGGCTTTGTTAGTGAAGGTCACTGCCGCAATATGACGCGCCGGCAAGCCTTGTTTGACCAGATAAGCGATTTTTTCGGTAATCACCCGCGTCTTGCCGCTGCCCGCTCCGGCCAGCACCAATAGGGGATGATCAATCGCTTTAACAGCGGCTTGTTGTTGGGGGTTTAGTTTGGACATTGATACTTTAGCTAGTTCCCAAGCTCCAGCTTGGGAATTCGGTTTTGGAAGCTCCAGCTTCCTGTCTCGCGAAGCTGGAGCTTCGCGTTCTGGGTTCCCAATCTGGAGATTGGGAACCAGCGTAATCCATATAATGCATTAAATCTTACGATCCAGTTTACGATAGCTGATTGCTTCACTTAAGTGAGTGGTTTCTATGTTTTCCGATTGAGCAAGGTCGGCAATGGTGCGCGCCAATTTCAATATCCGATGATAAGCCCGGTGCGATAGGCCGAATTTATCCATCGCTTGCTCTAAAATCTGATGGCTTTGTTCGGACAGTATACATAACATTTTAACTTCTTTGGCCGTCAATGCCGAATTGGCTTTGCCGCTACGCGCAACAGCCAAGTTGCGGGCCGCAACGACACGCGCCCTGATTTTCTCGCTGCTTTCTTCTCCATCCGGGGAGCCTTTGCGCAACACTTCATGCGAGATTCTGGGTACTTCCAGGTGCATGTCGATACGATCCAGCAACGGGCCGGACACTCTGGCCCGGTAGCGCATGACTTGCTCGGAGGTACAATGGCAACGACCCGAGGCGTCGCCCAGAAAGCCGCAAGGACAAGGGTTCATCGCCGCGATCAGCTGGAAGCGGGCGGGGAAATCGACCTGCCTTGCGGCGCGGGAAATAGTGATATGGCCGGTTTCCAGCGGTTCCCTTAATACTTCCAGAACTTTGCGGTCGAATTCTGGCAATTCGTCCAAAAATAAAGTTCCGTTATGAGCTAACGATATTTCACCGGGTCTTGGATTGCTACCGCCGCCAACCAACGCCGCAGCTGATGCGGTATGATGAGGTGCACGGTACGGCGGTTTCAGCCAATTGGCAACATCCAGACCCTGGTCGCTGATCGATGCGATGGCCGCAGTTTCCTGCGCCTGTTGCTCGGTCAATTGCGGCAATATGGTCGGCAAGCGCGAGGCAATCATCGATTTGCCGGTGCCGGGCGGGCCCAGCATGATCAGGTTATGTGCACCGGCGGCGGCAATCTCGAAAGCTCGCTTGACGTGATATTGGCCGTGGACATCGGCAAAGTCTATATCGGCTGCCTTTACAGCCTGCTCTACCTGCTGAAGCTCAATCTGTATCAGGTGCTGCCCGGTCAGGTGGGCGCAAACTTCCAGCAAGTGCATGGCAGGAATGATTTCAATATCCTCGACCAGCGCCGCTTCGGCGGTATTTTCCTTGGGCAGGATCAGTTTTCGGTGATTGTTCCTGGCTTGTATGGCGATCGGCAACACGCCGTTAATAGCCCGCAGTTCGCCGCCCAGCGACAACTCGCCGACACATTCGTAGTGATGAAGGTGGGCAATCGGAATCTGGCCGGATGCGGCCAGAATGCCCAACGCGATGGCCAGATCGAAACGCCCGCCTTCCTTGGGCAGGTCGGCGGGAGCCAAGTTGACGGTGATGCGCTGCATAGGAAACTCAAACTTGGAGTTTAATATCGCGCCACGAACCCGATCCTTGCTTTCCTTGACCGCCGTTTCCGGCAAGCCGACGATGTTTAACGCAGGCAGGCCATTGGAAATGTGAACCTCGACAGTAACTAGAGGCGCTTCGATGCCGGAGCGGCCGCGACTGTAGATTACCGCTAAGGAAGACATGGCAGTTTTTTCCGGCGGCCTACATTTCTTCTTTGCTTAGCACTTGCTGTTCCATCTCGGCGACGCGCTTTTCGAGGTCTTCGAGTTTTGAGCGGGTTTTTGCCAGCACCAGCTTTTGCACTTCAAACTCTTCGCGGGTCACCAAGTCCAGCTTGCCTAACGCGCCCTGCAAAATGCCATGGAAGCTTTTTTCAAGGTCGTCTTTCAGGTTGCTTAAGCCGGGAGGTATCGCGCCAGCCAAACGGTTGGCAATATCATCAAGGGATTTAGGATCAAACATTAGGGTATCTCGTATTATTAAAGGGGGCTGGTTAAAAAAATAGAACCTTAAGCGGGACGGGGTTTGCAACCCCGTCCCTAACGTTTAGGCGATGCCTGAGCTACACGCAACCAATGCAAAACGTTTCGAACGGGGCAACATGCCCCGTCCGGCTGTGAGGGCATTGTTAAAAAAACGCATAAATCTGTCTTAATCCGCGTTATCCGTGGCTCATTAAAATAGCTTCAACTGAACATCTATAAATTAAACGCTTTCTTAAAAAACTCAGGCTGCGCCAAAGCCGCTTTGTGTATGTCGGCATTGTAGTAAGTCGTATCGAATTGCTTGTTCGCGCAATCCAGTTCCCTGAACTTGTTCAATTCGCCCTTGCTTGCAATCGTCGCGCTCCACCAGCCGGAAGGATACAAACATTGCGGGAAGAACAGTGTCTGCAAATGCTGAAAGCCGGTCGCGCTCATCGCCTCGCGCATTTCGCCGATCAGCTTCATGTGGTACAGGGCCGACTCGCTTTGCTGAACGACCATGCCGTGTTCCGACAGGCAGTTAAAGCAGTTGCGGTAAAAATCGATGCTGAACAGACCTAAAGCCGGGCCGACCGGGTCGGTGCTGTCGACGATAATGATATCCACCGAATTCGGCTCGGCCTCTTTGACCCATTTAATGCCGTCAATAAATTTCAATTCGGCTCTGGGATCGTCGTTGGATTCGCACAATTCGGGAAAATAAATTTCCGAAAGACGCGTCACCCGCTCGTCAATATCGATCTGCACCGCCTGTTCTACCGACTTGTGCTTTAACACTTCCCTTAACGTGCCGCAGTCGCCGCCGCCGATAATCCAAACCCTTTTCGGATCGGGATGAGAATACAACGCCGGATGGCTCATCATTTCATGGTAAAAAAAGTTGTCGCGGGTCGACACCATCGTGCAGCCGTCAAGCACCATCAAATTACCGAAAGTTTCGGTTTCGTAGATTTCATGGTGTTGAAACTCGGATTGCTCCTCGTGCAGTTTCTTTTTAATTTTTAACGAAAAGGCCGAGCCGGCGTCTGCGTGCTGCTCGGTAAACCATTCGGATGGGTTCATAGTGTGGATTCCTGGAAAAATAAACGCATAAAGATTTGATCATTATATTAGAATTTGGCAATACACGGCACAATGGAGTTAATAAAGTTGAATTTAAGTCAAAGCAAAACCTGGACGACCCAGCAATCCGCACAAACTTATGCGATAGATAATTGGGGGCAAGGCTATTTTTCGATCAACGCCGACGGGCATGTCGCGGTAAAGCCCAGCTCCGATAAGGACGTGGTGCTGGATTTGTATGAAATCGCCCAATCGCTAAACGACAAAAAGCTGTCCTTGCCGGTGCTGGTGCGCTTTACCGATATTTTAAAAGACCGCGTTACCCAGCTGTCCCGCGCTTTCCAAAAAGCCTGCGCCAATAACGATTACCAAGGCAGCTACACCCCGGTTTATCCGATCAAGGTCAACCAACAACGCAAGGTGGTTGAGGGCATTTTGGCGGCCGACAATATCGGCCTCGAAGCAGGCAGCAAGCCGGAACTGCTGGCGATCATGGCGCTGTCCAATAAAGGCGTGGTGGTCTGCAACGGCTACAAAGACCGCGCTTATATCCGTCTGGCGTTGATCGGGCTGAAAATGGGGCTGAATCTGTATCTGGTCATTGAAAAGCCGTTGGAACTGGAATTGATTATCGAGGAAGCGGCGCGCCTTAACATCAAGCCGCAACTGGGCGTCAGGGTCAGGCTATCCAGCATCAGCGCCGGAAAATGGCAAAACAGCGGCGGCGAAAAATCAAAATTCGGTCTTCATGCCCATGAATTGCTGCTGCTGGTCGAGCGCCTTAAGCAAGCCGGCTTGCTGGACACCTTGAAGCTGATGCACTTTCACATGGGTTCGCAAATCGCCAACATTCACGACATCAAAATAGCGCTGAAAGAAGCCGGGCAGTTTTACGTCGAGCTGCATCGTCTCGGCGCTAACGTGAAAATCGTCGATGCGGGCGGCGGGCTGGGTGTGGATTACGACGGCAGCCATTCGCGGCGCGAATCGTCGATCAATTACAGCCTGGATGAATACGCCCAGAATATCGTGCGCAGTTTTGCCGATATTTGCGCGGAAAAGCAGGTGCCGCAGCCCGACATCATCACCGAATCGGGCCGTGCGCTGACCGCCCATCATGCGGTATTGATCACCAACGTGACCGATATTGAATCGGTTTACGCCAACCACGCCGAGCTGCAAGCCCTGCCGGAGCCGGACAATCTGGTCGAGCATTATCATGATGCGCAGTTTGACTTATCGGAAGCTCGGGCCCAATTTACCCAAGACAAACTGAGCATTACCGGACTGGCCGATGCGGAGAACAACTATGCGCTGTTGTGCCGCCAGCTCCAGGATAAGCTGAACCCGAACAATCAAAGCGAGGCCGTGATATTAAAGGAACTGAACGAGAAACTGGCCGACAAGGTGTTTTGCAATTTCTCGCTGTTCCAGTCCATGCCCGACATCTGGGGTATCGACCAAATCTTCCCGATCATGCCGATCCACCGGCTGGACGAACAGCCCACGCGCCGCGCCGTTATTCAGGATTTAACCTGCGATTCCGACGGTCGCATCGACCAGTATATTGACGGACAGAATATTGAACACACCCTGCCGGTGCATCAAATCGACAGCAAGCAGCCATATCTGATCGGCTTTTTCATGCTGGGCGCGTACCAGGAAATATTGGGCGATATGCACAACCTGTTCGGCGATACCCATTCCATCAACATCGAACTCGACGACCAGGGTTACCATTTTTACGACCTGCACGAAGGCGAACATGTCGATGATCTGCTGGATTATGTGCATATCAACAGCGAAGATTTGAAAACCGCCTATCGGGAAAAACTGGCTAACAGCGATCTCAGCGAGCAGCAGCGGCAGGATTATGAGCGGGAGCTGATTGCCGGGCTGACCTCTTATACCTATCTGGAAAAATAATTCCAATTGAGGATGATTATGAAAGTTATAGCTAAAGGCTCGGTTATCGTTTTAATGCTGCTTGCAGCTGGTATCGCCCATGCCGGAAAGCTGAGCGATGATAATTTGAATGAGTTTTTGCTGAAGTACGGGGCTGATTTCTCGGCGCATACCGAGCGGCTGTTTCTTGGTTTCGTCAAATATCGAGCGCATGACGACTATCAGGGCTTTGGTTTATTTAAAGATAAGGAATGGCTGCCGGATTACGACCGGGACAAGCGAGACTATGACAGCATTCTTGAAGAGAACCGGGGCTATTTGGCGGATCACGATTTAACCTGGCTGTTCGCCGATTTTTCCGAGCTGACTTCAGCCGCCAATGCCCTTTGGAATGATATAAAGCTTAAGGACAAGACCATACGGCGTGCGCAGCATGAGAAACTGAAAACGCACCTACTCCGGGTACAGGAGCTGTTTGCAAAAAGAGGCTTAAAGACGAGGAACCGTTTTGTTTTTTGAAAGTTTGTTTTGGGAAGTGGGCTCTTCTGATCAGTAAGATACTCAGCCAACGCCAAAAAGCCCGTCATTCCGGCAGGGATTGCCGGAATCCAGACTCCATGGAAGGATTTAAGCTCACCATCCATGGCGCTGGATCCGGCAACTGCTCCTGCGTTGCACTACCTCCTGCATCCATTCAGTCGACCCGCTTCCCGGCGGGTATGACGAGCTTGCGTATAATCTGACAACGCAGAAATAAATAATTTTAATAGGCACTCCGATTATGACGACCCACACCGCGCAACCCAACCGCCAGACACTTTATGTCGCCATAGCCCTGATACTCGGCATCATCGCCGGCGAACTGCTCAACCTGACGTTGGGCGGAACCGAGGCCATGAAGCCGATCATCGGAATTTTTGCCGCGCTGACCGATATTTTTCTGCGACTGGTCAAGATGATCATCGCGCCGCTGGTTTTTTCCACACTGGTGGTGGGCATGGCCAAAATGGGCGACATCCACACCGTCGGGCGGGTCGGCATCAAAGCGATGCTGTGGTTTTTTTCGGCGTCGATTTTCAGCCTGCTGCTGGGCATGTTGCTGGTGAATGGCTTTGAGCCGGGCAGTTCGCTGCACATGGCGTTGCCCGAGATCGGAGCCAAGACCGGGTTGCCTGACGCTACGCCGACACTGAGCAATTTTGTCTCGCACATGTTCCCGAAAAGCATCATCGAAGC
Source organism: Methylobacter sp. (assembly GCA_030679035.1). GTDB lineage: Bacteria > Pseudomonadota > Gammaproteobacteria > Methylococcales > Methylomonadaceae > Methylobacter_A. The sequence goes on along the minus strand of JAUXTH010000090.1, from coordinate 8,439 downwards.
CATGGCGGCCAACGAGATTTTGCAGATCGTGGTGTTCTCGATGTTTTTTGGCGTGGCCTGCGCCTCGCTGGGCGAACTCGCTCACCCGACCGTCAAGTTGCTCGACTCATTAACGCACATCATGCTGAAAGTCACCGGCTACGTGATGCACACCGCACCGGTTGCGGTGTTTTCGGCGGTGGCCACGGTCATCGCGCAAAACGGCATCGGCGTATTGCTGTCTTACGGCCAATTTATCGGCGAGTTTTATTTAGGCTTGCTGCTGTTATGCGCTGCGCTGGGTTGCGTCGGCTTTTTGATTCTGGGACGCAAAATCCTATCCCTGATTCGCCACATCCGCGAACCGATGCTGCTGGCTTTCGGCACCGCCAGCAGCGAGAGCGCTTACCCGAAACTGTTGCAGCAACTGGAACGCTTCGGCTGCGACGAAAAAGTCTGCGGCTTAGTGCTGCCTCTGGGTTATTCGTTCAACCTCGACGGCAGCATGATGTACATGACCTTTGCGGTGCTGTTCATCGCCCAGGCCTACGGCATCGACATGGCGCTGGGCGACCAGCTGATCATGCTGCTGACGCTGCTGTTCACCAGCAAGGGCGTGGCCGGAGTGCCCCGAGCCTCGCTGATCGTCATTGCCGCCACGCTGTCGATGTTTCATATCCCCGAGGCCGGTTTGCTGTTGCTGCTGGCCGTCGATCAGGTGCTGGATATGGGCCGTAGCGCGACCAACGTGTTCGGCAACAGCATCGCCGCTGCAGTGGTTAGCCGTTGGGAAAAAGCCTTGCGTTAGGGATTTTGGTTTTTGACAAAAGCCTGCGTGAAGAGAAGTATCTCATACTACATCCCACCTTGCTGTATGGTGGTAGGATTCCAGGTATTTAAACTCCGGTATTGATGGTGTTTGATGGTAGTCATCCTGTAAACTAGATAAACTTAGATAGTTAATTCTTCGCTGTTTGCGTACCCATGTTTATATACTCTCGGATTTTTTCGAGTACGAGAAAAACACTTAATAATTTAGGAGTCAGTCCAAATGGCAATCCAAATCTCCCTTTTTAATCATAAAGGAGGTGTTAGCAAGACAACGACTGCTTTTAACCTCGGCTGGATGCTTGCTGAGAAGGGGAAAAGAGTACTCCTTGCTGATTGTGACCCACAATGTAATCTAACCGGAATGGTTCTGGGATACAAGGGAACTGAAGATCTTGCGAGGATTTATGAATCTGGAAGTGTTCGTAATATTCGTGATGGTCTGGCTCCCGCCTTCGAGTCGCGGCCAGCACCGATTGAGCCTGTCGATTGTGAGCCAATTGCGGGCCAACCAAATATGTTTTTAATACCAGGTCACATTGGACTCGCGGAGTACGAGGTAACTTTAGGAATTGCGCAGGAACTAGCCGGCTCTCTAGTGACATTGCAAAATCTACCGGGCTCTATAAGCCACCTATTCCAAATCACAGCGACTAAGTACAATATCGACTATATCCTTGTTGACATGAGCCCAAGCCTGGGTTCAATAAATCAAAACTTACTGATGACCAGTGATTTCTTTTTGGTGCCTATGGCCACGGACTATTTTTCTGTAATGGCGACCGTCTCGTTAGCATCGGTTCTTCCAAAGTGGAAGGCGTGGTCACAAAAAGCTCAAAACATAGCTGAACTGCAAAGGGCTACGTATCCGTTCCCAAAGATCAATCCGAAGTTTTTGGGTACTGTAATTCAAAAATATCGATTAAGGAAAGAGAACACTCCTTCGGGAGCCTTTCAGGAGTGGATTGCCGAGATTGAAGAGGGAGTGAAAAATAAATTGATACCAGCCCTCAGTGCATCCGATATGCTTATGTCTCATGGAGCTTATAAAAGCATTGGCATTGAGATAGGCAAACCTCTTCTTCAAATGTCCGATTTTAATGGCCTAATCGCCCTATCTCAAAAGCACAAAGTTCCGGTCTTCGGCCTCAGCGACTCACAAATTGGTCAAACAGGGGTTGTTCTTGAACGAACTAAAAAATCAATGAATAAATTCCGTGATCTGTTTTCTGCAGCCGCAGATAAAGTTATTCAATTAACAAACTATGCTGACAGCAATTGAGGCTTTTCGTACCAGCATACTACGAGTTGTGCAGCTAGGTGGATTGCACGACGCCATCCTATCCCTGACGACGAAAGCACTCGATCCATCGGATATTCTCAGAGCCCAGATCGTGCTAGGGGTAAGCGCATTAGACTATTACATTCATGAAATCACCGTTCTTGGAATGGTTGAGGTTTTCAATGGCCGTCGTCCAGCTACAGCAGCATTCAGAAAATACCGCATTTCGATGGACTCAGTGATCGCTAGTACCACTAATACTGGCAACGGGTGGTTTGAGTCAGATGTAAGAGAGCGCCATAGCTTTTCGACTTTTCAGCAGCCTGATAAAATCGCTGATGCTATAAGACACTTCTCTGAGGTGAAATTGTGGATGGAGGTTGGCAAAATAATGGTGATCCCAGAAATCGATATTAAGACGCGATTAAAACTAATCGTGGATAGGCGGAATAAAATTGCTCATGAGGCAGATTTAGACCCCAGCTACCCCGGCGTGTACTGGCCAATCACCAAGCATGATGTTGATGGGTCGCTTCAGTTCATCTCCCTGCTGGGTGAAACCATTCATGCTGTCGTCACGTAAAGCAAAAAGGCTCTAAGCCATGTAGGGGGCGCATCGCGCCCCTTTCCAATGTCGTTGATATTTCTGAAATCCGCAAATGGTGCGCGGTGCGCACCCTACTGGACTGGCCCAATTGTGGGAACGTTATGGTTACGGAAATTGGCGCAAGAAAAAAGGTGTCGCTGTTGTAGAATTGCCCAATGGCGAATTCGCAAAAGCCGAGGTTCATTGGTATGAAGCTCATGGCGTTGGAAAAGTTAAATTGAAGGTTAAGAGGTGGTTATGAGATTCGTGGTTTGTATAGACAATGCTGAACTCGGTGACTTATCTGCGGACGATTTAACCATCGGGCGTCTTTACGAAGTGATCGACGATGTCGATGGGCATGGCATGTTGCGAATTATTGATGATTCAGGCGAAGATTATCTCTATCCGGCGGTATTGTTTGAGTCGGTGGAAATTCCTGATAGCGCCGCCGAAAGGTTGCACCACGCCTTTAGTCGGGTAAGGTGAGCTGCACCCGGTAAAACGCAATTCTTATGGTGCATATGCGTTAGCCAAGGTCGGGTTACGGCTACTGCCTAACCCGACCTACGATACTCACCATGCCGGAATCGCCTCGATTCACCCCTCTGTTTTCCGTTATCCCATGTTATTATTCAGCAAACTTCTTCGGAGCAACCAGTATGGCACAACTGAATATATCATTACCCGATCCGATATATGACTGGGTAAATAGTCAGGTCAAGGAAGGTCATTTCGCCAGCAGCAGCGATTATCTGCAACAACTGATAACGCAAGCGCAAAAACATCAAGCCTTGCAAAAAGCTATTACAGAAGGCTTGGAAAGCGGCATTAGTCAGCGTTCAGTTGCCGATATTATCAATGAAGCCAAGGCGGAACTAAAGGCGGGCTGATGTTGGATTTTCAGCGCACTAAAAAAGCGGAACAGGATTTAAAAGAAATTTATCAATACGGCTACCGTCAGCATGGCGAGCGGCAGGCTGACCGATACATCCACAAGCTTGAAAAGCATTTTATTTTTTGACGGAAAATCCTTTGATTTGCCCCGAGCAAGTTGAATTTGTGCCGCCCGTCAGAATTCATCATCATGAAAAGCATTTGGTTGTTTATATTTACGAAAACAATGCTGTCTTGATTATCCGTTTGCTCCATGAACGCATGGATATTAAAAGTCGTTTGAATGACAATTTACAGGGATGAATTTCAAGCAGAACGGGATTTGTAGTCAATGCCGTTCGGTTAATAACAATGACACCGTAGGAGCGGGCCATGCCCGCGACATTAGGACAGCGATTTATAATTCACCCTCCCCATCATCGCGGGCATGGCCCGCTCCTACAACGCTCGCAAAATATTTCGAACATGTCGGCATGCCTCGTCCGGCGCCATGATTTTTTCCAAGCAAGTCGCCTGGATAAAGCATGCCGAATCCAGGACTTCGCGCCCCACTGATCTTTATTTATTCAACAACACAGAGCCGATTCACATCGCCGCCGGTTTCCCTGCGCCTCATAAAAATGGCTGCTTGTAAGTAGTCGTACGGATTGCTCATGTCTCGGAAACAAGAGACATTCCATCTTCAACTTCCTGATGTTCTTTTTATAAAGAGCCACAAATGACCGTCGACTTTGCAAAAAGATCATCGTTCTTACCGCCATTTGAGGTGAATTATGATCGACATGAAAGCTTCTTCCCACGGCGCCGTTCGCGGCTCCGATTTCGACCGGCGTTCTTCCCAATTTGAAGGACGCTTCGGGCGCATATTCCGCAGCTTGCCTGCGGCCACTTGGTCGGAAGCCGCATTGCATAAGCTTGCCGGTGACGGTCACAAGGAAGGCCGGATGTCGTCCGAACCCGAGCGGGACCAGACCAATCCCGATTTGCCCTCCGCGCCGCGCGAAGATAATCAGGCCAGCCGCCTGCATGATGACGAGGAGAACAGCGGTATCGATGCCGGTTATACCTACCTTGGGCAGTTTATCGATCACGACATTACCTTCGATCCGGCGAGCAGCCTGCAACAGCGCAACGATGTCGATGCGTTGGTGGATTTCCGTACGCCGAGGCTCGACCTTGATTGCCTTTATGGGCGAGGCCCCGACGACCAGCCCTATATGTATGACGGCAAGGGGCGCAAGTTCCAACTTGGCCGTAACTTGCTTGAGGGACCGGGCGGCAAGGTCATTGCACGTGATCTGCCGCGGCATAGCTGGACGGATTCGGACGGGAAAGTTAATCACCGCGCATTGATTGGGGATAAGCGCAACGATGAAAACGTCATCGTCAGCCAGCTACACTCGGTTTTTTTGCGGTTCCACAACCGGCTCGCCGACGACAACCAGAATTTGGATTTTAGCGAGATCCAGCGGAAAGTGCGTTGGCATTATCAATATGTCGTGCTGCATGATTTTTTGTACAAGATTGCGCGTCGGGACATTATTGAGAGCGTGCTGCCGCATTTGCACAGCGGCAAGTCGATTTTCGAAGACGCACCAAGATTGCTGTTCTACCAGCCAAAGCAAGATGCGTTCATGCCGATCGAGTTTTCGACGGCAGCCTACCGTTTCGGGCATTCGATGGTGCGTCCGATCTATCGCTTAAATACCCGGTTAAGCGGCGGCAACCAACCCGACAACACCCAGCCCAATGAACGTGAGCGCGGCATCGATGGACGGCAATTCATTTTTGCCGGACTCAAGGAGCGCGGGCTGAACGGTTTTGATGAGTTTCCGCAAGAATGGGGCATCGATTGGAATTTGTTTTTCGATATTACCGGCGACAAGGACGAACGGATCGGCAAGGATCGTACGCAACCGGCGTATAAAATTGATACCTCGTTGGTGAACCCGTTAGCGTTTCTGCCGGAATTTTCTCAGGTTAATGCGGCTAAACCGACGCCGCCGTTGGCCCATATTTCCCAACTTCAGCCTCCTGCCAATCCCCACCAATTGCCTAATTTGGCGTTGCGTAATTTGCTGCGCGGCATGGCAATGGGATTGCCTTCCGGGCAGGATGTGGCGCGGGCAATGGGCGTTGAGCCTCTGGCCGACGAGCTGCTGAAAGTCGGCAAGGCAACCACCGCCGAGGAATACGACAAGCTTGATACCTTGAAGGCAATCGATTCGGGATTCAAGGGTAAGGCTCCTTTGTGGTATTACGTGCTTGCTGAGGCACAGAACCAGTGGATGGAGCACGGCGGTCGCAGTGCAACACCTGTGCAGCTAGGCGTGGTGGGCAGCCGTATTGTCGTTGAAACTCTTGTCGGGCTGTTGCTTAATGATGGTCATTCGGTTTTGCGCCAGGCGCCGGGATGGAGGCCTAAAATTGGCAAGGGGCAGGATTTCGACATGCCTGATTTCATCAGCTACGCGCTTGGAAAGTAGTTTCTTTGAACCTAAAAAAAATCAGTCGGATTTGATATTTTCGGGCTACCCTAGGGGCGACCGGCCGGTCGCCCCTACAATCGGCACACCGTTTGGGTGGCTATTCACAACTTAGCGTCTATCTGAATATTTTCGTGGATCAAATGATTTTTCTAGGTTGAAGCGTACCTATTTTGAACTATTCAGGAGTAGCGTCATGCGCTTAACAACTGTTGGCTTCATTTTCTTTCTGATCGCGCCGCTGGGCGTTCAGGCGGTCAGCATTAACGAAAGGGCGGGGAATCATTTCCGCACGGCCGCGAACAATCAAGAATTTACGCTCAATAAAGGCAACGTCAATGCCGGACAGTTCGGCCTGCTTCGCGTCCATGATTTCGATGCGAAGGTGGAGACACAGCCTTTAGTGGTGGAGAACGGTGCCGGCGGCGGCGATGATTTGGTGATCATCACCACGATGCGCAATAAGGTCATCGGCGTTAACGCCCGCACCAACGCCAGGGTTTATGAAGAAAAGCTCGGCCCTGAAATTGATTGGGGAAACGGTGCTCAGGATATGGATATGTGGGGCCATACGCCGACCTGGGGCATCTCGGCGACGCCGATCATCGATCCTTCGACCGATACTTTGTTCGTGGCCGCCTGGGTGCAAAAACATACAGGTGATAACCGTTACCGCGATTATAAGGTGTTCGCCCTCAATCCCAAGACCGGCAAGCAGAAGGCGTCGCCGGTACGTATTTTCGGTCAATCGCAGGAAGGCAATGGTTGCTGGTTCAATGATGCCGACGCGGTATTTAAAAACGGCAAAGGCGAAAATGAGCAATATGCCTACCCGAAACTCCGCGCCGGATTGGCGCTGACCGGCAATCACGGTTTGGTTCTGGCGTTTGCGGCGAATGGTGAAGAATTTAAAGGCGGGCGCAAAAACCCGCACGGTTTTGTTGTCGCTTACGATACGCGCGGGTTGCTGAAACAGAACGGCTTTTCCCGAGACCCCGGCATGTTTTGCGCCACCGCTTTCGACTCATGGGGCGGCGGAATTTGGCAGGCTGGCGGTGCGCCTGCGACCGAAGGGGACATGATTTATGTCGCTTCATCAAACGGAAGCTCGGCAAATAAAGGCGACAGCAAAGGCGATGTCGACCTTACCGAAAGCATGATCAAACTGTGCTTTACCCCAAGCAGTGGCGGTAGCCGTCCGGTATTAACCAAGGAGGATTTCTACAAGGCATTCCTGGACGAACGTAAGTCCGGAGCCCCATGCTTATGGAGCGATAATACTTCGGAAGTGTCTTGTGGCCGTGCCGTCCCTGCAAGCAACGGTAAGACTTTGGCGGCTACCGATTGGGATTTCGGCGCTTCCGGGCCGATGCTGTTTCCAGGCTCCGACCTCCTGCTGCAAGGCACCAAAGACGGTATTATCTACTCCCTGGATAAAAGCAATCTTGGTCAGCATGACCGCTTTAACCAACTCATGTCAAAACCGCCGTTGGTCGCATCTTATTTCGGCGGAGACCTGAACCAAAATTGGGACCGCGCCAATCACTTGAACAGGAGTATCCCGTGTCCAAGCCTCAATGATGTCGATGCCGGAACCTTCAGCTGGTTCCAACCCTGCGGCGACGTTGAAAACAACAAGATGCACCATATCCATGCTCTGGCGCTGGCGCAACGCGACCCGTCCGGCGGCACTGTCTTCGTATGGGGTGAAAACGCGAAACTTAAGGCTTACGATTTCTCGACCAAGCGCGGCGACTTCCCGAAATTTCTTGCCGAAGCTGACGAACTGGCATCCAAAGACCAAAAATCCCCAGGCGGTATGCCTGGCGGTTTGTTGATGGTGTCTGGTAAGCCGTCTACCTTGCCCGGTAACCCGCATGGCATCGATCCCGGTACTGCGATCCTGTGGGCGGTATATCCCATGAAAGGCGACTCCAATAAACATTTTGCCGAAGGCCAACTCGTCGCTTATGACGCCACGACTATTCTTCCCGGAAATAAGTTGAAACGACTTTACCGGACGGGTGACGGTAACAACGGCGGTCTAGGAACAATGACGCGCATGGTTCCGCCTGTCGTTGCCAATGGTCGGGTATATGTCATGATCTACCGACTCGATCAGAAGGGAAATGTTATTGGCAGTCAGTTAAAAGTGTTCGGTTTGTAGAAGTGATGCTCGAATGTCGTTAAGTTAAGAAAAAATATAAAAGATAAAATATGTTAATAGAGTAGGGCGCGCACGTCACGCCCTGAGGACTGGTTTTTTTGTTAACCAGAGCCTGCTCCGTAGATTGGCCCCCGCCCTATTCACCCATACCGTGGAGTATCTGAGGCTTAGAGCCTGTATACGCAAGGATGGTAGGTGCATGTGCAGGGTCGGG
>JAUXTH010000126.1 GCA_030679035.1 Methylobacter sp. | reverse complement strand
GCAACGCTGTGAATCAGGTATTCGGGTACGGTGTAGTCTTTTAGATAAATGGTTTGGGGGTTAGCGTCGCGCATTATTTATACCTGCTGTTGTGATCGGAAGATCTGATGTTTGGGGTGGCGAACAGCGTGATTAATAGCCAGGCTGTTATAAAACAAACGCCGCCGAAGGGGGTGGTCATGCCTAGCCAGTTAAGATTGAGTAACGCCAGGGTATACAAGCTGCCGGAAAACAGCACTATGCCTGCGAACATCAACCATCCGGCCCAGTGCAATAATTTGGAGTCCGGCGCTTGCTGACGGATCAGCGCAATGCCGATCAGGCCCAGCGCATGGTACATTTGATAAGTCACGCCGGTTTGGTAGACGGCCAACATTTCCGGACTGATGACGGCTTTCAATCCATGAGCGCCGAATGCGCCCATGCCGACGCCGATCAATGCGCTTAATGCGCCGAGAAATAAAAAAATCGATTTCATTTATTTTTCCATCAGCCTGGGCATCAGCTGCACCAGATTGCAGGGGCGGGTGCGGTAATCGAGTTGCTCCTTGATCAGCGCATCCCAAGCGGTGCGACAGGCTCCCGATGAACCGGGCAGGCAAAAAATATAGGTCGCATTGGCGACTCCGGCAATCGCCCTGGACTGGATGGTTGAGGTTTTAATATCTTGATAGGACAGCATTCTGAAAATTTCGCCAAAACCGTCCAGTATTTTGTCCAGCAACGGCGCAACCGCCTCAGGCGTGCCGTCCCTACCGGTGACGCCGGTGCCGCCGGTGCTGATCACGACATTAACGCCGTCTGCGGCAATCCAGTTTGAAACAGCCGCCCTGATTTGATAAATATCGTCAGGCACTATTTTCTTTTCGATAACCTGATGTCCTGCATCGGCTGCGCGTTCCGCCAGTGTTTTGCCGGATACGTCGTCGGCATCGGTGCGGCTGTCGGAAACGACCAGTATGGCGATGTTTAACGGGATGAATTGTTTTTCTGTGCTCATTATTTATGTCTTTGAGGTGTAGGGGCAATCCCTTGTGGTTGCCCTAGGCTAGGCCAAGAGGTTGCACTGGGCAGGCACAAGGCCAGCCCTACTTTAACACAACAAAGAACCCTTCCTGTCCCCGCTGGATGTTAATCAGTAAAGCGCCGTTCGGATCGATCACCTGTTTTAGTTCTTCAAGATTATGAACGCGATAGCGATTCGCCGATACGATAACGTCGCCGACGCGTAGGCCTACGCGCCAAGCATTGGAAGTTGTGTCGATTTTTTCGATTAAAACGCCTTCGACCTGATTTTTCAGCGGCGTGCTTAACAGTGTGCCCTGCAAGGTGCGATGCAGCTTATCTCCTGCCAGTCGCGGCAGCTCCTGCTTGCCGATGGTTGCGGTAACCTGTTTTTTCTCGTTGTCGCGGAAATATTCCAGTTCAACTTTATCGCCGATTTGCATCAGGCCGACGATGTTGCGTATGTCATGGCTGCTTTTAATGGGGCGGCCATTGGCGGCAACAATGATGTCGCCCGGCTCAAGCCCTGCTTTTGCGGCGGGTGAGTTGTTTTCAATGCGGCTGATCGCGGCGCCTTGCTTGTTTTCTAAATTGAAAGCCTTGACCAGCTCGGGTGTCAGATCCTGTGTGGTTACGCCGAGCAAGCCGCGTCGAACCTCGCCGTGCTTGACCAGTGACTCCTTGATGGTCATGATCATATTGGACGGGATCGCAAAGCCGATGCCGACGTTACCGCCGTTGGGGGCGAGAATTGCGGTATTCATGCCGACCAGTTCGCCGCGCAGGTTAACCAGTGCGCCGCCGGAATTGCCGGGGTTGATCGAGGCGTCGGTCTGAATAAAGTCTTCATAGCCTTCTATGCCCAGGCCGGAACGGCCCAGTGCGCTGACTATGCCGGAGGTTACCGTCTGTCCCAGGCCGAACGGGTTGCCGATAGCGACCACAAAATCGCCGACTTTCAAACGGCTGGAATCGGCAATAGGCAGCATGGTCAAGTTGTCGGCATCAATCTGAATGATGGCGACATCCGCTTCAGGGTCGGTGCCGATCAATTTAGCGGAAAGCTGGCGGCCATCATTCAATGTCACCGTAATTTTGTCGGCTTTATCGATGACATGGTTGTTGGTCAGAACCAGACCTTGATGGCTGTCGATAATGACGCCTGACCCTAAGCTGTTTTTTTGCTGTTGGCGCAGCTGGTTGGGGACATTGAAAAACTGGCGAAAAACCGGGTCCTGCATCAGTGGATTGTCGCTGACCAGGATATTGGTTGAGGTTGAAATGTTGACCACCGCCGGCATGCTGCGCTCAAGCATGGGGGCCAGGGTCGGCAATGGTTGTCCCTCGGCGTAAGGCGGTAAACCTGCCTGTGCAGCCAGGGTCATGCTAAAGTAAGCGGGTAAAAAAATCATCAATAGCAGCTGTTTTACTGGTTTGGTGTTCATCATGGTTTTCCGGTGTTTGTGAAACATGCGCAACCTACAATATATGTGTAAAAATGTTTAATGCAAGGTGTGTTAAAGTAGATTTTTTAGACGATCAACACTGTTATTTGGCTGTTATCTTGCTTAGAATATTTAAATGACTATAGATGTCAATTCTGAAGACGGGCTGATCATTCGTAAGCTAATCCCGCTCGCAACATTGCCCGGCGCTCTATTTAATGCGTTATGCGCCAAAATCAATATCGAGGAAATACAAGACGGGTTTTTATTCAAAGAAGGCGATGTAGCGCCTGATCTTGTTTATCTGATCAGTGGCGAAGTTACGCTTCAGGCGGATGGGCTGGTTGTGGAAGTCATTGCGTCGAGCAGCGATTCTTCCAGGTTTGCGCTGGCACACCAGATCCCAAGAAAAATCGATGCAGTTGCGAACGGAAGGGTGCGTTTTTTACGGCTGGATGCCGATATGGTTAGAAATGCAGCACCCCTCTCTGATAAAAAAGAGGCCTGCAGTTACATGGTTATTGACGAGACCGAAGACGATTCAGATGACTGGATGACGGCGTTATTGAAATCGCCTATTTTTCAACGTCTTCCCCCAGCTAATTTACAAAAAATTTTAATGGGTTTGGAGGTCATTCATTTCAAAAAGGATGAAATCATACTCGAGCAAGGCGCCGTCGGGGATTATTATTACCTGATTAAAAATGGACAATGCCTGCTAACGCGGAAGCCGTCACCTAATGCAAAAGAGATTAAGCTGGCCCAGCTGGAAAAGGGTGATACCTTTGGCGAGGATGCATTGCTTTCCGGTGCGCCTAGAAACGTAACCATAAAGGCGCTGACGGACATTTCTTTATTACGCCTGGATAAAAAACAGTTTATCTCCTTAATAAAAGAGCCCTCTTTAAAGTTTGTCGATTATGCAGGAATGCAGGAAGCGGTAAAACAGGGTGCGGTTTTGCTGGATGTTCGTACACAGGATGATTATGAAAGACACCATCTTGATGGCAGCATTAATGCGCCTTTCTTTTCCTTAAGGATGCAACATAAAACATTCGGCCATGAAAAGCCTGTCGTTGTGGTTTGTCAGGATGGCAAGACCAGTGAAGCGGCCGCATTTATATTGCTCAAGCAGAAGATTGA
>JAUXTH010000087.1 GCA_030679035.1 Methylobacter sp. | reverse complement strand
CATGCGCAAATTACTCCATGCTATCCACGGGATGTTGAAGCATGATGTGCTTTTCGATAACACCCGTTTTTATGCAATTCCGGCATCTGTCGGATAGCTAAAAATCAATGAAATAGGTTTGACTTTGAACAGAGTATCTACGGAACTAGACGAATTCCAATTAAAACCCTGAATTTGCAGGTCTATCGACGGTTAAGTGTTTTACTTTAGGTGCACTCGAATTGGTATCCCACTCAATTCGAGAATACTCGTAAGCGAAAACAGTCCCATCGCTAAAGCTAGCTTTAATTTCTGACTTAGATGAGCCTTTAAGCTCTATAACTGGAGAACCTGATCCTGAATTAAAGCTGGCATTGACACCTGAACGGAGTTCGGTATTTTTGTAAATGTCGTTATCATAAACTACAGCCACTCCCGTTACAATCACCGGTTTGCTTTCTTCTTTTAAGTGCGTCAACGTTTGTTGGTTTACGGGTTCATTCAATTTATTAATGAGACCATAAGTATCTTGATTTCTAAACACAACATACACACCTTTAAGGCGCTTTTCTTTTTTGGCTTCTAGTTCAGCCGCAGTTGTGGCTACGCTTGGTGTCCACTTCCCCTCTGCTTTGAGTGAAGCAGTTGCAGTTTCTTCTGAATGGAAGGTGGTGAGTGCCTCAATTGGGAAATCGTTTAGAGTAACTTTCCCCCCTTTGGGGTCGAATCGATTACGTCCAGTGGTTTCGATTACCCCAACTGAATATAAAGTTGCAGAAAATGCTTCAGTTGTTCGCCATGTTGCACCGCCAATATTCAAATAAGCACTCGGAGTACAAGCAGCTAAGATAATTGCGGCAAATGGTAGTATTTTTCTCATTATAATCATCCTTTATCAGTGTGGGTTTCTTAGGAACTAATATTAGGCATCCTAAAGACGCAAAACATTGCGTCATTTTGATGTCTAAATATGTTTTAAAGTTAGAATTCATTGTTATTTCGTCTGGTTACATTTATTTAGTGCGTCCTAAAATAAATCCATATAGCATCATAATAAAAGCACAGATAATCTACGTATAAGTACTTACATCGGAAAAAGATAATAAGTCTAATCCCTAGACATGACAATTTTTATTTTTGTTGCAGCTACGAAACTTCGTGTCTTCATGGTGAATTAATCTACTAAACCCCCTCCTCCTTATCATCCTCATCCCCAGCCATATCCGAAATCTCCTTCAACCTTGAGATGGCTTTAAAATTAATACTGTCTTCCGGGTACAAGCCGTCGCTATCTAATACGCCAGCCGCTTCCCCGGTCAATAACTCCAAGGTTTCATCGACACTGGAAACCGCGTAAACCGCAAACAGCCCCTTTGCCACCGCATTGATCACTTCCTGTTTCAGCATCAGGTTGCGCTTGTTGGCGGCGGGAATAATCGCGGCGTGCTGGCCGTTTAGGCCGCGCGCCTGGCACAACCTGAAGAAGCCTTCTATTTTCTCGTTGACGCCTCCTACCGCTTGCACTTCGCCGTACTGGTTGATCGATCCGGTCACCGCGAACGTCTGTTTGATCGGCATCCGGGTCAGCGCGGAAATAAGGCAGCACAACTCGGCCAGCGAGGCGCTGTCGCCGTCGATATAGCCGTAGGATTGTTCGATCGCGATGCTGCCCGATATGGCCAGCGGAAATTGCTGGGCATAGGTGTGGCCCAGGTAGCCGGTCAGGATCATCACGCCTTTGGAATGGATGGCTTGGCCCAGTTCTACTTCCCGCTCGACATCGACGATGCCTCTGGAACCGGGGTAAACGCTGGCGGTAATGCGCACCGGCGCGCCGAAGCTGCTGCCGCCGACTTCCATTACGGTCAAGCCGTTGACTTTGCCTACCGCGTCGCCGTCGGTATCGATCAGGATGGTGCCGACCAGCATTTCTTCGAGGATGTTCTCGGGCAGTCTGCCGTTGCGATGCTCTCTTGCAGCCAGAGCCTGTTCTATATGCGAACGGTCGCAAACCGGCTGGCCGTCGCGCCTGCAAAACAGGTTGGCTTCGGCGATGATTTCCAGCGAGTCTTTGATGCGGGCGGAAAAATGATGCTGGTTTTCGGCCATGCGGCAGCTGTGCTCAATCAGGCATTCAATGGCCGTCTGCGTTAACGGTTTGGCCCCGGAATCTGCGGCCTGCTTGATCATCAGCAGTATGAAACGCTGCATCGTCTCATCGTTACGCGGTATGTAATTATCGAAGTCAGCCAGGATCTTGAACATCTCGTTAAATTCATCATCCAACTCTTCCAGCAGATAATAAATATCTCTGGAGCCGACCAGGATCACCTTGACGTTTAACGGGATGACTTCGGGTTTGAGGGTAATGGTATTGATGCCCAGATCAGAATAAGGCGATTCGATTTCGATGCGGCCGGATTGCAGCGCACGTTTAAGGCCTTCCCAGACGAACGGATAGGTCAGCAGTTTTTCGGCTTCGAGGATCAGATAACCGCCGTTGGCCTTGTGCAGGGAACCTGCGCAAATCCGGCGGTAATTGGTGACCAGCGTACCCTGGTCGCTGACATATTCGATGCGCCCGAACAGGTTTTGATAAATCGGGTGCGGCTCGTAAATAACCGGCGCACCGCATTCCTGCTTGTTATCGACCAAGATATTGGGCGCATACAGCTCAGTCAGCAACAGCCGTTTTGCGGAGTTGTCCTGCGGTTCCGGCGTCCGGCTCGGCATCAGGTAATCGGCAATGGTGTTGTTTAGGTTCTTTTTGATTTCCGCCAAAAAGGTGATCATGTCATCGATATTTTGGTAGCTGTCATTCAGTTCGGCAAACAACGGCTCTATCGCCAGATCAATGGTGTCATTATCCAGTTGCTTGATTTTTTCGACCATCTCCCTGCGCCACTGCGGCAGTTCCAGCAACACATCGCTCAAGTATTCTTCAAGCTCCTTAACATGTTTGTGAAATATTTCCCGTTCCGACTGCGGCAACTCGGTGAATTGATCGTCATTCAGCGCCTTGTTGTCCCGGATAGGCGAAAAAGAAATCGATTCGTTCTCCCTGAACAACGCAATATCCAGGTTCTGGGCCTTTTTATCGACCAGATCGATAGCATCGTTGTAGAACTGGTTGTAATGGCGCTCGATGGCGCTCTTTTTTTGCTGGTAGGTAGGGCTTTCGAATGCGGCAGGAAAGGTCGCCAGCAGGTTGTCGATCAGCTTTTCGATGTCCTTGCTGAGTGTCTGCCCATGCTCTGCGGGCAGCTCAACGGCCACCGGCTCTCTCGGGTTGTCAAAATTATCGACATAAGCATAGGAGGGCGGCGCAGGCAGCATTTGCGCCTGGACATGCAGATGGTTGGTAATCATCGACAACCGCCCCAACCCCGGTTCGCCCATCACAAAAACATTGTAGCCGGGATTGCTCATCGCCACGCCGAACTCCAGTGCTGACTGGGCTCTGGACTGGCCTAAAATGGTCTCGGGTAACTTGGGCGCTGTGGGGAACTCAAAACCCGCCAAATCGACATTCAGTTTCAGTGAGGCTAGGGGAAGCTTTAAGGGATTAGACATGGATATGAGACGTTCTCGGATTGTACAAAAATGGCAATTCTACCATTTTTTACCGCGTTACCGAGGAGCGGAAACTTTAATGTCATCTTATTGTCATGTAGCTGTCATATAAATTTAACCATGCGATTGCATAATCAGCCGGAATTTAACAAAAAAGGTATTCCGATGGCTATCAATTGGATCGAGACAAAGGCGCAGCAGTTTTTACCGGTACAAGATGCAGAGCTTGACGAGCTTAGCATCAGCTTTGACTTTGCGTTGAGCGCTGAAATCATGGATTTGCTGTATGCGAAAAATGCGGCAAGTCAACAGGCAAAAACTGCCAAAGCGGCCTCTATTACGCGAGTTGCTTTAGATGAGCATGAGCAGGCATTAGCCTGATGCAGGCCGCCGGATAGATTTAATCATGCAGTCACTTCTGATGGGAGCCTCGCGCTCCCTATCCTCGATCTATATCCACACAAAACGCATCTTGTTATCGCTGGTCACTTTTTTGATTCAGCAACGCCACTCAGGGCAATCGCGCTTAAGTTTTAGCCATTTAAAAACGATAGGTTACAAATTTCTGCTTAGTGATTTTAAGTTTTTGCTTTAATACCTTAGTCGGAGCCGCGACTTCAGTCGCGCCACCGGTTATTGGCGTTATGTGACTCGTGCGCGACTGAAGTCGCGGCTCCAATAACCTGAAATTTAAAATAACTACATTTATACGTTTTGATCAGTCAGTGATTATAAAATTCAAACTTATTTAAGCGCGATTGCCCTGCAACGCCACTTGACTTTCCGCCGCCCGAATAGCTTCTATACTATAATGAAAAATAGTGTTTAATTTTGGAAAGCAGTCATGCTTGGAATTGTCATAGGGGTTTTGTGCATCATTATACGATAGCCCTCGTCTTAACAATTACCGGTTTAATGTATAGCAGTGTTGACTATGCGGCAGAAAGCAACCATAAAGCAAAGTCGCATCACCCACAAAAACGGTTAAAAATTAATCCCGTTACCGACAATGAAGATGCTTGGATAGCTAACACAGAAACCAACGTGTACCGGATCGGCACCTTCCAAAACATAGCCGTTGGCTATTCAGCACGTCATGACTGGGACTTTAGTTTATCGTTAATCAATACGCAGATATTAGGCGGCAATAAACAGTTCCAAGGCGATTCATTTTTCAATGCCTCCAAAACATTTAACGTCAATAATGATCTATCTATAGTCGCCGGCACACAGAACGGGCTTGCCATGGTGATCTCAGAGCCGCAACTATGGTACAACTTTACCTATTTGGACAATCGCTATGATGTCACTCCCTGGCTATTGATGCATGGCGGCCCTTATATCGCTAATGCGGCATTAACCGGAACCTCGCGCCAAATAGGTTTCATAACGGGCACTGAAATCACCTTCATTCAAAACAAATTATCGTTACAGATGGATTATGTCAGCGGACATCATTCATTATCGGGTGCCACGGTTAATATGTTATTGAATATAACATCGCGGTTCCAAATGTATATGGGCGTGTCTGTCCCGGAACGAGATAGCGGCAATGAGTTTGCCGGTATTGTTGGTTTTAATTTATCCACTAAACCATTGTAGTTGCCTTCAGCCTAGTTAATGGCTTTGTCGCACAAAGAATCAAACAGAATATTCCGCTCTCTTCATTGAATAGCCTGCTTTCATAAATGGGCTTTTGACATTTAAAACTCTTCCCAGCCGCCACCATCAGCCGTTACCAATTGAGTTTTATGTCTTGTTGTTAAATGGGGGATCAGGCCATAAGCGTTGCCTGCGTTGCCGTCCAATTGAAAGTGCGCCACCGTAACCGCCAGGTTTTGCGTTTGTTCTTCCAGTGATTCCGCTGCCGCTGCGGCTTGTTCTACCAACGCGGCATTTTGCTGGGTTACATCGTCCATCTGAGTGATGGCTTGATTGACCTGTTCGATGCCGGAACTTTGTTCGGCCGAAGCGGCGGTAATTTCGGCCATCATCTCCGTAACGCCACGAATGGAGGCGACGATTTCTTCCATGGTTTGACCCGCCTGGGCAACCAGCTTACTGCCTCCTGAGACTTTATCTACCGAATCGGTAATCAGCGTTTTAATTTCTCCGGCAGCGTCTGTGGCCCGTTGCGCAAGATTGCGTACCTCAATAGCCACGACGGCAAAGCCACGGCCTTGTTCACCGGCGCGGGCGGCTTCCACAGCGGCATTGAGGGCAAGGATGTTGGTCTGGAAGGCGATGTCGTCGATCACCGAGATTATGTCGCCGATTTTGCGTGAAGATTCGTTGATGTCATCCATCGTCATGACGACTTGGCCGACCACTTCAACGCCTTTGCCGGCGATGTCGGTTGCGTCAATGGCGAGCTGGTTGGCATGCTGGGCGTTTTGGGCGTTATGCTGCACGGTGGAGGTCAGTTGTTCCATGCTGGCGGCGGTTTGTTGCAGACTGGCGGCTTGCTGTTCAGTGCGATATGACAGATCGTTGTTGCCGGCTGCAATTTCTTTAGACGCTGTGTTTATGCTGTCGGTGGCATCCTTGATTTGATTGACAATAAACTTCAGTTTTCCGACGGTGTGATTGGAGTCATCTTTAAGTTGGCCGAAAGTCCCTGAATAATCATTAGTGATGGTTTCGGTCAGGTCGCCGCGGGACAGTGCTTCAAGTACCCGCACGACTTCATTGAGACCGGTTTCGCTGGTTTGCACGAGCTGGTTAATATCTTCGCCCAGATGACGCAAGAAGCCTTCCTTGCCGTTCAGGTCGAAACGCATGCTGAAATCGCCCCTGGCTGCGGCGCTGACAATCGCGGCTACCTCGTTCTCCGCGATAACCTCGTCGGTGCGATCATGCCATTCGGCCACAGTGCCCAGTCGTTGGCCTTGGCTATTGATGACCGGGTTAGCGGTCACTACCATCGAACGGCCACCTACCAGCATGCCGGCCTCGTAAGTGTCGGTTAATGAGTTGAGCATCGTTGCCTGATGCGAGGGGGTTGCGTGGAAATCATCCATACTGGCGCCGACCAGATTATCGATAGAGAATTTTGACAATTGCTGCCTGATTTCCGCTTCGGCCTTATGGAGAATATTGATCACCGATTTATTGGCGTAAATGATGTTGCGGTCGTTATCGGCGATCATGACGCCGGTACTGACATTATCCAGCGCAATCTTGACGCGCAGGGTTTCGTCAGCCGTTTTGCGATCCGCCGTTATACGCGCCAGCAGTTGTTGCTGCATGGTGTTCATGGAGCGCAATAGCTCCCCGATCTCATCTCGTTGATGAATATCAATGCTGGAGTTCAGATCACCCTCGGCAATGGCTCCGGCTACCTGCTGGACGGTTTTGAGCGAGCGTAAAATGCCGCGGCTGATCAGAACGGTCAATATTATTGCGATTGCAACGCTGAATACGAAAAGACTCAACAGGCCGATGTCATATTGACTGATCATGGCTTGAGCTTGCTTCTCATCCTCGGCGTTGCGCGCCACTGTATAGCGCAACATCTCATCAACCACGACGCGATGTTCATCAAAAGAGCGACGCATGTCCTGAAAACTGGCGAGCGCGCCGTCGCGATCTCCGGCCAGAATCGCAGGCAGAAATTTCTGTTCAGCTGCGGCATAAAAAGCTTGTGCAGGCTGATAAGAACGCTCCAGCAGTAAATCATGGAGTTCCCGGTCCAACGGCTGAGTCAACCAAAAGCTATGCCGGGCATCGTATGCCGATTTCAATTTTTTAAATCGCGATACCAACGCTTGAGTCTTCATATCATAAAAGTCTTCGGTAACAGTCAGTTGCAGCGCCACCATATAGGACTCGATGATGTATTCAGGCGGAGGCAGGACATCGGCAATAATATCCTTGCCCTGCGCAATACGCTGATAAATCGGACCATTGACATTCAGTGTGGTCATGGCCTTGAATGTTGCCAGGCCGAACAGAGAAAAACCCATAACCAATGTACCCAAAATCAGTACAAACCGTGCCTTGATCGTTAACTGATGTCGTCTGATGATGTTCTTAAACATGATGTCGTTTCCTTTTCGAGGGTGTATTAACTAGTTAGCCACAGATTTACACAGATAAACGCTGATAAAACATTCTGTTACGCGAGGTTAGCGCTTCACCCAAAATGTACCGCAAAGGATTGATGTAACCCGTTGTTCATCTGTGAATATCCGTGTTCATCCGTGGCTCAACTGCGTTTTCTAGGATTAACCTTTATCCAGTTTCGCTAAAACTTCAGCGCCTGGCAGCGGCCGACTGAACCAATAGCCCTGAAATGCGTTGCAACCGCAACCGACAAGATGATCAACCTGTTCAAAGGTTTCGACGCCTTCGGCAATAATGTCCAGCTTAAGGCTGCCGGCCATTGCGATAATCGCATTAACTAGCGCCGCATCATTTTCGTTGCGGGTAATGTCTTGCACAAAAGAGCGATCAATTTTTAACTGGTCGATCGGCATGCGCTGCAAATAAGCCAATGAGGAATAGCCGGTACCGAAATCATCGATTGAAAAACGAATGCCCCGTTGTTTCAACAGCCGCATTTTTTCGATAACCTCATTAACGTCTTTAATGATCAGGCTTTCAGTAATTTCCAGCATGACCGCATAGGGATTAACCCCGGTCAATTCCAGCGCAGAGATGACTGACTCAACAAAATTGAAGTGATTAAATTGCACGGGACTGATATTGATTGCCAGATGCGGCACTTCGAAGCCTTGAGAGTGCCAGGCGGCAAGCTGATGGCAAGCCAAGTATAAAATACGCTCGCCCAGCTCAATGATAAGGCCCGTTTCTTCTGCAATCGGCAGAAAATCGTCCGGAGAAATCATGCCTTTTTCCGGATGTTGCCAGCGGACTAGGGCTTCAAAACCCAGTAACTGATGCCCCGAGCCATACTGCGGTTGATAAAATAAGATGATCTGGTCATTCTGCAATGCGAAGCGTAATTCGGTTTCAATACTCAGGCGTTTATTTGCCTGCTCCTGCATACCGGGATGATAAAAACTGAAGGTGCTTTTTCCCTCGGTTTTCGCCGCATACATGGCAATATCCGCTTGGCTAAGCAGCTTTTCGGTGCTTTCATCGAATGCTGTGGAAAAAAGAGTGATCCCCAGGCTCGCGGATATTTGCAGTTCCTGACTATCGATAAGGTAGACTTGGAGCAGCGCATCCAGCACTTTTTGAGCCACGCTGCCGGCCATTTTTTCCGCATCATCCAGATTATGCGTCAACCCTGAGAGTAAAATAATAAATTCATCGCCGCCTAATCGCGCCACGGTATCTTCGGTGCGCAAAATAGTTTGTAAGCGTTTGGCGACTTCTTGCAATACCTTATCGCCGTATTTGTGCCCTAAGCTGTCATTGATTTTTTTAAAATCGTCCAGATCCAGGAAAATAACCGCCCCGAATTGCCCGGAACGCTTGGCCGCGAAAATCTCTTGCAGCAATCGTTGTTCAAATAACGCGCGATTGGCAAGGCCTGACAAAGAATCAAGGTGCGCCATTTGCCATAGTTTCCGCTCGGTATTCTTGATGATTGAAATATCGCTAAACGAGGAAATGTAATAAAGCACCTGCCGATTATCATCTTCAATGACATTGATCCGTTGCCAGATTGAAAATAATTCGCCGTTTTTATGTTTATTGACTAACTCGCCCCGCCAGTATCCTTTTTGATTAAGAGACTCCCAAAGCTGATCATAAAACGAGTCATTGTGTACGCCCGACGAGAGTAAATGAGGCGTTTGCCCGACGGATTCTTCAAGCGAATAGCCGGTGATCGCTGCAAAAGCCGGATTGACATGCAGGATTTTGCAATCCGCATCAGCAATCAACATCGCATCCGACGAATGCTCAAAAAAGCACTGATACAGGGTCGGCTCTATTTGAAACTGGCGATAATAGGCATGGTTCAGCGGGATGGTTGTTGTAACGAACGGACTATGCTGCTGAAAGCTCGAACTCATCTCTCGTTCCAGACTCGTATTGAAATAACCTGCTTTTTTTAATACCGACATGTTCCTATGTCCTCCCATCAAATGTATTGCTGGAAAACAGTTTAGTGCAGCATGTGGTCAATAAAGAAACGATATTATTAGATTAAAATATCGAATAAACGGATATAGACGGCTTGTAAAACGGGGCTCTACAACCGCGGCCGCTACGGAATAACGTAAGCGTTCTGCATGTTAGCGAGTAGCCGGCGCAATCTTTCACGAATATCTATTTAATAGATATTTAGTTCTAATAATATCGTTTTATTAAAAATAAAAAACACCCTAAGCTATATCCAACTACACAATCCACCGTAAAAAAGTACGGCGCTATTTGTAACGTGTTGTTGATGTCACTTTTGGTAAGTACCTCCTCTCCATACAAGGATTGTGTTTTTGGGCGGGTTTCGACCCGCCTTTTTTTTAAACCGGGAAAGGTACAGTTTTTTACGATTTGAACCCATTGCAATACAAGGCGGAATCCCGCCGATCAGCACAATTTTTATCAGACCTGAGGAATAACAAATGCCATTACAAAATTTAGTTGGCTATTTCAATGACCGATTCGGTCAGGAGCATCGTTCAAGTTTTCGTCCCTTTATTTTAGAAGAAGGAAAAATAAGCGCCCTGTTTGGCCCGATTAAAATCGGCAGCGTGTTTTCGCCCATACGCCAAGCCCTAAAACCCTCCGAGATCATCGGCCATGCTGCGAAACTTAAGGTTTCCACGCACGAGGTTCAGCACCTGTATTCAGATGAAATTGAAAACCTGCTGGCTAACCAGCCGCATCAAGTTAGCGATTTTGAGTCCATCATCAATTTCGATCGCTTGTCCCGCACCGTTCATATGCTCAATTACCTGCCTTTAACCCATTTGCAGGGTGCATTGTTCGTCGAAGTTGATCCGCGGCATATACTGGGCATCAAACAGGATCATGGCGCCTATTTTGAAGAAGTGATCAGGCAATGCGGCTTGGAAACCAAAAACGTCGTCATCGTTATGCCCGTAAACAGCCACTATGCCCGACATTACCAGGAACTGATTACCGGCCTGGATAATTACCGGCGCCGAGGGTATCAAATCGCGCTTAAGTTCGATTACGTCGCACAGGAAAGTCAATCGTTCGAACTGATTTCCAAACTGTCGCCGAATTACGTCAGCTTATCGGCGCGGCATCTGGAGCAGGTGCGCGACAATGCCCTATTTGAAAAATTGCGTGATTTAAAAGCACTGGTCGCCTCAAGTGGCGGGAAAACTATCCTGCAACAAATCGATCAAAAAAGATCCGAGTCGCTGGCTCGCAATACCAATTTTGATCTGGTGCAGGGCAGTTATTATGAACGCCCCTCGGCTTCCGTATTTTTTCCGGAATCAGCCGATATTGGAGTCGGTGCCCATGGCTAGGCTATATGCCTCTTGTAGCTACTGCCGGACGGCGTTTGTAGGCCGTCCGGCAGTAGCGAGTATGAAATTAATCCTGTTGATAGCGTCCCAAGAAAAGGTTCGCAGACAGCAATCCGATACCGGCCAACAAACCTAATACACCGGTATAGGTAAATATTTCCGTCATTATATGATGGTGGGCGGCTTCTCTGCCGATAGATGGGGCAAGAATAAACATACTCAACCATGATAGTGGGTACCCCCCACCCAAGCCGATTAAAATCGCGGCAATGGATTTTAACTTTGTCCTAAGAGAAGAGAACATTGTCAATATCACCAAACCGATAGAAAAAGCTGCGATTCCTGTTGCGTGAAAATGCGCCCGCTGTGCATAGCGCCATATCTTGTCCTCGCTTTTGCTATCGTGAACGTCTGGATGTGCGTTAACGCCTGTCGTGATATAGGACTTGAATGAATCTTCGTTAACACCAAAAGACACGCCTAACCCCAAACCAAACAGCAAGGTTAATATCACCAAAAACAATCCTATTCTGACGGTCTTGATTTCTTCATACATCATTATAATTTTCTCCAGGGTAAAGTTGCTGCGTTTTATTTAACGCCGTTGGCAATCAGTAATTGCATACTCTATTTTATAGAGCATTTGTGACTATTCTATTAAGAAACAAGTGGAATCTAATACACCGAGGCAGGCGGAGGTGTTTTACAAATTACTACGGCAACTTATTAACTTGACGCATAGCGTTTTTACGCCTTTTTTATACCCCATCCATTAGAATCTGTTTCGGTTTTGAATAGCCGAAGACTTACTGGTTATGAAGAACCCGTAGATCAATCACGCAATGTATACGAAAATAATCATTTAATAGAATCCCATTGAATATCCATGACGTTTTTGCGCCGTCTTAATTTCCGCTCCCTGATCGTTATCTGCGGGGTTATGGCCTTTAATTTTACGGTCAGTGCCGATGATGCTACGCCGGCGGGCCTGATCCAAACGCTCTCGGGCAAGGATGCTTCCAGTTGGACCGGACTACAACCTTATGAGCTGAATCTCGGCGGCTGGGCGGCTTCAGGCATCAATTACAACACCGATAACCCCAGTGATCGTAACAACGGCCCGGTGTCCATGACTGACCGGGCCGGAGAGTTTCATTTGTATCAATTGAATCTGTTTATCGAAAAAGCCGTGGTCAAAGACACAAGCTGGGATGTGGGCGGACGCCTCGATTTTATGTTCGGCACAGATAGCCGCTATACCCAGGCAACCGGTCATTGGGATACGGGGTTGATCAGTCAACGCGACCTGCGCTTTTACGACATCGCCCTGCCGCAGGCTTACGTGGAAGTCTTTGCACCGATCGGTAACGGCTTGAGCGGAAAATTCGGCCATTTTTACACCATCATCGGCTACGAGTCGGTGCCATCGCCACTGAATTTCTTTTCCTCGCACACCTACAGCTTCAAGTCTTCCCCTTTTACCGCGACGGGGGCGCTGTTTAGCTATGCGCTAAACGATCAATGGAGCCTAAACCTCGGGGCGGTAACGGGTGCGGACAATTTCGCCCGTGATTTAGGCGCGATGAGCCACATGAGCGGACTGACCTGGACCAATGCCAAGACCGGCACCACTGTTTCCTTTTCCGTGCTGCAGGGCGATGTCTACAAACACCAGAGTTCTGAACTGGTGTATTACTCGGCAATTGCCCAGCAAAACCTCGGGAAATGGCACTACGTGCTCCAACACGACCGGGGAACCCAGCAGAATGCCGTTGCTCAAGGCCAAAATGCCGAGTGGTATTCCGTCGTCCAATACCTCACCTACCAGGTCGCTGATACCTGGGGACTGGGGGTGCGTGGCGAATGGTTTCGGGATCAAAACGGGGCCCGCTATTCCTCAGGTGCCGCCAACTATTACGCGATGACGGCCGGATTGAACTGGAAACCCAATAGCTGGTTGATGGTTCGCCCTGAACTGCGTTACGACTGGAGCCAAGCACAAATAGCCCCTTTCGACGGAGGGCGACGGACTGACCAAGTTTTACTGGGTGTGGACGCAGTCATCCAGTTTTGATCAGAGTCCGTTACGCTGACAGTATACCGCTCCGCTACGTCGGATAAAAAACGCTTGCTCGGACGGTGCTTTACCACGGCTCGCGGCGAGCTGTTCTACAGAAAAATTCAATCAATTTCTGATCGAACGAACTGACTGCCGTCTTTACGCCTTTTTTACACCCCATTCATTACAATCTGTTGCAATTTTGAACGCCTGAAAACTTATTTTCCGACAGGCTAATCGCTCAATTTATACAGATATAGGGGAACATTGTGCATTGTAGTTTTCGTCTACTTGGAATAGCGGCTTTACTGTTGCCGACTTTGGGAGTTGCCGGGGAAGAAACGGCAACACCGGCATTGCAGCAGCTTGACCTGACGCATCATTGGGTGGGGTATTTTTCACTGGCTGTGATGGTGGCGGCTTATGTGGCGGCGACGTTCGAAGAGGTTACCGAATTGCGTAAATCCAAGCCGATGTTGCTGGCAGCGACGTTGATTTGGCTTGCGATCGTTTTTGCCTATCAGCAGCAAGGCCTTGACCAATTTGCCGCAACGGCCTTTAAGGGCAATTTGCAGACTTATATTGAATTGCTGCTGTTTATCATGGTGTCGATGACCTACTTGAATGCGATGAAAGATATGTTGATCTTTGATGCCTTGAAAGTCTGGCTGGTCGGCAAACACTTCAGTTACCGGCAAGTGTTCTGGATTACCGGATCGCTGGTATTTTCCATTTCCAGCGTCATCAACGGCCTCACAGCGGGGTTGTTGATGGGGGCGGTGGTGGTCGCCGTCGGCAAAGACAGTCCGCGCTTTGTGTCTTTGGCCTGCATCAATATTGTTGTTGCCACCAATGCCGGAGGTTCTTTCAGCCCGTTAGGCGGCATATCGACCCTATTCGTCTGGCAGCACGGCATGCTGGCGTTTACCGAGTTTTTCAAGTTATTCCTTCCCTGTCTGGTGAACTTCCTGGTTCCGGCTATGGCGATGCATTTTGCGGTTCCCAAAGACAAACCAACTGTCGAAGCTGAACAAGTGCTCCTGCCGCGCGGCGCCAAACGCATCATCTTTCTGTTCGGCGTAACCATCGGCCTGGCGGTTGCGTTCGATACGGTTCTGCATTTGCCGGCTGCTGCCGGCATGATGGCCGGCTTGTCCTTATTGCAGTTCTTTTATTATTACCTACAAAAAAGCACTGATTCACGCATACAAAAACCATCGGAATTGAATAGCGACGAAACCAATTCATCAATTCTTGAAGCCAACAGGCTTGAAGTGATCAGGCTTGATATTTTCGAAAAAGTCGGGCGTCTGGAGTGGGATACCTTGTTGTTTTTCTACGGCGCGATGATGGGAATCGGCGGCTTGGGCTACATCGGTTATTTGGATGCCATTTCCAAAATGGTGTACGGACAATTAAGCCCAACCCTGGCTAATATTTCAATTGGATTGTCGTCTGCATTTGTCGATAATGGCACCCTGATGTTTGCCGTCCTCACCATGCACCCCGACATTCCGCAAGGCCAATGGCTGCTGTTAACCTTGACTTTGGGTGTCGGCGGCAGTCTGCTGGCGATAGGCTCGGCGCCGGGCATAGGCTTGCTGGGTCAGGCCAAAGGCCAATACACCTTCAGCAGCCATCTGAAGTGGTTTCCGGTAATTCTGCTAAGCTACTTTGCCAGCATCGGTGTGCATTTTCTGGTAAACGCTCAATCTTTTTGAAAGCGCCGGAACACGAACAGCTTCGGAGGAAAATTTTGCGCAATAACGCTCAGCATAAGCAACCGGAAAGCGAACAAGATCATCAATTACCGGCGATGGTGCTAAGCCGTGGCCGTCGTTCGGAGTGTTTGCTGGGTTACCTGTGGGGTATAGCTGCACCCGTTATTTGCACATTGGTCGATTGGCCGTTGCGACATGTGTTGGGAACCGCCAGCATTTTGATGACCTATCTGCTGGGTATATTTTTGGTGGCTAGCCGTTATGGCCGCGGTGCGTCGATGACGGCTTCGTTGTTGAGCATACCGGTATTCGCCTTTTTTTTCGGCCCCCCGACTTTTTCATTCGCCATCTCCGATATTGAGAACATCGTCGGCCTGGCGGTGATGATAGTCGTCGCCAATGTCACCAGCAATTTGCTGGAGAAGGCGCGCCTGCAAGCCGAAATTGCCCGGCAACGCGAAAATCGCACTAATGCGCTGTACCGCTTAAGCCAGGCTTTGTCCGACGCCCAAAATAGCCAAGCCGTCGCCCGTATTGCAGTGCAGCATATCCACGATGATTTTGCCGCGGCGGCTGTGTTGCTGTTTCCCGATGCCAATAATCAGCTTCACTACCCTTGCGCCGAACCGCTCCGTCAATCCCTGCGCGGCGTTAATCTGGCTGCCGCGCAACGGGCATTTGATCAGCGTACCATTGAACGCCATTCCGATCCGAATACGCCGATTTATTTCCCGCTTGAATATTCGCAAACCATGCTCGGAGTGCTCGCTATACAATTCGTAACCACGCCTGAATTGTCCAACCCGGAATTAACCACTTTTTTCGATACTTTCCGGAATTTGATTGCGCAAACCCTGGAACGCCTACGTCTAACCGAACAGGCTAACAACGCCAGCCTTAAAGCCGAGACGGAATCGCTACGCAATGAGTTGCTGAGCGCCATATCGCATGACTTGCGCACCCCATTGACCCGTATCATCGGGGCAAGCACCGCCCTGGTCGAGAACAGCGACGGTTTTTCCGAGGAAGAAAAGCTCGATTTCAACAAAGTCATACTCGAAGAGGCGCAGCGTACCTCGGAGCTGACCAGTAAAATCCTGGATATGGCCAGACTGAGTAGCGGAGAAATTATTCTCCATCAGGAATGGAACACGATTGAAGAAATTGTCGGCAGCGCCCTGAACCGCTTGGAAAAAAATCTGGGCACTCGTCCTGTAAGGACGCTGTTGCCGGACAATTTGCCGCTGCTCTGGATAGACGCTGTGCTGATCGAACAGGTGTTGACCAATCTGATCGAAAACGCCATCAAATACACGCCGGCAGGTAGCCCTATCGACATCAGCGCGGAACTCTTGCCGACCGCTTTAAAAATCACCGTATCCGATTACGGCCTGGGTATTGCTCAAGGCATGGAAGAAAAAATATTCGACAAATTCTACCGCCTTGAATCCGAAACGCAGCAAAACGGTGTGGGAGTAGGATTGACCTTATGCCGGACGATCATCGAAACGCATGGCGGGACGATTCATGCCGTTAATTGTCCTGAAAAAGGCGCGTCATTTATCATTCATTTACCGCTCCATGAGCCGCCCCAGATCAATTGGCATGAAGGGATGGGGGCATGACGAACAAAGCCAATCCACTGATATTAATCATTGAAGACGACCCGCAAACCCGGCGATTTTTGAAAACCACGCTCTGCAACCGGGGATGGCGTGTGATCGAGGCCGAAAACGGCAAGACCGGGCTGTCAATGATCAAAAGCGACAGCCCTGATCTGGTAATACTCGATTTAGGCTTGCCGGACATAGACGGCATTTCAGTCACCCAACGTTTGCGCCAGCTATCCGACTTGCCGGTGCTGATCTTATCGGCCCGCAGCCAGGAGCAAAACAAGATTATGGCGCTGGATGCGGGTGCCGACGATTACATGACCAAGCCGTTCGGCAGCGGAGAGCTGCATGCACGCCTGCAAGCCTTGCTGCGACGCGTCACCCGCAGCATCAGCAGCAGCGAAACCTTTGAAACCGGCCAATTAAAAGTTGATCTGGTGCGGCGCAAGGTCTTCAACGCCGGCAATGAAGTGCACATAACGCCGATCGAATACCGGCTGTTGAGCATACTGATTCGTCATGCCGGTCTCGTGGTAACCCAACACCAACTGCTCAAGGAAGTCTGGGGCGTCGAGCATATTCACGACCCCCATTACCTGCGGATTTATATGGGCCAATTGCGCCACAAGCTGGAAGTCAATCCCGCCCGCCCCCGTTATCTGCTGACCGAAGTTGGTGTGGGTTATCGATTAGTCGATGATGTAACGGCCTAATATGTAAGACTCTGAACTTGATCTGACAGTTTCAAAACATTCGTTTGGATTGAACCTGACACTGACGGTCTCAGCTCGGCCATAACTTGCCTTTACATAATGGCTATCAAACAATGTAGAAATCGTTCAGAAGCAAGTAAACTAGCAGACCGAAAAGCAACTGACGCCAGACAAAAAACCTGTATCGAGTTTGATTTGGAATGAGATAAATCAAGGAATTTAACAAGATGAGATTAAAAGAAAAAGAGGTTGAAGTAGGCTATTTATATTTGACCACTGTAAATCAATATCGTGCTGTACTCGCGATGAAAGGTGAATTTTTGATTTATGCTCCCAGTTCGGAAGGGACTGCACCATTAAATCTGAATTCTACAAAAATGCCATTTGAAAATCAGCCATTTAAGAAATGCCAAATCGTTACCTTTGCCAAAAAGGATTATCAAGTGTTTGACTTCAATGGCACTGAAGCTATCAAACATAAATTGAATGAATTACAGCTAACAGAAGCAATAGCACAGTGTAATGCTAAGTCAGCTATTGCTACGCTGTTAGCAGAGTAAAGCAGTTCCGCTGGTTCCCAAGCTCCAGCTTGGGAACCAGTGCAACATTCGTTTGGATTGAAAACCTGACACTGACGGTCTCAGCTCGGCCAAAAAGAGACAGTCGAAACCGGCAGCTATCGGGCAACGAAATAACTTGGTGTTATAGTTTCAATTCGCCGTTTCCGTACGTTCAGCCAATAGCTTATAATTTCGAGCCATGATCATAATTGCGAATACTGCCTTTAAGCGAAGGATTTTCCATGCCAGTCAGAATGAACGAAAAACGCCTATTTCCTTTTGCCGGTACGATGATTTTTACCCTCGTGGCCATTGTCGGATTCGCCTATGTTAAATGGATGCCCTATTACGCTAAGGCCTTCCTCGCCCAGAGTCATCATTTCATAGGCGATTCGATTCTTTCGGGGAATTCCGTCTCTGCTCCGCCTGTATCATGGACCGCGGCTGTGGACTACGCCATAGCCTATAGCAAGGCAATCTGGAAGGCGCTTCTTCTAGGACTCATTCTGGGTTCCGGCATCAAGGTGCTTCTGCCGACTCAGTGGGTGAGCGCGGCGCTTGGTAGGCTAGGCTTCAAGAGCATCGCACTAGGCAGCCTTTTTGCCATGCCCTGCATGATGTGCACCTGTTGCGCCGCCCCTGTGGCTGCCGGCATGCGTCAAAGCCGCGCATCGGTTGGTAGTGTGGTGTCCTGGTGGATATCAAACCCGGTGCTGAATCCTGCGACTCTGATATTCATGGGGTTCGTGCTGGGGTGGGGGTGGGCTCTGTTCAGGGTTGTGTTAGGCATTGCAATGGTGCTTGGGGTTGCTTATTTAGCAGAGCGTTATGGCGGCCAGCGTGAAGCTGTTTCGCTCGAACAGGATTTGTCGCCTGAGGCTGAGGCCTTAAAAGGCAGCCTTCTGACACGCTGGGGCCGGGAATTCATGGCCCTCGCGATCAAACTCTTACCCGAGTATCTTATTCTCGTACTTCTGCTTGGAGCCACAAGGGCTTGGCTTTTCCCGGTGCTTGGCGCTCATGATGGGATATTCTGGATCGTTGCAATGGCGGTAGCTGGTACGCTGTTCGTCATACCCACTGCCGGAGAGGTACCCATTGTGCAAGCAATGTTCGCTTTGGGTATGGGCGCGGGCCCTGCTGGAGCGCTCATTATGACGCTGCCGGCTGTTAGCCTGCCTTCGCTGGCCATGCTCAGCCGCATCTTTAGTTGGCGGACCCGTCTCGTGATTGTGGTCGGCGTTGTGCTTTCAGGCATTGCCGGCGGACTTATAGCGATGATCGTATTTTAACCCTCAGACTTAACAACGCAACTTCTGAGTGGCCGTCGTGGGTCGGACTGAGACATTCAATGGCTGAGAAGTTGAGACTAATTGTCAGACCAACTCCAGAGTTTTACACCTGATAAGAGTAGCCCGGATGGTGCGTAGCGCAATCCGGGCTACGTCGGCTAAAAATCCTTACCGCTCTTGATCCGCCTGACGGTGCTGACCAACAGATCGACTTCCTCATGCGTATTATAAAACGCAAGTGAAGGACGCACAGTGCTTTCCAGGCCGAAACGGCGCAAGATAGGTTGTGCGCAGTGATGGCCGGTACGTACCGCGATACCGGCGCGGTTTAACGCGACGCCAATATCCTGGTTGCTGTGTCCTTCCAGCACAAACGACAATACGCTGGTTTTTTCAGCAGCCGTGCCGATCAAGCGCAAGCCGGATATGGTTCTCAGCGCATCCATCGCATACACCAGCAGCTCATGCTCGTAACGCGCGATATTGTCGATGCCGATTTTCAGCAGATACTCAAGGGCTGCGCCCAAGCCTACCGCATCGGCGATATTGCCGGTGCCGGCTTCAAAACGGGCGGGTGCGGGCTGATAGACGATTTTTTCAAAGGTCACGTCGTCGATCATATTACCGCCGCCTTGCCATGGCGGCATGGCTTCCAGTAATTCCGCTTTGCCGTACAACACGCCGATACCGGTAGGACCGAATATTTTATGTCCGGAAAACACGAACCAGTCGCAATCCAGCGCCTGTACATCGACGCGCAAATGCGAAACCGACTGAGCGCCATCCAGCAACACCCGCGCACCGACCCGATGCGCCATCTCGATCATTTCCCGAGCGGGCGTCACCGTGCCCAGTGCGTTGGAAACCTGCGTGAACGACACCAGTTTGGTATGCGAATTCAGCAGCTTTTGATATTCGCCCAGCAATACCTGGCCGTCGTCATCAACCGGCGCGACGCGCAAGGTTGCGCCGGTTAGATCGCACAGCTGTTTCCACGGCACGATATTGGCGTGATGCTCCAGCCAAGTGATCACGATCTCATCGCCCTTGCCGATATGTTGCCGCCCCCAACTTTGCGCGACCAGGTTGATGGCTTCGGTTGTGCCCCGCGCGAAAACAATCTCCGAAGAAGACGACGCATTCATGAATTTGGCAACGGTATCCCGCGCTTTTTCGTAAGCATCGGTTGAGCGCGCGGCCAGTTCATGTGCCGCACGGTGGATGTTGGAATTCTCGTGTTCATAAAAATACGAGACCCGGTCGATAACCACCTGCGGCTTTTGGGTAGTCGCCGCGTTATCGAACCAGACTAGCGGCTGTCCGTTGACCCGTTCCTTCAGTATCGGAAAGTCCCGGCGTACCGCATGGACATCGAAAGCCGGATGCGCGGAAGCCAAGGTTGGCGTTTGCGAGTTAAACCCGCCGGTTTTCAATTCATCGAGAAAATAAAATGATGAACCCGATTCTGCGTTCGCCGGAATACCTGCTGAAGGCTTGGAAAACGAACCGAACAATTCCTGCAACTCGGCTTCGCCCGGCAGACCATAGGCTCGAGGCGAAAGTCCCGCTATCAATGAAGCGTCAAAGCCAGCCAGAGAAGCAGCCAAGCCATACGCAGCCGCCGGAGATGAAGCGGCCTCACCGTTTACGGGAACGTTGCTGCCTGACGGCACACGCGAAACCAACAACTGTTGCAATTGCGCTTCATCAGGCAGGCCGAAGTCGTGCGGCAAAACACCGTCCAGCACCGATTTGTCCAAGCCCGCCAACGGCGATGTTGCCGCCGAAGATCGATTGCCGAACACTGCTCCCGTATCAAGGCTGTCAGGGACGCCATCAAAAGACGATTGACGCGGAGCAAACAACTTTTGCAGCTCCGCTTCTCCCGGCAGGCCGAAACCTTGCGGTATTCCCGATTTATCCGCACCCGGTAACGATGAAGTCAATCCGCCCTGCACTGCCGAAGCGGCGATGCCGATACGCGATCCGTCGCAGGGCAACGCCGTAAACAGCTCATTGGCCAGCTTGCTCAATTGCTCTATATCAGGCAATGATCCGTTTTGGGCAAAATCGCTGTTACTTGTATTCATGGTACTTGCCCACTTCGACATTCTCGAGCACACCAAGCGCATCGTCAGTCAATACCGCCAGCGAGCAATACAGCGAGATCAGGTAGGAGGCAATCGCCTTGTGGTTGATACCCATAAACCGAACTGAAAGTCCCATGCTCAGTTCGCCGGTCAGGTTGGGCTGATAAAGACCGACCACGCCTTGACGGCTTTCACCTGTGCGCAGCAACAAAATGTTACTTTTGCCGTTGACCACCTTAACCTTGTCGGATGGAATAATAGGAAGGCCGCGCCAGCTTAAAAACTGAGAACCGAATAAAGTGATTATCGCCGGCGGCACGCCTCTGCGGGTGCATTCGCGGCCGAATGCGGCAATGGCCAGCGGGTGCGCCAGGAAGAACGCAGGCTCTTTCCAGACCCTGGAAATCAATTCGTCCATATCGTCAGGCGTCGGCGCGCCGGTGCGCGGCTGCACTTTAAAGCCTGGAGCTACATTGTTCAGCAAGCCGTATTCAGCGTTGTTGATCAGCTCGCTTTCCTGGCGTTCTTTAATGGTTTCGATGGTCAAACGCAGCTGCTCATGGATTTGATTGTGCGGGCTGCTGTATAAATCGGAAATACGGGTATGCACATCGAGCACCGTATTAACGGCATTCAAGCGGTACTCGCGGCCCCATTCCTCATAATCGACAAAGGTTTGCGGCAGTTCTTTTTCATCAAGGCTGGAGCAATCGACCAGCAGGCCGGTTTCATTCTTAACCTTATTGACTCGGTAAATACCGGCTTCAAGCGGTTTCCATTGCAACAGATGAACCAACCATCGTGGAGTGATGGTTGATAGCATGGGGACGGTTTTGGTGGCATTTGCCAGGGTGCGCGCAGCAACATCGCCTAGCGCGGTATGGGTTTGGCCTTCGTGAATATCTGACATGGTTTTTTCCTGTTGTGGTTGGTGTAATGAGTTATATCGTTCCCACGCTCCGGCGTGGGAACGCAGTAGTGACGCTCCGGCGTCGCGTTTTACGCTGGTTCCCAAGCTCCAGCTTGGGAACCCAGTTCAGAAAGCTCCAGCTTTCTATGTTTCGGGAAGCTGGAGCTTCCAAGACGGCATTCCCAAGCTGGAGCTTGGGAACGAGCGGAACGGGGTAAATACCCCGTCCGGCACCAGGAACCAGCGGATACTCCCCAAAGGCAGCGACGGGGTTCTTTGCCTTTCGCCTTTCGCCTTTCGCCTTTCGCCTTTTGTCTATCCCCTAGATCCCTCCCCCATCATGAAACAATTCACTGCGCAGATACGCCTGGGTAATGTTGCTGCCGGGCGGTACGCTATGGGTAAGCCAGACGTTGCCGCCGATCGTCGAGCCGCGGCCGATGGTGATACGGCCTAAAATCGTCGCGCCCGCATAAATGACGACATCGTCCTCAACGATAGGATGCCGGGCATTGCCTTTGACCAGGATGCCGTCGTCGTCCTTCAAGAAACGCTTGGCGCCCAGCGTAACGGCCTGATACACGCGAACATGCCGGCCGATCACGGCGGTCTCGCCGATGACCACGCCGGTGCCGTGGTCGATAAAAAAACTCTCGCCGATTTGCGCGCCGGGATGAATATCAATGCCGGTGGCTGAATGGGCGATCTCGGAAATAATGCGCGCCACCAACGGCGCGCCCAATTGATGCAGGATATGCGCAAGCCGGTGATGAATAGTCGCGGTAATGCCCGGATAACAAACCAGCACCTCGTCGGAACTTCTTGCCGCCGGGTCACCTTCGTACGCGGCCTGAATGTCGCTATCGAGCAGTATCCTTACCTCTGGCAAACGTGCAGCAAACTCACGGGTAATGGTGACAGCCTGCTGGTAAGCATCATCAACAGCAACAAATATCAGCTCGCGGCGAATTTGTTTGAACAGCTCACGCAGCAGGGTATCGAGCGTATGCCCGACAAAGTAATCGATACCCTCGTCGTTCACATCGGGCAGTCCCAACCGGTTTGGAAACAGCACCGCTCCCAGGCCGTCGAGAATTTTTTGCAGTTCCTTGCGCGAGGGCAGCTTGGGCGGTTTGTCGCGCCGCTGCCGGGTTTCCAGCGACTGTATGCGTAAATGGCGTAACCGGATGACCAGCTCATCGACGCCCCAGTCCTGCTTGACATAATCGCTCATACTGCAAAACCGCCGGCGTCGAAAATGCCTTCGAACAGAGGCGAACTCAAATAGCGTTCGCCGGAATCCGGCAGTACGACAACAATGGTTTTGCCTGCGTTTGCCGGGCGCTGACCGACACGCACCGCTACAGCCACAGCAGCGCCAGAGGAAATCCCTGAAAGTATGCCCTCTTCCCTGGCAAGACGGCGCGCGTAAGCGATGGCTTCTTCATTGCTGACCTGCTCTATTTCATCGATTAACGACAGATCGAGCACATCCGGGACAAATCCTGCACCGATGCCCTGAATTTTATGCGGGCCGGGCTTTAACAGCTCCCCTGCACGATGCTGGCTGAGTACCGGACTCGCAGCAGGTTCGACCGCAATCGAAATGATCGCCTTGCCCTGAGTCTGCTTGATATAACGGGAAACGCCGGTAATCGTCCCGCCGGTGCCGACGCCGGAAACCAGAATATCGATAGCGCCGTCCGTATCGTTCCATATCTCGGGTCCCGTGGTTTGCTCGTGAATAGCCGGGTTCGCCGGATTTTTAAACTGCTGCAACAACACATAGCGTCCGGGGTCGGAAGCTGCGATTTCCTCGGCCTTGGCGATCGCGCCGCTCATGCCTTTAGCGCCTTCGGTCAGCACCAGCTTGGCGCCATAGGCGATCAGCAGCTTGCGACGCTCCAGGCTCATCGTCTCCGGCATCGTCAGCGTCAACGGAATGTTCCGCGCGGCCGCGACAAACGCCAGCGCAATGCCGGTATTGCCGCTGGTCGGCTCTACCAGTTCCTTACCGGGCCCCAGCAAGCCGCGACGCTCGGCATCCCAGATCATCGCCGCACCGACCCGGCATTTGACCGAATAAGCCGGATTGCGCCCTTCTATTTTTGCCAGCAAGGTGACCGGCGCGCCTTCGATGATGCGGTTAAGCCGCACCAGTGGGGTCTGCCCGATGGAGTGGGAATTGTCTTCGTACCAATGTGACATAAAAAATTTCCTGTGCTTGAGTCGCAAACTAATAGCTGGAGCCAAATTTTGGCCAAAAAAAAGCCAGTGGCCCCCTAAAGGGCTCACTGGCTTCCGGTTGTCCGGTCAGCTGTGACAGCTTTCGTTTTTTTATAAAGTACTTTAAGTCGTTACACTCTGTCAAGGCGCATATCTGCATTCTCTCGAACACGCCTGCTTATCTATTTGTTCGATACACGAATCTAATAATATCGTTTTATTAAACAAACAAAAACCACTAAGCTGTTTTCCAATCGTTTAAATATGCACGTTTAAGTAAAGCAAAAACAATACGGCCAGCCAATAGCAATCGGTGCGTAAAACAGAACAGTTGCACCAGGCTGATGCAATAAAACAGCTAAAAAATAAATTTTTCCTGAATTTACCAAAGTTCTAACGCCCTAGCCATAGTCCCGGGGGCCTTGGCAATCACGGCTTACAGGGCACCTTGCAGCCTTCTGAGACTAAAAAGCCGTTTTTGGCGCGGGTTTTGCTGCTATTTAATCAAAGCTGTTTCATCAAATTGTCACCGTCTTTACTTAAGATGTCGTTGCAATACGTTCACGCAGTTTTGTACCAAGGAGAAGATCATGTCTAGCGAAATTATGTCATTAATCACCTTTGTTGAATCCTATTTAACATGGCTCTCAAGCATGTCAGGAGAATTGGCGACATTTGGCCTGCTGATTGCCTTTCTCGTACTATCGGCTCTTGAGCTTAACTGCCCTAAGCGCAGCCTGCCTCTTAAACAGTTACGTCAATCTTATCAAACCAATATCGGTCTGTTTATTTTTAACAGCATCGTCATCTCGTTACTGGCGGCAACGCCCTTATTAATGGTGGCCGACCGCTATTCTGATCGGGGGCTGCTAAGCTATGTCTCCAACCCTGCCTGGAAAGCCCTGCTGTCGTTTCTGGTGCTCGATTTACTGCTCTATTCCTGGCACAGAATCAGTCACAACTTCGATGGCCTGTGGATGTTCCACAAGGTGCATCACAACGATCCTTATTTGAATGTCTCGACCGCATTCCGGCTGCACATTGTGGAGCTGTTAATCATCACCGTGCTGAAATCGGCATACATTATCCTGTTCGGCGTAGACAAGACGATGGTAGTCACGAATGAAACCCTACTGACCTTATTCATCATGTTTCATCACAGCAATATTTCATTTCGCGGCGAGAAGCGTTTGGGACAGGTCATTATCGCGCCCTATTTGCACCGCGCGCACCATTCAACGGAGCGTATCGAGCACGACACTAACTACGGCGCAGTCTTTTCGATATGGGATCGTCTGTTCGGCACCTTGACCGAGCGGGAACCTCTGGAAGTCGGCATTAAAAACAGCTCGCCGCAAACTCTTTTAGGCCTGATAAAATTCGGCTTTACTGCGGCAAGTCCAATGCCTGCTCCTGTTTACGAAATGGACTTGAATCTTAAATCGATGATCGCCGAAGCGGCCTATTACAAAGCGGAGAAACGCGCTTTTAAGCCTGGGAATGAGATGCGTGACTGGTTGGAAGCAAAAAGGGAAATCATCAGGATGGTTTACGGTGATAAGTACATTAGACAGCAACCAAATGATTCTGACTGCTCCTCAATGCAGCGGCCTTTTACGCTTTGTTGATCATGACTGAATGCCATTAATCCTATATGCGGTAACTAAGAAGATTAACGCAATGCGTAAAAAACAAGATACAGCCGCCCCAAGAAAGACATTGAAACTTGATACTTGGGATTGCCCAGTATGTGGCAACCCACGTAACAAAGGTAAACATTTGAAATGTTCAAAGATTACGCAATTGAAGCACATGAAAGAAAGAGGCGAAATTTAGTCGGTTGGGCATGACTACTCCCGATGCCAGATCAACTCGCCGTTCTTGTAAACCGACCTGACCCGATGCAAGGGAATGGTATGCGCCTGTCCCTCATGATCGATCAGTTCGAAAACGCCGGGGCCGTCCTTTGGAAAAAGGATTTCGCGAAACGGCACGCAGATGATTTCGTGTTCAACCCGGTCGTAATAACCGATGACGAATTCGCCGCTGCCGAATTCGGGGTCCCAGCGGATGCGATGCAGGAGGTCTTGAATGGGAATCATGAGGCGTTATCGGCTTGCGAGGATTTTGACGAAACCGGTTCCGTCGGCGGCAGGAATGATGTCTATCCTCGCCAAGCCGAAACGCTGAACCACCCAGGCGTTGGTGACGAGGTGCGGACTGATGCGCTCGACGCCGAAGACGGATTCGCCCCGACACAAGGCGGTCGGCAGGATCAACTGATCGGCGAGATGCTGTTCCAGGGCCGCGCCTGATCGATAGTGATGCAAGAGCGCGGAACAAGCTTCCTCGGCGACTTGCTCGGCGGGCTTTCCGCGTTTCCCTTGGGCGCTAAAGCCCGCCAAGCTGTTTTCATAATGCGCAGTCAAATACAAACCGGCTCCGGGACATGCCGCCTCCAAAACGACCCCATCGATTTCCGCCGCTATCCCGGCCTGCTCCAGAAGATCGCGCGCGTGGGAAGCCATGCGTTCGCAAACATGGGCGGGCAGGTTGGCGGCCAGAGCGCGTCCCGTAACCTTCCGCAACAGGCCGCGATGTTCCAGGCGCAGGGGGAGCAATTCCCCAGATCCCTCGATTCGCAGCCTCACTTCTCCCCGACCCACCGGGTACCAGCCTGATCGCACGAGGGAAAGCTCGGCGCGTACCCCCATGCGGGCAAGCGTGGGCAGCCAGACATCGTGTACGTAATCGTAGGAAGGGCTCATGTCGACGTGCGTGCCTCCGCACAAAATGACGGTGGATACGCCCGCAGCCAGCGCCAACGGCGGCAGCAGGGTTTGCAACACCAGCATAACCGCCCCGGCGCTGCCGCCTTCCCGTGCCTCGGCCACGTCCAGAAAGTAATCGCCGGCCAGAACCGGCCTGCGGGGAATGAATTGCAGCGTTTGAGAGCCGAGTTCCGCGCCCTTGACTTCGGCGTCGCAGAGCATCGCCGCCGCCCTAACCGAAGTGAGATGCTGCGCAGCCAGCCCTGGCTTTTTCCTGTTCGCGCGGAGGTTCTCGATGCGCACCGGACGGCCGGTGATGGCGGACAGACTCAACGTGCTGCGCAAGATTTGCCCGCCGCCTTCGCCGTGGGAACCGTCAATGATCAGCTTATCCGTCATAGATTAAATCTCCCCGCTAAAGGATGATCCTAGAACAGTCGGGTAGGTTGGGCAATAGCTTTTCGTTGCCCAACATTTCGGCATACGGTGATGGAAAAATCCGCCGCCATATCGAAACATCGCAATGTTGGGCATAAAAAGCATGCCCAACCTTGTATGATCAAAATTAATAAAATATTACCAAAGAGATCAAGTAAGCTTTAACCGTTTATTGGGAGGCCGTCCCAACCTGAGGACTGGTTATTAACCAGAGCCTGCCGCGTAGATTGGCCCCCGCCCTATTC
>JAUXTH010000085.1 GCA_030679035.1 Methylobacter sp. | reverse complement strand
CATGCGCAAATTACTCCATGCTATCCACGGGATGTTGAAGCATGATGTGCTTTTCGATAACACCCGTTTTTATGCAATTCCGGCATCTGTCGGATAGCTAAAAATCAATGAAATAGGTTTGACTTTGAACAGAGTATCTACTGAACTTACCCCTCTCCTGGCGGTGTTGCTAATCGTTCTTAAGTAAAAAAGAACCAACGCAAAAAACTCACAACAGTCGTCAAAAGCCTAAAAAATCATCTTAAGGATAAAAAAATATGACTGAGGAATTCTTAATCGAATGGACGTTTAGCCCAATCAACTACTTTGAAGAACCTGTGGAATTCCGTTGCAAAAATGAAACGATACGCATAGACAAAGGGCGCGCAGAATCACGCATTCCCCCTGATAGATACGCTCCCGATCACAGCATATGCGACCAGCTGCATAAAGAACTTAATCTTAAGTTTCTTGCTGTACAAATTCTTAAACATCAACCCTACACATTGAACAACCCCAGCATTTTGCAAGGCAATAACATCACAGTAGCAATAGAAGGATTATTTTGTAGAACAACAATTAGTAACATTGACCTTATCCAATACGATAAATCTGGAAATGTGGTTGGTGATTCAAAAAAAGAACGAATTGAACAGCAAAATAATTTCATAGGATTGGTCAGCAAGCATTCTTCGGATAGTCTACTTGTCAAAATGATTATGCACTACGATGAGGCGGTACGTGACAGCAGCAAAGAATTTGTTCATCTATATGATATTCGAGACGCTATAGCGACACTTGGTGGTGAAGTAGGCTCCAGAAATACCTTAGGTAACATTATCAGCAAAACAGAATGGGGAAATAAATGGAGTGCTTTAGGAAAACTCTGCAACCGCGCTGAAATAAGGCAAGGGCGACACACTGGAAAAAACAAGGGGCAATTAAGAGATGCGACCGCAGAAGAGTTGCAAGAAGCCCGTAGCGTAGCGCGTTTTTTTATTGAAAACTATATCAATTACTTAGAAAACAAAGACCTTGCATAATGCGCCCAATGCAAAAAAGCGCGTCCAACTCTGGAGATTCATCATTGGAAAATATTATTTCGCCATGTGTAAGGGACTGCTGCTTAAATGGGGAAGATGTCTGCCTTGGTTGCTTTCGCAGCATTGATGAAATTCTTCAATGGAGCGACGCAACAGAACAGCAAAAGCAGAAAATAATACATTTGGCAAATGCACGAAAAATTGATCATCGGCTTAAATTTGGATCATGCATAGCGAGGTAGGATGGGTAGAGCACCAAAAGTAGGCGCTTTAGGCGACGCGAAACCTTTTGATTATGACGGGTTTCTGCCATGCCTCTCGGCAACAGCTCCATGCGTTGCTCTACCTCCTGCATCCATGCAGTCGTACCCATCCTGCCGAGCTGCTAGTAGGATTATTTCTTTTTAAACCCGTGCACCATCGCCCTGGCTAGATTCTCGCGGTGGATATAGCTTTCGACGGCTACGCCTATAACATGCACAACCACCAGCACCAGCGTGAAGTTGGCGAAAAACTCATGCACTTCTTCCCATGTTTCTTCGTTAGCGGAGCCGATAGACGCAAGCGGTCCGGCGGCCTGGTCTGCGCCGTACACTGCAAACCCGGTGATAACCGTCGCTAATAAACTGACCAGCAATAATACGATCATAGCCGCTCCAGCCGGGTTGTGGCCGAGGTAACGCTGGGTCTTTAATGTGATCAGGTCTTTAAGATAAGCAATCGATTTGGCAGGGCTGCATAAAAAACTTGAGAACCGGGCATAGTCATTGCCGACAAATCCCCAGATCAATCTGAACACCAATAATCCGGTCACCAGATAACCCGCCCAGACGTGAATTGTTAATAAGTCATCTTCAGTCAGATAAGCGATAAAAAATCCGGCAACCAGCAGCCAGTGAAAAATTCTAAGCGGGAGATCCCATACTTTGACTAACTCTTGCGATTCCATTGTTGTACTCCTGTTGCAGAGGCGTTGACATGCTGTTGGGTAAAACTTGAGCTTATCATGACTCAAAGTCCCACTCTAGTTATTCTCAGCCCCATATGCGCAAAAAGAAACCCAACAGCAGCACGGAAAAACCGCCTATTTCCGCCACCGCCAGGATATTGAGGATAAGATAATCCTTCGACCGGTTGGTAGAATCACGCATGCTGTTATTGGTTTCGGTGGTCAAGCCAAGATTGATATAGTGGAAAATAGCGATGCCGAAAAACAGCAGCGGAAAGATCACGGCGACGGTGTTCACGGTATCGGAAAATGCGCTGGCCGCGGCGAAAACGGCAAGCAGTTGCGCCGCAAACGCGTACATCAGCGCCGCACGGTGGGCGGTGTTTACATAGTGCGGTGTTTCGGCGTTTTGGTGCCGTCTCATGCAGAGGTATTTCCATGCGCCGGTCAGCAAACCGGTCATAAAGAAAATGCCGGAGGCGATAAGCGCAATGCGGGGTGCGGTGTGGTTGAGTAATTCTTCCATCTTGATGTCCTGTAGTGTGTTGAAATATTTTTCGAAATGTTAAGCCTTTAGTTTGGTGTTTTTTGCGGTTTCCTGCTGGTGTGAAACGGAACTAAAACTTGACTGCAACGGCTGTTTCGACTTTTATGTTGAAACAATAATTAAAGTAAGGCCTGAACCATGAATATGACTGCGTCATCGCATCAGCTGCCGAGTAATCCTGAACGGGCAGGTCTCAAGCTTTCGACCAACGCTATTGCGCCGCGTGAAAGAGTAGACTGGTTGCGTGAGGTGATATGCCGTGAATACACCCATGTTGAGATAGTCTCACCCGCCCATGACAACTTGTCTCAAGACCTGACTATTTATCCTTGGGGAAATCTACAGCTGTCGATAATTCAATCCAGCGCGATCTCGTTAGAGCGGTTGCCCGAGGAGCCGCACTTGAACAGTCAGGATGCTTACTTCGCGGTCATGCTTCTTTCAGGACATTACCGGTTGGAGCAAAATGGAAGGGAGGTTTTTCTCCAACCTGGGGATATGACTATATACGATGCGACGCGACCGCATCGTATACATTGCCCTAGCAAGTTCGCCAAGTTGATTCTTTCAATCCCTCGATCTGTGTTCAGGGACAGGATTGCGGGAATAGACTGTTGCACTGCACTGCGCATTCCCGGCACTCAAGGGATCGGTTATGTTGCAGCAAATTTTCTGCGCTCGTCCGCAGTTCATGTCGATCATTTACAAGCCCACGAGTTTTCCGTACTTGCCGATCATGCGCTGGACTTGCTGACCTTGGCGGTGACATCGGTGCGCGCTGGTGACTTTAATCTGTCCAGAAGCCGCTCAGTTTCGCTTAACAGTATCAAGACTTTTATCGAACAAAATCTTCGGGATGTTGATCTCGACACCGGCCTGATTACCCGCCATGCAGGCTTGTCGGCGCGTTATATCAATAGCCTGTTTGAAGACGAAGGGACTTCACTGATGCGTTATGTCTGGAAGCGCAGGCTGGAAAACTGCCGCAAGGATATGCAAAATCCGGTTTATGCAGGGCATCGCTTATCCGACATCGCGTTTCGTTGGGGATTTAACGATGCGGCGCATTTTAGCAGAACCTTTAAACAGCACTTCGGTTGCGCTCCGCGTGACATCCTGCGCAATACGTCGCGCTATTAAGCCTTGCGAGTTGAAGCATCTTGCTCAACAGGGCTCGAACAAAAGGTTGCCCCTAAGATACCTTATTTTAGAAAGGATTTATTTTCTATGAAATGGGGAATATGATACAAAAAAATAATTTTTTGTTAGCCGCACTATTTTTCACAAGAGAGGTTCCATTGAATCAGTTTTAGAAAATAGTGTTTGC
Source organism: Methylobacter sp. (assembly GCA_030679035.1). GTDB lineage: Bacteria > Pseudomonadota > Gammaproteobacteria > Methylococcales > Methylomonadaceae > Methylobacter_A. The sequence continues at coordinate 26,013 of JAUXTH010000085.1, read as the reverse complement.
AAGATTTGGAGGCTACGATGATGTATTTAAATAAGCATTTGTTAAAGCCGGAAACGGCGATAGATAATATCGTTAATGAAGCAAAAGGAAGCGCTGAGCATTGCAATTTTCAACTGGCGAGTAACCTGGAAGCCGGTAAATCCAGGCTGATTAATATCCTGTCACAATTTCCTGTCACTGCGTTATGGTTGCTGCATCGATATGAAGCGGATGTTTGCAAACCCGAGCAGGCCGCCCAAGTGCTGGCGATTATGTTGGCCCAAATAAAGAATCGTTACCTGTTGGCTAGTTTGTCGTTTTCAGGCAGGGGTTTTATACGTGAGGCGGACGCCGCTGAAAAACAGCATTTAACCGAGGCGATGCAAGCGTTTCCTTTCTCGTTTGAAGAGCTGCTCGTGTTGACTGAGCTGATTATTTATGCGTTCAAGACCCGGGACGTTTGCCATCAATCTGCCAACAAGCATTCCGGTTTGGTTGCCAAACGGCTGGAAGGTTCGACCCGATGCGACAAGTTAAAATTGCCCGACATCATCGAAGCCATGCGCGCCAGTCAATTCGATCAGCAATTTCTGTTTTTGCCCGGTGCGGACATGCGTCAGTATGTGACGGATATGGTTTTTGCCGAGCATCTTTGGTTAAGCTCAAGGCAAGCATTGGCGGAGGCCAATTCGGGTTTGGTTTTGTTCATAGCCAACCAGTACCGGTGCGGCTTTTTAGATTTTGACGATCTGGTGCAGGAAGGTCAAATCGGCTTATTAAGGGCCATCGACAAATTCGATGGCAGCCTGGGGTTTCAGTTTTCAACCTACGCGGCTTATTGGATCAAGCAGGCGATGTCCCGCGCTTTGTCCCGCTGCGAAAGAGTCGTGCGTGTGCCTTGTGAGCAGGTCGCTAATATTAATAAAGTGCTACGCGCCAAAACCGAGCTGCTTGCAAAAACGGGCCGGGCGCCGTCCATTAAAGAATTGGCCGACTATTCAAAAATGTCCGATCAGCAAATAAATGCTATTTTATGCGTTTCGCAAACGGCACTGCCGTTGGAAAACCTGGATGACGATGACGAATCATTAGCACCGATTGATTTTTTAGAGCAGCAGGTTTTTGCTCATCCGTTAAAAAAAACAGAGCAATCGGAACTTAGAACCTGGATCGGTAAAGCGGTTAAAATACTCGACCCACGGGAGTTAAAAATTATTTGCTGCCATTTTGGCATCAATACCAGTCATGAAATGACTTTGCAGGAAATTGGCGCAGAACTTCACTTAACCAGAGAGCGGGTTAGGCAGATTCAGGTTAAGGCGCTCAATAAAATCAAACTCAGCTATGGTAAGCAATTAATGAGTTTTTTATGATCAACGCTCGTTATTTAAGCGGTCGCATCGGTTCCCTACCGATTGCGACACTTCTGACCTACATGGATGATGGAAATGCCGACGACTGCCGGGAGCAGTCGTGGCCGCCATCCATGACAGTCGGTCGCATCGGTTCCCTACCGATTGCGACACTTCCGCCATCCATGGCAGTCGCAACTAGGAGACACACATGAAGAAGTATCTGTTTAATATTCTGTTTTTTTGCATTGTGGGTGTCGGAGGCTATTTAATTTATGACCGCCTGCACACTACGCCTCCTCTACAGGATACACTGGCCTATTCGGATTTTATCGGCAAGGTAAAGCATGGGCAGGTTGAGCGGGTGGAAGTGGCCGGTCAGCAGATCGGCGTTCGAACTTCGGACGGGCAGAACTTCGAGACCTTCAATCCCGGCGATCCGCATTTAATTGACGATCTTCTGAGCGCCGGTGTGCAGATAAGGACAGTGCCGCCGGAGCAGGAGACATTGCTGATGAAGATATTTATCTCCTGGTTTCCGATGCTGTTAATGATTGTGGTGCTGATCATTTACATGCGCAGAACACAAGGCGGCATGGGCGGCGGCGGTTTTGGCAAGAGCAAGGCCAAAATGCTCGAAGAAGACAAAAGAACCGTCCACTTTAGTGACGTTGCCGGTTGTGAAGAAGCCAAAGAAGAGGTGGCCGAGCTGGTCGATTTTCTGGCCGATCCGCAGAAGTTCCAGAAACTGGGCGGACAAATACCGCGCGGCATTTTGATGGTAGGCCCTCCGGGAACCGGTAAAACCCTGATCGCCCGGGCCATCGCCGGTGAGGCTGGGGTCAAGTTTTTCACCATCTCAGGTTCGGATTTTGTCGAGATGTTCGTCGGCGTCGGCGCGTCCAGGGTCAGGGACATGTTTGCCCAGGCCAAGGAACACGCGCCTTGCATCATCTTTATCGACGAGATCGACGCGGTCGGCCGTCAGCGCGGCGGCCCCGGCATGGGCGGCGGCAATGACGAACGGGAACAAACCCTGAACCAGCTGCTGGTGGAAATGGACGGATTCAACGGCAACGAAGGCGTTATCGTGATCGCCGCGACCAACCGCGCCGACGTGCTGGACAAGGCCTTGCTGAGACCCGGACGTTTCGACCGCCAAGTCAATGTCGGCTTGCCCGATGTGCGCGGCCGTGAGCAAATCCTGGCTGTGCATATCAAAAAAGTGCCTGCCGCCGCCAACGTCGAATTGAAATACCTTGCCCGTGGAACGCCCGGATTTTCCGGCGCCGATCTTGCCAATGTTATCAATGAAGCCGCGCTGTTTGCCGCCCGATCCAACAAGCTGGAAGTCAGCATGGCCGATCTTGAAAAAGCCAAGGACAAGATCCTGATGGGCGCAGAGCGGCATACCATGGTCATGACCGAAGAAGACAAATTGTTGACCGCCTATCATGAAGCGGGGCATTGCATCGTCGGGCAAAAGTCCACCGAACATGATGCTGTTTATAAAGTCAGCATCATGCCCAGGGGCAGGGCTTTGGGTATCACGATGTTCCTACCCGACCGGGATCAATACAGCGCCAGCAAACGCAAACTGGAAAGCCAGATAGCCAGCTTGTTCGGCGGCAGGATTGCGGAGCTGATGATTTACGGCGGCGACCGGGTAACCACCGGCGCGTCGAACGATATTGAACGCGCCACCGAATTGGCTCGCAATATGGTTACGCGCTGGGGATTGTCCGACAAGCTCGGCCCGCTGGTTTATGGCGAGGAAGGCGGTCGTCCGTTTATGGGGCATCCGGGCGCACCGGGCAGTACCGTATCCGACAATGTCGCACACCTTATCGATGAAGAAATCCGCGCAGTGATAGACCGCAACTATCAGCGTGCCGAAACCATTTTGCAGGAAAATATCGTGATTCTGCACAAAATGGCCAATGCGCTGATGAAGTGGGAAACCATAGACCGCTTGCAGATTGAGGATTTAATGGCCGGTAAAGATCCAAGGCCGCCTGTGGAAGATGAGGATGTGCAGGTGGGCAAGCCATCGGATCCGGGTAATGATGCGCCGGGAAATGAAGTTTCGGGCAAGGCTGATAAAACAGCAGTTAAGGCGACTACCAATAAACCTGCGGGGCAGGTTTGATGGGTGTTAATTTGCCTCTCGTACGGAGCGTCACCTCTTTTTATTAGGGGAAGTTATTAGGTGTAGCCTTGTGTTCCGTTCGCCCTGGGTCTGTCGAAGGGTGAACGGAACAAGACTTTAATTCATTTATCCGCCTGTCCGATGCTCAAGTTACTTAGGCCCCTGCACATCCGCTGGATCGCCTTCATACGGCGTTGCATATTTGCAGTCTTTTTGCGGACAAACTTTTTCCACGCCGCGTCTTTTGGTTTCTTTGACGGTCAATATGGGCCACGCACATTCCGGGCAGCTTTCTTTTATCGGTGCGTTCCATAGTGCGTAATCGCATTTTGGGTATTCCGAGCAGGAATAGAATATCTTGCTGTTTCGCGACTTGCGCTTGAGGATGTTGCCTTTTTTGCATTGCGGGCACTCGACGCCGGTATCCATTGGTTTTTCCAACGGCTCGATATGCTTGCATTTGGGATAACCGCTGCAACCGATAAATTTGCCGTAGCGTCCCGTCTTGATCACTAAAGGCGATTCGCATTTAGGGCAGACTCGGCCTTCTACAACTTCGGGTTCCTCGCTAGCGCCTGCGTCGTCATTCAGGTTTCGGGTATAGGAGCACTCAGGATAATTGGTGCAGCCGATAAACCGGCCATTCCTGCCCAAACGAATCGACAGCGGGCTGCCGCAATCAGGGCATTTTTCGTCGATAGCTTCCTGGGTGACATCTTTGCGTTGGACGCTTTCTTCTTTTTCGTGAATCAGCGTGGTGAAAGGCAGCCAGAAATCGCGCATTAACGGAATCCAGTCTTTTTCCCCCCGCGAAACCGCATCCAGTTCATCTTCCAGGTTGGCGGTAAAATCGTAATCGACGTATTTGGTAAAATGTTCGGTCAGGAACTTGTTGACGATCCTGCCGACATCGGTCGGGTAGAAGCGTTTGCTGTCCAGGGTGACATATGCGCGGTTTTGCAAGGTCGAAATAATCGACGCATAGGTCGATGGCCGGCCGATACCGTGTTCCTCAAGGGATTTTACCAGGCTGGCCTCGCCGTAGCGTGGCGGCGGCTCGGTGAAGTGCTGTGCGGCATTAATGTCGTTGAGCTGGACGGGGCGGCCTTCTTCCATCGGCGGCAGAAAGCTTTCTTTGTCATCGCTCTCTTTGCTGTCGTCTTTGCCTTCCAGGTAGGCGGTCATGAATCCGGGCGAGGCTATCGTGGAACCGGTTGCCCGGAATACGTGCTTACCGTCGGCGCAAGTTAAATCGACGGCGACCAAATTGAGGGTGGCGTGAATCATCTGGCAGGCGATGGTACGCTTCCAGATCAGTTCGTAGAGTTTAAACTGCTCAATACTCAGCTGGTCTTTGATCTGGCTGGGCAAATATCTCGGATAGGTCGGGCGGATCGCTTCGTGTGCTTCCTGAGCGTTTTTTGACTTGGTTTTAAACAGTCTCGGTTCTTTAGGCACATTTTCAGCGCCATAGTTTTCGGCAATCAGTGTGCGGATTTCTTCGACAGCGTCTACCGACAGGTTGACCGAGTCGGTACGCATATAGGTGATCAAACCTGCGGTTTCGCCGCCGATATCGATACCTTCATAGAGTTGCTGGGCAACGATCATGGTGCGTTTTGTGGTGAAACCCAGTTTGCGCGAGGCTTCCTGTTGCAGCGTCGAGGTGATGAACGGCGGGGCAGGGTTGCGTTTTTGCTGTTTTTTCTCCAGCTTGGCGACCATTAATTGGCCGTCGGCGGCATCCAGCAAGGTTTGCTTGGTTTTTTCCGCCAGCTCTTCCTCGGTAATGCTAAATTGCGTGACTTTTTCGCCGTCAAACTGGGTCAGTTTGGCTTTAAAGGCTTGGTCATGCGAGGTCAAGGCGGCATCAATCGTCCAGTATTCGCGGGATTTGAAAGCCTCAATTTCCAGTTCGCGCTCGACGATCATGCGCAGGGCGGGGCTTTGTACGCGGCCTGCCGACAATCCGCGACGGATTTTTTTCCATAATAATGGTGACAGGTTAAAACCGACCAGATAATCTAAAGCGCGCCGCGCCTGTTGGGCATTGACCAGGTTGATGGCGACTTGTTCCGGGTTGGCAATGGCTTCGGTGACGGCTTTTTTGGTGATTTCATGGAACACGACTCGATGCACCGGCTTGTCTTTGAGCAGTTTTTTTTCTTTCAGCAGTTCAAGCAAATGCCAGGAAATGGCTTCCCCTTCTCTATCAGGGTCAGTCGCGAGATATAAGGTGTCTGCGGTCTTAAGGGCTTTCGCGATAGCTTGTACATGTTTTTGGTTGCGCTCGATGACTTCATATTTCATCGCGAAGTCGTTGTTCGGATCGACTGCGCCTTCTTTGGGGATCAGGTCGCGCACGTGTCCGTACGAGGCCAAAACTTGAAAGTCTTTGCCCAAATATTTTTCGATGGTTTTGGCTTTTGCAGGCGATTCTACAATGACGAGATTCTTACTCATTTATTCAAAAAGGGTGAAAGGCGAAGGGCTAAAGACGAAGGGCGAAGGGCTAAGGCGAAAGTGTACGTTCTTTTTTGCCTTTAGCTCTTAGCTTTTCGCCTATTTTTTAATGCAAATAAGTTGGAATAAGGTCATAGACAATATCTTCCATTCTGGAGAAAGCGATTTCCTCATCCGGCTGGCTGAGCAACACCATCAGCACGATCCATTTTAGTTTTTCCATCGAGATCTCTTCATTCTCCAGCGCCATGGCCCGGTCGATGACAATTTCACGGTTGGCTGAACTCAAGATGCCGCTATTCTCAAGGAACATAAGCAGATTGCGGCATTCAAGATCCAGCCTGGCTTTCTCTTGGCTGCAAAAAATGCGGAATGCAGGCGAGGCGGATGCTTTTATAGCTCGTTGTAGGCTAAGCGACTCGAGCCAGTCGAAAGCTTTATTGACTTCGATTTGTTCAAAGCCTGCTTCCAGTAATTCTGTTCTGACGACGTCACTGTCTGGAAGTATTTCAATTTCATCTTCCATATAGTTTTCGAATAAGTACATCAGGACATCAAAAATATTTTCTTTCATAAGCTCTTGGTTGATTATTTGATTCTCGTATAGCTGCCGCCGGGGGTCGCTTCAATGTAACCTTGCAGCTCCAGAATCAGTAACATTGACGAAATAACTTCGACGGATTCGTTGGCATTTTCAACCAGGGTATCGATGGAAGTTGGGCTAAACATGACAAGATTCAATAATGTTTGTTGCTCCAGGTCAAGTGTTGTTTGCATTGTTAACGGGGCGAAATTCTCATCTTGTTGATAGTATTGATTTAGTTCCTCAAGAATATCTTGGGTTGTTTCGACTAGTTTTGCGCCTTCGCGGATGAGCGCGTTGCAACCGCGGGCCAGCGGGTTATGAATTGAGCCGGGGATGGCAAAGACTTCGCGGTTTTGTTCCAGCGCCATTCGCGCAGTAATCAGTGAGCCGCTTTGCTTGGCGGCTTCAACTACCAACAGACCCTGGCACAGGCCGCTGATAATACGGTTGCGCCTGGGGAAGTGGTTGGCTTTGGCTGTCGTGCCGGGCGGAAATTCCGAGATCATCGCGCCTGTGTTGACGATTTCAGTGGCCAGGTCTTTATGCCTAGCCGGATAGACGCGATCCAGCCCCGTACCGGCTACCGCAATCGTATACCCGTTGGCCTTTAATGCGCCCAGATGGCTGGCGGCATCAATGCCCAAAGCCAGTCCGCTGACAATCGTAAAGCCGCAATGACTCAAGGTTTTGGCAAAGTTAAAAGCGATTTCAAGGCCTGAGGTCGACGGGTTGCGGCTGCCCACGATCGCACAAGCGGGGAGTGCCAATATATCAGGGTTACCGCGTACAAACAAAAGCGGCGGGGGATCGGAGATTTCTTTTAACAGCGGCGGGTAGTTTGCGTCATTGAGGGTGATAACGCTGTTATTCTCCTGGCTGAGCCAGTCCAGGTCATAGTCGATAAGCGCCCAATCAGGATTTTTGATCGCATTAACGATGTCGCTTTTTAGGCCTAAGGCGCTCAGTGCGGATGATGATTTTGCAAATAACTGAGCCGGAGTATGGCTTTCGAGTAAGCGGAGAAATGTCCGGCAACCGACGCCTGGCGTGCGCAATAGCGCAAGCCAGTATTTTATGTCCAGCTCGGTTTGATGGGCGGTAATGTTCAGGGGGTTCTAACTTTGTCTAAAACATGAAGCGCCTGGGTCGCTTTCATGACCAGGGCGTAACTGACGCGCTCGAACGGGCGGAAAACCATCAGGGTGCCGGCAACTTCATCGGGAAGGTTGACCATGTCGTTTTTAACCGGACTGTATTCATCCCTAATGATATCACCGCGTTGGTAAATATCCAACTCATGCCCGGCTAAAATACCGTCGGCAGTGCCTTTGTCTATCACGACGACGTTATAGCGGCCGATTTGGGAAACGCCGCCAAGCACGCTGATAATGCTGCCTTTGATGCTTTCCTCTGGTGGACGGGGGAAATAATTTAACGCAATATCCTGGTCAGCATTGGGCATAATCCGGTCGCCGATGCGAATTTCACTGGCGGATTTTGTTATGACTAAGGTTGCCGGGTCGCCGGGTTGTTGCAGCGAGGCATCGGCAATGTATTGCGCCTCATAGCCCAGGGGCTCTTCGCTTTCCGGGCTGATATAGGCGTTTCCCGGCCGGTAAATCGTGTAGGCCAAACTTTTCGGTTCAGTTATCGACCGCACATAAACACGGTCGCCGGTGCCTGCAATGACATGTTCACCGGCAAAGTCGACCACATAAGGCGCATTGCCCAGTTCATTTTCATCTACCACTTTGGGCGATGACAGGAAGCTTGTTATAGTTTCGGTAGGGATTAATCGGATAGCCTGTTTCAGTTCGGTTTCCCGGATACAGGGCAGTAACTTGCCTTCTTCGGATACGGCAAAGTCTTTACGCCCGTGCTTGACGTCTTGTTCCTTAAGCACACAGGGAGTATTGGGGGCGGCCTGGGCTTGGGGCTGGGGTAGGTCGCTACGGGAAATGCTCAGCTGCGGTTTGCCGTCGACCATCGAAAAATAAAGCGTATCGCCGGGATAAATCAGGTGAGGGTTTTTAATTTGGGTATTGCGGCTCCATAACTCAGGCCATTGCCAAGGGTGTGTTAGAAACTTGCCGGATACATCCCATAAAGTATCGCCTTTGACGACGGTATATTGGTCAGGGTGGGACGGGTTTATTTTTATGTCATCGGCCCATACGCTGGCGCTGATGAGGAGGGAAACGATCAATCCGGTGAGTGTTCGAAAAGCCATGTTTGGGTTCCTGTCGGGTCTTTTTGTGCGATCTGAATTCAAAGTTTAGATGAATTCAGATAGAATTCCAGTATTCAGGCGATATCCAGGGTATGAATGTATTCATTCATGGGTATCGCCTTAACTATTATAGTGGAGAGTTTGTTGAGTATTCTATCTATTCTCGAGTTTCCGGATGAACGGTTACGCAAGAAGGCTGCGATTGTAAAAACGGTCGATGATAAAATCAGAAAATTGGTCGATGATATGCTTGAAACCATGTACGAGTCGCATGGCGTAGGATTGGCCGCAACCCAGGTCAATGTGCATCAGCGGATAGTCGTCATCGATGTCAGCGAGGAAAAGGACGCCCCGATCTGTTTAATCAATCCTGAAATCATCGAAAAGGACGGGGTTAAGGAGTCCGAAGAGGGCTGTCTTTCGGTGCCCGGTTTTTTTGAAAAAGTGGATAGAGCCGAACATGTCATCGTCAGGGCGCTGAACCGGGAGGGCGAGCCTTTTGAATTAAGCGCCAGGGATTTGCTGTGCGTATGCGTCCAGCACGAACTGGATCATTTGGACGGAAAATTGTTCGTCGATTATATTTCACCGTTAAAACGGCAGCGGATTAAGAAAAAATTGGAAAAAATTCATAAGATGGAAACGAGTTGAGCATGAAAATCATTTTTGCCGGAACCCCCGGGTTTGCCGTGCCTTGTTTGCAGATGTTGCTCGATTCTGAACACGAGATTTGCGCCGTTTATACCCAGCCAGACCGTCCTGCCGGTAGAGGGCGCAAGTTGCATCCCAGCCCGGTCAAGGAACTGGCCTTAACTGCCGGAATCCCCGTTTTTCAGCCGCTGACGATGAAGGCCGATGAGGACTTGCAGCAGATCAGTGCATTTAACGCCGATTTGATGGTGGTGGTCGCTTACGGCATGATTTTAACGCAGGCGGTATTGGATGTACCCAAGCTGGGCTGTATCAATGTGCATGCGTCATTGCTGCCGCGTTGGCGCGGAGCCGCGCCGATTCAGAGGGCATTGATGGCGGGCGATCAAAAAACCGGCGTGACCATTATGCAGATCGTGCGCAAACTCGATGCCGGTGACATGCTGCACAAGGAAGAATGCGTGATCGGCGAGACCGATACAGCCAGCGATTTGCATGACAAATTGGCCGCGTTGGGCCCAATCGGCCTGGCCAAAGTGCTGGCGCAAATTGAGGCAGGAACCGTTCATGCCGAACCGCAGGATGAGGCGCTGGTGACTTATGCCGAAAAACTGGAAAAAAGCGAAGCGGTTATTGACTGGACGCAACCGGCAATGGACATCGCACGGAAAGTCAGAGGATTAAACTCATGGCCGGTTGCGCAAACGCTTTATCAGGGCAATGTGTTGCGCATCTGGCAGGCAATGCCGGTTGAAGATGACGCGTCCCTGCAACGGGAGCCGGGCGTCGTGCGCTGTTCCGATAAACATATCGATGTGGCGACCGGCTTAGGTTTTTTAAGGCTGCTGGAAGTGCAGCTGCCGGGCGGAAAACGCATGCCGGTTCAGGCTTTTTTGAGCGCTCACGACGTTAACGGGGCAAAACTCGGTTGAATACACGATTAGTCGCGGCCAAAGTATTGTCCCGTGTTTTACAGGACGGACAGTCTCTAACTGCCGCCTTGGATAAGGCATTGTTGGACATTGAATCGGGTAAAGACCGGGCTTTCATTCAGGCACTCTGCTACGGCGTTTGCAGGCAATATCACCGACTGGATTTTATTTTAAGCCAGTTGCTGGATAAACCGCTAAAAGATGCCGACGTTAAGTCGCTGGCTTTGGTGGGTTTGTACCAGCTCAACTTCATGCGGGTAAAACCCCATGCGGCGGTGTCCGAAACGGTGTTGGCGGCACGTAAAAAACCGTGGGCCAAGTCGCTGATCAATGCGCTGCTTCGAACCTATCTGCGCGAGCAGGAAGGGTTGGAGCAGAAAGCCGATAAATTCCAGGTCGCGGCGTTAAGTCATCCCGACTGGCTGATTAAACAAATCGAGCTGGATTGGCCGGAGCAGGCGCTGAGCATATTGCAGGAAAACAATCAACAGCCGCCGATGGTGTTGCGGGTCAACTTGGCGAAAACCAGCCGCGAGCACTATCTGCAACTGTTAGCCGGACAGGAAATAGGGGCCGAACCAGTCAGCTTTTGTCCGTCGGCAATCAGGCTGGACAAGCCGGTGCCGGTAGACTTGCTGCCCGGTTTTGTCGGCGGGTTGGTATCAGTTCAGGATACCGCCGCGCAATTGGCGGCCGGACTGCTGGATGTCCAACCGGGATATCGCGTGTTGGATGTCTGTGCAGCACCGGGCGGCAAAACTGCGCATATTCTTGAAAGCCAGTCGAAGTTAAAAGAGCTGGTTGCCGTCGATATAGACGAGGCCAGGATGCAGCGGGTCAGCGAAAATTTACAACGTCTGAATTTGCAAGCCAAACTGGTGGTAGGCGATGCTGCAAACCCGGAAGGCTGGTGGGACGGCCAGCCGTTCGACCGGATTTTACTGGACGCGCCGTGTTCAGCCTTGGGCGTTATCCGCCGTCACCCCGACATTAAATTATTGCGCAGAGCTGAGGACATCGGGCAGCTGCAGGCCTTGCAAAAATCCATCCTGCAAGCCGTCTGGCCGCTGTTGGCACCGGGCGGACAATTGTTATATGCGACCTGTTCCATTTTGAAACAGGAAAATGAACAACAGGTTCAAGTTTTTTTGGCCGAACACAGCGATGCGGTCGAGTTGCCTGTAGATGCAGACTGGGGAGTTGCCGGGGCCTGCGGACGTCAGATTCTTACCGGTGATTCGGCAATGGACGGGTTTTATTATGCGCGCATCAGCAAGTCATAAGTCATCGCTTTGCCGGTCATTGTTGTGTTGTTTTTTGCTGTGGCTGCTGCCAACTTTAAGTCATGCCGATACCTTTGGCGTGGTTGTGAAAAATGCCGAGATTGCCTTGAAAGGCGATAGTTATCTGTTGTCTGCGGACATAAATTTTCAGCTCAGTGCGCGGGCAAAGGAGGCCTTGCAAAACGGCGTGCCTTTGTTTTGGGATATACACATCAAGACCCTCCAACATCGTGACTATTTTTGGGATAGCACGCTGGTTAATGCCGCCATCCGCTACCGCATCCAGTATCATGCGTTGCTGAATATGTATCGGGTCAGAAATGAGGGTAGTCGCGATGTGTATAATTTTTCTACACTGTCGGCGGCGCTGGATCTGATGTCAACGATACGTGATTTTCGCGTGATGGATAAGACGTTTTATGTGCCGGGAAAGCGTTACTCAGTCGGCATAAAAGTCACGCTTGATCGGGACGCCCTGCCTTTGCCGCTACGCCCGGTTGCCTATGCTAACCCCCAATGGTATCTATCCAGTGATTGGACATTATGGCCTCTGACAAAATAAAACCCCCTATCAGTTTGTCCATATTGGCTCTGTTTGGCTTGATTTTGCTGTTGTTGCAGCTTATGAGTTCGGCAACGCAGGAATCTTCAGAGTTGAGCGCGATGTATTCATGGCTGCTTTTGGTCAATGCGTTGGGGTCGGTGGTGTTGCTGGGGCTGGTCGGCGCTAATATTTATTCTTTGGCGCGGCAGCTAAAAAAACGCGAGGCGGGATCGAGGTTAACCACACGCATGGTGTCGCTGTTTGTGGTGCTGGCTTTGGCGCCCGCCGCGATTGTGTTTTATTTTTCCATGCAGTTTCTGCATCAGGGTATTGATAGCTGGTTTAATGTGGAGATAGACCGGGCGATGGAAGACGCATTGGAACTCAGTCAGGCATCGTTAGATCAGCGGATGCGCTGGAATTTGAAGAAAACTCGGCAACTGGCAGATAAGCTGGAGGATTCACCGGCAACGTTGGCGACATTTGAGATAGAAAATCTGCGTGATCTTTCCGGGGCATCCGAAGTGACGTTGTTTTCCCGGCAGGGCAGGATTATTGCCTCAAGCAGCAATAATCCAAGTGATATTTTGCCGAGTTTGCCGGATGAGCATATCTGGCTGCAATTACGGCAGAGTGGAGAGTTTGTTGCCTTGGCGCCGGTACGTGAAGCTGAATTAATGATTCGAAGTATCGTTACGGTTAACGGCAAAGAACCGCAGTATTTGCAAGCCTTATATCCGGTTCCGGTAAGAATTGCTGATTTGGCTGATTCGGTGGAATTTGCTTTTGTGCGTTATCAGCAGATGCATTTTTTAAGGCACTCGTTAAAGTTAAGTTTCTCGTTGGCCTTGTCGCTGGTCTTGCTGATGAGTTTGTTGGCGGCCATTTGGGTAGCTTTTATCAGTATCCGTAATATTATTGCTCCGGTAAAGGCGCTGGTTAAAGGGACACAGGCGGTAGCTTCCGGAAATTATGACCAGGAGTTGCCGGTTATTGCCCAAGATGATTTGGGCTTTCTGGTCGAGTCCTTCAATGAGATGACCCGGCGTATTGCCAGGGCCAGTGATGAAACCCGAATGGCCGGGATTGAGGTGGAAAATCAACGGGCTTATCTGGAAACGATACTGGCGAATTTAACGGCGGGGGTGATCAGTTTTGATGCGGTGTATAAGATCCGTACGGCGAACCAGGCGGCTTATAGGATTTTCCATGTTCATGTGAATCAGTTTGTCGGGCGGACATTGCTGGAGTTGGTTCAGGGCTATGCGGAGCTGGCCGAACCGTTAAAATCGATTCAGCGTTTAGTGGAGCAAGCCGATGACATATGGCAGCAGCGTATTGCTTTTTTAGGCTCCAATGGCCGGCAGGAATTGTTGTGTAGAGGCACGCCGTTGTTTTCCCAGGACGGTCGTCGAGTCGGGGCGGTGGTGGTGTTCGATGATGTGACCGATCTGATTCAGGCGCAGAAAAATGCGGCTTGGGGGGAGGTGGCAAGAAGGCTGGCGCATGAAATCAAGAATCCGTTAACGCCGATACAATTGTCGGCAGAACGCTTGCAGCACAAACTGGCTGAAAAATTGACCGCTCCTGATGCGGAAATGTTGCAGCGTTCGACCACCACCATCGTGCAGCAGGTTGAGGCGATGAAAGAAATGGTTGATGACTTTTCGGAATACGCCAAGCCTTCCAAAAAACAGACCGTAGATATCGACTTGCCCGGCTTGGTTCAGGAAGTGTTGGCGCTTTATGTGTTAAAGTCCGGAGTCAAATTTAAAACCAATTACGATGCCGGTTTGTTGATGGTCAAAGGCGACCCGGTTAGCATCAGGCAGGTGCTGCATAATCTGATCAAAAATGCGCTGGAAGCGATAGATGGTAAAGGATTGATCGAGATAAGCCTGCACCGGGTGCAAAAAAATAATACCGATTTTATCGAAATAGCGATTTATGATGACGGGCCAGGCATTAAGGACGAGCAAATTGAGCAAATCTTTGAGCCTTATGTGACCACCAAGGCCAAGGGTACTGGATTGGGCTTGGCGATTGTTAAGAAAATAATTGAAGAACATGGCGGTGCGATTTGGGTCGACACCAGCCGTCGACTGCCAGGGACGGCGGAAGTGTCGCAATCGGTAGGGAACCGATGCGACAAAGTGGGAGCTGGATTTATCATCCAGCTTCCGGCGTGTAATTTTTGAGATACCGTAAAATATGACTGCACACATACCGCGTATATTGGTTGTCGATGATGAACCGGACATTCGCCGTTTAGTCTGTGAAATCCTTGAGGACGAGGGCTATCAGGTTGCTACGGCCGAGAACGCCGGTGCAGCTAGGGAATTAAAAAAATCCAAAGCTCCCGATTTGATCCTGCTTGATATTTGGATGCCGGATACTGACGGCATTACCTTGTTGAAGGAATGGGTGGCTGAAGAAACCCTGCTGTGTCCGGTGATCATGATGTCAGGACACGGTTCCGTCGAGGCTGCCGTTGAGGCAACTCGACTGGGAGCTTATGATTTCCTGGAAAAGCCGTTGTCTCTGGCAAAATTATTGTTGATCGTGGAAAGGGCTTTGGAAGCCAGCAGTCTGCAAATCGAAAATGCAGGGCTTAAGCAGCAGTTGGCCGCCGATATAGAGCCGGTCGGCAAGAGCGCGACCGTTGCGAGAATCAAGGATCAATTAAAGCGTTTGGCTCAGCATGAGGCCAGGGTGTTATTTATCGGTGAGGCGGGTGTCGGTAAGGAGATGTATGCCCGGTATCTGCACAATAACAGCGCGCACCGGGACGGTCCCTTTGTCGATGTGGCGGTAGGCAGCATATCGCCGGAAAATTCGGCGGTGGAGTTTTTCGGCAAAGAGGATGGCGGCAAGGTTTATCCGGGCCTGTTGGAGCGGGCGCATAAGGGCACGCTGTTTTTAGGCGAAATCGGCGGTATGGATAAGGAGACCCAGTTGCGGTTGCTTGGCGCGCTGGAGTCGAGTTCTTTCCTGCGGGTAGGGGGCGGCGAGGCGGTTCGTGTCGATGTCCGGGTGGTGGCGTCTACCCGTATTGCGTTGGATGAAGAGGTCAGGGCAGGGCGATTCCGGCAGGACTTGTATTATCTGCTTAATGAGGTCTCGCTCGATATTCAGCCGTTACGCGAGCACAGTGAGGATGTGCCGGCATTGCTGAGCTTTTATGTCGATTATTTTGTCAGTCAGGATAGACTGCCATTCCGGAGATTTTCGATGGCTGCGCAAAACTTTTTGCGCAATTACAGCTGGCGCGGCAATGTGCGGGAATTGAAAAACCTGGTGCAACGCTTGATGATTTTGGGTGCCGGGGAAGATATAGAACTGGATGAGGTGAAGGCGGCGTTGGGTTCGGTGATTGGTGATGCCGTTCCATCCTATTCTGTGCCTGAGTTTTATAATTTACCGTTAAAAGAGGCCAGGGATCATTTTGAGAAGGCATATCTGGAATATCATTTCGAGCGAACCGGTGGCAGCGTTGCAAAATTGTCAGCCGCAGTGGGCATGGAGCGAACACATCTGTATCGTAAGCTGCATTCATTGAATATTAAATTATAAAGGCAGGTTCAAGGTGAAAGGTACAAGGGTTATGCTTTTTTCGTCTTTCGTCTTAAACCTAAATTACAAATAAACTTGAAATATCCGCTGTTTCTAAGTAAAATCTCGGTTTTTATATTAAAGCCTTTAACAGTAAGCCTAAGCAACGATGAAAACATTTAGTGCAAAGCCAGCAGAAGTTAAGCGTGATTGGTACGTGGTCGATGCAGAAGGAAAGACGCTGGGTCGTCTTGCTTCTGAGATTGCACTTCGCCTTCGCGGTAAACATAAACCAGAATACACACCGCATGTTGATACCGGTGATTACATTATTGTAGTAAATGCAGAGAAGATAGGCGTTACCGGCAATAAAGAAAAGGATAAATTGTATCAACATCACACAGGTTATGTCGGCAATCTTAAGACCGTTACCCTGGGTAAATTAAGAAAAACTTTCCCTGATCGTATTCTTACTACAGCAGTTAAAGGAATGTTACCTAACAATCCACTGGGTCGTGCAATGTTCAAGAAATTGAAAGTTTATGCAGGTCCTGAACACGATCATCAGGCTCAACAGCCACAAGTATTAGAATTATAAGCGGGTAGATTATGGCAGCAGCTCAGTACTACGGAACAGGTCGTCGTAAATGTGCAATAGCACGTGTTTACGCAACATCAGGTACCGGAAAAATCACGATTAACACAAAAACCATCGAAGAGTATTTTGGTCGTAAAACCGACCAGATGGTCTCCCGTCAACCATTGGGTTGTGTTGATATGGAAGGCAAATTCGACGTTAATGTCATCGTTAAAGGTGGCGGCCCATCCGGCCAGGCTGGCGCTATTCGTCACGGTCTGACGCGTGCGTTGATGGCATATGATGAAGCCTTGCGTCCTGCACTTAGAAAAGCCGGTTTTGTTACCCGCGATTCGCGTATTGTAGAACGTAAAAAAGTGGGTTTGCACAAAGCCAGAAAACGTCCACAGTACTCTAAACGTTAATCGAATACTTCTATGTAGTAACTCGCGTTACGCATGTGGAAATAAAAGAGGCTGCATTCGTAAGGATGTAGCCTTTTTTTATGGCTATTTAAAAGAGGAGGAGGCTGTGAAAATTTCGATTGTTGTTCCTGTTTATAATGAAGCTGATAATATTAGCGCATTGATTGCAGAGATCGTTACAGCCATGAATCAGGCTGTGGCCTATGAAATTATCTATGTTGATGACGGCAGTAATGACGACACAGCGGCGGTTTTAAAGCAGGCACAACAAAATATCAAAGTGTTGAGAGTGATCCGGCATCAGCAAAGCTGCGGGCAAAGCGCCGCCATTTATACCGGTGTAAAGGCCGCAAGCTACCCGTATATTGCAACGCTGGATGGCGATGGGCAAAATGATCCGGCCGATATTCCACGCTTGCACCAGCTATTGATGCTGCAAAGGAAAATCAGCGGCAATTTATGGATGTTAGCCGGATGGAGAAACAAACGCCATGATTCTTCCTGGCGGCTTTTTTCATCGAAACTGGCTAATGTAGTTCGTTCCGGCCTGTTAGGCGATAATACGCCGGATACCGGTTGCGGTTTAAAGGTATTCTTAAGGGATGAGTTTCTGGGCTTGCCGTATTTTGATCATATGCATCGTTTTTTGCCCGCGTTGATTTTAAGGGCGGGCGGACAGGTGATTTCCGAGCCGGTTAATCACAGGGCCAGAGCTCATGGTCATTCGAAATATGGCACCCTGGATCGGCTTTGGGTGGGAATTGCCGATATATTCGGCGTGATGTGGTTGCAGAAACGGGCAAAATTACCGAAGGTCATTGAGTGAACGTCGATAAAGAGACAATTTGGCTGATCATAGGTTTTGTAGGGCAGGCATTATTTTCAGCCCGATTTATCGTGCAATGGCTGAAAAGCGAGCGTGAGAAAAAAAGCGTGTTCCCCATCGCTTTCTGGTATTTCAGCATCGGCGGCGGCATTACCCTCCTGGCTTATGCGGTCTACCGGCAAGATCCGGTTTTTATCGTGGGGCAACTTACCGGACTGTTTATTTATCTTCGGAACCTGTATTTTGTGATCCATGAACGTAAAAATTTAGGTCTTGAATAGTGCCATGCATCGATTGCGGTCTGTCAGACTTTCGGTTTTCATTCTTTGGGGCGTTTTAACTACGGTCAGTCTGTATGTACGCCCATTATTCCCCGTCGATGAAACTCGGTATGCCGCCGTTGCCTGGGAAATGTGGGTTAGAGATGATTTTCTCGTCCCCTATTTAAACGGTGAGCCCTATAGCCACAAGCCCCCGTTGTTATTCTGGTTGATGCAGTTAAGCTGGTGGCTGTTTGGCGTTAACGATTGGTCGCTACGGCTGATTTCACCGCTTTTTTCGCTGGCTGCATTGTACTTATCCGGCGCAGTGGCCCGCGCTTTGTGGCCTGAACGCAAACGGGTTGTAGCTCTTACGCCTTTGCTGTTGCTGGGATCGTTCTTCTGGATGATCTACAGCACCTTGACTATGTTCGATATGATGTTGGCGTTTTTTGCATTATTGGGCATTTACAGCCTGTTAAAACTCGTAGCTTCTGGGCTGGCCTTAAAATACTGGGCGCTGTTGGGCATAGCCATAGGCGGCGGAATTCTGAGCAAAGGTCCAGTGATCTTGATGCATATCTTGCCGGTCGCGCTGCTGTGTCCCTGGTGGCTGAAAACGGCCGGTTTGCGCTGGAAGCATTGGTATTTTGGGCTGATTGCCGCCGTTCTAATCGGAGCCGCCATCGCGTTGGGCTGGGCGATCCCGGCCGGCATCGTCGGCGGTGAGACTTATAGAAACGCGATTTTTCTGGGGCAGACCAGCGGGCGCTTGGTCAAGTCGTTTGCGCATCAGTCGCCTTGGTGGTGGTATTTGGAGATTTTGCCGTTATTGTTGCTGCCGTGGCTGCTTTGGAAGCCGTTGTGGGCCGGATTACGCAAGCTTACATATCAGGATAGTGGCATTCGTTTTTGTCTGGCCTGGACTATACCTGTTTTTATCGCGTTTTCCCTGGTCAGCGGCAAGCGTATCCATTATCTGTTACCTCTGGTTCCGGCCTTGATTTTGATAGTGGCGCGGGCCGTAGATGAAGTCGCTGAAGTTGATCTATGGGAGCAGTCTCACAGTGTCGTGATGGCGGTTTTCGGATTGCTGGGGACGGTATTAATGTTGTTGCCCTGGTTAAATGATGCTTACCAGTGGCGGGCCGAGTTGTCGCTAATCTCGCCGGTGTGGGGAGGTTTGCTGGTCATAGTCGCAGTGATTTTGGGGTTGATCAAGGCAAAGGCAGCACAGGATTCAGTAATTTATGTCTGTGCGGCCTCGGTTATCGCATCAATAACGGTTTTCGGCGGTTTTTTTGAAGTTAAAGCCGACCGCTTCGACACCAAACCCGCAGCGCAGACAATTGCCGCTTTAATGGATGAAAACAAAGCCATTGCTTTTTACGGCAGCAAGTATCACGGCCAATACCATTTTGCCGGGCGTCTTAAACAGGCAATTACCCACATATCAAACTTTGCCGATTTGTACGATTGGGCAAAGCTCCATCAGACCGGCTATATCATCGTGACCTATAAGGATTCCGAGCCATTGCCTTCGTCGCTGATCAGTTATCAATTCTCTTTCAAAAGTCAAAATATAGGTTTGCTGTCCAGCCAGGTATTGTTGGCGAATACCGCCGCAGTGCCGTTTTTTGCAAGCGTGGAACTCAGCCGGATTATGGATGATCCTGAAAAAAGCGATTGAGTTTAATTCTGTCAAAAACATTTAAGCATTGATAATAACAAATGTATCAATCGTTATGTTTCGTTTGATCTGCCAAGCTATTTAGGGTCGTAGCGCAGTCGGCTATCCCTATACCCTAGACAAAGGCGAAGCTTCAATGATTGCCCCCCATTGATTACGCATGCCAATTTTAGTAACTCGCATGGCATGGAATATTTGCTGCCTTCGGTCAATGACTTACAAATAATTCAGCGTTGACGTACAAAATTTTCAGCTTTGACTTGCATACATCGGTAACTTATTGCTTCACAATCACAAAGGCGACAAGAAGGGTTGGGTGTCATATTTCTGTCGCATCATCTCCTTTTACAAAGATTGCCGGATATGAATTCAATCTTTTATAAAATGAGTGATTTCACAATCAATACTAATACAGTCTTGAACGATTGGCTTTAACTGAGTATGTCTGAAAAGCGCTCTATTAGAGTGTAACTAATTTAAAATTAAGGAAATTATTTATGCCAGCACCTTTGCCGAAAGATCTTATGAATAACATGATGGGCAAGATTTTTGACCTCATCACCAATGGCGATGGAACTACCGTACCCAAATCGAAGGATAATTTTTTCAGTTGGAGTTCGCCCGGCGTCCCCTTTGAAGTAGAAGATTTCGATTTTCTAAGCCAAGGGTTTACCGGTGTCGTTAAGCCGCAAATTGTCAAAAATGACGACGGCACAGAAACGACAAAAGAACTTACTGAAGCTGAACGAGATCAACTGTTAGCTCAGGACACCACCAAGCTGTATCAGCAGGCAGAGCAGTTTGCCCGATTTGTCGATGTTATTCCTGATGCATCTGGGATCGATGATCATATTATCAGGATGAATATCAAAAATGATGAGGGAACATTATCTGATGTGTACGAAGAAGTGTTGCGATTTAGCCAAGTCGCCAGCACTGAATTGTCAGCAGCTGATAAAGCTAAAATTGAAAAATATCGGCAGTTATTACAGGTAGAAAGAGAAAAAGAAGACCTCATTACCGGTGAAATGGTAAAAGTTATTGAACCTAGTCCATTAGTAAAAGCATATACAGAAAAACAAGCAGTTTGGATGGAAGCAGCATTGGAATATAACGGAGCCCGTATTGATGCCTTAACGGCCAGTACTCCTCGGGCCGTTCATAATTGGGCCATTAATGCCAATGTGTTAAGGTCAAAAGTAAAATTTGCGTTAAACGATTGGATAAATAATGGTTATAAAAACGAATTCGAAGGGATAGCGGCGAAGATTGATCAAATGACCGCCCGAGATTTATCGTTGCTTAAAGCTCAATATAAAGATGCTTTGGAAAAATCAAGATTAACGGGTGTGGCGAGTGGTGCTGATTTCTTTTATTCTAGCTTAGCGCCTGCAAATTTCGCAAAATCAAAAGGTTGGACCCGATTTACCTTCACTAATAACGACAGCAGTTATTATTCAAAACAAACCACTCAAAAATGGGGCGCTTCTGGTGGGTTAAGTTTAGGCTTTTTTACTATCGGAGGCAGTGCTGGCGGTCAAAAAACTGAATTCAATGCTAATTGTGATTTTAGCAGTTTTGACATGTCATTTGAGATATGTGAAGTGCCTTTGATTTGTACATGGTTTAAGAAAAACTTTTTAACCAGCAAAACTTGGCGATTTGCACAAGGCAATGAAGGATTTAAAAATAAATTTCTATCCGATGGCAAACTCCCGCCGAGTGATGATTCAATGCTGCCCGCTTATCCGACCAGCATGATCTTTATTCGTAACTTAAGAATGAATTTTGCTAATGCATCGGCTGTGGCTCATGCTATTGATTCTAAAGTTGGCGGCGGCGGTATGGTTGGCTATGGGCCGTTTTTTATCGGGGGTAGCTATGAATCAGGTAATAAAGAAAGATCGGGAAGTCATCATAACGATAGTCAAGGCATAACTGTCGAAGGTTTGCAATGTATCGGTTTCAAATGTCATTTACTGCCAAAATCGCCCAATCCAGATCCGGCAATTAAGAAGTGGATATAACAACTGATAGATAGCTTCTGGGTGTGTTTTTATAGCACCCAGAAGATTTCATACATTTATTTTTTTAAAGAGTTGATTTTATGAATGCTTCATTATCTATTTTGCAAAAGCTAAAAAATCAGTTTTTAAAGAGTATCGCAAATAAAGCAGATTTTCATGTGGCATTTGCGCCGTTCGCGTTTACCTTGACTAATGAAGATTTCTTTTTTTTGAAAAACGACATTAGTTCAGGAAGTGATGCTAGAAAATATTTAAAAGAACAGTCTGAATTTGCATATATGGCTAATTCGATATTAAAAAAACCGTATATTTGGGCTATGGATAGCGACAACCTTTTATATACCGCGTATAAAAATATTTTACAAAGTGCCGAAACTATTGATCCCGATATGTTAACAGCTGAGGAGCAAGTTAGTATCGACAAAGCCAAAGCGGTATTGTTCAAGGGCGATGAAACAGACTCGGTTAAATATCAGAAATATAAAGAGTGCGCCCTTAAGGTTTCAGACATTGATAAAAAAATAATAGAATGTACTGCCAAAAAGAATGCAATACCAGCCACTAATAAATCAGAGATTGATTTGCTGAATATTGATTTAACAAATTTACAAAATACCAGGAAAGCTTTGTTGATAGAATGGCAAACTAAAGGTTCAAAAAGCGCTATTGAATCGGCCAAAAAAACATACGATACCATTATCTTTAGTAAAGTAAATTTCATTGAAAAATGGAATGATGCTAGGGATATTAAGATTTCATCGCCAAATGCATTGACGGATGAATATGGTGTGGAGTTTTTAACAACTACCTGTATACCCAATTCAATATGTAATTACCAAGCGCCTATATGGAAAAAAATATCCATCTTAAAACAAGAAATAGCTACGCTTACTCAGCAATGCGTACAAGAAATTCCTAGTGAAGTATTGGCTGAATTCGGCAATGTCGAAATAGAGCTTGATGCGATTAATTTTGAATATTGTATTATAGATATACTACGCCCATGGTTTGACGAATCAGTATTAAACAATAAAAACTGGAAGTTTTCTGATGATAGCATGATGCTTTCCGAAGGCGATGATAGTATGCGCGGCGAAATGCCCGCTTATCCGGTAAAAATTATATTGTCAAAAAATATTGAATTGGTTTATACCGCAGGATCTCAGAAAAACGAAGATGTCAGTAATAAATTAAAAAATGGCGATAGGGTATTCTTTGGCCCTCTTTTATTGAAAACAATTCCCGTTAATCTTCAAGGCAACAAGTTAGGTTCTTATCGCGTACAACAATTATCAACCAATCAACTTTCAGTTATCGCCAAAGTAGCTATTCAGAAGACAGATGCCACGCCTAAAATAAACGAGGGCAGCAGATATAAGATGGTTGAACTTATTAGCAAGGAGCCTCAAGCAGCGATGAAAAGGAATGTTGAAGTAAGATCAGTTAACAGAATAAATGTTTTATCGGAAACTAAAGCTACTCCGCAAAAGATAGCGCCCGTCGCTGCTGCGCCAATGTTGGTCAATTCTACAATGATTTCTGGAGTAGGGAGAAGAACGCCTATGTCAATAAGGGCTATGCCTATTGATATATCGACAGATATTCCGGCGCCCCCCCCCACCCCTGCAATATCAACGCTTAATGGGAAGGTTGTTGATGAGCACAATCAGCCTGTCGAGCTTGCTGAAATTCAGCTTATGAATACTAATAATGCCTGCACCCAATCTTTTTTATCGGTTAGTGATGGATCATATGGTTTTCAAAATATAGAACATGGAAAATATAATGTTTCGGTAAAGAAAACAGGATTTATAATCAATGAAAAGATAATTGAGATAAATAACAATATTAACCTGGACTTTTTATTATCTCATCAGCCTGTTCTTACAGAGTCATTCCAGGTTATGGCCGTTATTTGTAAGAAACTCCCGAAGTTGCCAAATCCTGTTTCAGGCGCCCACTATATTTAAAAAAAACAGCTGAACTTTAATTTATGGTTTTGACGGAAGCAATTCTTGTAACTTGGGATGCTCAACTGAGGTTTTAGGATAATATCGAACGATGCGGCTTGAGGAACGCTGGGTTTAACCCAGCTTGACCAATTGTCCACAATCCGCAGATTGCAAGGCGGCAACGATGATTTGGCAATTGGCTTTCGCATCGTTCAGCGACAGCTTCGGGGCGTTGCCGTTTAATACGCAATCGCTGAAATGCTCGATTTCCAGCCGGAAGTGATTAGCTGCGGGCAGCCATTCTTCATTCGGTTCGCCGCCTTCAGTCCACCATGAAATCATAGGTACATCGTCAGGCATACTCCAGACATTGTGACATTTAAGGCCGCCCTTGGTGCCGATGATTTCATATTCACAGCGCCGTGCGCGCTCGAAGCTGAAATCGAAATGCGCATACTTCCCGTCGCCGAAATCAATGATGCCGCTGGTGGCAATATCCGCGCCGCTCTCGACATACTTGGCTATGGCGGTCACCGAGACAGCAGGCTCATTGAAAAACATCCGCGCCGAATGGATCGCATAACAGCCGATGTCCCACATCGCGCCGCCGCCGTTTTCGACGCTTTCGGCTAGGCGATAAATTCGCGCTGGACGCATCATGAACGAATAGCTGGATCTCATCGACCTGACTTCGCCGATCAATCCCGACTGAATCAATTCCTGCACTCGGGCATGCTGTGGGTGGAAACGGTACATAAAGCCTTCCATGACGGTGACGTTATGCCGCTGAGCGGCGGTTTGAATGGCCTCGATGTCGGCGACGGTTAACGCCATAGGCTTTTCGCACAGCACATGTTTGCCGTGCTCGATGGCGCGTAATGTCCATTCGGCATGTTCGTGGTTGGCTAGCGGCAGGTATACGGCATCGATTTCGGGATCATTGAGCAAGGCATCAAGGTTGTCATAAGTGCGCACCTGTTGCTGTTGCGGCGCGTACTGCGCCAGCGTTTGTGCTGCGGCGCCGGGGCGGCGGCTGGCGACGGCAACCAACTCGGCATTGGACGCTTCGACGATGGCCGGCATCAGGCGCTCGTTGATGCGAGCCGCACCTAAAATGCCCCAGCGCAGTTTGGTTTTGTTGGTCATTAGTTTTTACCTTTAGTGATCCGGTTTTATTTCAACAGAGGATGGTCTTGCGGCAATTGCCGCGATATCCATAACGCTAATTTATGCTTCATATTCACGCCGTTTTCCTGGTCAATCGCCAACGGCTGGATAAGTTGGTCATTGACCAGAAGACGGTAAAGACATTCGGTCTTGTCTTTTGCCGAGTTGGTAGAGGAAAATCCCGTATAGCCGCGGTTTTTCGCATAATTTTCAGCAACCTCAAGCGCTTTTTTCAGTAGCTGAGGTTCATTCTTTAACTTAGTCATTGATGCCCGTCCTTATGTGCTTTAGTAACTCCATTCTATCAGGGTATCAATGGAGCATACTCGATTGATTTTGAATTGAGCAGACTTTCTGTCACCGCCTCTGGCAGCAGGCTCTACCCGCCGAGCCAGTTGCAATTGAATCTTCGCCTTAAACCGGCTGTCTCCCAAAGCCCAAGAGTTCAGTGGTGACCGGAGCGTAGCAGGTTTTTGCGCCGTAGAATGAGCGAAGCGAATGGCGCAAAAAGATGCGGAGCGTAGGGCATCCACTGGAACGCTGGGTTAGGCATGCCGATCTAGGAATGCCAATGAATTAAGTACTTTATCTCCACTTCTGGTGGCGTGCTTGCTTTCATGCTCTCAAGAGCCTTCCGATAGGGATTCTTTCCGTTAACGGTTCCATTATTGAAGGCAAATGCGTAGACATAGTCTGCCTTCGCCTTTCGCAAGACGCTCCGATCGTCGACTTTTCGATAGTGAACACGTTGCTCCAAAGGAAGGTCATATTTCAACTTTTCTTCTACGCTAGGCGCCAAACAAAAGCCCACCCAATCTAAAGCCTCACCATAATGATGAGCTTCTATAAGGGCAGGCCCAACAAAGATATTCTTTTGGGCCTGTGAGTAAAGCTTGCCGTGGCTGATACATCCTCGAACCGGGATGTGCTTGATGAGAAGCAATTGGAAGAAAATCCTAGCCGCGCTCTCCACATGTGCAAAATCTTGGAGACTATCGGATCGCGAGTAAATGATGAATGTATCGGAAAACCAGGAATTAAGTAGGCCGACCTCTTCCTTACCGAGCTTGCAAGCACTTCGCATACGCGCTAGTGCTTCGGAATAAATAGGAAGCACCTCTTCTATTGTTCGAGTCTGTACGAGATTTGTAAATCCCAGTAGATCGAGATAAGCAAACCATCGATTACGGTATCGAAGAGGTCGAAATGTGATGTCGCTCATTTGTTTGCCTAACGTAGAGCTAACTGGGCGCGGCCCGGAAAGCTGATAAATAAAACCGCATTATAACCGCGCTCCGGTTGAGCGCCGGGTTAGGCCAGTAGCAGTCATCAAAGCTAAACTACCAGCGACCAAAAACGACAAACTAA
>JAUXTH010000077.1 GCA_030679035.1 Methylobacter sp. | reverse complement strand
TGCCAACTTCATGGTCGGTCACCCAGGGGAAACGCAGGAAACGATTGCCGAGACCATCGAGTTTTGCCGGGAGCTCGAACTGACATTTTTGCCGACTTACACCACGGTATTCCCCAATTCGAAAATGTTCCACGACTTTGCCGCTACCGTGAAGGATTGGGGGGCGTATTTTGAACAATTGAGTACGGTGGATTTCACCAGCGGCCCCTTTACCAACCTGACCGATATGCCGGATCGGGAACTGATCGGCTTGCGTAATCGCGCCGTCACAGAAACCGTTGCCTACAAACTGGTCGGCAAGGAGCGCCGCCTTCTAGCCAAGTTTGTCGCATTACTGCTGCTGCGCCCGGCATTAATCGCCCACGACCACAGTCCCGGATGGCTGCGCTGGCTGGTTCGCAGTGCGCTTCGGCAAGTCATCGATCTCAGCTCCCGAAAAGGCGGGGCAATCCAAATTCCGCCCAATCAGCTAGGGCAAGGTGTCACCACGCCTATGGGTGAAGATAGTTTCGAGGAGTCCCTACGTCTATTGGAAGAGGAAACCGAGGGAGCATCCAGCTCACAACCGGCTCCATGAAGGCGGGCGAACGCCTTGATAGGAATTCCCCCTGCGAAACCGACATGCAACTCGGGGATACCGCTGCGATTACTACGCTGTTCGTTATTATCTTTTTAGTGCTGGCTTTTGCTCCCGTTTTCACCGGGCATTATCTTATTAATCGCGAATTTTATGGCTATTTGACTTCCGAAAGCAGTTTTTGGGCGCAAATCAATTCGCCTCCAGCCGAGGCCGATCCGGGAGGACGGTTTATAGGCGTTGTAATAACGCAAGCTGTCTCGTGGCTCATCACCAGCATAAAGGCCGCTGCATGTATCCGCTTCCTTCTCGTTTTGACTGCTGCCGGGTTTTGTTTGATACTCGCTAGTGACTTGCGCCGTCAAGCCGGATTGCCTCGCATCGTAGCGGCTTCGATCGCGGTCGCGGCGATGACACTGCCCGCCGTACAGGTGACTGTTTCCAATATTACTCAGGCGCACAACCTTCTCGCCTTGTTCCCTGCCTATCTTGCAGGCCGCCTTGCCATCGGCGCGGGGCAGTTTAAAGTTATCGAATGGCTCGCAATCGTTATATTGATGCTCATTGCCCTCACCAGCAGTCCTGTTGCAAGCATGGCCTTTTGCTTGCCGCCTTTAATTTGGGTCTGGTCTAGGGAAGATCTTCCAATCCGTTCTTTGATCCGGCAAAGCTTTTATACGGGGTTATGCTTTGCGGCTGGGGCGGTGCTTTATATTCTATTGACGAAAACGGGAGGACAGCACTCATCATTTTCTGTTGGTATCACTTCATCCACACTTAAATACGCTGGCGCCCTATTAACCATCGCGGCGTCCCTCTGGGACACGAGCAGTGCGCGCCCGGCTGAATTCTTTCTGGCCGCAATCATCATCGGGGGAGCCACGACAAGGATTATACGGTTCCGGCGGCGGGGCATGGGGGGCGTTGCTGTTGTTTCAATCATGTTGGCTTTAGCTTGGGCAAGCGCCGTTTGCCTGCCTCGAATTGCTATTTCCAACTACCCTGTCATGGCCTATCGACACACCTTGGTTCTTTCCATTGCGCTTATGGTCTTGGCGGGAATGGCTCTTTGGGAACTGCTACGACGCATGCCGCCGTCCGTAACAGTCGCCGTGTATTGCTTGCTCGCTTTGTCCGGCGCGGTGATTTGCCAGCGCACACTGACGACTCATCTGGTGACCCCAACCGAAGCCGAACTGAATTTTGCGAAGGCGCGGCTGCGTTCGGCGGATCCCGACACCTTGCGGCATATCCATGTCGTGTTCGCGGACAGTAAACGGCAAACGCTGCCCGGCTATTACGAAGAATATTCCGGCTTGCAATCGACCCTGGGTGCTCCTTCGGACGGACAATACGCTTGGATGGTCGTGCTGACTGCGCTTAACGATCTCATGAAGGAAGACCCTCGTTTCATCAAGGCCTTACCCTATTGGGACTGGCGTCAAGCAAACACCCGCGTGACAGCGAGTGACAGCACCACTTGGCATAGTGATCTTGCCCGCCAAACGCTACCGATGTCCTCTTCTCTCGTCATCGACTTCTCCCCCCTGACCGTGTTGGGTAATCCCGACTACACTGCCGCTGATCAGCACACCGAAGTTGCCGAGGCGACAGTTTCAATGGCGCCCACCGTAGGTCGGCCAATTAGCAGTGGAGACTACCCCGGATTCCCGGCAGCGAACGCTTTTAATGGCGACTATTGGGTTAGCAGATGGGCTAGCCAGACCGACGGGTCTGAAGCGTATCTGGGCGTGGATTTTGGGTCTTCTACAGCCGTCACAAAGATCGTACTACGCCAGGGGGGAGTCATGGCCTCTCGCGCCCGCCTGCAATCGTCTGCGGATTGTACAATTTGGCAAGACCGGCTGACCTTGAAATTGGTTGCCGACGCTAACTATAGATCTTATCCAGTAAATCTGGATACATCGGCAAGATGTTGGCGTTTTTTGATTTCGAAAGCACCGGGTAATGTATGGACAGTTTACGAACTCAAATTCGCCGAATGAGATTCAATCGGGAATGTAAGAAATCCGTGTTCTATTATGAGGCAGTTACAGATTTTCACCACGAAGACACGAAGGACAGGAAGAAATAAAACTTCGTGTCTTCGTGGTGAATAAAAAGATTTTTGATCAATTGATTACATTGACCTGTTAAACGTGTGACTGGTTAAGTTGGCGCATACGGGGCATTTCCCCTCTCAATTCAGAATGTCCTCAGCGAAATTCCTTGAGCAGAGGCAACACTATCGCCAACACGGCATCGTCCAATTGATGCGGGATCGCCACCCGATCGATTTGCGCCTGCCCGCCTATTTTGACATCCAGTCGGCATCGCCAACCCCAGCGCAGCCAATTAATGGCGATGTCCTTGAGCGAGCGAACAATCGAACTGAGCCTTGTTCCCTTAGCCTCGCCCGATTGCCGCCGCATAAATTGAATGGGGACTTCAATGAAGCGCACGCCGGTCAAATGGGTCTTGATCAATAACTCCGGGTTGATGAACGAGCTGACGCCGACAAGATCAAGCGCTTGGACGGTTTTGGTCGGATAGAAGGTCGTGTTTTGGAAATCATGAAAATTAATGCCGAATAATATGCGTAAAATATAATAATTACTCAAAGACACTATGGCTTTTTTGATGTTGTCCGACCGTGAATTCACCCGGTACAGCGATCTGATAACCGGGATACTGCTGAATATCCTGATCGGTGTCGGACGTATCCCCTGAACCACGTCATAGTGCTTCAACAGCTCGAGGAATACCCTGATGTTTTTTAGGTCGTACGACCAGTCGACGCATTGCCAGAACAGATAGTCTTTACTGGCTGCTGCAATGGCGCGTCGGCACGAAATCCCCACGTTGAGGTTGCATTCGTTGTGAATGACCCGAAGGCGCGGTTCGCGAAGAGCGTAGGCATCGACAATCTCGCCGGTACGATCCGAACTGCCGTCGTTGACGAAGATGATCTCGAAGTCTTCGACGACCTCATTCATCAGGGCAATGGCTTGGTC
>JAUXTH010000074.1 GCA_030679035.1 Methylobacter sp. | reverse complement strand
GCCGACTCTTCGACCAAAGTCATTTGGTGGATATATCGCGGACAGTTGGGGAACATTTCCCGCAGTTTTACCCGCAACACCATTTCCGCTTCGGGCCAGTGATTTTGCAAAGGATCATCGTCCTGTATGAAGGCGCTGCCGTTTAAACGAAGACGGGCCTGTCGCTGAAAGTCGACGAACAACAGGCCGACATGCTCGTTAACCAATACATTGCCCGCCGACAGGTACATGCCGCTGCCATCGTAAAGCGGAAAAGCCAGGGTCTGTTCATCGATAACCTTGACCAAGCCGACGCTGCCGCCTTTGTAGGAACAGTTAGGGCGTCCTTCCCGATCGACGGTAGCGAAGAAAAACATGTTTTGTTCTTCGATAAACGCCTTGTCTTCCGGGCTGATTTGAGCGCTGACAATCGCATCGACGAGACGGTCGGCCATGGGTCGTGTCTCGAAACGATCTTGCAGTTGTCGGCTACCTTCATGGAAAAATTCACTCATTGCTCCTCCTCGGAGTTATCGGTTAATAAAGTTGTGTCGGGAATATCGCCCAAGCTTCCCTCGATAAGAATAATCGCGGCCTGCTTGGCCTGTTCGGCGGAGCCTGAATGACGCTTCATCTGTTCCGAGACGATGGCGCCTTCGACCAGCAGGCTTAATTGCAGCGCCAGACTTTCCGGCGATATTGAACCGCACTGTCCGGCCAGATCGGCAATGTAGTTTCGGAAATGGTCGTAAAACTCGGCGGAGACTTGATGTACGGGGTTGCCTTCAAGCGGAAATTCGGCGGCGGCATTGATAAAGGCGCAACCGCGAAATTCGGGAATAGCCATCCATTCGCCAATCACGTCAAAAATCGCCAGCAACTTAGCCTTGGGCGTATCGGCCTTGCCGTTAACCTGATCGACAAACCAAGCTCGAAAATCCTCATCCCGCTTGCGCAGAAAGGCAAGCACCAAATCGTCCTTGGACGGGAAGTATTTATACAGACTCATTTTTGTGGTGTTTGCCGCTTTAACAATGGCATCGACGCCGGTCGCCCTGATGCCTTGGCTATAAAACAGCTCTGATGCGGCTTGCAGGATTTTTTCTTGCAAATTTAATGACATGGGCGAGGGTAACGGAAAACAGGTTGATTGTCACTATACCGGTCGGTATAGTGTAATGTCAATATACTGACCGGTCAGTATATTTTTTATAACCAACAATAAATGGGACAACACGATGGAAATATTATTAATTGGCGCTGTATTGATGTTTTTTGCCGTTTTGGCTTCGGCATGGCTGATGACTTTTGCAAGATGGTTTCCTGTTAAGGGCATTGATGGCGAATTTCTGACAGACTATAAAACCCTGATCAGGGCGCATATCGATTTTGCCTTAATGGCTTTGTTCTGCCTGGGGTTTTATGCGGTCAAAGTGCCGTTATCCGTTACCGCCTGCTGGCTGGTGGTGATCGGCGGCATCACCAATCCTTGCGTCTTTGTTATCGCTGCATTTGATCCCGCCTTTTGGGAAAAAACCATCTGGAAAGTCTACTCGGCTGCCAGTTTTATCATTACGACCATCGGCTTTGGCTGGGTTTGCATCAGCTTGTTGGATTACGCCTTGTAACTGACCAATCAGATTGCCCCAAACACCTAGTTCACCGGTTAAACTTGCAAAGACAGGGGCTTTTGCCCCTTGTCTTTGCACTCCCTTTCTCTAGATTCGTTGCCGCAGACCCACTTCGCCCATGACATACAATGGTATGGCGACATAGTAGTCTCTTGTGCCGGACAGCCCATTTCTATAACGCAAGCACTAATCATAAAGTCACTTACTTGCACCCTCGGTTATAATAAA
>JAUXTH010000021.1 GCA_030679035.1 Methylobacter sp. | reverse complement strand
TCATGACCCGTGCCGATTTGACCACTTGCGGCAGGAACATTTTGCCCGCGCCGAACAAGTCGCCGACTACGTTCATGCCATCCATTAACGCACCTTCAATGACATGCAAGGGCCGCTCGGCTTCCAGTCTCGCCTGTTCGGTGTCTTCGTCGATGTAGTCGGTAATGCCCTTTACCAGCGCATGTTCCAGACGCTTGGTGACCGGCCAGCTGCGCCATTCCAGATCCTGCTCT
The DNA here is from genome assembly GCA_030679035.1 of Methylobacter sp. GTDB lineage: Bacteria > Pseudomonadota > Gammaproteobacteria > Methylococcales > Methylomonadaceae > Methylobacter_A. The sequence continues at coordinate 1,025 of JAUXTH010000021.1, read as the reverse complement.
TTTCCCGCGCTGCTGCTGCCGTCGCCGCGATATTTGTCGGCAAGTTCCAGCAATTTATCGGTGCCGCTGCCGTCGTGAGTATTTAATATGACCGCTTCAACCGCATCGCGCAGATCTCTGGGTATATCCTCATAAATCGCCAATTGGCCGGCATTGACGATGCCCATATCCATGCCCGCCTGTATCGCATGGTATAAAAATACCGCATGGATCGCTTCCCGCACCGGGTTATTGCCCCGGAACGAAAACGATACGTTGGAAACGCCGCCGGAAATCAGCGCGTAAGGCAGGGTACGTTTAATCTCGCGGGTGGCTTCGATAAAATCCAGGCCGTAATTATTGTGTTCGTCGATGCCGGTGGCAACGGCGAATATATTGGGATCGAAAATAATGTCTTCGGGCGGAAAACCGACTTGTTCGGTGAGTATTTTATAAGCCCGTTGACATATTTCGACTTTTCTGGCCTTGGTATCCGCCTGCCCTGCTTCGTCAAAAGCCATCACGATAACGGCCGCACCGTAGCGACGCACCCGTTTGGCGTGTTCGATAAACGCGGCTTCGCCCTCCTTTAGCGAAATGGAATTGACCACGCCTTTGCCCTGTATGCATTTAAGCCCGGCTTCCAAAATATCCCATTTGGACGAATCCAGCATGATCGGCACCTTGGCAATGTCCGGCTCCGACGCTATCAGCATCAAGAAGCGCACCATCGCTTCTTTGGACTCCAGCATGCCTTCGTCCATATTGATGTCGATAATTTGAGCGCCGTTTTCAACCTGCTGTTTGGCAACATCCAGCGCCGCTTCAAAATCGCCTTCGATAACCAGTCGTTTGAATACGGCGGAACCGGTAACATTGGTGCGCTCGCCGATATTGACGAATAACGAGTCAGGGCCGATGTTCATCGGTTCGAGTCCCGATAATCGACACTGTTTAGGTATCTCCGGGACTATTCTGGGACTGTATTTTTGTACGGCCTCGACTATCGCTTTGATATTTGCAGGCGACGTTCCGCAACAACCGCC
>JAUXTH010000065.1 GCA_030679035.1 Methylobacter sp. | reverse complement strand
AAATTGCTGATGTCGGCAGGCGAACAAGCCGCCACTGATGCGGGCAGACTGTATTTGCGTCTTGAAGTCAGCGTCGATAACACTGCGGCGATCAAGCTTTACGAATCTTTGGGCTACCAGAAATTCGGCATCTATCGCGATTACTATGAAGACCACAAAGACGCGTTGCGCTACCAGAAACGCATCCGCCGTTACCGCGACACCCTGCAACACCGGTCGGTGCACTGGTTAAGGCAAAACACACCGTTTACCTGCGGCCCCGCATCGCTGATGATGGCCATGCACGGCTTAAACAGGGCTTATCAACCCTCCAAGGAAGAAGAGATCAACCTGTGGCGCGAAGCCACAACCATTTTTATGACCTCGGGACATGGGGGCTGCCATCCGATAGGTCTGGCGCTGGCGGCCAAGCGGCGGCAATTTACGGTTGAAGTCTGGGTTAACCAAACCGGAACGCTGTTTATCGACGGCGTGCGCAATGAGGAAAAAAAGCAGGTCGTGGAACTGGTCGATAACTGCTTCAAGCGCGAAGCGCAAGAACAAGGCATCAAGATACATTACGCCAATATCAGCCAGAACGACCTGATCGGCGCGTTCAAGTCCGGAGCGATACCGCTGATCCTGATCAGCACTTTCCGGATGGACCGGAAAAAAGCCCCGCACTGGGTGGTGATGAGCGGCTTCGACGACGACTGCCTGTACATGCACGATCCGGACCCCGAAGAAGGACGGCAAAGCGAAATCGACTGCCAGTTTATTCCCATTGCCTGTGAGGACTTCGACCGGATGTCCAGTTTTGGCAAGAACCGGCTCAGGACAGCAGTGATTATTTGGCCGGGAAGCTAAAAAGGTACGCACTGCGTACCTTGCAGGACTACAGGGCTTCAATATGTCGAGTTGCGCTCATAAGCTAACCCGACAAGGCTGCTTTAGTGTTTAATCACATGATTTACTGCATCCTCAAAACTAAAAGGACTGGGGCCTTCGTGAACGACCAAGCGGTTATATTGATCATAAACATTCCCGCCGTCTACATGGCCTTTATACGTGTTATTTCCATCATAAACTTTACCGCCCTCTATTTTTCCCAATGATCCGCTATAGCTCTGGGAGCTTTGAGAATCCTTAGGCAGTTCATTCGCTTTTCCAGAGCGTATCCCATCCATCCATGCCGAACCGCTTTCAAAAAAATGATCCATTGAATCGGCATAAGCCGTTGAGAAAACGCAGTACATCATCATGGTAATCAATACACTTCGCATCATTAGGACACCTCAATATTATTGAAAATTTATTACTTAGCCGACTTAAGCTTTAATTTAAGTTTCAGATAAGACAAAACAACATATTCTTAGAATGCGATGCGTAGGTCATTGACATCTTTTGCCTGAAAAAGGCGATGCTTTTTGATTGGTGACGCGTTCACCCCGAATTCAGGCTGAATTTTAAAGATAAAAACTGAACCCCCACTGAATTCAATAAGAATTTCCATGAATGGAAGCCAAAAACGGTGCGACCAATCCTCGTACCGGATATTTTGTCTTTTCAAAGTTTATGCCATTTCGGCTTGTGTTATTAAACCGATTCAACGATAATAGCCGTCCTTTAGCCAGTACGGCTAATGTTTAATGGTGATCGTGTCGGTCCTCTCGCAACGATACGCTGTAAACCCCGCCAGGCCCGGAAGGGAGCAACGGTAGCAGCAGATTCGTGTGCCGGGATGTGGCTGGCATGATCGCCACCCAACTCATACTTACCTTTTCGAGCCTGCCATGAATTATCAGGTTCTCGCCAGAAAATGGCGTCCCCATAATTTCACAGAAGTTGTCGGACAAGAGCATGTCGTCAAATCGTTAATGAACGCTTTGCAACATGATCGGCTTCATCACGCCTATTTGTTTACCGGAACGCGCGGCGTAGGCAAAACCACCATTGCCCGGATTTTAGCCAAAGCCATCAATTGCGAAAATCTCCAGGATTTTAATCCTTGCGGCGTATGCAGCGTGTGCCGCGATCTGGATGAAGGACGGTTTCTGGATTTAATCGAGGTCGATGCGGCATCGCGCACCAAGGTTGAAGATACCCGCGACCTGCTCGACAACGCCCAATACGCGCCCAATCACGGCCGCTATAAAGTCTACCTGATCGACGAAGTACATATGCTGTCCGGGCACAGTTTCAATGCCTTGCTGAAAACGCTGGAAGAGCCGCCCGCGCACGTCAAATTCCTGCTGGCCACCACCGATCCGCATAAAATCCCCGTTACCGTTCTGTCCCGCTGCTTGCAGTTTAACCTCAAGCGTTTGCTGCCCGGCCAGATTTTCACCCAGATGGAATTCATCCTCCAGCAGGAACATATTGAAGCCGAATCCGGCGCGTTAAAATTGTTATCCCGCGCCGCCGACGGCAGCATGCGCGACGGCTTAAGCCTGCTGGATCAAGCCATTGTTTACGGCAACGGCAAGGTCGGCACCGAAGACGTCAACGCGATGCTGGGCACCGTGGCGCAGCAACCGGTCGAGGACATATTGACGGCTCTGGCCGTGGGCGATGCGGCGGCGATACTCGATAAAATAAACGAGATAGCCAACTTGACGCCGGACTTTAGCGATGTATTGCAACAGATTTTGCAAGTCCTGCATCGCATCGCCTTGCTGCAACAAATACCGGGTGCCATTGATCATGATTTTGATGTGGAGATGATTGCGACATTGTCGACCAAGTTAACACCCGAAGACGTGCAGCTTTATTACCAGATAGGCTTGGTAGGACAGCGCGACCTGGATTTGGCGCCCGATCCGCGTAGCGGTTTTGAGATGGTCATGTTGCGGATGCTGACTTTCAGGCCGACCGGCACAGCTTCAGCGCCGGTTAAACCGGCTCAGGTCCGCCAACCCATTATCACCCCCCAGCCGCAACCCGCTTATAAGCGGGCGGCAACAGAGCCGCCCGCTATCGTAGCCGAAAAAAGCCCTTCAGAAACCGTTGTGCAAACCTACGATTCCAATTGGATGGAAATGGTTGCCGCCATGAATATCAGCGGTTTAACCCGTGAATTGGCCCATAATTGCGTATTGGAAAATATTGACGATGCCGTCTGCACCTTGATATTGGATCCGGGGCATAAACAACTGCGCAGCACCCGCACCGAAGAAAACTTGCAAAAGGCATTACAGGCCTATCGCAAAGCGCCGTTAAAACTGGTCATCACTACCGAAAAAACAACGGTCGCCACGCCCGCCGTACAGTTGACCAAGGCACGCGAAGACAAGCAGCAGGCAGCAGTTGACGCAATTAATTCAGACGAAAATGTCCAGGCTTTAAAAGAACACTTGGGCGCCAGGGTTATGCCCGGTACCATAGAACCCATCTAACGAGAATAGAGACAAGCAAATGAAAAACGCACTCGGCAACATCATGCAGCAAGCCCAGAAAATGCAGGAAGACTTCAAAAAAGCCCAGGAAGAGCTTAACGCCATGCAGGTCATGGGCGAGTCCGGCGGCGGACTGGTAACCATCCTGATGACCGGCAAACGCGAAGCCAGAAAGGTCACCATCGACCCTTCCCTGCTGGGCGATGACAAGGACATGCTGGAAGACTTGGTCGCAGCGGCCATCAACGATGCGGTCAACAAAGTCGCTAAAATGAAAAAAGAAAAAATGGCGGATGTCACATCCGGAATGCCCTTGCCTCCCGGATTCCAGCTGCCATTCTAAGATGCACACCTCAATATGAAAAAAGCTGGCTTATTAGGGCAGTTGATCCAGAACTTATGCTGCCTGCCCGGCGTCGGCCCAAAGTCTGCTCAGCGCATGGCGTTTCACCTGCTCCAGCGCGACCGCAACGGCGCCAGTATGCTGGCCAAAACGCTGCTGCGGGCGATTGAAGAAATGGGCCATTGCAGGCAATGCCGCACCTTGACTGAAGGCGACGTTTGCGAAATCTGCTCCGACAATTCCAGAGACGACGCGATCATCTGCATCGTGGAAAGCCCGGCCGATGTCTGGATCGTCGATCAGGCCACGGTATTCAAGGGCCGCTATTTTGTGCTGCACGGGCGCTTATCGCCGCTGGACGGCATAGGCCCCGACGAACTCGGCCTGGATCAACTGGAGCAACAGCTGGCGACAGGCCATATCAAAGAACTGATACTGGCAACCAACTCCACGGTCGAAGGCGAGGCAACCGCCTATTTCATCAGCGAGCTGGCCAGAAAACACCAGGTGCCGGCCAGCCGAATCGCCCACGGCGTACCGATGGGCGGCGAGCTGGAGTTTACCGACAGCGGCACCTTGTCGCATGCGTTTAATGGCCGAGTAGGAATGTAAAAAGTCACCTCTATTAACTTGCTCTTGCATTGTTAAGCGCGGACGCTTCTGACAACTGGAGAGCAGACACCCACTATTCAACAATGGCCTAGCCTTAAATACCAAGTAATCACCCGCCAAAATCCAGAACCTATATTTAAAACCGGTCACTCATTGCCCCCCTTTTTTTGCTTGTAAATTAATCTCATAGTACGCCGTCAAACCAGGCACGTAATTTATTGCTAGAGATTCCCTAAAGTTTTTACCCTTTCTGCCGCCTACAATCATTGGTTGATGACGAACAATAACTTCAATAACTAACATCCGTCACCATACCGACTTGCAAATTCGTTCCAATGCATACTGCAAAGCAAGCGTAGCATTGCACTGACAACTTAACCAAGACTGTAGAAATTGGTGCAAGTTGCTTGAACAGGTTCAATACAAAGACCATGTTGTCTCGTAGATGTTATCACCCACAGGGGGATAACATCTACGAACTACAGGCGAAAACAATCAGAACCTGAAAACAAATGGGTAACGGAATTATTCCGCCCCATTAATTATAGGTATCCGCAGATAAGCGATGGCTGAGCTTTATCAGTCGTTTATCCGACGGAAATTACCAACAGCATCAAACTGGTTCCAACAGAGGGGAGTCACTATGTTTTGCTTTATTCTGCGCGCCGATCAGGCACCCAATATAATTGAGGGCATCTTGCTATGATCCTCATCGCCATCCTCGATCACAATACCTATCTGTACGAAGACATCTCTTCCAATCCGCAACTGACTGACCTTACCGCTACGACGGCGCTCGACGGTGAAAACCTGAGCGCTTGGCTGGCAACCCACGGGGTCGACATGTTGGCACTGCCCTTGCCGATTGAAAATAAGCGACCGCTCACCATCATCAGCACGAAACCCGAAAAACCTGACAGCCATAGACAAGCGCGCTGGCAGCTCAATTCGTCTCAATTGGAATTGATTACCCCCGACGGCAGCTCGATCCTTCTATCGCACAACGAATGCTGCGTCCTTAGAGCTGCCGCCAACGCGAACGGAAATCTGGTCAGCCGCAAGATGCTCATTGAAGCCTTGGGCCAGGATTTCTGGCACTACGACGAACGCCGGCTCGAATCGCTGATTAGCCGCCTGCGCCGAAAGCTGGCTTCTTATGCCCCGGAGGATTTTTCGATTCGTGGCGTGAAGGGGCAAGGTTATTTGTTTGGGGTTGCGTTGCAGGTTGTGGAAATTTAAAACTCTCAGGGATGGTCAGCATTTGTCAGCAATAGGCTGCATAAATCAAATATCCTATCATCGCGGCCAATTTGAGAAGGGGGGCAGGTTAAGTAATTATCCGATCTTGTATTAGTATTCTGGTGTGACTTTGCAAGATCTGGACACCGCCTTTTCTCACTCACCATAGGAGAACGACATGAAAGAAGTTGCCTTAATAACCTTACAGGTAAAGTTGTCCTATTACGCAGAAACGTACTCTACCGGCCTATAAAACATAAAAAAGGAGCACAATAATGAGCACAACAAACCCGACAGTCACTGGAATCAGTCCTAACAAAGGTTCTTTAGTAGGCGGCACACAGGTCATCATCACCGGAACAGGCTTCAGCAGTGCCGCAGCCGTTAATTTTGGTCTAGCAGGCGCCACAATTATCAGCGTTAATTCTGATAATACCGAGATCACCGTCACAAGCCCCAATACCGCAACTGCAGGAACCGTAGATGTAACGGTAATTGTTCAGGGCCAAACATCAGCGACCAGTTCGGCTGATCAGTTCACCTACATGTTACCCGAGGTAACAGCGCTCAACCCCAGCGCCGGCTCTTTGGCCGGCAACACAAGGATTACCGTCACTGGAAAATACCTCACCAATGCCTCAGCCGTTAATTTTGGCAACGTATTCGCATCAAATATCAACGTTGTGTCTGATACTGAGATCACCGTCACCAACCCAAATACCGCAACTGCAGGAGTCGTAGATGTAACAGTAATTGTTCAGGGCCAAACATCAGCGACCAGTTCGGCTGATCAGTTCACCTACATGCTACCCGAGGTAAAAGCGCTCAACCCCAGCTCCGGCTCTTTGGCTGGCAACGCAAGGATCACCATCACTGGAAAATATCTCACCGGTGCCGCAGCCGTTAATTTTGGCGAAGCAGGCGCATCAAATATCATTGTTAATTCTGATACCGAGGTCACCGTCACCAACCCCAATACAGCAACTGCAGGAATCGCAGATGTAACGGTAATTGTTCAGGGCCAAACATCAGAAATCTGTTTAGCAGATCAGTTCACATATAGTAATGCGCTTGCTCCTTCCGTTCCTGTACTATTTAGTGGCAGTTCATTGAATGACACATACATTCAGTTTATCGGTGGTACTGTTGTCGGCAGTTATTACGACAACACTGGAACGAAGCAAACCTTGGAGTCGAATACAGCCTATTCGCTCATGTCGATTGCGAGCGGCACTTCAGTTGCGCCCAACTTACCCAATGATGTGCCGGCAGTTCTTGTTAGCTCCTTTTCGGGGCGTCTTTATATTAGTATGAAGAATGGTTTGCAAGACATGAGCACGAGTTACACTCCTTCTGCGGGAGATTCATCTGATCCAAATTATTCAGCCCGCTATCAGTATTTCGAGCCTACCATTTCGGAATCGCAGATCAACGTTGATTTGTCTTACATTGATTTCACTTCAATTTCGCTTTCATTATCTGCCTGCAATGCCCCTCATGCTGCAAACGGCACGCAAATCAGCCAAAGTAGCTTAAGCATGGCAACTGCTGCGGGCGCCTCGTCAGTAACTCCTAATGGTTCTGTACTCCCTGCTCAGGCTGATCAACTGCCTAACAGTGGATTTGCACGTGTTATCAGCCCACAACTGGGAGCAACTGATCTATATCACGATTTTACGCACTACCTACAAACCACCTTATCCAATGCGTCAGTGCGCTTGGCAGGAACCTATGTAGGAACTGGCCATCAGCCTTCGGGCAACCCCGATACTCAGGCTCAAAGCTTTGATTTTACTGCTACCTTTGATACACAAGGCAATGTTACCTTGGCCCCCAATCAGGGTTCAGGCAATGGTTATGCCGCTGGAGTGCCGCCTGTGCAGCAGGGACCAGGCGTCGGCGCTACGACGCAGATCTCTATGACGTTTTCCGACCTCAACGCAAGCTCTGGCATTTATGGATGCAACGCACCTTATACCCTCAGCACCAGTAAGACCCCCACCGCAGGAATTACTAACGACATTTGGGGGCAAGTTGTTGGTGACCTATTAGCTGGACTTAACTTCGGATACGTCGGAAGCCCAACGTTGTTCAATGGTAGTACGATCGGTTCTCTATCCAGCACGGAATGGTGGGGCGGCACATTACCTAACGGCACTGTCGTTAACTCAAGTAATACACCCGGTGGCCAAGGAATCTATTTCAGTGGGGTTCAAAGTCATCCTTTGGACTACAACTCATACGCCGGCAGCATTAGCACCCTTACCTCTGGCTACGGTTTTCCGCTGCAAGATCGACTGGGACGCAATTTATTGACGATGAATACGGCTACAGATCCAAACAGCTACCTTATGGTGTGGGTAGACATCACGCCAGTGATCGAAAATCCGTAAGGCGGAATAACTGAGTCAAGTGCACGTTTTTGTGCCCGGCATTTCGGTGCTTGATAATGGGTATGGGTGGGGATGAACCCAGAAAAACAGGGTCATATCTTGCAAAATACCCCCACTATAACGCGTAGCCATGTCAAGACCCTTACGCATAGAACTATCTGGTGAGCTATACCACCTCACCATTAACAACGCAAAAAAGGGTGTGCAATATGTATAGGTCTTTAATCATGCTGGTCGGCATTACCATTTCGGTTGCGGTTGCCGCCGAACCCAGCAGTTGCAACAATCCGGCTAGCTCCATTCCTCTGAATGGCAAGAGCTGCGGCATGCTGACATCGCCGCAGTTGAGCTGCTATGTCCCCACGGAAGTGGAGGGAGCCTTGGCTCAATCCAACAACAATACCATTCAGCGCGCGGCGGACATTTTTTCCTGGCAGCAATTTATTGCCCTCAACTGGTCGGCTGCCAAGGACAAGCGCGGCGAGCCCGCCGCAGATCAGCCGATCAACGCACCCGGCCCGCGCGTATGGGAAACCTGGAAAGAGGCATATGAGGTCTATCTCAAAAACGGTGTAAAGCCTGACGACTGGAACACGCCGCAGGCCTTCCCGGCAGCATGCGGCAGTGCAGGCAAGATGCTGCTGCGTAGTTCCAAGGTGAGCGATGTGGTGGATCAAGAACTTCAGGCGCTGCCGGCTGATGGTACCCTGCCTGCTAGCCTGAAGGATCAGAAGGGGCGTTTGGTGCGCTATGAGATTCGTCTGAACAAGACGCTATTCGACTATGTCGTCAAACACGGCCTTTACGACGGCAAGCAGCAGGTCAAAGCCAGCACTATCGATTTTCCTGTTGGCAGCCAGTTGGCAAAGGCCGCCTGGCGCGAGATAGACGGCGACGAGGCCAAATTTTTCCTTTCCACTGAAGCCTGCGTCTGCGATGCCAAGGATGAGAACTGCCAGGTCAAGCGTATGGGTCTGGCCGGTTTTCACCTGATGACCAAGACCGCCGCCGCGCCGCAGTGGATCTGGTCCACCTACGAGCAGACGGACAACATCACAGCGATCCACAAGACGGTGAAGCCGCTCAACAACCCAAGCTGCTTGTCCAATCAGTGCCCGCCCAACAAGCAGACGCCCGACGGTGTTCCCACCCAGCTCACTCGCGTGATTCCAATTCCCGCACAGGACCCGAACTGCACGCTGCCTAATGCGGCGGTGGACAACATTATGCAGCTCAATGGCGATGTGCAGAAATATCTGGCCCAGACAGGATCGCCGCTGGCCAACTATGGCTTGGTTAATACTCAGTGGCCAATGCATAATCCGAAGAAAACGACCAAGACCGACTTTCAGGTACTCCCCTCGCTGCTGGGTAACACCACGATGGAGAGTTTCTCGCAGGATACCTCCACCTGCATGGGTTGCCACGTCATGTCGCGCACCCTGAATCCCGACCATTATGTGAGCGGCGATTTCAGCTTCACCCTCAACAATGCCGAGCCTCGTCCCAAGGGAGCTACCTGCGTTGGTGTCGAGGCATCCGAATCGTGCAACGACAAGCTACTCAACCCGCCGCCGAAGTTGCCGCCTAACAGCGAGATATGGATAGATCCCAAGGTGCTGCATGGCTACAGCGTCGCGACCCGAACCTACGAAGTGGTCGGCTCCCAAAATGTCGGCAACAAATTACATTGCCAGAGCTGCCATCTCAACGCAGGCGGCAACCCCGATGCATCATGGTGGGCCGGTGTAGAGAAGCGTCAGGGCGGACTCGAGGACCTGCAAAAACGCATCAACGGCTGCTTTGAAAACAGCATGGCCGGCAAACAGCTGTGCATCCCGGGCAAGGACTGCGACAACAACAAGCACATGAGCGGCCTGATCGCGTATATGAACTGGCTGAGCGAACAGTACACACGCAAGCACCCTGGCGAGACGCCGACTTCCGGCTTCCCGCCCCTAAAGACCAAGGCGGTGGGCAATGCAGCTCAGGGCGGCGATATCTATACACAGAAATGCGCCTTCTGCCACAACAAGGATGGTCAGGGTCGTTACGAGCATGGCTACTTCCGTCCCGCCTTGTGGGGTCCCAACTCCTACAAAGCCAGCGCCGGTATGGGTACCAACTCCACACTCGCAGCCTTCTTGCGCGCCAACATGCCTTACACCAGCGGCGGCATGTTGATGGTCGATGAGGCCGAGGATTTGGCTGCCTATATCAACAGCCAGTGCCGTCCCGGCAAGAGCACTGACCCCAGCGGCAAGCTATGTCCGTCTAAATAAGCATGACTGGCTAACATGAGCGGAAGCAGGGTCAGAACCTTGCAAAATCACATTGAAAAAGAACAGAGCCCTGTTTCATGTGATTTTGCAAGACCCTATCTTTTCCGCATCTTTTTAGACTTGACCCCATCTTTTTTGTTTGTAAACGCCAGGAATTCTGAATGTAAGGGTACAGAAAATGGATGCACCAACTTTCTTTATGGTAGGGGGCGCGTAACTTGGAGAAGCCGTTCGCTGTGGAGTGATATTTTTATTTGATCCGCCGAAAAATACTCATTATAGCCTTGGGACAAAACCTTCATACACAGACCCGCCTTTGACTGCATCCATAGGCAGAAAATAAGCCTTTTTCGTATAAAATTTTGAGGAGAGCATCCGTGTTTAATAACTTAATATCGCATAAGCAAGTTTTTTCATTTGCAGCCCTGCTTGTATTATCGAGTTGCGCATCAAACAAGATACAGACCAATACCGACTGGCAGAATGTCTACGAAGACAACTATACCTACAGCACACAAGATCCTGATAATACAACATTCAATACGTGGTTCTGGCGAGAGGATTCGATCGGAACCCATGAATTCGAGTACACAAAGAGCCCATGTTCACCGCTACTTCCTTGCGTAAAATTGACTGCGCAGAAACATGGCGAAACAAAGAAAATACCCTACATCAATGCGGAAATGTACAACAACACCTGTGTTCGCCTGGGTCTCGGGCATCCAGAGATACAAGCCTATGACAAATTATTGGATAACCCGAACCCTTGGTTTACGGATAACCCTTGGGTGCAACCGGGGGAAACACACACTCCAGCCGAGCTGCATAAGAAAATTGGAGAGTATTGTGGCAAACCGTATCCTTATCGGAGCGGGAGCGGCGAACCAAAAACACCCTATGCCAATAGCTCTTGGAATACTACGACAGGTGCAAGGCTTTACCGTAACCCATTTGCATATTCTTTAGATAAGGAGGCTCGCTGGCAATCGTATAGGGATCTTGCTTTTAACAGTTTGTATCTGGCCGATGATTCAATATCCCAAAAAATAAAGATGCATATAAAAGCTGAGGGAAATACTGGCGGCACCCGAGGGTGGGGATATTGGAATACGACGATGGATCCATTGACTATGCAATTTGCTTGGTTTATGGAATTTACCTCGCTAAATTCCCCGGCAAATAGCCGAGTATGGTTGATAACCGTTAAAGGGGGCCTGGGCGATAAAGACGGTTTTTGTGCGACGCCCCTCCCGAAGCAATATAGCATTTACGATTGGCATGATTATGAGGTGGTTTGGAGTGCCGCATCGGTCGAGTATTATATTGACAGTCAGCGAGTTGCCAAGCATGAAAAGTTCATTCCAAACGTCGGCATGGCGTTTCACAACTGGGTAGACAACAGAAACTTTTCGTCAAAGGGGCCTGCTAACTATCCGCTGCCCATCGACAAAAGTAATTATATAAATAAGTATACGGTAGACGAAAAAATAGGCGTATATATCGATAACTCAGTTCACGCCGGTGCTGAAAAAACAGTCTGCAGCAGTTTTATCCCATTAATAGACAAAATGGAAAAAAAGGACTTTTACGAGATTATAAAGGCAATATTAATGGCCTATCATTAATAAAAAATAACCAGAGTCCGCTCTCAACTAAACGCCGGGGGTGTCATGGTTAGGCTTCGTGCCCCTCGCGGGATGTTCAGGTCTTGCAAAATAACACCCCCGCTATAATTCTTGCCTATATCAAGCCCCTTACGCATAGAATTATCAGGTGAGCTAACACCTCACCTCTCGCGGTAACCGGCGCGATGACATCTATTGGTCCGATGCCGACACGTAGCGTGGCTAAACTTGCTCGGTCAAGTGTGCGAACGTTTCAACGGATGCTGTCATGCTTATTGCCGGATGACCAACCATTACCATCTCGTGCGGGAGACGCCGGAAGGCAACCTTGCTCAGGGCATGCGTCAGCTCAACGGTGTTTATACCCAATACGTTAACCATAGCCACAAGCGTGTCGGTCATGTATTTCAAGGGAGATAGAAATCCATCCTGGTAGAAAAAGACAGCTACCTGCTGGAACTCGCTCGATACATTGTACTCAACCCGCTACGCGCAGGCATGGTCAATAAGATCGACGCTTGACCGTGGAGCAGTTACCCGGCGATGACCGGTGCGGTGACGACTACGGCCCAGTTGCAGACGGATTGGCTATTGGCGCAATTCGATCTGCAGCTAACCGGCATGCGTATCGGGGCCGGATTACCGAGTGTGAATGGACTTTACACAAACCCCGCCCACCCCTGACTTACGCAATGCCAGCCTTTTACTTGAAGGCGAAGAAGCGTATATTCAAAAGCCGACAGTTTTGACCGGTTCGGTCACCCACAAAAAAATGGTAGAAAAGAATATGACTGATTGTTTATTTTGCAAAATGGTTGCCGGTGACATCAAACCGGATGTGGTTTTTGAAGATGAAAATGTCCTGGCTTTCAGGGACATTAATCCACAGGCTCCGGTGCATATCCTGATTATCCCCAAGCGCCATATTGCAACCTTGAACGACTTGGACGATACCTTGCTGGCAGGCCAGATTTTACAGACGGCGACAAAGCTGGCTAAACAGGAAGACTTATCTGAAGCGGGTTACAGAACCGTGTTCAACTGCAACCGGAAAGGCGGACAGGATGTTTATCATCTGCACTTGCATCTGCTGGGCGGTCGGCAAATGATTTGGCCTCCGGGCTAAGCACGATAAATGGATCGGTAGCTTTCAAATGAACCTCAGAACCCAGCTTATATGTTTCGTCGTGTTATGCTGCCCGCTTGCAGCGTCCGCACTGGATGAAAACACAGCCATCAAAGCGACTCCATTGCTCAAGACGACCACCAGTTGGGATGGCAAACCGATCATCTATCCCAAAGGGCAAGGTGAAGTCACGGCCCTGATCGTTGAAATTGCGCCGGAAGGCGAGACCGGATGGCACGAACATCCCGTGCCTTCGATTGGGTACATCATGGAAGGCGAGTTGGAATTAAAGCTTGCCACAGGCAAAGTTAAAATACTGCATCCGGGCGATGTTTTGCCCGAGTCGGTCGGCGTGCTCCACAATGGCCGCAATATAGGCGAAGAGCCGGTCAAAATCCTGGTATTTTACATGGGCGAAGTCGGCGCGAAGCTTAGCGTTGCGCACCCGGAATTTGCTCCCCCGCCAATGCCTGATCCGGAAAAGTAATGACGCGAACCTAAAAACCGCAGTGGCATGATAGGTTTTCAGTCTCTGCCGACAATATCTGAAACTAAATAGCCCCCTCTATCAGCCTATTGCGGGCATTGCTGAGAGTTGATTTTCTGCACAAACCCAACGCTGTGTTTCCTTTATGCAAAATTCAGGAGGATAATATGCACCATGAAAATATCGGAAGAATTGCTGCCTTTCTTGAAACTCGAAACAGAGAAAATGGAAACAATAAGTTTTGCGAAAGTCTTTCCCCGTCAAATCATCCTATGCACTCTTTTGCTAAGTGCGACCTCAGCTCCCGCATCAGCAGACACCACGGTGGCACCTGCTGATGACAAATTCGATCCTATTCCAGTCCATTCCATTTACCCACCGGTCAAGCGACAGGGATCGGCGGATCAGGCATTGGCCAGCGGTCATGTGGTAAACGGCCATTACGCCATGGCCGAGCCTGCGGGCAAGCCATGGCGTATTGCTTTTCTATTCCCGCATATGAAAGATCCTTACTGGGTCGGCTGTAGTTACGGGGTAATTAGCGAAGCCGAACGTCTGGGCGTCGCAGTGGACATCTTTCCGGCAGATGGGTACAGCGACTTGATAGGTCAGTTGCGCAAAATGGACGAAGCCATTGCGGCGAAATACGATGCGATCGTCATTTCACCGATTAGCCAAACCGCCAACAATTCCTCAATAGCCAACGCTCGTGCACTGGGCATCCCGGTCTTCGAGTTGGCAAACGACAGCACCAGCGACGACTTGACGATCAAGGTGACCACCTCGCTAATAGGCATGGGGATTGAAGCTACGCAATGGATAATCCGCGATGCGCAGCAGCGCGGGCTGAAGTCGATCAATATCGCACTGTTGCCCGGCCCTTCTGACGCAGGCTGGGTCAAGGGCGAGGTCGAGGGCACCCTCGACGCGGCACATAAATCAGCCATCAAGGTCAATATTGTCGATATCAAGTACGGCGACAGCGACCGGATCGAGCAGTCGCAATTGGCGGCGCAATTGCTCGCCGAACACGGCAAACAACTCGACTATGTGCTTGGCTGTACCGGATGCGCGCCGGCTGCAATACTGCCGATCAAAGAAACCGGGCTAAGCGGAAAAATCAGGATTGTCTCCTATGACCTGACCCATGAGATTGCCGATTTTATCCGCAAGGGTGAAATTTTTGCCTCCGCCGACACCAAAGGCGTCAGTCAGGCACGGGTGACCCTCAATGCTGCGGTAAATTTCCTGGAGGGAAGAACCAAGAAGCTGCCCCATACTATTCTAGTCAAATTGGGCTTAGTCGATCAGAACAACTATGCGACATACCCGTTCGACACCTCCATCGCACCCGAGGGGTATACGCCCGTCCTTTCCTATGCCCCAAGGGAAGTTAACTAATGCGTACGCCTGGGTAACTCATCTTCCAGACCGACCAACTCCAGGCTAATTAAAAAAACAGTTCACGCATGAAAGTCAGGCAGCTAAAAAACAAACTTCTACTCGGTGCGGTTGCCATAAGCTTTGTGGTGGCGTTGGCCTCCATGCTGGCTGTTTCTTGGGTCATTCGCCAACAATATCTGGAGCAGTCCAATGCCCGATTGATTAAGGCATCCAGTGTCATTGAGGACAGCCTGGCCGAGCGTAAAGACAATCTATTGACTGCATCGCGCCAATTGGCGACGCAGAAAAATCTCGGCTCGACCATCTGGTACCTGGCGCAATATGCGCAATCGGACGTCGACAGCGAAACGCTGTTTAACACCTATCAGCAATTGGCGAGGGATACCCACAAGCTAGTTCGTGCCGCAAAGCTTTCCAAGATCACCCTCTACAATTCTACCGGCAACTTGGTCGCCTTTGCTTTGACTGACGGCAGCAGTGAGTTGGTCGGTTTTGTCGAGCGCTCTCCTATACCCGTGTTTCAGGTTGCCGCATTGAAAGACGGCGAAGAGTTAAACCGGCAAAACCTGCACAGAGCGACTTCCGTCGCCAAGATAGACGTCGAGTTCAACGGGCGGCTACCGGAGCGCGAAAGCGTGTCCTATAAAGTGGCGGACGGATTACTCGCGATCGAAAGCCATGTTCCAATCATGGGCGAGGCTTTCAACCCAACCAGCGGGAAGCAAGAAATAAAGCAACTAGGCTTAGTTGTCATGGTGCAGTCGCTCGATCAGGATTTTGTCGACCACCTGTCCCGTGTGACTGACGTCAAGATCAATGTCTTCACTCCACAAGGCTTTAGTAGCGGCGGCATGATTGCCTATCGGAATCCCGACTGGGGTAGCATGAAAGCAGAGTTAGACGCCCAGCCCCCGGCAATAACGCTCAATGAAATAGTGATTGAGGGGGCTGGCTACTATCAGAGCCTGATACCGCTTTACACCGACAACGATATCGTCGGTACTATTACTGCGCTCCACTCCAAGGACGTTGCCCAAAAAAACACCTGGCAGATGATACAAATCCTGGGGCTGATTGCGGCTGCCAGCCTGTTGTTAATTTTCCCGTTTGCCTGGTATTTTGCCAGCTCCATCTCCCAGCCGCTCACTATCCTCAGTCATATTTTTCGCGGCGTTGCCAGTGGCAAATCAAGCGGTACACTGAGCGAGGAACTCAGCCAACTGGAAACAGAAAAAAAACGGGATGATGAGCTGGGCGATCTGACGCAGAGCTTTATCGCGATGGATCAGGCGGTAAACCTGAAAATACAGCAGATTAAGGAGATCAACGCCTCCCTTGAACATAAGGTCAAGAAAAGAACGGCGAAACTGGAGCGCATAACCCAGCTTTACGCCGCGCTGAGCCAATGCAACGAGGCCATCGTGCGCTGCAACAATGAAGAACAATTGTTTCCACAAATTTGCCGTGACACGGTGATCTTCGGCGGGATGAAAATGGCTTGGATAGGCTTGCTAGACGAACAAACCAAACAGCTTAAGCAAGTTTCATCCTATGGCAGTGGCACGGAATATCTGGAAGGAATTGAAATCTCGGTTGATGAAAATGAGACTGCCGGGCGAGGTCCAACAGGAACAGCCATGCGCGAAGATCAACCTTTCTGGTGCCAGGATTTCCTACATGATTCAGTCACTGCTCCATGGCATGAGCGTGGTGCAAAATTTGGTTGGAGGGCTTCTGCCGCGCTGCCCCTGCACCGAAACGGCGCGGTCATCGGTGTTTTCACTCTATATTCCTCCGAGGTCAACGCCTTTGATCAAGCCGCACGCGACTTACTGGTTGAAATGGTGATGGACATCGACTATGCGCTGAGCAACTTTGAACGCGAGGCACGGCGCAGACAAGCTGAAAGCTCACTGGCAGATTCGCACAACCTGCTTAAGACCATCATCGACACGGCGCCTGTGCGCATTTTCTGGAAAGATAAGAACTTACGCTATCTGGGTTGTAATCCCGCCTTTGCCGCAGATGCTGGAGCGGTTGATACACAGGCTGTCATCGGGAAAGACGACTATCAATTGGGTTGGAATGAGCAGGCGGAACTTTATCGTACTGATGACCAACAAGTCATGGATTCAGGCGTCCCCAAGCTTTTCTATGAAGAAACACAGACCACATCAGCCGGCAACACGATTTGGCTGCGCACATCTAAAGTACCGCTTCAGAATGAGGCCAATGAAATTATCGGCATCCTGGGCGTTTATGAAGACATAACAGAGCAAAAACTTACCGAGGAGCGCATTCACTATCTGGCAAATTTTGATCCGCTGACTGGATTACCCAACCGCACCCAACTGAACGACCACCTTAAGTATGCCCTTAGTTTGGCGAAACGCAGCAATGGACACTTGGCATTGATATTCCTTGATCTCGATCATTTCAAGGACATCAACGACACCCTCGGCCATAGCGTTGGCGATGCCGTGTTGATCGAGTTGGCCAAGCGCCTGTCTCTATTGCTGCGCGAAGAAGATACGGTGACACGGTTGGGCGGGGATGAATTTATTTTATTATTGCCTGGCGTCGATGCACACGGAGCCACGCAGGTGGCGCAAAAGTTACTGGATACCATTGCCGAGTCTTATCAGATTGAGCAGTATACGTTGACCCTGTCGGCCTCGATTGGTATTGCGCTCTATCCGGAAGATGGTGATGATCTGGAAATTCTATCCAAGAGCGCGGATGCCGCCATGTATCGTGCTAAGCAGGAAGGCCGCCAAGGCTATCGTTTCTTTACCCCGGATATGCAAGCACGTTTGGCACGCAACCTACAATTGGTCAATGCCTTGCACCAGGCACTGGAATACGGGCAATTGCATGTGCATTACCAGCCGCAAGTTGCCATGCAAGATGGTCGCATTGTCGGCGCGGAAGCCTTGCTACGCTGGCAGCATCCCGAACTTGGCATGGTGTCTCCGGCGGAGTTTATCCCCATCGCCGAAGACTGCGGATTGATCTTGCCGATCGGTGAATGGGTGCTGAGATCGGCGGTAAGGCAAGCAAAAACTTGGCTGAAGAGTGGCTTCGAACCGCTGGTTATGGCAGTGAACTTGTCCGTCGTGCAATTTCGTCATCCCGATTTGCCGGAGCTGATAACACGCATACTCAACGAAGAAGGCCTGCCTCCCGAGTATCTGGAACTGGAGTTGACCGAAGGCGTGGCGATGCACAACCCACAAGAAGCCATCGCAGTGATGAATAATCTCCACGAGCTCGGCATACGCATGTCCATTGACGATTTCGGTACCGGCTATTCCTCGCTGAGCTATTTAAAGAAATTCAAAGTGTATAAACTCAAGATCGACCAATCCTTTGTCCGAGACATCAGCACCGACCCGGAAGACAAGGCTATCGTCAGCGCCATTATCAACTTGGCGAAGAGTCTTGGCTTGCAAACCATTGCCGAAGGCGTGGAGACGGCTGGGCAACTGGCATTCCTGCGTGAACAGGGCTGTGATGAAATACAGGGTTATCTATTCAGCAAGCCGGTACCGATCGAGCAGTTCGAAGCATTATTGAAGCAGGGCTTTTCTGTTTGATGCTTGCGTTTGGGCAGCCCGCGTCTGTTGGCCGATAAACAACTTTCGATCAAATCCAACCTTTATCCCCTATTTAACGGTGCGATGTTAAATATATTCAAAAGTGACAACGCATAAAAAAGCCCAGAGGCTTCCGCCTCCGGGCTTTTTTTAGTTTAAGCAGCGCCGATTTATTTCTTCATTTCTTTTTTGAATAGGGTATCCAATTTCTGGTTGGTTTCCTGGTTGTACTGCTTTGAATTATCAATCGGTTCCGGTCTGGGCGCTACGACAGCAGGCGCTGCAACCGGCTCTGCAACAGGTGCCTGAACGACGGGGGACTCCTCTTCCCGGCTTTCATCCAATCGAAATACCGGCCCGTAAGTCGTGTCCACATCAAAATCGTTCCAGATATACACAGGCTGAGCAATAGGCTTTGTGGGAAGCGGTATGGTAAGCAAATCTGCGACCCCTACCCCTATGCGCCCACAGGTGTGGATAATTCCTTTAAATAAGCCACCGATAAAGCCATAAATGACATTGCTTTGATTGGTCGTATTAATGATGTTCTTGGGGATTTCCAGCACGCTGGTGGTCAGATTGGCAAACCCGTTTAGCGCCTTGTTGCCGACCTTACTGCCATAGCTGCTGCCAAAACTCCGATGTTGGTATTCATTCCCTTGAGTAGAGCCCATATTGTCGTAACCCTGTTGCTGCATGTCAGCCAGAGTCATCGGCGCATATGCCGTAAACAGGCCGGTGGATAAAAGAAAAACAAAAAAACGACTGAACTTACGCATATCAAATCCTGTTTGGTGTGTTAATACTGATCGTCAGTATAGCAGAGCTAAAATTATTTACTGATCCGCGCCTTGGCAAAGGCGCTAGCCATCGAGCCTTGCACCGGAGCCTGTTGTTTGGGCTTATGCGACGCCTGCTTTTGATTATTCCGTTCGGGTCTGGCTTCACTCGCTTCAGGATTGGTTTTCATCGATAAGGAAATGCGCTTGCGCTGGGCATCGACCTCCATCACTGTCACTTTGACCATATCGCCGGTTTTAACCGCATCCCTGGGGTCTTTGACGAAGGTATCGGACAAATGGGAGATATGCACCAAGCCGTCCTGGTGTACGCCGATGTCGACAAACGCGCCGAAATTGGCGACATTGGTGACCACGCCGTCCAGCCTCATGCCGACCTCAAGGTCGGTGATTTTCTCGATGCCCGCCTTGAATTCCACGCTTTTGAATTCCGGCCTGGGATCGCGGCCCGGCTTTTCCAGCTCCTGCAAGATGTCGGTCACGGTCGGCAAACCGAAGTTTTCATTGGTGTAATTGGCCGGGTTCAGGCTGCGCAAAAACTGGCTCTGGCCGATCAGGTCGCGGATCGATTTTCCGGTGCTGTCGATGATCGCTTCGACAACCGGATAAGCTTCGGGATGAACCGAAGACGCATCCAACGGGTTGTCGCCGTTCATGATGCGCAGGAATCCCGCCGCCTGTTCATAAGCCTTGTCGCCCAAACGCGGCACTTTTTTCAATTGCTTGCGGTTGGCGAACGGGCCGTTTTCATTGCGGAAGGCGACGATATTTTCGCTGATGCTGGAGGACAAGCCCGACACCTGTTTAAGCAGCGATACCGATGCGGTGTTCACATCGACGCCGACCGCGTTGACGCAATCCTCGACCACGGTATCCAACCCCTTGGCCAACTGCACCTGATTGATGTCGTGCTGATACTGGCCGACGCCGATCGATTTGGGATCGATCTTGACCAGCTCAGCCAGCGGGTCCTGCAAGCGTCTGGCGATAGAAACCGCGCCGCGCAAGGACACGTCCAGCTCGGGAAATTCCTTGGCGGCCAATTCCGACGCCGAATAAACCGACGCTCCCGCTTCCGACACCGTGATCTTGGTAAACTTAAGTTCGCTGTGCCGCTTCATCACATCGGCCACCAGCTGGTCGGTTTCCCGCGAACCCGTGCCGTTGCCTATGCTGACCAAATCGACCTTGTGCTTTTGGATCAGTTTTGCCAGCGTGTTTATCGACCCATCCCAGTCTTTGCGCGGCGGATGCGGGTAGATGGTGTCCGTGCCCAGCACTTTTCCGGTCGGATCGACGATAGCGACTTTAACGCCGGTGCGTATGCCGGGATCAAGTCCCATCGTGGCTTTAGGCCCGGCCGGAGCGGCCAGCAGCAAGTCCCTTAAATTGCTGGCGAACACCCGGATCGCTTCCAGTTCGGCGGCTTCGCGCAGCCTGAGTTTCAAGTCCAGGTCGATACGGGTGTACAGCTTGATTTTCCAAGCAAAACGCGCAGTTTCCGCCAGCCAGGCATCGGCAGGTTTTGAGCTGTCGGTAATATTCAGGCGTCGGGCGACAAACTGGGCGCAAAGATCATGTTCCGCTTTATCGTCAGCGCCGGGTTTAAGCGTTAGATTCAACATATCCTCATTGCGGCCGCGAAATAACGCCAAAGCCCGGTGCGAAGGGATCTTGTTGATGGCTTCTTCGTAATCGAAATAATCCTTAAACTTTTCAGCGGCCTGTTCTTTGCCGGTCACCAGCGTGGCGTGAACGATGCCTTTTTGCCAGATGCGCTCGCGCAGTTCGGCCAACAGTTCGGCGTCTTCGGAAATGCGTTCCATGATGATTTGCCGTGCGCCATCCAAAGCTGCGGCAATATCCGGCACGCCTTTTTCCGCATCGATATAAGCGGCGGCGACTTGTTCGGGAATCAGGCTGCGGTCATCCAACAACGCATCGGCCAGCGGCTCAAGCCCCGCTTCGCGGGCGATCTGCGCTTTAGTGCGGCGCTTGGGTTTGTAGGGCAAATACAAATCTTCGAGCAGCGTTTTGGTATCGGCATCGTTGATGGCTTTTTCCAGTTCCGGCGTCAGCTTGTCTTGAGAGCTGATGCTGTCCAGAATGGTTTTGCGCCGCGCGTTAAGTTCGCGCAGATAGCCCAAGCGTTCTTCAAGCAGCCGCAATTGGGTATCGTCCAGACCGCCGGTCACTTCCTTCCGGTAGCGGGAAATAAACGGAACGGTCGCGCCCTCGTCCAGCAAGTTGACAGCGGCGCTGACTTGTTTGACATTAACGGCTAATTCTTCGGCAATGCGTTGGATTACATCCATTTTTTGAGTTCTTGTGCAGTTTAAGATGCGCGCATTGTAGCAGCAAGGGATGGACTTGGAGAAAAGTCTTTATTTTTATGTTCGAACTGTTGCGGAGACAACGCCGCACAATATCCGCATTTAATGCGGAGAGGTTGGCGACATGGCACTGGCGCGGTCAAAGTGGCCCAGCCCGTTTACCATTACCCCTTACGGTAACTCAACACACACGGTAGAATGTATGCTTTCTCGGGTTATACTATCGCTAACCTATGAACCCTGCCGCTTAATTAACCCGCCCCAAGAATGGCGCACAACTTTTGGACGTACTCGTGAGCAATATAAAAATCCTAGTCAAAATTCATAACTACATCGAAGTTACCCCAGAAATGTTGTCCTTTATAGTGGCTGCCGATCAATACAGTCCAGAAACCTCACCATTTTCTCAATACGTAACTTACGTCAAGGATAAAAGCAAGGTCGAAATACAAACCATAACAAGCGAGGAAATCATAACCCCGCAAACCGTAAATATTGAGGAAATCATGGGCGAGAACAATCGCCTTGCACGGGAAGTCGACCTCCTGAAAGAAAAGCTGGCAAAGCTAACCCCGACCAATCTGAGCAAGGATCAAACGATGACAAACCAATAGTAACCTATTGGCCGTGATTGCCCGTGTCTGCACAAGATTTCGAAAAAATGCCGTAGACGGATATTTGTTGGATTCGCCGCCAGGCAAGCCGCAACTGCGACAGGCTGTCATCGCTGCGATACGTTGATTGGCAATATGCCGAACAGCTGCGCGAATTTGAAGAAAATTTTACTTCTCCCAGCGATGAAGCATAAGCTATTAGTTTTAAAAGGAGGATATAAACCATGGCAATCATAGAATTAGACGATGAAACGGCTGTCCTACTTAATGAATTGGCAGAACATGAGCATATTAGCCCTGCGCAATTATTAAAAAACCTGGCGCTAGTCTATCGCCGCACACAACAAGCCCATCATACCGAGCAGCCCGAATTACTGACCGACTTTGCCGGGATACTAAAAAACTCCCCCTCATTCAGCGGCAACCCATTAGAGATTCAACAGGCGATGCGTGATGAATGGTCTTAGCTATTTGCTTGATACCAATACCATCATCGGCTTGCTTAAAGGCAATGACGAAGCTATCTCTATTTTAAGAGGCATCAGTCTGCCTGCTTGCGGGTTTAGCGCCATCACTCGGATGGAATTGTTGAGTTATCCCGATTTGACTATGGATGAGGAACAGGCCATCAACCGTCTATTGGATCGGATGACGCATTTAGCGATTAGCCCGTTGATTGAAGATTTAACGATACAATTTAGACATCAACACCGCGTCAAATTACCCGATGCCATTATCGCCGCCACGGCCACCGCGCATGGCATTAAACTATTAACGCTAGACAAAAAACTTGCAGTGAAGTTGTAAGATCAGGAATAAAGCCAAAAGTGGAGAAACTCCTGTGACAAAAGTTCGACTCGTTCAGGCATGGATTGAAATTCACCGCGAATCCTTGCTTGCAGATTGGGAGCTGGCCGTTAATGGTCAAACACCGTTTGCCATTGATCCCTTGCGCTAGGCATTACCATGGAAGCAGTTATCCGCGTAGTACCTCGTGAAGATTATTCCCTGGAGCTCTGGTTTAATACCGGAGATCATCGCTTGTTTGATGCGCGACCCTATCTGAATCGGGGCGTATTTACGCGTCTGCAAGACATCTCTTTGTTTAAACAAGCCTTTGTTGCATTGGATACCGTGTGCTGGCCGGGCGACTTAGACATCGCCCCGGAAACCCTCTATGACCGTTCGGTTCCTCTGGCCGATTAGCTAGTAGGATGGTTTCGCGATACGACTGCATGGACAGATTTTTGCTCCCTGCAAAATCTGCATTTCCCACATCCCTGTGGGTCATGCAGGAGGTAGAGCACCAACAGTAGGCGCTTTAGGCGACGCAGGAGCAGTGGCCGAGCAAACCGTCACACACGCACAACGCCGACATCAGCCTACCGGAGTTGCGGCGGATTGCCTTAGGGCGAATCCACCCTACAGTTCTCCAGTTTTGCGTTTGTCCATTGTCACCGATAGCCGGACGGGGCATGTTGCCCCGTCCGAAACGTTTTGCATTGGTTAAAACTCAAGCATCGAAAAAACGTTAGGGACGGGGTTACAAACCCCGTCCCGCTTGGGGAATGTATGCTTTGTCGGGTACGCTATCGCTAACCCGACCGCAGTGCAGTTAAGCCATTGAAACAGTCGCAGCTCGACGGCAACAGCGGCAATACTTTGCCGATCGACGACCAAACTTCAGGTTTTCGCAAGGTTGTCCTTTCAGCAAACGTTATCAATTTAACTTCGACCGAAAATCCTTAACATTCTTTAACTTAACTTTACCTTTCCGAGCCTGTTCTTACCCCCTCACTGGCCGATATATTGCTCAAGGACTTATGTAGTTCTGTTGTGTCAATCAGGCATAGTATTTACAAGAACGGCAATATCGGGCGGCTAATCAGCCGTCAGGCAATGACAACCAAGATGAGGATAAAACAATGAATATTAGCAGTGTAAACAGCAGTAGTTCCGCAATGATGAGGGGCATGCAACGTCCCGATACATCGAAAATGGCTGAAGATCTGTTTTCAAAGATGGATACCACGGGGAAAGGCTATATTGAAAAAAGTGATTTGCAAACTGCGCTTGGCAAATTGTCTCAATCGGATAGTTCAAACAGCTCCACATCCGCAGATGACCTATTCTCCAAAATGGATGGCGACGGCAACGGCAAGGTTACCAAAGAGGAAATGTCGGCGACATTGGAAAAAATCGCCTCGCAACTGGATGGGCCGTTTCCGAGAATGCGCTTGCAAGACGGTCAAAACGATCAAGGTGGACAGCAGGGCGACATGCCTCCACCGCCGCCTCCACCAAGTGGCGGTCAAGGCACCCAACAAGCAAGTTCGACAGACAGCACCCAATCCGACCAGGACAGCGATCCTGCCGATACCAACGGTGACGGCACGGTGAGCGTTAAAGAGGCGCAGGTCTATGCACAATCGCAAGCCTCGTCCAGCACCGACACTTCATCTTCTTCCTCTACGTCAAGCGCCGGTGAGCAGTTAATGCAAATGTTGGCAGGCGGCATGCCTCCACCGCCGCCCCCAGATGGAGGCCAAGACGATCAAGGCTTTACCAAAGATCAACTCACCTCAATGTCAAAAGAGCTGAGTTCGACAGACAGCGAAAGATCCAAGGTAATGAGCGATATAGCCGCCAATTTCGATGCCGCCGATGTCAACGGTGACGGCAAGGTGAGCGGCAGCGAAGCGAGGGCTTTTGAGGACTCGAAAAACTCGTCCGGCAGCAGTACCGAAACGTCTTCCGCATCAAATGCCGATGCGCAGTTCATGAAAAAGATGATGCAATTGCTGCAAGCTTATGCCGACCCTAACCAGCCGTCGGAAAACAGCAATTTCTCGACATCCGTTTAATTTAAGCTATGCCCCTGCCCGACATCGTCGAGCAGGGGCTTTTATTACTCAACAAAAGGAATATCTATTTCGACACGTAATCCGCCTTGCTGGCGGTTACTGGCCTGAATACGTCCGCCGTGCGCCTCTATCGAGCGATAGGCGATGGCTAAACCCAAACCTATGCTGTCGGCCTTGCTACGGTCGCCGCTCCGGAAAAACGGCTCAAAAATCGCCGACAAATCGGTTTCGGCAACGCCAGCGCCCTGATCATCGACCGTCACCAACAAACGGTGCTTACCGGTATCGAAACGGGCGGCAACCGACACTTCACCGCCTTTTTTGCAATGCTGCAACGCATTGCGCAGCACGTTTTCAATAGCGCGATGCAGTAATTCGCTACGGCCTTTGACCAGCGTTTCCGTAATGCCGTCATAATTAAGAATAAGCTCATGCTGCTCAGCCTCAAAACGGGCATCCTCGACAATATCGTCCAGCAACCCGCCGATGTCGAAATCGTAGCTTTCGCTACAGGGCACACCGGCTTCCAGACGGGAAAGCACCAATAACTCGCCGACCAGATCGCTGATCCGCTGCGACTCCCGTTCGATACGCTCCAGCATCGCCTGCGTCTTTTCCGGTTGTTGTTGGGCCAGACCGGTAGCAGCCTGTATCCGCGCCAGCGGCGAACGCAATTCGTGGGAAACATCATGCAACAAGCGTTGCTGGGCATGCACCAGACTATGAATCTGTCCGGCCATGTGATCGAAATTTTGCCCCAAATCGGATAACTCATCGCGGCGTTTCCCCATCGACGCACCGACCCGGGTATCCAGGTTGCCGTGGGCCAGCGCGGCAAAAGCATTACGCAAGCTGCGAATCGGCTTGGCAAAATACCAGGCCAGCGCCGCACTGAACAGCAGGCTGGCAAAAGTGCCGGCCAGAATCGGCAACAGCGGCGATGGCGGCTCGCCCGGCGGTCGGGGCGGATGCAACGAATGATCACCTGGAGGCGGCGGATGATCGATAAAACCGTGTTCGGGCAGCGGTACAAACAACAAATAACGATGTCCGTCGTCCGCCGACACCACACGGACCGCCTCAGGATACTCGGCCTGCAAGAACAGTGTGCGTGCCTGCCGCAAAACCTCGGGCGCTATGCTACGTTGCAAAAGTTCCCGGTCTTGATCGTCAACTGCATAAACCGGCGGAAAAGGAGCATTGCGCATCGCCTCAAGAAAACTGCGCAAACCGGCGATACCGCCATGCCGGATAACATTCTCGGCGACAGCGATTAACGATGAGGCATGTCCGACATCAACCGAATGATTGGCCGTTTTATCACCCTCCCAGGCGTTATGCCTTAACCAGACAGCCGTGCCGACACCGATACCGGCCACCAGCAATGCCAGCCAAAAAGTAAGAAAAAACTTCCAGAACAATCGCCCCATGCAACTACTCCTTTACCAATTGGTAACCCTGTCCGCGCACCGTCTGGATATACGAGCGCCCGTCGTTCTGACAGCCCAGTTTCTGGCGAATGCTGCTCATATGCACATCGATACTTCTATCGAAACGCGCCAGAGGCCGTCCCAGCGCTTTTTCGGACAATTCGTTCTTGGTGACGATACGGCCGGAATTCATCGCCAGCGCTTCCAGCAAATTAAACTCGGTACTGGTCAGTTCCATATCCTGATCGAACCATGACGCCTTGCGTTTTTCACTCCATATTTTCAAAGGCCCGGCAATAATCGGCCCGTTGCTGCCCGCACCGTCTACAGCCTGAGTTCGCCGTAAAATCGCGCGGATACGCGCCGCCAGTTCCCTGGGTGTGCAAGGCTTGGGCACATAATCGTCAGCCCCCGATTCCAGGCCGATAATCCGATCAATATCATCGCCTTTGGCGGTAAACATCAGCACCGGAAGACGGCTTTCCATACGGATGCGGATTAAAACCTCGGTGCCTTTTATATCCGGCAACATGATGTCGAGTATCGCCAGCTGGTAGCCTCCCGACAAAGCCAGACGCAACCCGGACTCGCCCTGATGAATCACCTCGACCGAAAAGCCATCCTGCTCCAGATATTCCTTAAACAGCCCGGCCAGCTCTACATCGTCATCAATGATCAAAATTTTCGTCACACTCGCCACCTTATTGCATAGTTGGCAGCATCATAACGTTACACAATCACAACCGCCACAATCCGTCCGCAGGATTTACCTGAATTTACATTTCAATAACAGTGCCTTACCTGCATTAGCGTGATACTGAACTGGACGGAATCAGGCGCATTCCGCTGTCATTTTCATTAAACACACGGAGATTTTTTATGCGTAAACTGCTGTTGATTTTACCCTTATTACCGGTGATAGCCCTGGCTAGGGCCGTTGGTTGGGCTGAATGCAATAAAGCCCAACAAATCCACTATAGATATTCCCCAAGCGGGACGGGGTTTGTAACCCCGTCCCTAACGTTTTTACGATTTCCGAGCTCAGGGATTGCATTTAATACACGCAAAACGTTTCGGACGGGGCAACATGCCCCGTCCAGCTATCAGCAGTTGCCGAGCAAACCGTCACACACACGCACAACGCCGACATCAGCCTACAGAAGTTGCGGCGGATTGCCTTAGGGCGAATCCACCCTACAGTTCTCCAGTTTTGCGTTTGTCCATTGTCACCGATAGCCGGACGGGGCATGTTGCCCCGTCCGAAACGTTTTGCATTGGTTAAAACTCAAGCATCGCAAAAACGTTAGGGACGGGGTTACAAACCCCGTCCCGCTTGGGGGATGGTTTCGCGATAGCAAACCGTCACACACGCACAACGCCGACATCAGCCTACCGAAGTTGCGGCGGATTGCCTTACGGCGAATCCACCCTAAAGCTCTAGGCCGCTTGACTTTCCGTGAGCAATAATATCGCTGTCTGACATAGCCGAAAACTCGGGAAGTGATTTTACTTGCTTAAAGTTAAAGCATGCGTTGTCTCCCGACAATTAGCCAATTAAACAGCGTTTAATTTTATCACATAGGGACGCTATGATATAGTCGCCATCTGAACGCGCAACTGATTCTAAATGAAAGAATAACGCGCCCTTTTTAAGACTTATCAGAGGCTTGTTTTATGAAAATAACTATCATTTTATGGCTTGCATTAACCGCATCATTGCCGACTCATGCGGAAGTGTTCAAGTGCAAGGGTGATGGGTCAAAAGTGAGTTATCAGCCTGCTCCATGTTCTGATGCGGATGATGTAAGAAAAATAGAAATCAAACAGCGCAGCCCAGAAGAAGAAAAACAAGCCGAGGCCAACTTAAAGGCATGGCAAGCAAACCATGATGCCAAGGAGTTGGCGGAATATAAGGCCAGGCAGGAAGAAGAATCAAGGAAACTGCGCATTAGCGAAGTCGACGCGCTAAAGCGTAATGCTGATGCACAGTCCCAACAAAAAGACGCACTGGATAGGCAGGCCAGGGCGCTTGAGAAACAGAATAACGACCGGAATAGGCTGATTCCTCTAATCGATTCAGATCGGAGCGGAAAATGATCAAGCCCGGATAATTACCGGGCTATGTTTAACGATGAAGCGCGACACCGGCTTTATGGGCGTCCGTTAAAGAGCCCGTGCTTGAATCATGGCATCGTTCCACGCTCCGGTGCTCATCGTTATATACTTGTTTGCACTTCAAAATTCGGCTTCTAGAATCTCCTCTCCCCAACCCTCTCCAGCAGGAGAGGGAGTAAGGATGCCGACTATTGCGCATTGTCATGTCGGCATAAACGGCATGCCCGCCCCACATAACTAAATGGCTAAACATCACAATCAGCGCCATTCTCGTCCAGCAATTCCAATATCGAAACATCACAAGCCCCGCATCCTGAACAAGCGCCGGTCATTCTGGATATTCCGTCCAGGTTGTCGATTCCATCATTAACAAGCCCCTTAATTTGCTCTTTTGTTGTTCCGCTACAGTGGCAAATAACGTCCTTTTTTTTATCCGGGGCAATATCATTCATATCGGGTTCTCAGTATTTATCGGCTTATTTTATATCTGTTCAGCTAGCCGGTGCCAATAAGCAATATCAAATATTGCCCATGTAATCGTAAAGAACCTACTTTGGGTGATTGGCGGTTTGCTATCGCGCCCCGTTAGGGCACGAAGCAAAACCGCCCTCCCCCTAAGACAATGACTTCACCGCGAAAGCGTTAATATCCTCAATAAAATTAGCGATAAAATGACTAGCCCGCTTATGGTCGAGACCATGATGCGGGCAGAACGAAAAAAAAGGTTTCTGTTTTCCATAGTTAGTGCCCTCTTGTAAGTAGTCGCCAACCTTGGCCTGGAAATATTTTCCTCTTTGCCAAACACAAAAAAGCCGGACTGCCTCGCGTGACTTTTTTGCAGTCACCTTCGGCAGTCCGGCTTTCCATTGATAGGATCCGCGACTTTCTGCTCCTGTCTCTCGGCAGGATTGGCTTTATCGTGTGTGATGAAAGTGTGCGGCAGTATCAGGCAAATATCTATTGATACAACTGCTTAGAGTATTTCTACGTAGGATCATGGGCAATACCATTAAGTTAAACACAATGATGCCGTAGGAGCGGGCCGCGCCCGCGACATTTGAGCCGCGATTTCTAAGTTGTAACCCCATCATCGCGGGCATGGCCCGCTCCTACAGCGCTTAACTTAATGGCATTGGGATCACGCGACACACCCCACGCTGAATAGTTGCGATCCGCCAGCATAGAGCTCGTCGCACATTGCTGATAATTAAGCGGCTATGGCATACAATGTGGTTTACTTTTTTTTGAGGCACGGGCATGAATGATTATCTAGGTAATACACCGATACGGCAGCTCATTCCCGGCATTTTGCTGGCCGGTCTTTTATTGCTGGGCTTTATGGTGCTCCGCGAGTTTTTGCTCACCCTGGCCTGGGCGCTGATTATCGCCTATGTGGTATGGCCGCCTTATCGTCGCTTAAGACGGCACCTCAAAGGCAATGCCACGCTCAGTGCGGGGCTGATGACGGCGATTATTGCAACGGTGATCTTCCTGACCGTTTACTGGCTGGTTGCCATGTTGCAAGACGAGCTGAAAACCGCTTATCAAGCCCTGATCAGCGGCTTTAGCCAGGATAGTTACCGGCTGCCGGACTTTATCCGCCATATTCCTTGGCTCGGCGACACCGCGCAGGAATGGCTGGATCGGTTGACTGCCGACCGGGGAAATGCGATAGCGCAGTTTGCCGCCTGGGCGCAGCAGTGGTCGGGGGAATTTGCCAAGTTCCTCGGCAATATCGGTCGCTATATGATAAGGCTGGGCGTTATCCTGGTGACGGTGTTTTTTTGCTTTCGCGACGGCGACGAGGCCGTACGGCAGCTGCACCAAGGCCTGGTGCGGTTTCTCGGAAAATATCAGCATGTCTATCTGCAAGCCGCCGGACACACGACCCGAGCCGTGGTTTACGGCCTGGTGCTGGCCGCGCTAGGGCAAGGCATGCTGGCCGGATTGGGCTATGCGGTTGCCGGTGTCCAAGCCCCTGTGCTGTTCGGTGCGGTGACCGCGCTGTTGGCAATGGTTCCGATGGGCGCAACGCTGGTTTGGATACCTTTAAGTATTATGCTGCTGCTTACGGGGCAGCCTTGGCAAGGCATGGGGCTATTGCTCTGGGGTTTTCTGGCGGTGAGCACGGTGGATAATCTGATCCGGCCGCTGGTTATCAGCGGCGCGGGCCGGATACCCTTTTTGGTGGTGTTGTTCGGCGTTCTTGGTGGGCTCACAACGTTTGGCGCTATCGGCCTGTTTTTAGGCCCGGTGATCCTGGCCGTGCTGCTGGCCGTGTGGCGAGCTTGGTTGAAGCTGCAAAACCATGAAGAAGACGCGACAGGTTCAGCATCCTCCACGGATACGAAACTTTAGCCGGAATGGCTCACCCTGTCGGTTGAGGATGTGTTGCCGGCTGGGCTCTTTCAGATAACCAAACAGGACGGGGGCAACCCCGTTTCTATTTTGCGCTGTCCGAGCTAAGTTGCCACTTAAAACGACGCAAAATATTTCGAACAAAGCAAAACTTCCCATCCGACATTTATTTTAGCTAAGCTCCAATCTCCATTCAGGCTACCAATCACCATGCCTGCCATGCTCTTCAATGAATTTACTTACGCCCGTCGGCTCACTGGTTATTTCAAATAAGAATACTTCAGCCTGCCCCCCTTTTGATTCAAATCCTTCAACCGCAACTTCAAATTCTGTGGCTTCTTGTATTAAATTATCATCTTCATCATACTCGGCATTAATCCCGTAGCAGTCGCCATAAACGCCAAGAATAATGTTGTCATAAACAGCCAAATAACGATCATCATCTGACGGATAATCCTGATCAGGCGTCCATGCAGCAAATGGCGTAGGGTGCAGCTTTGCGAAACTTTTAGCTATTTGTATTTTTTGACTGTCACTAATCATTAGTATTTACGCTGGGTTATTTGTGGATTGACTGGCATCATCTAATGCCCGATGCCGAAGCTTCGTGGATAAACAAAAAAGGGGCTGTGACAAATCACAACCCCTTTTTTATACCCTTAAAGCCGCCCTTGTTAAGGGCGGCAGCAATGCGGGTTATTCCACTTCAACTTCTTTCATGCTCAATCTGACTCGGCCTTGACGGTCGATTTCAAGTACTTTGACTTTGACCACATCGCCTTCATTGAGTTTGTCGCTGACTTTGTCGACACGTTCGTCTGAAATTTGCGAGATATGAACCAAACCGTCTTTGCCGGGCAGTATGGTAACAAACGCGCCAAAATCCATTAATCTGACTACTTTGCCTTCATAGACTTTACCGACTTCAACTTCAGCGGTGATTTCTTCAATCAAACGACGCGCTTCTTCACCGGCGGCTTTATCAACGGACGCCACTTTAACGACACCGTCATCAGTCAAATCAACACTGGCGCCGGTCTGCTCGGTAATACTGCGGATGGTTGCGCCGCCTTTGCCGATAACTTCGCGAATTTTAGCCGGATCGATTTTAAAGGTGATAATACGCGGTGCGAAGTCGGACATTTCTTCACGAGTACTGGACAACGCTTTGTTCATTTCGCCCAGGATATGCAAACGACCGTGTTTTGCTTGTTCCAGAGCTGCCTTCATGATTTCTGCGGTAATGCCATCGATTTTGATGTCCATTTGCAGCGCGGTAATACCGTCTACGGAACCGGCAACTTTAAAGTCCATATCGCCCAGATGATCTTCATCACCCATGATGTCGGACAATACCGCAAAGCTGTCGCCTTCTTTAATCAGGCCCATCGCAATACCGGCAACAGGTGATTTAATAGGCACACCGGCATCCATTAACGCCAAGCTGCTGCCGCAAACCGAAGCCATTGAGCTTGAGCCGTTTGATTCAGTGATTTCTGAAACTACGCGAATGGTGTACGGAAACTCTTCCATGTTCGGCAATACGGCAGCAACGCCGCGTTTGGCCAAACGGCCATGACCGATCTCGCGACGTTTGGGCGAGCCGACAAAACCGGTTTCGCCAACGCTGTACGGAGGGAAGTTGTAATGCAGCATGAACGGCTCTTTGTACTCGCCAGCCAGCGCGTCGATGATTTGCGCATCGCGTTGTGTGCCCAATGTTGCGACCACTATCGCTTGGGTCTCGCCACGGGTAAACAATGCCGAACCATGGGTTCTGGGCAATACGCCGGTTCTGACCGTAATTGGTCTGATTTTGTCTAATGCGCGTCCGTCAATGCGTTTGCCTTCGTTAAGAATAGCGTTACGAACGATGCTGTATTCCAGGTGTTCGATAATGCCGCGGATGTCGCTTTCTGCATACTCGCCATTTGCCACCAGTTTTTCAACCACGGCATTTCTGATTTCTTTCAACTGCTCTTGTCTGACCAGTTTTTCAGCGACTTGATAAGAAGCTTTAATGCCCGCTTCAACTTCGTCAGTGACCAGTTTTTTAAGTTCGGCATTAACTTCAGGGGCTACCCACTCAACGACGCCTGCGCCGGCAGCGGCTGCAAATTCGTTAATGGCGTTGATGGCAACCTGCATTTGCTGGTGACCGAATAAAACCGCGCCCAACATCACTTCTTCCGACAGATTGTCGGCTTCAGACTCAACCATTAATACGGCATGTGCGGTTCCCGCAACGACCAATTCCAGCTGTGATTCTTTCAATGCAGCAGGGGTTGGATTTAATAAATAGCCGCCGTCTTTGTAGCCGACCGTGGCTGCGCCTACCGGGCCGTTAAACGGCAAACCTGAAACTGCCAAGGCAGCAGAAGCGCCCAGCAAAGCAGGAATCTCGGGATCAACTTCAGGATTTAATGATACGACGGTTGCAATAATCTGAACTTCGTTGGTATAGCCCTCAGGGAAAAGAGGACGGATAGGCCGGTCAATCAGACGAGAGGTTAAGGTCTCTTTTTCGCTGGGGCGGCCTTCTCTCTTGAAAAAACCGCCGGGTATTTTACCCGCTGCATAGGCTTTTTCTTGATAGTTAACGGTCAACGGAAAAAAGTCGCCGCCGCTTGCCTGTTTTTTACCGACGACAGTGACCAACAGTGTCGTACCATCTACATCGATCATCACAGCACCGTCTGCTTGACGTGCTATTTCACCAGTTTCTAATTTAACGAGTCGATCGCCGTACTGAAATTCTTTCCTGATAGGGTTCACTATAAGGTTCCTTTGCGTAGAGGTTGTTTGAAAATTTGTTCAATCCATGAAGTGTTAAAACAGAAACGGCACAAGGGTATGTGCCGTTTCTTTGTTCTATTACTTACGTAATCCGAGACGCTCAATCAAAGTACGGTAACGGTTTACATCTTTATTCTTTAGGTAATCCAGCAATTTACGACGCTGGTTAACCATGCGCAACAATCCGCGACGTGAATGGTTGTCTTTTTTGTGTTCTGCAAAATGCGGCGCTAAATGAGTGATGTGCGCTGTCAATAAAGCGACTTGTACTTCAGGCGAACCGGTATCGGTTTCTGATTGACGATACGCTTCGACGACCGCTTTTTTTTGTTCTGCTGTAAATGGCATTTGTAATCCCTATTTAGATTAAAAATTAAAAAATAAAGCCGCCAACATAGCGACTTCTTTAAGTACACTGCTTCCACGATAGGGTGTAGAAACAGGTGTATTCTTTAGCTGTAGGGGCGAATTTATTCGCCCTGTAACGAACAATAGGCGAATAAATTCGCCCCTACATATTGAACAACTTTTTCGGCGCTAGTTTACCATCCAAACGCATTTCTCCCAAGCCTAAAAACACCGCATCGTTATACATACGCACCGTATTTTGCCTGCTTTCCAGGCTTTCACCCGTTACGTTCGCGCTGAGTTCATCAGTGGGCGAAAAATCGAGTGACTGACCGTATTTTATGCAGGCGGCTTGTTCGTCTGACAACTGCACAACGGGCAAAGCTTCCAGCGGTTTATCGACATTAATCAGGCACTGCGACAGGCTGTGCTGATCCATTGCCGTCAATTGTTCGATGGTTTTGGCATTTTCAATATTGAATTGGCCCGCTTCCAGTCGGCGCAGTTCTTTTACCGTTGCACCGCAGCCCAGAGCATGCCCGATGTCTTCTGCCAATGAGCGAATATAAGTGCCTTTTGAACAAAATACGTCCAGCGTAAACTGATCCGGTTCCCGAGCCAAGGCTTGGGAGCTGGTCAACAGTTTCAATTCAAATATGGTGATACGCCTGGCTTTGCGCTCGACGGTTTTGCCTTCCCGCGCCAGTTCATAAAGCTTTTTACCGTTATGCTTTAAAGCCGAATACATCGGGGGGACTTGCTCGATTTCGCCGGTAAATTTTTCCAGGCAAGACAGAATGTCGTCAATAGATAGCTCAGGCACGGGCTTGGTCTCTATCACAACGCCTTCAAGATCGCCTGTATCGGTCATAACCCCGAGCTGGACAACGACCTGATAACGCTTGTTATCATCGAGCATCAATGCAGAAACCTTGGTCGCTTCGCCGAAACAAAGCGGCAACAAACCGGTAGCCAGAGGATCAAGACTGCCGGTGTGTCCCGCTTTATTGGCATTAAACAAGCGCCTGACTTCCTGTAAGGCTTTGTTTGAAGACACACCCAGGCGCTTGTCTAACAGCAATATGCCGTGAATATTGCACCCGGACTTGCGTTTACTCATGCAGACTAGCCTTCGCCCCGCTTATCCAAATCGCTTAACAGCTCCGAAACCCGCATGCCGGTATCAAATGAATCATCGTAATAAAAACGCAAATCCGAGATATGCCGCAAACGCATCCTTTTGGCTAATTGGTGCCGGATCACAGGCGACATCTCGTTCAACAATTTAACATTGGCCTTCTTGCCCGCCTCATCAACATTCAACACGGTGACGTACACTTTGGCAACAGCCAAGTCTTTAGTGACCTCGACCTCATTGATGGTAATAAAGCCCAGCCTGGAATCGTCAATATCACGCTGCAAGACCAAAGAAAGCTCTTTTTGCATCTGCGATGAAACGCGGGCATTACGGCCAAATTCTCTTGCCATAAGTTTTACAGTTCCCGTTTAACTTCGATGCGTTCAAACACTTCGATCTGATCGCCGGGCTGTACATCGTTGTAATTTTTCACACCGATACCGCACTCCATGCCCATCTTGACCTCAGCCGCATCGTCTTTGAAGCGACGCAAAGATTCCAACTGTCCTTCATAAATCACCACGTTATTACGCAGGACTCGAATCGGCAGGTTTCTCTTCACAAAGCCGTCAATGACCATACAGCCGGCAACCGCACCGAATTTTGGCGATTTAAACACATCCCGCACTTCAGCAAGACCGACAATCTGTTCTCTGATTTCCGGTGCCAGCATACCGCTGATGGCTTTTTTAACTTCATCAATCGCTTCATAAATGATGCTGTAGTAATGCAGGTCGATGCCTTTTTCTTCAATCAGTTTTCGCGCAGTCGCATCGGCACGGACATTAAAGCCCATCAATATCGCACCGGAAGCCAATGCCAAATTCGCATCACCCTCATTAATGCCGCCGACGCCGCCAAAAACAACTTTGACTTCAACTTCGTCATTCGACAAGCCGACTAAGGAGCTGCGCAACGCTTCCAGACTACCCTGAACATCCGTTTTAAGCACCAAGTTAACGCTGGCGATTTCACCGGTCGTCATTCTGGAGAATACTTCGTCCAGCTTGGAGGCTTGTTGCACGGCATGACGGGACAGTTTTTTGCGGTCTTCACGATGCTTGGCCAAGTCTTTGGCAATACGTTCGTTTTGCACCACCAGAAATTCATCACCGGCATTCGGCGTACCCGAAAGCCCTAGAATCTCAACCGGGGCACAAGGCCCGGCTGATTTGATGGTTGCGCCGTTCTCGTTAAACATGGCTCGAACACGACCGTATTCATGGCCGCACAGCACCATTTGACCGCTTTCCAGCGTACCTTTTTGAATCAACACCGTGGCCACGACGCCGCGGCCTTTATCCAGCCTTGATTCAATAACGATACCGGATGCCGCGCCTTCAACAGGCGCTTTCAATTCAAGGATTTCAGTCTGAACAATCAAAGCTTCGATTAAATCATCGATTCCTTCGCCGGTTTTTGCCGAAATTTTCAGGAACTGCACATCGCCGCCCCACTCTTCGGCCAGCACGTTGATGGTAGATAGTTCCTGCATCACTTTTTCAGGATTCGCGTCGGGCTTATCGATCTTGTTCATCGCCACAATAATCGGCACATTGGCCGCTCTTGCGTGCTCAACAGCTTCCTTGGTTTGCGGCATCACACCGTCATCGGCTGCAACCACGACAATCACCACGTCGGTAACGTCCGCGCCTCTGGCGCGCATGGCGGTAAATGCGGCGTGACCCGGTGTATCCAAAAAGGTTACCGAACCGTGATCGGTTTTCACCTGATAGGCACCGATATGCTGGGTAATACCGCCCGCTTCACCGGCGGCAACACGCGTTTTACGGATATAATCCAACAACGAGGTTTTACCATGGTCGACATGACCCATAATGGTAACAATCGGCGCCCTGGGCAATGCCACACGGTTATCTTCTTCTTGCGCCTCGGCCAGCATTTCCTGCTCAAGATCGTCATCACTCTGCATAATAGCTTTGTGACCCATTTCTTCAACCAAAATAGCTGCTGTTTCCTGGTCTATGCTTTGATTGATGGTCGCCATAATGCCGAGCTTCATCAGGTGCTTGATCACCATCGCGGCTTTAACACTCATCTTTTGCGCAAGATCGGACACCATAATCATTTCCGGTATAGCGACCTCTTTTACGATAGGCTCAACCGGCATTTCAAACTGATGCTTGCCGTCGGACTTCACGCTGACGCGCTCGGTCTTCTTGCCTTTTTTCTTAGGTTTTCTGCTGTCTCTGCCGCCAGCACCACTCTCTTCCTGTTTTTTTCTATGCAGCGTTTCTTGTTTGGCTGAAGCCTGCTGCCTTACTTTGTCCGCATTTCTTTTGATGGACTCTTCAAGTCGAAGATCTTTCTCATGCTGCTTCTTTTTGGCTTCTGCCGATTCTTTAGCTTTAGCCTGTTTTTCAAGGTCGATTTCCTGAGTTTCCTTAGTCGGCAGGACTTCAATCTTTTCTTCCGCTTCAGGCTCAATAGTGACTTCAGCTTCAACGACTTCGACAGCAGGTTTAGTTTCAGGCCCAGCAACAACCTCTATCTTTTGTTCTGAAACAACTTCTTTTGCCTTTACCTGCTCCTCAACTGCTGGAACCTCTTCTGCTTGTTGCGCAACCTGCTCTTTAAGAGCCTGCTTGGCCAAATCCAGATTCCTTTGTTCGTCAGTATCGGCCACTTCGCTACGCTTGATATAGGTTTTCTGTTTGCGGACTTCAACGCTAATCGTTTTGGTTGTGCTGCCGGGGGCGCTGGCCTGCTTCAGCTCGCTCACGGTTCTGCGCTTTAGCGTCACCCGTTTCAACGTACCTTCGGCCTCACCCTCATCCTTGCCATGGCGTTTGCGCAGATGCGCAAGCAGCTGCATCTTTTCGTCTTCATTGATGACATCATCAGGGGCGCTCGCAGATAATCCCGCTTCTTTAAGCTGCTCTAATAATCGTTCCAGAGGTATTTTTACCACCTCCGCTAATTGCCGTACCGTTTTATTACTCATTTCATACCCCTTACCTACTCGCCTGTTCCTCAGCAAACCAAGGCTCACGCGCCTTCATAATCAACTTTGCCGCCCGATCTTCGTTCATTCCTGCAAAACCCAGCAAATCATCTACCGCCTGCTCTGCCAAATCATCCATCGTAATAATGCCGTGACTTGCCATGTCATAAGCCAAATCCCTTTCCATTCCTTCCATTTCCAGCAAATCCTGTGCAGGCTCGGCCGTTTCTATTTTTTCTTCCGCCGCAATGGCGCTAATCAGCAAGGCATCTTTAGCGCGGCTTCTGAGCGCATTAACAAGATCTTCGTCAAAGCCTTCGATTTCCAGCATTTCACTGACCGGAACATAGGCGATTTCTTCAACCGTATTAAAGCCCTCTTCTACCAGAATCAAGGCAATGTCTTCATCGATATCCAATTGATCGATAAACATCTGTTTTATCTTGTCAGCCTCGGCCTCACTGTTTTCTTCCGCCTTAGAGGCGTCGATGACATTCAGCTCCCAACCTGTTAACTGTGTTGCAAGACGTACGTTTTGTCCGCCGCGGCCTATAGCCTGGGACAAATTATCCGAACTGACCGCCAGATCCATGCTGTGCTTGTCTTCATCGACAACGATGGACTGGATTTCAGCCGGCGACATCGCATTGATCACGAACTGCGCTTCGCTTGGATTCCAAAGGATAATGTCAACGCGCTCTCCGGCCAGCTCATTGGAAACCGATTGTACTCTCGATCCCCTCATGCCAACGCAAGCGCCAACCGGATCCAATCTGGGGTCGTTGCCTTTGACCGCAATCTTGGCTCTGGAACCGGGATCACGCGCCGCGCCCATCACTTCGATCAAACCTTCGCCCACCTCGGGCACTTCAAGACGAAACAACGCAATCAGCAATTCCGGTGCGGTCCGACTGACAAACAGTTGCGGGCCGCGAGGCTCTGATCGCACATCTTTCAAATAGCCCCGGATTCTGTCGCCAATGCGAATGGCTTCACGCGGAATCATATCTTCCTTGGCGATATAAGCTTCTACATGGCCGCCCAAATCCAGATAGACGCTGCCCTTTTCGATACGTTTTACGATACCGGTAATCAGCTCGCCCACGCGGCTTAGATAAGCGTCAACAATTTTCTTGCGCTCCGCTTCCCTGACTTTGTGAATGATAACCTGCTTGGCAGTCTGCGCAGCGATGCGTCCGAAATCGACGGATTCAATCTCTTCTTCGATCAAATCACCGACTTGGGCGTTCGGATTATCAAGCCTTGCGACTTCCAGCAATATCTGCGTTTCCGGAAACTCCACATCGCCGTCAATTTGACTGTTGGCATCAACGACCTCCCAAACTCTATAGGTAACGTAGTCGCCGGTTTTTCTGTCAATGCAGACACGAGCTTTAATTTGATTTGCGTGGCGCTTGATTGTAGCCGCTTCCAATGCTGACTCTATGGCCTGGAAAATAATCTCTTTTTCAATATCTTTTTCATTAGAAAAAACATCCACCACCAACAAAATTTCTTTATTTGCCACTGCGTCCCCCTTTTTCAATTAAATACTCAGGAACCAAACGCGCTTTGCTCATCGCGATAAATGGAACCTCAAAAACCTGATCGCCTTCCTGTAGCGTAATACTATCACCTTCAACTTTTTCGATCAGGCCTGTAATTTTTCTACGGCCATCTATAGCTTTAAATAAATGAACCAACACCTTACTGCCAATATACCGTTCGAACTGGCTCACTTTAAAAAAAGGCCGGTCTTCGCCCGGCGAAGAAACCTCTAACTGATAGTTGCCTTGAATAGGATCTTCCACATCCATGACCCCGCTGATTTGATGACTGACTTTAGTGCAGTCTTCAACCAATATTCCGTTATCGCTATCAATATAGATTCTTAACAGACCATGTTTAGGATGAGGATTATATTCAATGCCTACGCATTCATAACCTAAACCTTCAACAATTGGCTCAATCAGATTAACCAAGTGCTCAGGAGCCTGTTTCATCTTTCCTCTCTTAC
The DNA here is from genome assembly GCA_030679035.1 of Methylobacter sp. Taxonomy (GTDB): domain Bacteria; phylum Pseudomonadota; class Gammaproteobacteria; order Methylococcales; family Methylomonadaceae; genus Methylobacter_A. The sequence continues at coordinate 37,410 of JAUXTH010000065.1, read as the reverse complement.
TTTCGCACAAAAAAAAAGAGCCCAAGGCTCTTCCATTAACTATCAACTATGAGCTTTTTTCACCAAAGCCCAGAAAATAAAAAACCCCAAAATGGGGTTTCCGGCAACCGCTTCATGCGGCGCTCTAACTCCTGCATCCATGCAGTCCTATATGGTAGCGGGGGCAGGATTTGAACCTACGACCTTCGGGTTATGAGCCCGACGAGCTACCAAGCTGCTCCACCCCGCGATTGATTTAGGGCATTATAGAGCATTCTCAATATTTAGCAATCTATTTATATCTTTAACCGGAATGACTTAGCCGCCCAGGCTTTTTAAATGCCCAACAGCTGCATTTTCTCACGCGCATAAGCTTCCAAGGCGTTAATAATATCTGCATTTACATTGTCGGCGCTACGCAATTCCTCCAACCGACTGAAGTAATCATCAAGCAATATGCCTGCGCCCGCCTGACGGCCAGTTAACCGGCCGACACAAAACGCATCCCACCTTTGTTGCTCATCAGCATTCAGGGTTTGGGGATAATTTCGAGCTCGGTATCTAAACAGCATTTCCGGCAAGCGGCTATCGGTAAATTTGAATGCCGATTTGGCTAATTGCTCAGGCGGCATTGTCCTGATTTTAATCATTTGTTTTTTATCGTTCTCAGAAAAGAAACCGCCGCTGTATATTTCCAGATCGGGATCGGAGTCCTGTTCGCCGTAGTCCTGTCCGCCAAACACTGCCGCCAACTTATCAGCCAATCCGGCAGCGGCTTTAATCTTGTCGATATTGGCATAGCATAGCGCTAGGTCGATTTGGAGCCGCTCCGCATCATCCGGCCTGATGACCGACACGGGAGCCAATACAGGGCATTTGTTGATATGCACGGTTTTTAGCGGGATTCTCGCCACGCCTTCCGGCAGGTCGGCCGTTGCCGTGAAGATTCTTTGTTGAATCTCTTCCGCTGACAAGCCAAGCATCGGCTCCGGATCAACGGACAGATCATAGACAATCATGCCGTTGGTATTGGTAGGATGCTTGCAAACAGGCAACACAATAGCCAAGCAGTTTTTAACGGCGGGATATTTACCGGAAATATGCACCACCGGCTTAAAACTGCCGAACTGAAGCAAGTTAAGCGCCTCGGCCTTAACCCGATGCAGCAACAGGAACTCGTAGAGCTTAGGCTGGGCCTGCTTGACCAGCTTGGCGATTGCTATGGTGGCATAGACATCCGACAGCGCATCATGCGCCGCTTCATGGGCTATGTTATTGACTTGGGTGAGCTGATCCAGCCTAAAACTGGAACCGCCCTCCCCGTTAACCGGCCAGACGATGCCTTCCGGGCGCAAAGCCCTGGCCGCCCTGAGCACATCGATCAAGTCCCAGCGGGAATTGCCGTTTTGCCATTCCCTTGCGTAGGGATCGTAAAAATTGCGATACAAACAATTGCGGGTGACCTCGTCATCAAAACGAAGACTGTTGTAACCAAGCGTGCAGGTATTGGGCTGGACTAATTGATCATGAATCTGACGAATAAATTCAGCTTCGCAAACGCCTTTTTGTTCGGCAAGCTGCGGCGTAATGCCGGTAATCAAGCACGCATCGGGATGAGGAAGACAGTCTGCCGCCGGTTTGCAGTAAACGACTAATGGATCGTCTACGATATTGAAGTCAAAATCAGTACGAATCCCGGCAAATTGGACGGGCCTATCTCTTCGAGGGTCGGTACCGAATGTTTCGTAATCATGCCAATAAAATGTTTGCGTACTGCTCATTAGATTCGTCCACTAAACGTGTGGAAACTGCCGCAGCAGCGGTTATAAACAAAAACACATCGACTTTAAATTAAGTATATTGGAGCCGCGACATTAGTCGCGCTAGCGGCTATTTCCTTCACAGCTTGTGTATTATGACTCGTGCGCGACTAAAGTCGCGGCTCCATTTACAAATCACTCTGTTTTTTAACGCAGATTCACAAAAACCTTAATTACTTGAAGCCAAGGCTCTTAAGACATCGGTGCGACTGACTATCCCGACTAAATCATTATCCTGAAAAACCGGAAAACTTCTGACTGTAGACTGCTGGAACTTCGCCGCCAAATCCACAATACTGGAGTCGGCATTGACACTAATGACCTCTGTAGTCATATAGTCACCCACCTTGCCGCTCATGCTTTGGTTGTAGACCGCCTCCAAAACAATATCCATCACGTCTTTTTCAGAAAACATGCCCAGCAAGTGACCTCGTTGATCAACAACCGGCGCGCTGGTGATTTTATGATCCAGCAGTTTATTAACGGCATCGATCACATCGGCATCCTTGGTAAGCGTAACCAATCTTTTCGACATATAATCTTCAACAGTAATTTTTGCCAACATGATGATCTCCTGAGTGTCATTATTATTGCAAAATAACCTACGATCCTTGATTCAAACGAGCTTCCGCTTCCAGCTTCTTTCTTTTATCACATTTTTCAACACAAACACAATCCGCATTGTTCGCAGCACCGCCGCATGATCCTTTAATCGCGCGCCTGCCGAAAATAACGCCTATCGCCATAATGGCAATAACAACAGCCATAAACACGAAAGTCACTAGAAAATAAGCCATGGTATCACCTCGTAAAGTTTGTAAAGGCCTGCAATAAAAAAACGAGGAGCGGGACTAGCCGCACTCCTCGTTTAGTTTGATGCTACCCCCTTATAAAGAGGGATGATTGCTCTTTATGGGCAACCACAAGGGCTGCCCCTACCCGCCGAAATCGTCAAGCAGGATATTTTCAGGCTCTACGCCGTTATCTAAAAGCATCTTGATCACCGCCGAGTTCATCATCGGCGGTCCGCACATGTAAAACTCGCAATCTTCCGGAGCCGGATGGTTCTTAATGTATTCTTCGAAAAGAACATTATGAATAAATCCGGTATAGCCTGTCCAGTTATCTTCCGGTAATGGATCGGACAATGCAACATGCCATTCAAAATTGTCATTTTCTTTGGCCAGCATATCGAAATCTTCTACATAGAACATTTCGCGTTTGCTACGTGCGCCATACCAGAAACTCATTTTACGCTTGGATTTCAGTCTGCGTAATTGATCGAAGATATGCGAACGCATCGGCGCCATACCCGCACCGCCGCCGATAAAGACCATTTCATTTTGGGTGTCTTTAGCGAAAAACTCGCCATAAGGCCCGGAAACAATACATTTATCGCCAGGTTTCAGATTAAAGATAAAAGAAGACATGATGCCTGGAGGCACGCTATCCGGCGCACCGGGAGGCGGTGTCGCAATACGCACGTTCAGCATGATTTCTTTTTCTTCAGGATAACTTGCCATTGAATAAGCGCGCAACGCAGGCTCTTTTACAGTGGAAACATAGCGCCACAAATTAAACTTATCCCAATCATCACGAAATCTTTCTTCGACGTTAAAATCACTGTATTTGGCAACATAGGCAGGGCATTCAATCTGAATGTAACCGCCCGCGCGATACTTGATTTCTTCGCCTTTGGGCAGCTCCAGTACCAGCTCCTTAATGAACGTAGCAACGTTATGATTCGATTTAACCGTACACTCCCATTTTTTGACGCCGAAAACACTGTCTTCGACTTCAATGTTCATATCGTGCTTAATCGAAACCTGACAAGCAAGACGCTCGCCGTGGGCCGCTTCCCGTTTGCTGATATGGCTTAATTCAGTGGCTAAAATTTCACCGCCGCCTGAATTGACTTTCACCTTGCATTGTCCGCAGGTACCGCCGCCGCCGCAAGCCGATGAAACAAACAAACCGTTATCAGCCAACGCGGTTAATAATTTAGACCCTACCGGTACATGAATTTTCTTTTCATCATTGATCAGAATCTCCACATCCCCTTCAGCGACCAATTTGCTTTTAGCACCGATAATCACAAATACCAGTGCAATCACAAAAGCCGTGAAAATAATAATCCCTAATAGAATTTCAAGCATGTCGCACCCTTAAAGTTGGATTCCAGAGAAAGCCATGAAGCCAAGCGACATCAGACCCGCAGTTATGAAGGTAATACCCAGACCTTGTAAACCAGCAGGTATATCACTGTATTTGAGTTTTTCGCGCACCCCTGCCATGACGGTAATAGCCAGCGCCCAACCAAAGCCGCTGCCTACGCCGTATACGACGCTTTCGGGCAGATTGTAATCACGTTCAATCATAAACAAACTACCCGCTAAAATCGCGCAGTTCACCGTGATTAAAGGCAAAAATATCCCTAACGCATGATACAAAGCAGGAAAGAATTTATCTAAAATCATTTCCAAAATTTGCACCAACGCAGCAATAACACCGATACAGCTTAACAGCGCCAAAAAGCTTAAATCAACGCCGGTAATACCCATCCAGGATAAGGCGTCTTCCTTTAACAAGGCGTGATAAATAAAGTTATTGGCCGGTACGGTAATAATTTGCACCATCATGACCGCAATCCCCAAACCCATCGCCGTCGAGATTTTCTTGGACACCGCGATGAAAGTACACATGCCCAAAAAGAAGGACAGCGCCAGGTTTTCGATAAAGACAGCCTTTATGAAAAGACTAATATAAGCTTCCATTAGTGATGCCCTCCTTCACCATGAGCAATCGACATGATTTTGAAATCCGCTGTTTCGGCTTGCTTAGGCTTCCATTGACGGACACCCCAGATAATCAAACCAATAATAAAAAATGCGCTTGGCGGCAACAGCATCAAACCGTTCGGATCGTACCAACCGCCGTCTTTGGTGAGTTTGAATACTTCAATACCCAGCAATTTGCCTGAACCCAAAGATTCTCTGATAAAAGACACGGTAATCAAAATCAAACTATAGCCCAAGCCGTTACCGATACCGTCCATAAAACTGGCTAAAGGCGGATTTTTCATCGCATAACCTTCGGCGCGCCCCATCACGATACAGTTGGTGATGATCAGACCCACGAATACCGACAATTGCTTGCTGACTTCATAAGCAAACGCTTTCAATATTTGATCGACCACGATAACCAGCGACGCAATAATGGTCATCTGTACGATGATCCGGATGCTGCCGGGAATGTGGTTTCTGATCGCGCTGATTGCCGCACTGGAACACGCCGTTACCATTGTCAACGCCAACGCCATAATCAGCGAAGTCGACATTTGCGAGGTAACCGCCAGCGCCGAACAAATACCCAGAACTTGTAAAGTAATCGGGTTGTTATCAACCAACGGCTCGATCAATACTTTCTTGGTTTCATCATTTAAAATTTCACTCATGATTGCACTCATGATTTAACTCCTTTAACCGTTCTTACTTTAGCTAAATACGGAGCAAAACCTTCTTTGCTCATCCAGTATCTGACCAGATTAGTTACACCGGCGCTGGTTAATGACGCACCCGCCAAACCATCGACCTGATATTGCGATCCCGGCTTGCTGTTATCGACTACACCTTTAATCAGAGCTAATGCAGGTTCACCAATCTCGGCGGCCTCTATCAGGCCTTTTTCTGACCCAGCCTGCTCGCTTTCGGCATAAACTTTTTTGCCTTTCCACAGCGCACGCCAGTTCGGGTTAACCACTTCACCACCCAGTCCCGGAGTTTCCGCTTGGTCATAAAAGTTGATGCTTTGTACGGTTTGTCCATCAGCATCCAACGACAGGAAGCCGTATAAAGTTGACCATAAACCGTAGCCATTAATCGGAAGAATAATCGACTTGATTGCGCCAGCCTCTTTTACCAAAAAGACCTTCGCATATTTAGCTTTTATCCTGATGTGGGCAATATCTTTATCCTTCGGAATGGCGACGCTTAAAGCAGGATCTTTTGCTGCTTTACGCTGATCGTATTCGGCAGGATTCATATCTTCAACATAATCGCCTGTTTCCAGGTTGACAATTTTAGCCTCGATCTTATCCTTAAATACCGCGTCAATATTGCCGCCTTCCTGAAGCAAACCAGCCACTTCCAGAATATTCTTCTTCATGTCCAGTTCTTTGTTACCGACTTGAAGAGGTTTTAACGCAACCGCAGAAAATGAAACCAAAACTGCACAAACCAGACACAGAGCAACCGCAATGGCGATAGTTTTTTCTAAACTATCATTACCTAAAGCAAGAACTTTATCCCTGTAAACTTTGAATTTTTGGTAATGCTCGCATTTATCCAATGCGGCGCAAATTTTATTGAACTGTTCGCATTTAAGCATGACGTTTCATCCTTCTTCTGATATTGGCCTGAATGACGAAATAGTCAATCGTAGGCGCGAACATGTTGGAAAATAGAATTGCCAGCATAATACCTTCTGGGAATGCCGGATTAACAACCCTGATCAATACCGTCATAGTTCCTACAAGTCCCCCGAAAATCCAGCGACCGGTATCGGTCATTGCCGCACTAACTGGGTCAGTTGCCATATAAACCATACCGAAAGCAAAGCCGCCCATAGTCAAGTGCCAGTACCAAGGCAAAGCAAACATGTGATTGGTGTCGCTACCAATAAAGTTGAACAACAACGAAGTCGCCACCATGCCTGCAAATACGCCGCCCATGATGCGGTACGATGCGACTTTGGTATACAGCAGGAAGGCCGCACCAATCAAAATAGCCAGCGTTGAGGTTTCGCCAAGACAGCCTGGCTCAAAACCGAAAAAGCTTTGCATCCAGCTGTAGTTAGCAGAATAAACCGCTTCAAGACCGCCATTCGCCGCCAAACCTAAGGGGGTAGCCGCAGTGTAGCCGTCAACTGCGACCCAGACTGAATCGCCTGAAATAGAAGCCGGATAAGCGAAATATAAAAACGCCCGTCCAGTCAACGCAGGATTCAAAAAGTTTTTGCCGGTACCACCGAAGACTTCCTTACCGATAACGATACCGAAAGAAATGCCTAAAGCCACCTGCCATAAGGGCATATCGGGCGGCATAATCAATGTGTACAACATTGACGACACCAGAAAGCCTTCATTCACTTCATGTCCGCGAACGGTTGCAAACAACACTTCCCACACGCCGCCGACTGCCAGCGTGACTATATAAATAGGCAGAAAGTACAAAGCGCCGTGCACCATGTTCGAAAACGGGTTCATCGTGCTGTAACCGAAGATCATCATCGGGATACTGCGCCAGCCCGGAGCCTGTTCCAGGCCCATTGATGCCATGGCTAAATTGGCTTGATAGCCGGTGTTATACAAGGCCATCAAGATGCAAAAAAACGTCGCGATCACGACAAAAGTCATGGTTCGTTTCAGGTCATTGCCATCGCGAACATGCGTGGTGCCGCGCGTTACATCAGCCGGTGTATAAATGAAAGTATCGACCATCTCGTAGAGACCGTAATACTTTTCGAACCGCCCACCTTTGGTGAAATGCGGTTCTATGCTGTCTAAAATATCTCTAGGCGACATTATCCTTCCTTCTCAATTTTAGTTAAATTCGCTCTCAAAACAGGCGCGAAGTCATGTTTACCAGGATCCACAAACGTAAACAAGGACATATCTTCCTCATCCAGTTCCAAACAGCCTAATAATTGAGCCTGATCAGAATCGCCGACCACCAGCGCTTTAAGCAGCGGTGTAGGCAAAATATCCAACGGCATCACGGCTTCATAAACGCCGACCGGAACGATCGCCCGGTTGCTGCCGTTTTTATCGGTTGTTAATGGAAATTTGCGGTTCAACTTACGGTCAACGCTGGACGTATAAACATTGAGCGCCGAATATTTGTCTTTACCCGGAACAATCCAGCCGAACAATTCACGAGCACGACCTTCTTGCAATACCGAAATCTGATTATTGTAGCAACCCAAAAAGGCCGCCCAATCTGCCGCCAGATGTCCGTACAACACAGAACCTGAAATCACCCGGTTTTCAACCGCTTCCAGCTGACCTGCAACCAGATCATCGGTGTTGGCACCAACCCGAGTACGAATCAATCGTGGTTTTTTAACGGTAGGCCCGGCCAATGAAACAACGCGCTCGACATTAAGTTTACCGGTGGTAAATAATGCACCGATGGCCATTACCGCCTGATAATCCAGATGCCAAACGAATTTATCGATAGCGACCGGATCAAGCAAATGAATATGGGTGCTGGGCAAGCCCGCAGGATGGGGGCCGGAAAACTCGGCGACAGTAACAGGCGAGTTGCCGGTTGCAACATCAGCGCCGGTCGCTTTGCAAACGTAAGTTTTGCCTTCTGTCAGCTTGGCAATAACCGCCAAACCATTAGCAAAATCATCGCCGCGCTCTTTGATGATGACCGCAGGATTAGCCGCTAACGGACTGGTGTCGATAGCAGTCACAAAAATTGAGCTGGGCTTGCTGTCTACGCTAGGAATTTTGCCGTAAGGGCGTGTGCGGAGCGTCGTCCACAACCCGGACGCCAACAGATTTTCCTTAACCTGATCCGCCGACAAATTGCTTAATTCGGAAGCCTTGTATTTTGCAAAGGACTCCTGCGCCGTGCCTTTCAGCTCGACAACAACAGACTGCAAAACCCGCTTTGCTCCGCGATTAATCGACAGCACCACACCCGCGCCGGGTGAAGTAAACACAACGCCAGGATTTTTCTTGTCGGCAAAAAGCACTTGGCCCAACTTGACCGTATCACCTTCCGCGACCATCATCGTAGGCTTCATGCCTACATAATCCATCCCCAGAATCGCAACGGACTTAACCTTATTGCCATCCTCAATAACCTGTTCGGGCTCTCCGGTAATCGGTAGATCCAAACCTTTTTTAATACTAAATTGCATAGTGTGAGCCTGCTCTCCAATCAAGTTGCGGCGAACCATCCTTTCATTTCAAGTACAAATAAAACAAGAGGCGCATTAAGACGTAAAACATCAGTATTAGACCATAAAAATGAGGCATTCTCAACCGCGACAGGGCTTACCGGAAAGTCTTTTTAGCAAAGACGGAAACAGTTTTTTTATCCGGCCTTCACTGTGGCTCGTACACAAGCGCAAGCCCGTAACGAGATTTGAACAATTACCACTCAGTCTGACAAACTTTGCAACAGGATCTATTAGTCAGCCTTATGTCGATAACGCATTATGTTTCTGAACTTCGCGGAGATAAATCAACATCTGGCCCTATCTATATTAAGTAACCTTACTTTTCAAATACCGCCATACCCTGTTGATTAATCACCAAGCCAACATCATGCCCGGCCACTTGAAGGCTGCCAAAATAGACATCACTTGGAATATACATAGCGGGTTTTCGAGTTTGTGTTAGATTTAAATGTTGCCAATTAGACGTCTCATTATTTAAATCGATCCACCACCAGTCTAATTGTTCATCACCGCTCGATACGCCAAGAAACAACAAGCTACCCAGTGAGCCATCTAAATTAGTTGGAGATAAAAGGCGGTCCTTGCCATCGCCGGTCATTGTTAGTACCGATTGTGGCAATTTCAAAGATTGCCAACCAGTCCCATCTGGATTTGATAGTTCAAGTACTTTGAGTGATTTCTCTGTAGGTGAGTTTGTGTCTACGGTATTTTTAACGCGCTCGGTGATTGTCCCCAATTTCGCTACGCGCCCATCAGCCAATATTGCTACAGGACCACCCAAAGCGGTTGATGGCGCAGATTTTTGCCACTTTTTCGTGACGGTGTCATACATTTGATAAGTGCTTAAGGGCAAACTTTTTTCGCTTTCGACGTATTGTTCCGGGCAGTCTTCGCAATTTTCTACTCGAGAAAGCACTATGTCAAAATACGTATAGCCACCAGCTCTAACGATTTTGCCGTTATTCAACAGGCGTATACTCGTTTCGTAGCCATGCGGTAGCGTGGGTATAGCTACCGAGGTATTATTGGTGATATCGAGCCAATGCAAGCCTGCCCGTTGGCCACCAATTAAAACGTGGTTATCGTGAACGCCAATCATCTGCAAATCTTGGTAGTATTCCTGATCACGAACGCCAATTCTGTTCCCATCCGCATACTCTTGCGCATTTGGTTTTGAATATGCATTTGTTGGTACTGCATAAGATCCCAGCCTAGGCAAAGGCAGCGTTGTATGGCTGCCGTTTACCATATCGAAAATCCCAAACCACATTGACTTAAGATCGCCAGACTTTAATGCCATAGTCAACACGCGGTGATCATCCAACCAAATTGCTTTTGCGGAACTCGCGCCAAAGGGCAATGTTGATAGACTGCGAACAGAATTATCGCGATAATCATATAGCTCGACGTTTGCAGTCGGCTGGCTGTCCACGCTGCCATCAAAAGTACTGGTAATTTTGCCGCCTGCCACAAACAATTTTGAACCATGAACGGCAAAGGCCTGTCCCGTTGCATCATATCCTGTTGGCGTGCCAACCCGAGTCGCCTCACGCGAAATATCCACCAAAGAATACCCCTCTGTGCGCCGCCCCCAAGCCTCATCGTAAGTTCTAGCATGAGAACCTGCAATAATAGCCAACCTGTTATTGCCTAAGTATGCTACCCCGGCATCAGCTCTTGCCAAAGCAAGCTGTGCCGCAATGCGCCACTGCGGCTGATCAATATCCCAAGCCAATACCCCCGCAAACCGTCCGCCGGCAAGAACGACTGTTTTATTATCAATCACGATTGCCGTATGGTGTTGCATGGGAACCGGCAATAGCGGCCCTGCTGTCCATTTATCTGTTTTGGGATCCCATATTTCAGTGGTCATATTTTTAGTTGACTGCTCTCGATAATCTTCGCTGCCGCCCGCAGCCAGCACACGGCCATCCGGCAATAGGCTCAATGTGAAAGCAACGCGCTGTTGACTCAAGGGCGCACTTGTTCGCCACTGATTAGTAGCGGAGTCATAGAGGAAAGTGTCTTTGTTGTAGTATCCTCCTGCAAACATGACACGACCTCGCCCAAGATGAATCATGGAGAAACTTTGTGGGCTAAAGCCATTATTGGAAGAACAATTCGGCTCAGTACACGCGGGCAGTGGTGCAACGTATTCACTGACAATACGACCATCGCTACTAACACTGACTCGCTCAATACTGCGAAATTCTGGCCTGTTTTGGAAAGGTTGCTGCTTAATGACTTCAACCCAAGGGATACCACCCGCAACCAAGATACTACCGTCAGGCAGCGCCACTGCCGTTGGGTTATTGCGAGGAAATTGCAGATGCCCTGACAGATGTTGTTTTGACGGACCTATAAACTCTATAGTAGCGCCGACTAACCAAACACCTTTGCTACTTCTGACGCTTGCGTACGTTGCAGGATATAGCTCACTGCGACCTTCACGATAGCTGTAAGGCATATCAAACTCTTTAATCTTTTCGACTGTCTGTTTTGGTGTTATATCAGGCCATAAGCTTATGGCCTGGCCATCTTGTCTAAAAATCAATACACTACCATCGTCCATTGGTAGCATGGGCGCAAATTTATCGAACAGCCGAAGATCAGGACTATTGACCACTTTCTCTTCCGCCAAGGGTTGCGGCGAGGGCGAGCAAGCCAGCAGTACAACACAGATGAATATCCAATAGCGCATTAGCATCCCTTATCCTCCTCAAAACGGCCTGCCTCACCTAATAGCTCATCCGGCTTCGCCAAGGATGACAGGAATAAGGCAATATTTTTTTCATTGCTACAGCTACCGGTATTGATCAGTAAATCTAATTTGCCGTCGCTGTCTAAATCTCCCGCCCAAGCGAGATAATCCTGATTATAGGCACTGAAACCATTTTTGATGAGTGTTTGGCGTTTAGCGCCGATGCGTAATTCAAGGGTTAGCAGATTGCTTAATTGATCGCCTACCACTTTATCTTTTGAGTTTGGGAGCACCAAAACAGGCAATAGTTGCGCCTTGATGCCATTTGGCATGACCAATTCGGATTCCGTCATTCCCAGCGTATTTTTTCTGAAAATATCTTTATCTTTTACTGGGTAATAATAAGTTTCTACCGGCCCGGCTGTCGGCTTTACTAACTTTGCTGTCGGATTGAATTTAAACATCAACAAAGTGCCCACTGGAGGGCCGGGAAGCCAATGCAGCTTTTGCCCCTCTATTGGGTCTGAATCCATAGACGAACCGTAAGGAGAAAATGGGCTGCGGCTAACCTTTAATACTGAAGGTGTAATCTTGCATGTGTTTGTATCTGCATCAGCATCAGTGTCGTCGCCACAACTTAATGCCCACCAATCCTTACCCGACTGATAGTCCAAACCAGGCAAATACATGTCTGGCGGTAAACTTTCATCATCCTTAGCTTCGCCCTCATTAGGTGCAGGCAATATCAACACTGGGGCAGTTGTTTTGTGATTAAGTGAATTTTGGGCAATTACCGCAAACGGCAAAGCAAGACCCAAACAATAGAGCATTATTTGTTTAAGCAAAGTTATTTTCATTTTTTGTAACCCTATTGAATTGAGCGCCAGATTAACTTAACAAGCATCCAGGCTTCCTCTCGCATAACTAACGATCACTGTCACCTGATTCAAACCGAGCAATCATACTACACTCAAAATAAAAACAGAGAAAGTATGTTAGAGTGATGCGTATTTTCCATATTAATAATTTAAGGGGGTCAGAAGATGTCGGATTTAGAGCGAGAACCTCGAAGTCATCGTGGATTAGCTGCATTATTCAATGGTTGCCAGCACATCGCCAAGAAGGAGGATGAATGATGCACATAACCCGATTCAGCTGGTTGCATGTGGTATCCGCTCTTGCGCTACTCATGCTAAGCGGCAGCGGCCTGACAGCACAATCATCCAAACAGCAAAACAGCGAAACCGATCCGATCGCACAAACCTATGCGACGGTCTCATGGCCTGATCCGATGAACCCCCGGTTCGTCAACCTGGGAGCGGATCAATATTTGCTCGCCACCAGCAGCGGCATGCAGTTATGGAACGCCAAGCAAAACACTTTTTCGGAAGCCAAGGACTGGCCGATGCATTCGGCTCTCGGTGTCGTATGGGCCAGATTGAGCGAGGGCAGTTTACTCGTCGCGGGCAGTCACAACGAAAAAGACATACCTCAACACCATGTACTCTGGTGGAACGCAGCAACACAGAGCTTTTCGACGCCTTTACCCCTACGTCAGGGCATGCTGGTGAGAGATCTTGTATCCATCGACACCCATCACGCATTGGTATGTATGCGGCTGAATGAGGAATCGCGTAAATCTGCCGATCCAGTGCGATTTACAGCGCAAATTGTCTCCCTGCGCGAAGGCGCACTGCGCTGGGAAACAGAGAATTCCGATCAGCTCCAGTCCGCTATGCTGGCGGCAGATATACGAGGGCCGGTGGAAGGCATGGGAAATGCGGGAGGCGCGTCAACCGAAACCTTGCCGCCCGTCATTTTCAATACCCAGGCCTGTCAATGGGAAATGAAAGCGTTGCCCGAAAATATGCGCGATGCCCAGAAATTGTACATCAAACACTATCGCTTGCCCGATGGTCGCATCCTGATCGGCCAGGCCGATTGGTACAGCCCCTCACAGGGACACATCGACAAACTTGCAGCGCCCTTGTTGTGGAATGCCGCATCCGGTCAATGGGAGGCTATCGACAACACCGCGCAAGATGGCGATGACGTGGGCATGTTCAGAAGCTATGGCATCAACGACCCGGTCGTCTCCGTTACGACGGTTGACGCAGAATTTGTCGAGTTTCTCGACCCCAAAACCTTGCACTGGATCCGTTCCCGGCAGAAATTACCGCAAACTTATGGGCCGAGACTCGCCCCGCTGAGCACGGGACAAGCCATCGCTTTTCTTAGCGAACGCGGACAAATTCTCTTATTGGATCCGATACGCGCCTACGTTCCAGGCCGCTTTCTTTATAACCACTACCGGTTGGGCGAAGTGCGGCTTGGCCGGGGCGGGCTTTTACTGACAGGCGGAGGAACCCAGTGGCATCCGTCCAATCGCCCGGAAATCATTAAGCCGCCCTACCGGCTATCACAGCCGATCAACCCATTGCCTCAGCAATTGGGTTTTCTGTCCGGTATCGAATTGCCTGACAAAACGATATTGGTGTTTGGCGGTTTGCCGCCACGATGTAGTCCGTCATCCTTTGGCAATCCGTGCGGCAAGCTACCGGCGCAAGCATCGTACCGCTACTTTCCCTTGCAGAATCGCTGGGAACCGGTACCGGGCCTGTCAATTCACTTCGCCAGCGGACAGTTCGGGAGAACTGGGGATTCAGACATAACGAGTCAATGGCCTAGAAACGATACGCTGCTGCGCAGGAATGGTGATTTCGTGTATCTCGACAGCGGCAACACGCTTGGCCTGCAAGACAACGAGATATTAAGTACCGCACTCATTCGCTGGCACCCCGGCATCAGCCCTCAGCCTATGGCGCATCTAAGCCAGGGAAGATTACGCGCAACGCTGATCGAGCTGGCCGATGCTCATCTAGCCGTGATCGGCGGCGAAGTGCGACCATCGCCGCTTAATCCCGCTGAGCCTCTACAATTTGCACCCACGACCGAGATTTTCAACGACAAGGCAAATGAATGGGTAGCGGGTCCCCGGCCGAACTATGCGGGCGGGCGAGCCGTCAAGCTGACGAATGGCCGTGTTTTCAAACTTTCCATGAAGAATTGGTATGTAACAAACGGATACCAAGCCGAGGTCGCCGATGCGGCTTTTACGCGCTGGAAAAAACTACCGGAGTTTCCGCTTAAGGAGTTCAATGTTATGGATATGATGGTCGTAGGCAATCGCGTCTACATTTTACCCGATAAACCATATCGTAAGACAGTGATCTGGAATGACACCAGCCGGGCTTGGTCCATAGCGCAGACATGGAACAAGGAGTTCCCACTGGCGGTTACACCACTTGATAGCAAGCGCATGCTGGTGCGTTCCTATGATACCTTCAAGATCGTTCCTGTTCCTCATTAACCGCCATAGCGGCAAGGATCTCCCTTTGAATACAATACGCACTGAATTGATATGTCCGCGCTGGTTTATCACACTGGCTATCTCGTTCGTTTTAATCTGCCTGCCGATACCTGCACTGGCTGCGCCACCGCAAGCCCCGGCCAACACAGCGACGCCACTTTTGAAAGAGGAATTTGACGCAATTGTAGTGGAAGCCAAACGTCACATGCGTCAGGAAGATCCGGTTGGGAAGGATTGGTATTCGTTGGATCGAGAGAAGTTGGCTCGATTACTGAGCATGCCGGAATTTGCGGCGCTAGATGACGATATCAAGCCCCCCCTGATTGACCAGGCAGGCGCCTGGGAACTCATGCCTTTCGAAAGCCCATCCGAAGCGTTAGCCATGTGGGCACGCTGGTATCCCGAAAAGAACATCGGCAAACCTGTTACCCGAGATACCCGAAATATGGTGATATCGCCTGTTTCTTTCCATGCTGACGAGAAATGGGCCGACGAAGCGGGCGCGATGATCGCACTGCTCAACTGTTTGCCACCGCCTTATTGGGCGGTGTACCACGAGGAACCGCTGCTGTGGGCGATGGAGACGAACGCTGTGGGTTTACCCAATGGTTTGGATTTCGGTATGTGTGTGCGCAAACAGAAAGAGGAGCTTGGATCTTCTCCCTGGCCTAGTTTACCCGACACCAAGCGCGGCAAAACTTCGGCCAACGTGTTGGAAAAAAAGCTCAGCGCCTACCTGCTTCAACACCGTTGTTCAAGGAAGGGGGCGGATAATTGCCTGCTCTTGTTACATTCCCTGCTGTCGCTTAATCAGCGGCCCGAACAATTAGTTGCTATTTTAAAAACATTGGAACCTGAATTTGCATTAACAGATGAGGTGAAAATTCCTGACACCTTTCAAGGCAAGGCTGGGTCTCTATCAACCGAAGAGTTCGAAACATTACAAACGATTCGACGCGTCATCTTGCGCAAAGCCATCTTCCTGACCGCCAAACTGCCGGTATTGTTGCAAACTGGCGAGAAATGGCCGCACGACGAACTTGAAAAAGATATGAGATTGCTGATCAATCTGACCGTAACTCTGGAACAGATGGATGTGATTCAAGCTGGACTAAGTCCCAACCTTAAACTGGGTGTGCGCGATTTCGTCGACCCATGGGCGACCTTGGACCGGGGCAAAGCCATGGAACCAGCGCTGCCACGTTTACTCAATAAATTGGGACAGGAATATGCCCAGACAATTGACTGTGACTTGGCGCAGCATGTCTATAATAATTTACCGCTGCAATTTTGGTATGCCTATGCATTGGAAAAAATAGAGCATGAACAGACCAGTTGTTCCGTTATGCCCTATCAGTGGATCGCACAAGTGTATGCCAAGGCGGTGCAACAAAAGCAGCCGAAACTGCTGGAGCCGATCCAGGGGCTACGCAAGTTCATCCAGAGTAAAGGCCAATCGGCAATACGCGATGAGATAGTGACTCATCTGGGAGCTAACTGTGCAAAAATCAAAACACCCGCGGCACGGGATCCGTGGAAAATTTGTGAGGCGAGAGTGAAAAACCTGAAATAACTTGCCGCAAGACAAAAGACGATCGAATCGGAAATAAAATTGAGTGAATCGTAGCAAACTGCCGTGCTGACACAATGCCCCGACCATCGTCAACGCCCACGTCGGGTATTCAGCTATAAGTCTGTTCGATCATAAGCGCGAACTGATGTTTCCGCACACTATACGACAAAGCCGGAAACGCCCAAACTGCGCTTGGGTGGTCTTATTTCAGCCTACACCGAACACATTCTATTTCCGCAATGTTTTGACGATGTTGACTGAGAGTCTTTGCCCTTAAGAAACACCTTTCAAGCATTTGATTTATATAGCGGCCTGCGTGGTGTTCCTTCGGCGCAATTTATGGCCCGGGCCGATTAAGGCACCAATCAGGCCGTCATTCAAAACGGAATGTCATCATCAAAATCGTCATAACTTGGCGGTGGCGGGGGCATGGAGCCGGAGGCTTGTTGCGGCGCCGATTGCTGCGGCTGACTGGCAGGTCTTGATGAAGGTGCAGAATATCCGCCCTGCGCCTGATCGCCGCCAAATTCGGACGTGCCGCCGCTACGACTGTCCAGCATGTTCATGGTGTCGGCTACGATTTCAGTGGTATAGCGATCCTGACCGTCCTGACCTTGCCATTTCTGGGTGCGGATGCGGCCTTCAATATACGCTTGGCTGCCTTTTTTTAAATACTCGCCGGCGATTTCAGCCAATCGGCTAAAAAACACCACTCGGTGCCATTCGGTTTCTTCGCGGCGCTCGCCGGTTTGCTTGTCTTTCCAGCGCCTGGACGTTGCCAGACGAATGGTCGTAACCGCGCCGCCGCTAGGCAGATAACGAACCTCGGGGTCGGCGCCCAGTCTTCCTATCAACATCACCTTATTAAGCATCTATTTCTCCCATTGTTTACGTGATTAGGCATTAACGTACTGCGTGATCAAACCCTGTAATCGGTCTTTATCCAGCTGCTGATTATCAACCTTGAGATAAGCCAAAGCCTCTTCATAATGCAGAGTAATTTCCTCTACACCGTTGAGCTTGAGCATTTCGGCAACAAATTCGTTGGCTTCCTGTTCGCTGAGTTGTTCCAGTGCTATCAACAGGTTTGCCACATAACGGGGAGGCTTCATCCATAATGATACCAACAACCAGCTGAATGCGGCAGCGGCGCAAAACAAGAATACCGCCGTGACTCCGAACTGGCCGTTAAACCAGCCGCCGACAACCCCACCCAGAAAAAGCCCCAAAAACTGGGAGCTTGAATAAGCGCCCATCGCTGTGCCTTTCAAATCGGCCGGCGCGGTCTTTGAGATTAACGACGGCAGTGTCGCTTCCAGCAGGTTAAAACCGCAAAAAAACAACCACAAGAAACCTATAATCCCGACCAGGTTTTGATGAACTGCCGACAAGCCCAATTCAGCCATCATCAATACCGCGATGGCTCCCAGAAATACTTGTTTCATCTTACGTTTCTTTTCGGCCAGGATAACGAACGGCACGGCGAACGCCATCGAAATAACAAACACCGGCAGATAAACCTGCCATTCATGCCCGACTGCCAACCCCGCATTCCTCATTAAGGAAGGCACCACCACAAAGATAGCCATTAAGATCATATGCAAGGTAAAAATGCCGTAATTCAACCGCAACAGGTCAGGGCTTTTCAACACATTCATCATTTCCTCGGGAACGACTTCCGCATCCCGATGCAGTTTGGATTGATGAGGGTTGGGCACGATGAAAATAATCGTCAAGATTGCCAGCGTGGTTAGCACCGCAGTAACCCAGAACACCGCCTGCACGCCGCCAAACCCGGAAATAACAGGCCCTGCTATGATGCCGACACCAAACGACGCGCCGATGCTGATGCCGATAATCGCCATGGCTTTGGTGCGATGAACTTCCTGGGTCAAATCGGCGACCAAGGCCATGATAACAGCCGAAACCGCGCCTGCGCCCTGGAAAGCCCGCCCCACCAAAACCCCGTAAATAGTTGTCGACAACGCCGCAATCACGCTGCCGATAAAAAACAACCCCAAGCCGATAATGATGATTTTTTTACGCCCGAAACGATCCGACAGCAAGCCGAAAGGGATTTGCAACAGAACCTGAGGCAAGCCATAAATCCCCATCGCCAGACCGATCAGCGCGGGCGTTGAGCCTTCAAGCTGTTCGGCAAATAAAGATAACACCGGCAAAATCATAAACAGCCCCAGCATCCGCAACGCATAAATGCTTGCCAACGACCATGTGGCGCGTTTTTCCGATGACGTCATCGAACTTGTAATGTCCTGCGTTGTTGTCAAAACCAGCTTCTCCTTTTGAACCAGAATTATTAAGAAAACAAACTCAACTTAGCGCCGACTTCATATATGCCGGACTAACCCAGTGGTTTATATCATTATTTTAATGGCGTCCATTATAACAAGCTTTGTTTACCGCATTCGTTCAATTGTGCGTGGGGCGCTGTTTAACTAAACAGCGCCAGAGTCTGAGTAATCAAGTGCAGCAAAGCGGTTTTTACATCAATCACCGAAAAATGACTGGCTCTTAACATGCCGACAACGCCGACCATAATCCAGAACACGTTCAGCAAGGTATAGGCGCTGTCTTTCTTGAGTATCGAGCACCAGGAAAGTATCACCGCATCTGTGGTATTAAACGCCCAGACGAACATAAACGGACTTTCCGGGCCCATCCAACTGACCAGCGAGAAACTGAAAATTCGCATCAGCACGCCGAGCATTTCAATGAATCTAATGTATTCGAAGACGAATGAATTTAATTTGTTGATCATTATTTAAAACCTTCTAATTGTATTACTCAAAAAACCGCTTCAAATACTCACCGGTATGCGAGGCCTTATTTTCGGAAACCTGTTTCGGCGTACCTTCTGCAACCAGCGTCCCTCCTCCATCGCCGCCTTCCGGCCCCATGTCGATGATCCAGTCTGCGGTTTTGATCACATCCAGATTGTGTTCGATGACGATGACGGTATTGCCGTGATCGCGCAGGGTATGCAGCACGTTCAACAATTGCTTGATGTCGTGGAAATGCAGGCCGGTGGTCGGCTCATCCAGTATATATAAGGTTTTGCCGGTATCGCGTTTGGACAGTTCTTTGGCAAGCTTTACCCGCTGCGCTTCGCCGCCGGACAGCGTGGTCGCATTCTGCCCCAGGGTGATGTAGCTCAAGCCCACTTCGACCAAGGTTTGCAGTTTACGCGCCAGCGTCGGCACCGGGCTGAAAAATTCGGCCGCATCTTCGACGGTCATGTCCAGCACCTGGTTGATGGTTTTGCCTTTGTAGCGTATTTCCAGCGTCTCCCGATTATATCGTTTGCCGCCGCAACTGTCGCAATGGACGAAAATATCGGGCAGAAAATGCATTTCGACCTTAATCACGCCATCGCCTTTGCAGGCTTCGCAACGGCCGCCTTTGACGTTAAAGCTGAACCGGCCGGGCGTATAACCGCGCGAACGCGCTTCCGGCGTCGCCGAAAATAATTCGCGTATTGGCGTAAACAGCCCGGTATAGGTAGCCGGATTCGAACGCGGCGTGCGGCCTATCGGGCTTTGGTCTATATCGACGACTTTATCGAAATGTTCCAGGCCTTCGATAGCATCGCAAGGCGCTGGAATGACTCCGGCGCGGTTAATCAATCGCGCCGCATGACAGTATAAGGTGTCGTTTATCAGCGTCGATTTGCCTGAACCGGAGACGCCGGTTACACAGGTCAGTAGGCCGATAGGAAATGAAATATCGACATTCTTCAGGTTATTGCCATGCGCATTGCGAATGACGATCTGTTTGTCTTTATCGACAGGCGTTAATTTTTCGGGCACGGTAATGCCGATTTTTCCCGATAAATACTGGCCGGTTAATGAGTCTTTATTGTTAAGGATGTCTTCCAGCGTACCTTGCGCAATGATCTGCCCGCCATGCACGCCGGCGCCGGGACCTATATCGACAATATGCTGGGCCGAACGGATCGCATCCTCGTCATGCTCAACCACGATCACGGTATTGCCCAGGTCGCGCAGGCGGAACAAGGTGTTCAACAGGCGCTGGTTGTCGCGCTGATGCAGACCTATCGACGGCTCATCCAGCACATACATCACGCCGACCAGACCCGCGCCGATCTGGCTGGCAAGACGGATGCGCTGAGCTTCGCCGCCGGACAGCGTGTCCGCGCTGCGATCCAGCGTTAAATAATCGAGGCCTACATTGACCAGGAATTCCAGCCGTTCCTGGATTTCCTTGACGATTTTTGCCGCAACTTCGCCGCGCTTGCCGGTCAGATTAAGCTGCGCAAAAAAGTCCAAGGATTTGCGAATCGGGAAGCGGGTCAAATGATGGATCGGCAAATCCTCGACAAACACATTTCTGGCCGAAACATTAAGCCTTGCGCCCTCGCAAACGCTACAGGGTTTCTGGGACAGATATTTGGCCAGTTCATCGCGCACCAGTTGCGAGTCGGTCTCGTGGTAACGCCGATCCATATTGGCGATGATGCCTTCAAAGCTATGGCGTTTCTTCTTGACCGATCCGGTTCCGGCCATGAACTTGAATTCAATCTCCTCATGACCGCTGCCGTAAAGAATAACGGCCTGATGTTCCTTGGACAGCTCCGAAAACGGCGCTTCCGGGTCGAAGTTATAGTGCTTGGCCAACGAACAGATGATTTGGTAATAATAGGCGTTGCGCCGATCCCAGCCGCGAATCGCGCCCCCGGCAAGGCTGATATCGGGATTATGGATAATCAGCTCGGGATCGAAATGCTGACGCACGCCCAATCCGTCGCAACTGCTACACGCGCCCTTGGGATTGTTGAACGAGAAGATGCGCGGCTCCAGTTCGGTCAGACTGTAACCACAAAGAGGACAGGCATAGCGCTCGGAAAACATCAGCTCGGTCGCGTCATCTATACAGGCGGCAATAGCGATGCCGTCGGCGATGCGCAGCGCGGTCTCGAAGGATTCGGATAGTCTTAACGCGATGTCGTCGCGGATCTTGAAGCGGTCGACGATGACCTCGATGGTGTGTTTCTTTTTTAAATCCAGCACCGGCGGCTCGTCCAGGTCGTACACCGTGCCGTCGATCCGGGCGCGGATGAAGCCCTGGGCGCGCAGGTCGTCGAGCAACTGGATATGTTCGCCTTTGCGGTCGTTGACCACCGGCGCCAGCAGCATCCAGCGCTGATCTTGGGGCTGCGACAGCACATGGTCAACCATCTGGCTGACGGTTTGCGCCTCTAGCGAAGCGTGATGTTCAGGGCATCGCGGCGTCCCCGCTCGGGCATAAAGCAGTCGTAAATAATCGTAGATTTCGGTGATGGTGCCGACCGTGGATCTAGGGTTGTGCGACGTGGATTTTTGCTCAATGGAAATAGCCGGGGACAGGCCTTCGATATGGTCGACATCCGGCTTTTCCATGATCGATAGAAACTGGCGGGCATAGGTAGACAAGGATTCCACATAGCGCCGTTGGCCTTCTGCATAAATGGTGTCGAAGGCCAACGATGACTTACCCGAGCCGGACAGCCCGGTGATGACGATAAGCTGATCCCTGGGCAGATCAAGGTCGATATTTTTCAGGTTATGCGTTCTGGCGCCACGAATGCTGATCGTATCCATTAAATATTTCCGGCAATTAAAACAACCGTATAATATACGAGCAAAGCCCGATTAACACAAACACGCGCACTTTAGTGAACAGGATTTGATGCCCCTATGCCCACCCTATCAACCCCGATTAACCAAGTCGCTAGTTCCCAAGCTCCGGCTTGGGAATTCAGGAGGCGAAGCTCCAGCTTCGCGAGACAGGAAGCTGGAGCTTCCAAGACTGGGTTACCAAGCTGGAGCTTGGGAACCAGCCTATACACGTCAACCATTAAGCTTATTGCCGTCATTACCCTTTTCCTGCTCAGCGCCGGTTGCGCGAGAACCTATCAGGCCCGGTATGTAGAAACGTCGCACTTTCTGGATGATTACTCCCTGCTTAAAGACGGTGAAGACGGCGATGCCTTACTAAGCTTCTGGAAAGACGGCACTAACTGGGCCGGTTATAAAAAGATTATTTTAGATCCCGTCGTTATCAGTAAACTGCCCGATTCCGACCTCAATGACATGACGCACGCTGATAACCACAAGTTTAAAGAACTGTTTGAATACAAAATGCGCGAAGCCTTAAAGAAGAATTTCAAACTGGTCACCCATTCCGGCCCCGACACGCTACGCGTCCAATTTGCCATCACCGATGCGGAATCCTCGATACTGCTGCTGGATTTGTATACCGCCTTCTATCCATCGGCCCGCGCCTTATCGCTGCTTAAAATGTTGGCGACAGGCACCGAATCTTATGTGGGCAAAGCCAGTGTCGAGGGAAAAATCACCGACTCGCAAACCGGCGAATTGCTGATGGCTTCGGCAGACTGCCGGGCAGGAGGAAAAACTATAATGGGGGCTTTCGACAGTTGGGATGATGTTGAGCAAGCCTACCAATACTGGGCGAGTCAATTAAACTACCAGCTTTGTACCAAACAGGGACATAGTAGTTGCCAAGAACCTGAATAAATTTAATCATCCAAACGCAGGAACCCACGCCATGATTATTAACCCATCGCTTATTCTGTTAATTGCGCTGACATTCGCATTACCCGCCCAGGCTGAAATCTACAAATGGACCGATGCCGACGGAAAATCGCATTTCTCCGGATCAAAACCCGCTCATCCGGTCTCCATAGAAAACCGTAATGAGCTTGAAGTAAAATCCCCTCAACCGGCTCCAGTCGATAACAAGGCTCAACCTGTAGCGGCGCCGAAAGTCGACCTTTACGTCACCAGTTGGTGTCCTTATTGCAAAAAAGCCATCGCCTATCTGCGCAAGAATGCTATTGCTTTTACCGCCTATGATATTGAGCAAGACCTTGATGCCGCAGCGCGCAAAAAAACGCTTGATCCGGGTTATAGCGGCATTCCATTAGCAGTCATTAATGGTGCCGCCATCCGTGGATTTAGCGAAGACACCTATCAACAAGCATTAGCTAAATAGACCATGAATAAAACATGGCTGGGAATATTTTTTTCGGCGCTGCTTTGGTCAGGCATCTATCCCAAAGATTACCTGACCTGGGTGCTTGAAACAGCGCCTGCAATGATCGCCTTTGTTGTGCTTGTCACGACGCGCCGTACATTCCGCTTAACCGATTTGGCTTATAGCTTGATACTGGTCCACAGCCTTATCTTAATGGTCGGCGGACATTACACCTACGCCGAAGTCCCGCTGTTCGACTGGCTAAAAGACAGCTTCAATTTAGACCGCAATAATTACGATAAACTCGGTCATTTTGCCCAAGGCTTTATCCCCGCCATCATCGCTAGAGAAATCATTATCAGGAACCATGTCGTGGATAGCATCAAATGGCTTAATTTTTTCATCATCTGCATCTGTCTTGCGATCAGCGCCTTTTACGAGCTGATTGAATGGTGGGTTGCGATTTTGAGCAAGGAAGCCGCCGATGCATTTTTAGGCACTCAAGGCTATATTTGGGATACGCAGTCGGACATGGCTTATGCGCTGCTTGGCGCGATACTGGCATTGGCGCTGTTAAGTCGCATTCATGACCGGCAACTTGGCAGGTTGGTGGCGGGATTGTCGTAAGGCCGGGAGTGCAGGCAAAGCTTGCACTCCCGCGCTCATCGTTATACACAACTGTCTGAGGAACAACGACGGCTCGTCTCCTAAGCGAAGCAGTTTTCAACTCCGCTTCTATCGTTTTTTGCGGTGCCAGGGCTAAGTGGCTACACTTACATTTCGAACTGGGCAACAACCCCATCAGGCCCAAGCATACTCGAAAACAGCTCCGGTTACCCCCATGCCCTTCAAGGTGAAAGCAATGCGTTATATTTTAGCGATAGATCAAGGCACCAGCAGTTCGCGTTGCATTGTTTATGACCAGCAGGCTACACCGGTTGCGATGACCCAGCAGGCGTTTACCCAACATTTCCCCCATCCCGGCTGGGTGGAGCACGATGCTGACGAAATATGGGCATCGCAATCCGGGGGTGTCCAGCAAGTCATGCAGCAAGCACAGCTGCAACCGACGGATATTGCCGGAATCGGCATCACCAACCAGCGCGAGACGACGGTAATCTGGGAGCGCAGCACCGGCAAGCCGATTTATAACGCTATCGTTTGGCAGGACAGGCGCACGGCGGATGATTGTATCCGGCTAAAACAGGCAGGAGCCGAAGCGATGGTTAAGGCTAAGACCGGCCTGCTGCTGGATGCTTATTTTTCGGCGACAAAAATCAGCTGGTTGCTGGATCATGTCGAAGGGGCTCGGGAAAAAGCCGAGCGCGGGGAACTGGCCTTCGGGACGATAGATTCATGGCTGGTCTGGAAGCTCACCGACGGCGAATTGCATGTCACCGACGTGTCCAATGCCGCCCGGACTTTGTTGTTCAACATCGATACGCTGCGGTGGGACGATGAATTGCTGGCATTATTTAACATCCCCGCATCCTTGCTGCCTGCCGTCAAATCCTCCAGCGAGATTTATGGGCAAACGCGTAACCAGGAAATAGGCGCGGGAATGCCTATTGCCGCCATTGTGGGCGATCAGCAGGCTGGACTGTTCGGCCAGCTGTGCATCAATGCAGGAATGGCTAAATGCACCTATGGCACCGGCTCGTTTTTAATGATGAATACCGGAGCGCAACGAGTCGCATCGACTCACGGCCTGCTAACCACAATTGCCTGGCAAATTGGCGATCAAATCCATTATGCACTTGAAGGCAGCGTGTTTGTCGGCGGCGCGGTCATCCAATGGCTGCGCGATGGCTTGGGGTTGTTCGAGCAAGTAGCGGATAGCGAACAGCTTGCCGCCGGCGTTGACGATAACGGCGGGGTTTATTTCGTGCCCGCCCTCACCGGCCTTGGCGCGCCGCACTGGGATCCGCATGCGCGTGGAGCAATTTTCGGCATCACCCGTGGCACAACCTCGGCGCACTTAACCCGAGCGGCGCTGGAGAGCATTTGTTTTCAGGTCGATGATGTCTTGCAGATGTTTTCAGCCGAAAGCGGCACACCGATTGCGCAGTTAAGAATCGATGGCGGCGCGGCGGTCAATAATATGCTGGCGCAATTCCAGGCCGACATATCGGCTGTCGAAGTCATCCGTCCTACGAATCTTGAAACCACGGCGTTGGGTGCCGCTTACCTTGCCGGTATCGCCATTGGTTTATGGACTCTCGACGAACTCAATCAAAAATGGCGAATAGACAGGTCATTCCACGAAACAATGCCGCCGCTGGAAGTTGAATCGTTAAAACGACATTGGCTTAAGGCGGTGGAAAGAGCGAAAAATTGGGCTGAATAAGGCTTGCCGAATGATAGAGACAAAACTTCGAGAATATGAAAATTTCCACATCGTGTTATGGCTATTGAAAGATACGTGCTGGATGATGGAATGGAAGCTTGGCGGGATGATCATGATCGTGCCGACGATTTTGGCCGCTTTTCATATCACTTGGCTGGGACGAAAAAACACCGCTAACCTGTTTCATAATTTAGCGATCTGCAGCTGGATATGCGGTAATGCGATTTGGATGATCGGCGAGTTCTTTTTTAATGACAGTTTTAGGCCTTTTTCCAAGGTGTTTTTCAGTATCGGTTTTGTGTTTCTTGCGGTGTACTATGTTGGCGTATTACCGAAACAAAAACGCTCCCGGCAATAAAAATTGTAATACCCTATTGTCTTACTGATTTTTCGCTGCAAAAGAATTTATTTTTATCTTGACAGGCCGTCATTAAAAACGCGGTAAACTCGGTAAAAAAAGACTTGCAATCGGTTAAAGTTTAGCCTGTTCATAAACTTATCAGGCATTGTTTATGCACAGATTGACTTTGTTACAATAACTGATGATGTCGGCCCTGGATCAAACCCTTGTCATCCATAAATTACAAGCGCAAGCAATTGATTGTAATATAAAAATGTTTATGTACAAAAACACTACAATCTAACAAAGACGCAGGCTCTATCGCGCCTTAATCGAGTTATTTAGATCTTTTGCACAGAGTTATCCACAGGAATTGTGGATAAGATTGCAGGTGCTTGATTGTTAAATTTGAATGCTGAAGTCAACAAAAAAATTCAAAAAAAAGGGAGCCTAATCGACTTAAGCTCCCCCTTACCAAGGGCCGGTAAGTAAGAGCGCATATTGATATGCTATCAACGTAAAGACAAAATGATAATGCGGCATTTTGTCACAGATAATAACCGGGGTTATTTTTTACAAGCTATTGAATTTAATAGATAAACCCTGGTTACTTTTCAATACCCATATCCTGAATAATTAAGGAGCTATGATGTCCGAGCAAGCAAACTATATCCGTTGGTTTAATGAATTAACGATTGACGATGTGCCTCTGGTAGGCGGCAAGAATGCCTCGTTAGGCGAGATGTACCGGGAATTGACACCCCAGGGCATCCAGATCCCCAACGGCTTTGCGGTGACCGCCGAAGCTTACCGCTATGTGCTGGATCAAGCGCAGGGCTGGGAAGCGCTGCATCAGGCATTAGATGATTTGCATCACGACGATGTCGCCGATCTTGCCAGTCGTGCGCGCAAGGCAAGAGAAATAATCTATGCCGCGCCCTTCCCTGTAGACCTTGAGCAGCAAATTATCGAGGCGTTCAACCAATTGAAAAAACAGTATGGCGACGACTTAAGCGTTGCGGTACGCAGTTCCGCCACCGCAGAGGACTTGCCGACCGCCAGTTTTGCCGGGCAACAGGATACCTACCTTAATATACGCGGGGATCAGGAGCTGCTGGACGCCTGCAAGCGCTGTTTTGCCAGCCTGTTCACCGACCGCGCGATACATTACCGCATTGACCAGGGCTTCGACCATTTCAAGCTGGCCCTGTCGATAGGCATTATGAAAATGGTGCGCTCGGATCTTGATGCCAGCGGCGTGATGTTTTCGCTGGATACCGAGTCGGGATTCAGGGATGTGGTGTTTATTACCGGCGCGTACGGGCTGGGTGAAAACGTCGTACAAGGCGCAGTAGACCCCGACGAGTTTTATGTACACAAGCCCACTTTTGAGCAGGGCCACCGGGCGGTATTACGGCGTACCTTGGGCGCGAAGAAAATCAAAATGGTTTACAGCGACGGCCGCACCCGTGAGCCGACCCGCAATATTGCGACCTCGGCCGATGAACGCAACCGTTTTTGCCTGAACGATGCGGATGTCCTGACCCTTGCCGATTACGCGATTAAAATAGAAAAACATTACCAGTCCAAGCCGATGGACATCGAATGGGCGAAAGACGGCCTGGACGGCACGCTGTATATCGTTCAGGCGCGACCGGAAACCGTGGTTTCCCAATTGCGCGGCATGGTTCTGGAGCAATATCGTCTTAAACAACAGGCCGAACCGATGGTCACCGGGCATGCGGTGGGCAGCAAGATTGCCGCCGGCAATGCGCGGATTATCGATAAACTCGAACAGCTGAACACGTTTAAAGCGGGCGATGTGCTGGTCGCCGATATGACCACGCCGGATTGGGAACCGGTCATGAAAATAGCCTCGGCGATAGTCACCAACCGAGGCGGACGCACCTGCCACGCGGCGATAGTCTCCCGCGAACTGGGCGTTCCGGCCGTGGTCGGCTGCGATAATGCCACAGCCTTGATCAAGCACGACAGCCCCGTCACCGTATCCTGTGCCGAGGGCGATGTCGGAAAAGTCTATTCCGGCCTGCTCGACTTCGATATTAAGAGCACCGATTTGTCGGGCCTGCAACGGCCGAAAACCAAAATCATGCTCAATATCGGCAATCCCGAACTGGCCTTTAAAACCAGCTTTCTGCCCAATGACGGCGTGGGGCTGGCCAGGATGGAATTTATCATCACTGAATACATCAAGGCGCATCCCATGGCGCTGATACACCCGGAGCGAGTGCAGGATGCCGGCGAGCGGGAACAGCTAAGCCAATTAACACGCAATTACGCCGGCGCCGAGGATTACTTTGTCCAAAAACTGTCGGAAGGCGTGGGCACCATTGCCGCCGCGTTTTACCCCAAACCCGTGGTCGTGCGCATGTCGGATTTTAAGACCAACGAATACGCGACCTTACTCGGGGGGCGCTGGTTTGAATTCGATGAAGCCAACCCGATGATCGGCTTTCGCGGCGCGTCTAGGTACATCCATCCCGCTTATGCAGAAGGTTTTGCTCTGGAATGCAGGGCCATGAAGCGGGTGCGCAACGAGATGGGCCTGTCCAATGTCATCTTGATGATCCCGTTTTGCCGCCGGGTAGAAGAAGCCAAGCGCGTGCTCGACTACATGGCTCAGCTGGGCCTAAAGCGCGGCGAGCAGGGATTGGAAATTTACGTGATGTGCGAGATTCCCAATAACGTCATTCAGATCGACGCCTTTTCCGAATATTTCGACGGCTTTTCCATCGGTTCCAATGACTTAACCCAGTTAACCTTGGGTGTAGACCGCGATTCCGCAATCATCGCCGAAGATTTTGACGAGCGCGATCCCGGCGTCAAGGAAATGATACGCCTTGCCGTTGACGGCGCGCGGCGCAACGGCAAACATTGCGGCCTTTGCGGCCAAGCACCATCAGATTATCCCGAGATGGCGGAATTCCTGGTGGAAATCGGCATCGATTCGATGAGCCTAAATCCCGACACCGTGTTGCAAACGACGCAGCGGGTGCTGGAAACTGAACTGCGTTTGAACAGGCAGCTGCCGCATTGATCAAAAATTGATCAAAAATTGATCTTGTACAGCGTTCCAATTTCAGTGTGTTGGTCTAGACTAGATAATATAGAGGTTTTTGTTTGTAGTCGTAGGAGGAGGACAAAATGAAAATGAAAAACTACCGCCTGTTTATATTGGGCTTTGTGACGGTTTCATTTGTTTTGCTGACCGGGTTTCAAAAGCCCGGTGTTAATCATGCGCTTTTAACAGAAAAACAGGCCGTATCGGTTGACGTAAAAGAAGTTCAGATCAGCCGCAAAGAGAGTCCTGTTAAATCAAAACAGCATAAAACAAAAAACAAGCATTCAATAGCGATAAAGGCTGAGCTTCAAAAATCGCTGGATCTTACTGTGCCGTTTCTTAAAGCTTCTGAAAATGCCTGGTTGAAAACTGAACAAAACAGGATGGCCCAGATAGAATCAGCAAATATGTTTGCCGACGAACAGAAAAAAAAGCTGCGGTCTTTAGATTTAGATGGGCAGATGTTGATGTCGCAAGAACCGGAAGCCGATAAACGAAAATCACTGGATGGCGCGGCTATTGTCATCAACCTGAAACGGTAAGTGTCGGACTGGCACTCGAATTCTTAATAGAGTTATTTCAACTACCAAAATCTCGGTCGTGCGGCTTGAGATCTTAATTCTACTTTGTCAGATTCTACGAAAGCTCGTCATACCCGCCGGGAAGCGGGTATCCAGTGCCTCGATTCGCTACGCGCTCTAACGATTCCGGCAAGCCCTTGCCGGAATGACGCTTTTGAAAATCACAGGGCATATAATCGAATTAATCGCCCCCTCAAGCACCCTGACCAATAACTTTATCGAAATCCATTGTCGGGGCATTCGCAAATCATTAGCAAGTTACAATCCCGCTTATTACCCTGCTCAGGATCCTTACCAAACAATAAACTTTTTAGTTCCGGCTAAAGCATCATGCTAATCAGCTGTATTTTAAAAGTTGCAGTCTGAGGATGGGGTTATTCCTTCTTTGTCGAAAGATAATGTAGCATCACCGTTCTTGTAAGTAATGATCCAGATGCTGTCGAAATCACTACCTTCCCAAGTAGGCGGATTTTTTACCTTTAGATGCTTGGCAATATGTGAAATCGCCTTGTGCTCCCAGACCAACAGAACCGTACCGGCTTTCTTCTTTACATCATCGGCGACATTTGAATAATCATCTTCCTCATATTTGCTATCGACCGTCAGATTATACTTAATTGCGAACGGGCTAACCGTCTGGAACATTCTGGAATGTTTGGTTGCGTCACCCGTTTTCAACGCTGGGACATAGGTGTAGTCCGGTATGTTGAATTTTTGATATAAGACCGCTGGAAGTTGCAGGGCGCGGTTCTCGCCCTGACATGACAAATTGTCACCGGGATCAGGCTTTTCCCCGTGCCGGATTATAACCACCTTCAAGTCATCAGAAGGCTCGGCTTGAGCGATGCAGGAAAACGACAGCGCAGATACAGCGATTCCGGCCAGGACGGGTAGTAGAATATGTTTTTTCATCAGGTTTTTCCTCTTTGCTTAGGGCATTGGCGTGTGAATTTGGCTGAAGTGTAGACTTTGCTTAGTCTGTACAAGTAAAGCTTGCGATGTGCTATCGCTAAAAACAATTGCAGTGTTTATTTCTCGACTGTTTCAACACCGGGCAGCAGCACAGTCCGGTTCCGGCCTTCGTTTTTTGCCCGGTACATGGCTTGGTCGGCGACTTCAATCATGTCGGTGTATTTGGTATAGCGTGGGCTGTACAGGGACACGCCGATGCTGACCGTCATTATTTGTCCATGAAATCGCCGGCTTAATATCTTGCCGCGACGCTCGATTTCCGATCTTATGCGCTCGGCATAGCCTTGGGCGCCGGTTTCATTGGTATTCTTAAGCACGAATAAAAACTCTTCCCCTCCATAGCGGCCGATGAAGTCTCCAGGCCGGGCTGAGTTGCGCAAAATATCGGCAACAATCTTCAACGCATCATCTCCAGCCTGATGCCCGCAGGCGTCATTAAGCTGTTTGAACCTGTCTATATCGATAAAGCCGATGGCGATATTGGCCAGCTTGGATTTATCCCTCTGAAAAATATCAGCCAGGAAATTGTTGATCATGCGTTTATTGTACAGCTGGGTTAAATGATCGATCTGCGCGTGTTTTTTCTCCTGCCCATATTGATTGGCATTAAATATCGCGACCCCCAATTCGTAGGCTATCGGCATGATTTCCGGTAACAATTGTTCATGCATTGGTTTTTTCGACAGTGAATTATCCGCGTAAAGCATTCCGACCAGGTTATTGTGATGTATGACCGGAATAGCGATAAACTCAGTCGTCTTCAGACGTTGAATAATGGGGTTGTCGCGCTCTTTGTTGGCATTGATCAGGACAGCTTTCTTTTCGCGCAAACATTTTAATAACAAACCGGAAATGTCGCTAATGTCGACCTCAAAGGGTTGCAGCTCGGTCGGCAATGTTGATTTTGGCCACCAGTAGGGCGCGAGCAGACAGCGGCGCTTAGGGTCGATGGTGAACATAATGCAACGGTCGAAAGAAAATTCGTCCTGTATGGCCTCCAGCGTCCGGGGTATAAACTCATTAGGGTTAAGGCTGTGATGGGGTACGGTTAAACTGGACGATTTCTTGTTATATGCAGGATTTACCGTAAAAGCTTTATCCTCGCTTATCTGGCTCAGGTTAATGGTTGCTTTGACCAACGCAGCCCGCAACGTAGTTAAACCGGGCAACTGGGTGTCGTAGAATTCCTGAGTGGTTTGCATGTCCTGATCGACCTGTTGCAATAGAACTTCAAGATTCAATTGGTCAATATCAATAGTCTCTAGCAAATCGCTCTGTAGTGTCGGGTGGCTATCGTAGGTAGCCGAACCTATGCCCTGTATCCAGGCGATATAGTTGGCGAAGGAAACGATCGCGATTTCCGTTTTAAATTCGGCGTACGGCGAGGACTTAGCGGGCTGGTTATGGTGACAGGCAACGATGGCCGTGATTGACACCGGCAGTTGCCATTCCAGGCAAAATGCATGCCCTATCTCGGTATGGGTGATGCCGAAAAAGCTGCGCTCTTCTTCCGTTGTTGAATGCTTGTTGTCGCCAATCGAACAAATATAATCGCTGTAGGTTATACGCCCATGGGCTTCCAGAACTATCTTGCCAATATCGTGTAAAAGCCCGCCGGTATAAACCAGATCCGGGTCTGGATAATCAAGCGCGACGGCTATTCTTTTGCTTAACGATGCGACATACAAACAATGTTGCCAGAAGAATAACAAGTCAAAGGTATTGGTCGAGTTATGCTGTATCAGTTTGTCATAAAATTGCAGGTTCAGCGCAAGCTGGCGCACGGTAGAAAATCCTAACATATTAACTGCGCGGTTAATGGAGGTCATTTTGTTGGGCAGCGCATAGGCAGCCGAATTAACCTGCTTCAGGATTTTTGCCGCCAGCACCGGCTCTGTCTCTATGATATGGGATAAGTTGTCGATCCGGGCGTCGTCGTCAGTGGTCAGCCTCAATAGCTTGAGGGCGGCAGGCGACACCAGGTGAAGGTGCTTGATTTCATCCTTCAGAATTGATCGAGCCGCTTGCTTGATTAGTTCGGTATCATCCTTGTCTTCGTCAGTCATAACGTCTTTTCCATTTTTATGCTGTCAATGAAGTCAAAATAATACTAATACTGTGCGGCGAATTTTGAGGACAATTAATCACTTTTTAAAATCGATTTAATCATAACATCAAAAATCAGGCGTGGTAACCGCCAAGTACAAAATTTTCTGAATACATTATTGATAGTTTACAATACGCTGAGTAAGTTCGTCCCTACAGCGGGGCCACAAGTAGACTGGATATAAGACGATCAAATGAAAAAACTAAAATGCGCTGTCATCGGCACCGGTTACTTGGGCAAGTTTCACGCGGAAAAATATGCGTCGCTGCCTGATTGCGAACTGGTTGCCGTGGTCGATATTAATGAGGCGGCAGCCAAAGACGTCGCCGAAAAACACGGCGCAGCGGCGCTGACCGACTATCAATCTTTGTTAGGCGAAGTCGATGCGGTCAGCATCGTGGTGCCGACAACCTTGCATCACCAGGTATCGAAGGATTTTCTCAATGCCGGCACTCATGTATTGGTTGAAAAACCGATCACCGTGACCGTTGCCGAAGCCGATGAGTTGATCGCCATCGCCAAGGCAAACAATCTGATTTTGCAGGTCGGGCATCTGGAGCGTTTTAACCCTGCGGTATTGGGCCTGGACAAGCAAGAAAAACCGCTGTTTATCGAATCCCACCGGTTGTCGCCGTTTAACCCGCGCGCCAACGATGTCAGCGTGGTTTTGGATTTAATGATCCATGACATCGACATTATTTTGGCCTTGGTCGATTCCGAGGTGGAGCGGATCGATGCCAGCGGCACGGCGGTATTAACGCAAGGCACCGATATTGCCAATGCCCGGTTGAAATTTAAAAACGGTTGCGTGGCTAATGTGACAGCCAGCCGGATCAGCATGAAGATGGAGCGCAAAATGCGCATGTTCAGGCCGTGTTCGTATGTCTCTGTAGATTTCCAGAACCGCATCCTAACCAAGCATCGTACCGGCAAAAAAGAAATGTTCCCAGGCATTCCGGAAATAGAAACGGAAGAATCCATTTTTGAAAGCGGCGATGCGCTGTTGGAAGAAATCAAGCATTTCGTAAACTGCATTCATACCGGCGACAACCCCCTGGTTTCCGGCGTAGCGGGAAGACGAGCCCTGGAAACGGCGATAGCCATCACCCGGTTGCTGGGCGATAAATAGGTAGGGTACGCTGTGCGTACCTTTTCGGCGGCCGACATTTTAATTAAATGGTACGCTTAGCGTACCCTACATGATTGCACCCAATAATTGATAAACTCAAAGGCAATAAAAACATGATACCCATGGTAAACCTGAAGGCTCAATACGTTGAGATCAAAGATGAGATTGAGCGCGGTCTGGCTGAAACAATCGAAAACTGTTCGTTCATATTAGGCCCTAATGTTCAGGCCTTTGAAAAAGAAGCGGCCGACTATTTGGGCGTTAAACACGCGATTGCCGTGGCTTCAGGCACCGACGCGCTGCATCTTGCATTGATCGCAGAAGGTATCGGTGCCGGCGACGAAGTGATCACCACTGCGTTCACCTTTATTGCTACGGCGGAAGCCATCAAATATGTCGGCGCGGTTCCCGTTTTCGTCGATATTGATCCCAAGACCTTTAATATCTCGCCCGAAGCCATAGCAAAAGCCATTACCCCGAAAACCAAGGCGGTCATGCCGGTGCATTTGTTCGGACAACCTGCGGACATGACAGCGATTAAACAGCTATGCGACCAGCATAGCCTGAAACTGATTGAAGATTGCTGCCAGTCGTTCGGCGCGACCATTAACGGCAAACAAACCGGCGCTATCGGTCATGCCTCCGGGTTTAGCTTTTTCCCGAGCAAGAACCTGGGGGCATTCGGCGATGGCGGCCTGGTCGTCACCAACTCCGACGAGACCGCGAAAAAACTTAAAATGTTGCACAACCATGGTTCGGATGTCCGCTATTACCATGATGTGATCGGCTATAACAGCCGCCTTGATGAAATGCAGGCGGTGATATTAAGAGCCAAATTGAAACGCATCGACCAGTACAATAAAGGCCGCCAACATGTCGGGCGCCTTTATTCGGAATTGATGGCCGGTTTGCCGCTGACCACACCGTTTGAAGACGGTCTGGGCGAGCATGTTTATCATCAATACACCGTGTTGTGCGAGCGTCGCGACGAGGTGATGAAAGCCTTGCAGGATAAACAAATCGCCTGTGCCGTGTATTATCCCGTGCCTTTGCATAGGCAAAATGTATTTAAAGAAGAATATGCCGCAGTCAGCTTGCCGGTAACCGAATCGGTTGCGGCCAACTGCATGTCATTGCCGATTTGCCCGTTCCTTGAGGATGATACGATCAGGGAGATTGTCGCGGTTATTCGGGGTGTTTTGACGGCATAAAATTATGTAGGGTACGCTATGCGTACCATTTCCAAGGCGTTTTTTACGCTATATAAAGGTACGCACAGCGTACCCTACTTTTGAGCCAGAAACCTTGCAACATAAACCCTTAAAAATCCTGTTCAGCGCCGGAGAATCATCCGGCGACCAGCACGCCGCCAACATGTTTCTGGAGCTGAAAAAACAGCAGTCGGACATTGAAGGTATCGGCATGGGCGGCGCAAAAATGGCGCAGGCGGGTATCGATATTCGCTATGACTCAGCCAATATCGCCGTCATCGGCGTGGTTGAAGTCATCAAGCATTACGCCGAAATCCGCCGTGCGTTAAAGCTGATGCAACAGCTGGTAGCAAACGAGCGCCCCGATTTGCTGGTTTGCGTTGACTACAAGGAGTTCAACTTTAAACTGGCGCGCTACGCCAAACAACAGGGCATTAAAGTGTTGTTTTACGTCAGCCCCCAGGTCTGGGCATGGCGACCGGGTCGGGTCAAGGCCTACGGCAAAGTCATCGACATGATGGCGGTAATCTTCCCTTTTGAAACGGTTTATTACGATGCCGAAAAAGTGCCGGTACGCTACGTGGGACATCCTTCGGTGGATAAAGTCCATGCCCAGCACAGCAAGGATGAGGACTTAACCCTTTTCGGCCTGGATAAAAGCAAACCGATAGTCGGCTTATTGCCCGGCAGCCGCGCCAACGAAATCAAGCGCATGTTGCCGGTCATGCTGGCCGCCGCCGGAAAAGTGCAGGCTGGTTTGCCGGAGTGTCAGTTTATCTTGCCTCAAGCCGATTCCATCAGCGATGCATTGCTTGAAGACTACACCCGCCAATCGTCGATTAAAATTACGGTAATAAAAAACCAGCCTTATGATGTGATTCAATGTTGCGATGCTGTGATGACCACCTCAGGCACCGCAACCTTGGAAATCGCCTTACTGGCCGTACCGATGGTCATCGCCTACAAACTGTCAACGCTAACCTACTGGTTGGGAAAATGGCTGGTCAATACGCCTTTTATAGGCTTGCCGAATATCGTGTCGGGCAAACGCATCATCAAAGAACTGATCCAGCATGAAGCGACGGCCGAAAACCTGTCTGCCGAAGTGACACGGATCCTGACCGATAAGGCCTATGCCGATCAAATGCGCGAAAACCTGAACCATGTAAAACAACAGTTAGGACAGGGCGGCGGTTCCAAAAACATGGCACAGCTGGCATTGGAAATGCTGTCGACTTAGCCGGATACTATTGAAGTGGAAACAGGGTAAGCTTTTCTGTTAATCTTCATCAACAGCAACCAAATAAAATGAGGAGTAACGATGGATATTGGAACTGCATTTAAACTGCTGGCCTTTATGTTGTGGCCATTTTTACTGGTCTTTTTATACTACCTGTTTGACAGGAAAGGCTTCAAAAGACGGCTGGAGAAGTTCAAGCAAGACGGTTTTAAATAACCATAGATTCATCTCATACCACGCTTTCAGTCTTGGTTAATAACTTCAAATTTTTGCTACCAACTTAGACCGGAACAGCCTAATGTTAAGCCGTTCGTGGTGAACCGCCGAACCATTAGCGGCTTAACGACAAAGCATCCTGAGCGTAGCCGAAGGGCTCAGGGCGAACGGTTAAGCTTGGTTTTATCTTTTGCTTCGTGTCTCGGCAACTGCCCCATGCGGTCGTTCACGGCGGAAATCCCTTACATCAATCATCCATTTTCAAAAGCCGTAAGGTGGATTCGCCAACAGGCGGTCCACACAACTTCGACTGATTGTAATCGACGCTGTACGTCGCCTAAAGCGCCTACTTTTAGTAATTTTCGATTTGCCGACGAACCGCCATACGCCCATTACTAATTCCATTTCATAACCGGTACAGATGAAATAGAGTTCTTCGGCGAGCCTTCAATCACCTTGTCACTGTAAGCCAGATAGACCAGAACATTACGTTTTTTATCATAGAAACGCACCACTTGCAGGCTCTTAAAAACCAGCGACAGGCTTTCTTTAAACACCACTTCGCCATTTTTCAATTTATCCAGTTTGCTCGTATCGATTGCGCCTATTTGCCGGCATGCAATTGACGCTTCTGATGGATCTTCAGCCAGGCCTACCGCGCCTTTCATTCCGCCTGTTTTAGCATGCGATATATGACAGGCGACGCCCGAAACATCAGGGTCGTCGAAGGCTTCAATCACAATTTTATGATTG
>JAUXTH010000064.1 GCA_030679035.1 Methylobacter sp. | reverse complement strand
AAAACATAAACGGAGCCGCGACTTCAGTCGCGCACGAGTCATAACGCCAGTTGTGAAGGAAATATAACTACTGGCGCGACTAAAGTCGCGGCTCCAATAACCTGAAATTTAAAATAACCACATTTATAGGCAATTGATCAGCCAGTGATTATAAAATCCAAGCTTATTTAAGCGCGATGACACGAAGTAAATAATCATTGTCCCATCCGGCCTTTAATCGTTTGATCTTGATGCCGACCTTAGAAGTTTTTTCAGCCTTGATCAGATTCAGGGCAATATGCCGGATAACCGCCAGATTTGCAGCACTATGTCCTCTGCGAATCCGATTGCTGTCTTCATCGAAGGCAACATCCAAAACCCAGTGCAGATTGTTTTCGATAGCCCAATGCGCCCGCACCACGCGTTCTAATCGCTTCGGATCGTTCGCATCAAGACTGCTGATAAAATAGCGTGTTTCCTCAGTCACTTTGTCACCGATTTCTCTTTTTGAGGTGACGGCGATAATGCTTTGCAGGCCTTTCCAGTCATGCCGCTCTTGTAGCCAAGCTATATCGGCTGTCGCACGAATGGTGCGTGTTTCAATCCGACCATGTTCACCATCATAGCTAATAGAGGCAACTGGCGGCGCTAAAGACGACGTGAAAAATGTTTTAACATCGTCATGCAAAGTGCCTTGATTGCCTTTCAGGCTAAACACATAGTCACCGCCTTGCTGTTTAATCTGCTTGGCTATTTTCTTTTGGCAACCCATCGCATCGATAGTAATCACTGCCCCCGCTATATCAAGCCGTGACAGTAACTTTGGAATGGCCGTGATTTCATTCGATTTATCATCGACTTTAACTTGGCCTAAAACCAGGTTATTTTGTTGTGCCCAAGCGCTGACCATATAAATAGCTGCTTTTTTTGAAGCCTTGTCTAAACTGCGCCTTAAGCACTTGCCATCAATCGCAATTACTTCGCCTTCAGTTAGGTTAGCTATATCAGCAATCCAGCGGGAAAAACAGACGCTAAACTGGTCAGTATCAATGGCTGCATAAACTTCACCAAAGGTGTCGTGCGAAGGTATGCCATGTTCTAAACCCAGTAATTCGGTGAACCATTCCTTTTTTGCCAGGCCAAATTCTTCAACAGCAACCCAGTTATCAGCTCCACAAATCATTGCGCAGATGCTAATAAAGAAAATATCTTGCAGCTGATGTTTCTTTTGTCTGTTTACTCGGGGATCTTCAATGCTTGAGAAGTGATGGATAATAGAAGGTGTTGGTTTGGCTATCATTGAAAATCAAAATGATAGACTTAACACCTCATCTAAATTATATTTTCAAGTGTTTTTAAGCGCGATTGCCCTGGCGTTGGCGCGGCAAACTATTTCAATAATCAATAGTTCACTGTATTCTATACCCTAACTGATCACCGTTCCCATGCGCCGCTGAATGGAGCATCACAACGCCATTCCTGCGGTCCCATAAGAGCCGCACCCTAAACTGAAAGTAGGAATCTATTAAATAATGACTAGCGAATCGCCCCGGGCTTCCTGGAAAAGTTATCTTGAATTATGCAAACCCAAAGTGGTTGCGCTGATCGTTTTTACGGCTATTGCGGGGATGTTATTGGCCGTGCCCGGAATGCCGCCCATCGGCCTGTTTATCTACAGCAGCCTAGGGATCGCGCTGGCCGCCGCCTCGGCCGCCGCGATTAACCATTATATCGACCGCGAAGCCGATGCGCTGATGGATCGCAACAAAAACCGTCCCTTGCCCAAAGGCGAATTAAGCTCTGTCAATGTAATCGTTTTTGCAGCGCTGCTGGGCGTTATCTCGATGGCCTTGCTGATCGTCATGGTCAACGCCTTGACCGCATTGCTGACTTTTTTGTCGGCGCTGGGTTACGCGATTATCTATACGGTCTACCTCAAAAGAATGACCCCGCAAAATATCGTTATTGCCGGCGCTTTCGGTGCCACCCCGCCGATGCTGGGCTGGTGCGCGATGACCGGTGAACTGCATCCTCACTCACTGCTGTTATTTTTGATCATTTTCGCTTGGACGCCGCCCCACTTCTGGCCGCTGTCTATCGCCAAACGTAAAGAATTCGCCAAAGTCGGCATCCCGATGTTGCCGGTCACACACGGCGTAGAATATACCCGCTTGCATATTTTGCTTTATTCGCTGCTGCTGTTCATTGTTACCCTGCTGCCCTACCTGACCGGCATGAGCGGCCTGATTTATTTGTTTGCCGTGGTGCCATTAGGTCTCGGCTTTATTTATTTCGCCATTTTGATGATGCGCCGAAAAGATGACAAAACCGCGATGCGAACCTTCTTTTATTCACTGATGTATCTGACCGGCGTGTTTATCGCCTTGCTAGTCGACCATTACTTTAAATTTACCTTCGCCGCGACTGCTCCCGGCAGTCTTGCGGCATACATACCATCCCTGGCAATCGCCGCGACTGTTCCAGACAGTCTTGCGGCATACATACCATCCCTGGCAATATGACATTCACTCATCACGAACAAACACCACACCCTGAACATCCGTTCGCAGAAATCATCCGCATTCTGGGCAAGGGCAAAAAAGGCTCAAGACCCTTAACTCAGGATGAAGCCTATCAGGCCATGAACATGATACTGACCGATCAGGTGCTGCCGATCCAGTTAGGCGCATTCCTGATGCTGATGCGCGTCAAGGAAGAAACCCCGGAGGAATTGGCCGGTTTCGCCCAAGCGGCACAAGAATCGTTTAATGTTGCCGACAACTCCGTAAAAGTCGACCTGGATTGGTCCTCTTATGCCGGAAAGCGTCGGCATTTACCCTGGTTTTTGCTATCCGCCTTGCTGCTGGCTGAAAACGGCATTACCGTTTTTATGCACGGCGCCAGCGGCCATACCGCAGGCCGACTGTACACCGAAAACATGCTGGGATATTTGGGCCTTAAATGCGCAAGCTCCATTGGCGATGCCAAACAGCAACTTGAGCAACAGCATTTCAGTTATTTATCGCTGGAGCATTTTTGCCCCAAACTGCATGAAATTATCGAACTGCGTCCGTTGCTGGGCTTGCGCTCACCGGTGCACACACTGGTGCGCTTGTTAAACCCGTTTAATGCGCAATACAGCATCCAGGGCATATTCCATCCCGGTTACCGCCCCGTTCACCAGCAAGCTGCGGCGTTATTAAACCAGCCACACATGTCGGTATTAAAAGGCGAAGGCGGCGAAACCGAACGCAATCCCGACATGGAATGCCTAGTGCAAAGCGTGCACAACGGCGAATTATCCGACGAAAACTGGCCTGCTTTATTTACCCACCGTCATGTTAAACCCGAACTGCTTGAACCTGAGCAACTGGCGTTAATCTGGCAGGGAAAAGTTGAGGACGATTTTGCACAAGCCTCGATTATCGGCACTGCTGCGGTTGCGCTTAAGTTGTTGGGCAAGGCTGAAACGCAGGAACAGGCGCAGCAATTGGCGACTGATTATTGGTTGGGTCGGAATAAGCAGAAATATGCAGGGATTCTCGGCGTTTAATGATACGTACCGCACACCAGCCTTGTAAGTAACAATGACTTACCATATTGTTATTGACACCAACGTAATTATTGCAGCGATGCGCTCTAAACGAGGCGCATCGAATTTGCTATTACGATTATTAGGAACAGGCGACTGGCAGGCGCATATTTCTATTCCGCTGATACTCGAGTATGAAGAAGTTTGCCAGCGGTTATTACCTCCTTTAGGTTTAAGCCATGAACAAATTAATGATTTTTTAGATTATTTTTGTACTGTTTGTCATCATCATAGGATATTTTATCTTTGGAGACCTTATCTTAAAGATGCCGATGATGACTTTTTGCTTGATTTAGCTGTTGAAGCGGGCGCTGATTTTATTATCACATTTAACAAAAAAGATTTTTTTGGTGTTGAAAAATTCGCCATTCAAGCTTTAACGCCTAAAGAGTTTTTACAAAAAACAGGTGATTTGCCATGACTCAATTAAATATTACTATTCCCGATTCAATTTATAACAGTGTGCAGGCATTAGCCACTCAAGAAAATATATCAATTGACCAATTTGTAGCCTTAGCATTAGGCGAGAAGATGTCAGCCTTAATGACTGAAGATTATTTATTACAGCGTGCTAAACGCGGGCGGCGTGATAAGTTTTTAGCCGTATTAGATGCGGCTCCTGATGTTGATCCTATTGAA
Source organism: Methylobacter sp. (assembly GCA_030679035.1). GTDB lineage: Bacteria > Pseudomonadota > Gammaproteobacteria > Methylococcales > Methylomonadaceae > Methylobacter_A. Next base: position 12,405 of record JAUXTH010000064.1, on the reverse strand, counting down.
GAAGATCGGATTGATCAGTAGCTTGCATACTATTGAAATGCCAAAGGTACGCACGGCGTACCCTGCACGACTGATAGCCAAGCAGCATTTTAAGTTACGTAACTAAAAATCCATGTCTATTTCTTTTAATCCAAATGCCCCTGCCAAAAGTACAGACACGCTACAAGTAGAAATGGTTCGCCGTGTCTCAAATGGTGGAATTATCGACGTTTCAGCTTGGTTACCTACTCAAACCGAAGAAGAAATTCATTTTTTGCGCACTAAAATTCGACAGGAAAATGGAGAAAGATTCTCATGTTTTTGCTGTGGTCATGATGTTTTACTGCGTAAACACGAGCATGGTGGTCATTATTTCGCGCACAAAGAAAAGAACGCAGCAGAAAAAGCTAAATGTCTATATCAGCAAAAGGGAATAATATCCCTCGAAGAAAGAAACCGAATTCGTTATCACGGTCAGCGCGAAGGTTCTCGCCACATTAAAACTAAACAGTTAATTGAAAAAATTCTATGTTCTGACCCTGGATTTTCACAACCAGAAATTGAGAAAACATGGACCACTTTTGCCGACGGGTGGAGAAAACCAGATGTCGCTTCAAAGTGGAATGGACAACCAATACAACAAATAGTTTTCGAAGCGCAAGTATCAAACACATATCCGCAAGTTGTTGCAGAAAGAACCGATTTCTACCGCAAACAAGGAGCCTTACTAATATGGATCTATGATCGATTGACGGAGAAAGAATGGCGTACACTGCACGCAGATACCTTTTGTTCAAATGGACGGCACTTATTTATTGTCGATGAAGAATGTGTAACTATCTCAGAAGCTAAAGGCCAAGCACATTTTCGAATTTACTCGCAACGCCCAGAGGTCGTACCTTTTAAGCGTCCAACTGATAATCGATGGGGACTTGAAATCATTCAAAAAGAAAATTTCGATCTTATTCCATTCTCATCGCTATCATTAGATGTAGACTCTCAAACAGCAAATTATTTTGATATTCATGATGACCAACGCATCGTCAAGCACAAGGTTTTATGCGCTGAAGTACAATCAGGATGCTCATATGATGCACTTGAGAAATCTATTCAAGAATTTATTAAAAATAATCGCCCTATAGATAGAAAGCAAATTGAAGGATGGGCAGCTCTTATTTGTGGCATCGAAAGCAAAAGACTGGGCGAACCAATTGGTACTAAACTAGCAAATGCTGTGGGAGTGCTCAACTTAGTCTATGATCACCATCCAAACTTTTTTCCCCATTTAATTCATACATTAGATCGCTTGAAAATTGATTCTCCTGACCAGCGATGCGGCCAATGGAAAAAGCGAGTCAATGATTTCTATAGTGGGCTATATAAAGGCGGACCAATTCCTCAGCCACACAAGAAATCCAGTGAATTATTAGCTTATATTTACTCTTAAACAGGTCAATCCTGTGCCGGAATAAATCCGTTCGAGCGACAGCGAGAACTGGCATTTCCGGCAACGTACCACCCGACTGAAGTAAGTTTTTGCAAAACATTAAAGTGATCACTCTTTATGAAAATAGAACTCGTCACCACACTAAAACGTCAGGCCACTAAAATTCTTGCCGAACTGCATGAATCTAAAGAGCCTGTTTTAATAACCGAGCATGGTCAGCCGTCGGCCTATCTGGTAGATGTCGATGATTACGAGCTTATGCAAAGTCGTATGTGTCTTCTTGAAGGTATAGCGAAGGGGGAAACGGCGATTTTGGAAAATCGCACCTATAGCCAATCGGAAGCGAAAGAGAAAATGGGCAAATGGCTCAAATAATCTGGACCGAACCGGCTTTATTAGACTTGAATGAAATTGCCGAATACATTGCACTTGATAAACCTGATGCGGCGGGCCGCTTGGTTAAACATGTATTTTCCAGTGTCGACCGTCTTGAGCTGTTTCCCGAATCAGGCCGTATACCTCCAGAATTAGACCACCCAAAGTATCGTGAAATCATCGTTGGCCCATGCCGGATTTTATATCGTGTCGATCAAGACAAGGTCTACATAGTTTATGTTATGCGAGGAGAGAGGCAACTCCGTAAATATTTGCTGGATGATCGAGCACAAGGCCCCAGCTAACAAAAAATGCGAACATTTAAACCTATGCTTTCAATCCTGCTGATTTACCTAATGCTCCTGCTGATCGTTTTTCTATTCCAACGAAAAATGATCTATTTCCCCGATACGTATTCAATTGAACACCAACAGCAGCTGGCCGATCAAGCCAACTTGAAGCTATGGCCGTCACCGGATGATTATCGGGGACTGATAGCCAAAACCTCACAAGCAACCGGCAAGGGCACGATTATCGTTTTTCACGGCAATGCGGGTTCGGCAACCGACCGGACTTATTATCTGGATGCATTGGAAAAACAGGGTTACCGGGTGATCCTGGCTGAATACCCCGGCTATGCGGCCAGAAACGGCGCGCCATCGGAAGCGGCGTTGATTGCCGATGGCATCCAAACCGCAAAACAGGCATTGAACGATTTTGGCGAACCTATTTTCCTGTGGGGCGAATCGCTCGGCAGCGGCGTGGTCGGCGGCATTGTACAGAGCGGGCAGATTCCGGTTAAAGGCATCGTCCTGGTCACGCCGTTTGACAGCATGGCCGATGTTGCCCAGCACCATTACTGGTTTTTTCTGGCCAAATGGCTGATCAAAGACAAATTCGACAATATTAAAAACTTAAAAAATTACTCGGGGAATACGGCGATGCTGCTGGCCGAGCAAGATGAAATCATCCCCAATAAACACAGCTTAAAGCTGTTCGAGTCGCTGCACCAGCCTAAGAAACTCTGGTCATTTAAGGAGGCGAACCACAATACCCTGCCACTCAATCAGGAACTTCCCTGGTGGCAGGAGGTTATGCAGTTTGTTAGCGGGCAAAACGGGGTATCCCCTTAATAGCTGTTTTTTCCATATGCACATATTGCAGGCCGAGCAATGTTCCGGCATCGGCGGTGCGCTCAACCCATATCACTTTTATCTCGCCGTCCAAGCCCAGCTGATCGAATTCAAACACGGTTACCTCGCCCGCTTTGACGTCTATGGCTTCAGCAAGATTAACCATTAACCCGTCCACCGAAACATTGACGGTAGTAAACTCGCGATACTCGCCGTTCAGCAGGATTTTGCCCGGAGCAGTCATATTTTTTCTATGCACTTTTCTCTTGTACAGTTGATTATCGACATCATAGGCAACATTCCTAAATTCCAGTGCGAGCAATATTTGCCCCTCGTGCATATCGACCCTGACCACCTCCGCTTCACCGGCCAAGCGTATTTCAGGAAGATACAAATCTATCGTGGTCGATGCCGACAGCATATTGAAAATCTCCTTGGCATCCCTACTATGATCACACTTCAATTCGGCAAGCACGCCGGTTAACGAAAGATCTTTAATGGTGATTTCCTGCTCTTCTCCGCCCATATAAATCAGGCCACGCGACATCAAGTTTTTCCGATAAGGCCGGTTTAAATCTACATTCATCTAACTTTCCTCTCTGAATTATCCGTTTATCTTGCCGTTCAAATACTGTACAAGGCTACCCGATGCAATTATAGTGTCTGCACTGTATTTTTTCTTTATTTACAATTATTTTTCTGTCCTGAACTCTTCGACTGCGCTCAGGAGAGCCTTGTCGAATGGAACCACCAGCCCTATCTAAACTCACATTATGCAAAAGCTATTAGTCTTGCTCTTGTTAACCTATATGATGGCGGCCTGCACGGCGCTCCCGCCTAAAAACGGTGACAATCTATGCTCTACTTTCAGGGAAAAAGAGGACTGGTATGATGACGCCAAGAACTCGTTTGAGAAATGGGGCGTGCCTATTCACATTCAAATGGCAATCATGCATCAGGAATCGCACTTTGTCGCCGATGCTCAACCGCCGCGCCCGTGGTTGCTGGGTTTTATCCCCCTGCCCAGGGCCAGCAGCGCCTATGGCTACGCCCAAGCCAAGGATGAAACCTGGGAGGGCTATCAGGACAAGGCGGGCAGTTGGGTAGCGGATCGCGAAGAGTTCTCCGATGCGGCTGATTTTATCGGCTGGTACTGCAACGTCAGCCACACCCGCTTGGGCATATCGAAACTGGATGCCAAAAACCTGTACCTCGCCTACCACGAAGGACATGGCGGCTATCAGCGCAAAAGCTACTTACAAAAACAGGGGTTAGTGCAGATTGCCGACAAAGTGGCCAGACGGGCCAAACTGTTTCAAAGCCAATTGCGGAAATGCCAAGGTGATTTAGGAAACAAAGGCTGGTTTTTTTGATAAACTATAGATTCTACGTTAACAATGAAGGATAAGTCGTGAGAAAAATTCAAGCTCAAGTTCTTTTAATCATCACCGCTCTTCTTATAGGATTTACTATGTTTTCAATGGCCAATGCCACCACCCCTGAAGAAAATAAAGCCGCAGGAATCGCGTTTCTTGCTGAAAATACCAAAAAGCCCAATATCGTAACGACCGCAACTGGCTTGCAGTACGAAGTATTGACAGCCGGCACAGGCACTGCTTCACCTTCGGCAACCGATAACGTTACCGTGCATTACAAAGGCACCACCCTTGACGGCACAGAGTTTGACAGTTCTTACAGCCGCGGCGAACCCGCCACATTCCCGCTAAACCGCGTCATCGCAGGCTGGACTGAAGGCGTTCAATTGATGAAGGAAGGCGCTAAATACCGCTTTTACATTCCGTCAGAACTCGCTTACGGCGCACAAGGCGCAGGCCGTGCCATCGGCCCAAATGCCGCGTTGATTTTTGATGTTGAGCTGATTAAGATTCAGTAAAAAGCAGGCAAAAGGCGCAAGACGAAGGGCAAAAAGCCGTTGCTTTGCGTCTACTGCCCTGCTTTAACAGTAGTTCCGACTATTCAAAGCCAGCTTTGAACTCCAGCGTTATTAAGGAGTCCAAAGCTGGCTTTGAACATTTTGCCCTTAGCCTTTCGCCTTTTGCCTAAGCTCTTATGCCCACCTACCAACTCTTTGCCACCACCCCCAAAGCGATGGAATCCATCCTGACCGATGAACTCCGCGCACTCGGCATAACCCATATTAAAGCCACGCTGGCCGGTGTTGCTTTTCAGGGAGATCTGGAAACCGCTTATCGCGCCTGTCTGTGGTCAAGGACTGCCAATCGAATTTTACTGGTGCTCAGTTCTTTCGAGGTTAAAACCCAGGAAGACCTTTATAACGGCGTGCAAAAAATCGACTGGTTTGAGCATATCAATCCTGAAGACAGCTTTGCCGTGTCGTTCAGCGCGAAAAACTCGGAGGCGATTAACAATACCCATTTCGGGGCTTTAAAGGTTAAGGATGCCATCGTCGACCAGATGCGGACAAGGTTTAAAATCCGGCCCAGCATCAATACCGAACAGCCCAATATCCGCATCAATGTGTATCTGAATGGCGAAAACGCTCAGCTCAGCCTCGATCTTTCCGGCGAAAGTCTGCATCGGCGCGGTTACCGGGATGTCAGCATCAAGGCTCCGATGAAAGAAAACCTGGCCGCCGCGATGTTACTGCGTAGCGGCTGGCCGCAAATCGCCAAGCAACAGGGTTCATTAATCGACCCGATGTGCGGTTCCGGGACGCTGCTGTTGGAAGGCGCGATGATTGCCGCCGATTACGCGCCCGGTTTGTTGCGCGATTATTTCGGCTTTACCGGCTGGAAAAAACACGATGCGCAGTGCTGGAAAAAATTACGCGCGGAAGCCGAGCAACGCAAAAAAATCGGCCTGGAAAAACTGCCCGTTATCGTGGGCTTTGATCAAAATCGCCATACCGTCAACACCGCTCTGGCGCATATCGCCAATGCCGGCCTGCAAAATAAAATCCATGTCGAACGCCGCGACATTGAAGATGCGGAACCTGCCGAAAGCTGGAAGCCGGGGCTGCTGATCTGCAACCCGCCTTATGGCGAACGGTTGGGTGACGAGCAGGAAACCGCCGAGCTGTATAAAAAATTCGGCGACTCACTCAAAGCGCATTTTATCGGCTGGAAAGCCGCGATGATTATCAGCAACCCGGAGCTGGGCTTTCGCTTAGGCATCCGCTCGCAAAAACCGATTACCCTGTTTAACGGCGCGCTTGAATGCAAACTGTTGCGGCTGGATATTGAAGAACGCAATTTCTTCATCCCCAAGGCCAGAACGCAAGAAGAACGTATAACTCAGGCACTTGAGACCAGCAAGATGCAGGAACAGCGGATTGCTGAAGCGACCGAGACCACCGCTACTCCGCAAGCTGAAACAGCCAGCGGTTTAAAGCCCTCTCCAGAGGGAGAGGGTTGGGTGAGGGGAAATCAAAAAGAAAAAAGCTTAATTGAACCCCCTCATCCCAGCCTAATCATGCCGGACTATCCTGTCCGACACCCTGCGGGCGAGTGCAAATCCGCTCCCGGCGGATTTGTCCCTGAGGGAGAAGGAGCCCCCCCCGTTAAATCAACCGAGCTGGGTGCCGAAATGTTCGCCAACCGGCTCAAAAAGAACCTGAAAAAACTGTCCAACTGGGTCAAGCAAAATCGCATCACCTGTTATCGGGTCTACGACGCCGATTTGCCTGAATACGCTGTCGCGGTCGATATTTACCAAGGTGAGCAAACCTGGGTCAATGTCCAGGAATACGAACCTCCCAAAAGCATCGATCAACACAAAGCCGATCAGCGGCTGGCGGGGCTATTGGCTGAAATACCCCGGGTACTTGGCGTCAGCCGCGATCAGGTTTTCCTGAAAATCCGCCGCAAGCAAAAAAGCACCGACCAATACGAAAAACACGGCGATCAGGGCCGCTTTCACATCATTGAAGAAGGCGGCTGCAAGCTGCTGGTGAATTTTGAAGATTATCTGGACACCGGCTTATTCCTCGACCACCGCCCCATTCGAATGATGATTCAGCAACAGGCCAAAGGCAAAAGCTTTCTAAACCTGTTTGCCTACACCGGCAGCGCGACCGTCCACGCGGCAATGGGCGGCGCCAAGTCAACAACGACCGTGGACATGTCCAACACCTATCTCAACTGGGCGAAAAAGAACCTGGCGCTGAATATCACTCAGGGCGAGCATGAATTTATCCAGGCCGATTGCCTGGAATGGCTTGCCACTGAAGCTGAGCAGCCCAGTAAACACTACGATTTGATTTTCCTCGATCCCCCAACCTTTTCCAATTCCAAGCGGATGGACGAGGCGTTCGACATACAAAACGACCATGTGCAGCTGATTAATAACGCAATTTCCTTGCTGTCGCCGGGAGGTGTCCTATACTTCTCCACTAACTTCAGACGTTTTAAGATCGACAAGCAGGCCTTGTCCGATTTGATTGTAGAAGACATCAGCGCGGCGACTATTCCTGAAGACTTTGCCCGCAACCCAAAAATCCATTATTGCTGGAGAATAAAAGAGTGATGCGTAAAGTTAAAATCCTGGTTTCCGGTCGAGTTCAAGGCGTCTACTTTCGCCTTTTCACCCAGAACAAGGCCAAGCATTTTGGCATCAAAGGCAGCGCCAGGAACTTGGCCGATGGCCGGGTTGAAATCATCGCCGAGGCGAAAGACGCCGTTATTGAGAAATTCATCAGATGGTGCAACAAAGGCCCAATCACCGCCCGGGTCGATCATGTTGAAGTTACCGAACTTCCGTCGGATGAACTGTTAACGGGTTTTGAGATAAAGTAAATCAGGTTCAAGGCTAAAGCTATTATTCAACACGGAGACGCGACTTCAGTCGCGCACGAAAAATCACACGCAACGAAGAAATAACACCGCTCACGACTTGAACCGTGCGCGACTAAAGTCGCGTCTCCATCTACGCCCTTCGTGTCTTGGTGATAACCTTTTAACCTATCTAAACGGTTTTTTTGTGGATTTCCCAGTTATTAATCAGGTGTTTCTTCCGGCAATAAACCACCAGCCGCATTGCTAATAAAACACCGATCACCGCCGCATAAATCAACGGCTCGGTATAGTCCGACTTTACCAACCAAAAATAATGCATCAGCGCCGTCAACCCGGCTACATAAATCAGCCGGTGCAGCGTCAGCCAGCTTCGTCCCAATCTTTTCTGCATTTTTTTGGTTGAGGTTACGGCCATAGGAAGCAGCAACAAAAAAGTCAGCAAGCCCATCAGGATATAAGGGCTTTTCGGCACCTCGTCTTTAAATGCCTCCCAGGATAGCGACAAATCCAGCACGATAAAAACCAGTAAATGCAGACTGGCGTAGAAAAAAGCGAATAAACCCATCATGCGCCTAAAACGTATCGGCCAACCCTGCCCCGTTATCGTTTTAATCGGCGTCAGCGCCAAGCCGATGCACAAAAAACGCAAGGCCCAGTCGCCGAAGCCAAAATGCAGGGCTTCAATTGGATTAGCACCCAGTTCATCATTGATCGCACCATAGGCCAGCAAGCCAAACGGCATCAAGCTTAATAAAAAAACAACAATTTTTAGGCCCGCCCAGTGTGTTTTACCGGATAGACTCAACAAAGGTTTTTGTCCCTCTCTCGCATCGGAATAGGACTGGGGAGATAACACTGCTGACTTAAGAGCGTACGCTCCCTCTCCCGCCGGCGAGGGAATTCTAAACCGCGCAAACAATGCCCGTACGCGATACAACATCAGAAATACTGCTTTAGATCCATATCGGAATAAAGTGCCGCGACTTCAGCACCATAACCGTTAAACTTTTCCGTATCACGCTTCGGAGCAAAAATGCCGCTGCCCAGCACCCGCTCACGGCTTTGGCTCCATCTTGGATGAGACACTTCAGGATTAACGTTGGCATAAAAGCCGAATTCATTAGGCGCGTTCTTATGCCATGCGGTTTCCGGCATGTTTTCGGTAAAACGGATTTTGACTATCGCCTTGATGCTCTTGAACCCGTATTTCCACGGCACAATCAAACGCAACGGAGCACCGTTCTGGTTGGGCAGTTCATCGCCATACATACCGGTAACCATCATCGTCAGCGGATGCATGGCTTCATCCATGCGCAGCCCTTCCACATAAGGCCAGTCTAAACCATTGGAACGCTGACCCACCATAATTTCCGGGTTATAGATCGTGGTAAATTCGACAAACTTGGCTTTTGAGGTAGGCTTAAATCGCTGCAACATGTCGCCCAATGGAAACCCTATCCACGGCACCACCATAGACCAAGCTTCCACACACCGAAACCGGTAAATGCGTTCCTGCACAGGATTGTCTTTTAGAATATCTTCCAGGTTATAAACACCTGGCTTTTCTACTTCGCCTGCAACTTCCACACTCCAAGGCTTGGTTTTTAATGGCCTGGCTAAAACAGTCGAATCTTTTTTATTCGAGGAAAACTCATAGTAATTGGTATAACTGGCAACATCCTCGCGATCGGTAACTTGCAACTTTGCCGAATAAGGTCCGATCGGCACATCGGCGTATTTTCCCGTTTCCGCCTGCCCCAAGCCCGGCAGCATAAGCCCTGCCGAAAGCGCAGTCGCCGCTTTAATAAACTCCCTTCGGGATTCAAAAACCGCCCGGTCAGTGATTTGGCTGCTTAAGATGTTTGCTTTGGTTTTAATTAACATACCCAACCCCTTGGTGCCGGACGTTTATTTTATGAGGTCTAAATAATACATCAAACCGCTTTAACATCACTAATATTGACAGCTGGAGAATCAATTTCCGTCAACGCGGTTTTGTAGCCAGTAGATCGGGCAGCTGGTGGAACCGCTTATGTTGAGGTTGACGGTGGCTAACGTTTAAGTTTATTGCTCTTGTTTGTTGTAAGTGTTTATACTTAGCCCATGTGTGCTTTTATATGACGCTACCTGAATTTATTTGGGGACGCTCTGAATATACACAGCAGCATGAAATAACAATGATTTTTTATTTTTAAAAATTATTAGCCATCAAAATGACGTAATGTTTTGCGTCTATTAGGATGGCTGATATTAGTTAGGCACCGAAGGAGCCGCTGATGGGAATGAAGCTCGACAAACTTGCCCTGCTCTACGCCAACATGAAAGCGCAAGGCATAACCAAAACCAAGTTTGATTTTGCTTTTCGCAATCTGTTATTTTCTGTCATATATATCGCCGAACAGTTTCCTCACGAAATACTGTTCGGGTGCCGCGCGCACGATCTATTTTTTGTCGTTCAAGTCCAGCGCGACTTCACCATTTCTACGTACCTTGGCGACAGCTATAGGGCACTCATGGAAGCGCTGGGCCTTCATCCCAATCCGAGCAATCGGTTTAGCCCAAACGTCTTTTTTGAAGAATTCAAGAGTGCTATTCCGCAATCCGCCACGCCAGCCAACGTCCCAACGGTAACGGATATCGCGTCAATTAGTCGTGATGTCGAAGAAGCAAACAAGATCTATTTTCTCGGGTGGCTTCCACATGACGGTATTCGCTCTAAACCATCGGCAGACAATCTCGCCAAAACAAAACGAATCTGCGGTCATGTCACCTACAACACTTGCCTTCGTCATCACATCAGCAGTCGGTGGACCGATATTGAAAAATTGGCACAGCAATATCATGAACCCGGTGCCTAATCCACGTTAGGCTTTTCACTGAAATTACACTTTGCGATATACTGACCATGATTAATTCATACCGCAGCCTTCACCGAAATCATGCACAACAATTGATCGTTAGTGTTTCTAAACACTATTACGTAACAAAAAATAATATTCTCAAATACCAAGTTAAACCATTTGAGACAACGCTCACAAACCTTAATGAGTCGAATAAAACCAATGTAATTGTTATGTCAATTCGAGATCATTGGAGCGGTATGTTCTATGCGGAAATCTCACTTGGTCCAAACTTGCCTTCATTAACTGATTTTTTACAACGTGCATGGTCACCCAAAGATGATTTCCCTTTTTGCGGCATACCAGTACTTATGTCTTTACCCCGAACAGTAGAATCTCTTTATCCAAGTTTGCCCAAGGCCATCGAGAATCTCGGCATAAAACTATTTGCGGTCACAAGCGGCTTTCAAGGTGGAATACGAGACATTAAAACCATTGAGTCACATCTAGCTGTGTGTCATGGTCAGTCTATTGAGGATGCAAAATCATGGTTGTATAAAACCTGTGTGTTCCATGCTCGCGAAAAAGGCAGGAATGAAAAAAACACCAAAGCTGAGATGTGGCAACTTAGTGATTACGAATTACGTTTTCCTCCAAGTGGGTGGGCGGTGGCAAATGTCGAAAAATAGAAGCCTAATCCTACGCTCAAGCGGGACTGCGCAAAAACGCTGTAAGGCGGTTCATTTGTAGGGCGGATTCGCCACAGGCAATCCGCCGCAACTTCGTCAGGCTGTCATCGGCGTTGTGCGTGTGTGGCGGTTTGCTGCGCGAAACCGCCCTACGAACTGGGTCAGGTTTAAGACACCGTTTACAGTGTTAGAATGTTTAATATTAGTTATGCTAAGCAAAGTACGGTCGATGAATATATTAATAGCCGACGATAACCCAATCATTCAAATGCTTCATGGTGAGCTAATGAGCTACTGGGGTTATGATTTTGATATGGCTTCAGATGGTCTGGAGGCTGTGGAGCTCGCGAAGAAAAACAATGGTCAATATGATTTTTGTTTGATGGACGTTGAAATGCCAAAAATGAATGGAATTGAGGCAACAAAGGTTATTAGGAGCACCGTAAAGTATTTTCCAATCATGGCTTTTACATCCAACGATGCTTATAAGAAAGCATGCTATGCCGTGGGAATGGATGATTTTGCAGAAAAAACATGCCCGCCCGATGACTTGTTCGTCAAAATCAATAAACTATCAGTAAAATTTTTTAGACTTATCGTCAAGCCAAATAGCTTTGACGTAACAGAGGTGATGCCAATGGATCAACAACACGCGCAAGAGTTAAGAAAATTGAAAAGCCAGGGCCTCGTAAAATTGAGGCTGGATGGGCCTGATAACCGTGAAGTAATTACCCATAAAAATGTTCCGAATAAAATTTCCCATGATTTTAATATCTTGAAATATTCAATGACGGAGTTTCTAAATCGTGATCCAGAAAGGCCGACTTTGGTTGATCTCTATAGGGGATCGAAAAACTGCATTATTGAAACATTTGTGGATGATGAAAGTTATCAAGAACAATTAGAAACAGAGGATGAAAAGATGAATTCCTATCTGACAAAACACTACAAATCAGACGAGGAATAAGGAGTGGGCATTATGTATATTGGCATGCTTTTGCATGGATCGCGCATAATTCTAGCCCGGTAGATACTCTGTTTAAAGTCAAACTTATTTCATTGGTTTTTAGCTATCCGACAGATGCCGGAATTGCATAAAAACGGGTATTATCGAAAGGCACATCATGCTTCAACATACCGTGGATAGCATGGAGTAATTTACGCATG
>JAUXTH010000061.1 GCA_030679035.1 Methylobacter sp. | reverse complement strand
GCGGCAGTGATTTATCTTGATTTGGCTCCCGGCAAAGACAAACAGTTTCTGGTCGACAGGATTTCAGCGCCGCGCGGCAAGCTCAGCATGGCTAATCACCTTCGAAAACGGATAGGTATTGACGGCGTAAAGGCGGGATTGCTGAGAGCGATTTTGTCGAAAGAAGATTTTGATGACCCGGTTCGTCTTGCCGAGGCTATCAAGGCGCTGCCGGTTAAGCTGGTCGCGGCAAGGCCGATGGATGAGGCAATCAGCACTGCGGGCGGCGTCAGCTTTGAGGCACTCGACCAGCGCTTGATGATACGTGCGATGCCGGGCGTGTTCTGCGCCGGTGAAATGCTGGACTGGGAAGCGCCGACCGGCGGCTATTTGCTGAGCGCCTGTTTTGCCGGCGGGCGAGTTGCAGGGGAGGGTGTATTGGCTTGGCTGCAAGGTGACCTAAACGCAAATTGCTAATCCTTTCGATGCGCAGATCATAAAATAAACTAAAATATGAACAAAAGAATTACCGGATCAAAGACTATGTCGAAGAAAAATGCCGCTAATGTTTTTAACTTTTATCAAGGTAGCGTTTAAGGGCGGCTATGAAAACTCCAAAAAGTATTGAACCTCTGGTGCGGGATGGCCTCGTTGACGAGGTTCTTCGTCCGCTAAAAAGCGGCAAAGAGGCGGCTGTTTACGTGGTATTGTCTGAAGGCGAGATCCGCTGCGCCAAAGTTTATAAAGAAGTTAACCAGCGCGGTTTCCACAAGCAGGCCCAGTACCAGGAAGGGCGCAAGGTGCGCAACAGCCGTCAGGCGCGTGCGATGGAAAAAAACACCCGGTTTGGACGCAAGCAGCAGGAAGAGGTGTGGCAAAATGCCGAAGTTGATGCGTTATATCGTCTTGCCGCCGCCGGTGTGCGCGTTCCGCAGCCGTATAACTTCGTCGAGGGCGTGTTGTTGATGGAGCTGGTCACCGATGAACACGGCAGCGCAGCGCCCCGGCTTAACGACCTTGAATTGAGCCGCGAGCAGGCGCTTGAATATCACGGCTTGCTGATTAAGGAAGTGGTCAGGATGCTGTGTGCCGGACTGGTGCACGGAGACCTTTCCGAATACAACATCCTGGTTGACGCCAACGGCCCGGTCATCATCGACCTGCCGCAGGCGGTCGATGCGGCGGCGAACAATAATGCCGCCCGGATGCTGGAGCGCGATGTCGACAATCTGGCCGATTATTTTGGCCGATTTGCGCCGGAGCTGCTCAAAACCGAATACGGAAAAGAGATCTGGAAACTCTATGAGAGCGGCGATTTAACGCCACAAGTGGTATTGACCGGCCGGTTCCAGGGCAGCACCAAAGTGGCCGATGTGCGCAGCATCATGCGCGAAATCAATGATGCCCGAGACGAGGCGATACAACGGCGTTATGAGCATGAAGATTAGTTATGAGTAACCAACAACCGGGAAACCCGCTGCATGGCGTGACCTTGGAAACGATACTCAAAGAGCTGGTAGCCGATTACGGCTGGGCCGAACTGGGCAGCTTGATCGACATCCGATGCTTTAATAACGACCCTAGCATCAAATCGAGTTTGAAGTTTTTAAGGAAGACGGATTGGGCCAGAAAGCAGGTTGAACAGCTGTACCTGACAAAAAAAGCTGGGTGATTTTTGGTGTTGCAAAGCAAGCTTTGAACTCCGATATTGGAATCCAAAGCTTGCTTTGGTCGATCAAAGTCGGCTTGTGGTCTCGATCAGACGTTACGAATGTGTTTATACTCATCGCACATCAAAATTCGGCATCCAGGCTCCCTCTCCTGCTGGAGAGGGCTGGGGTGAGGAGGTTTTAAAAACCGAATTTTGAAGCGCAAACGGTATATATGAATCTTCGATTTCCTGAGCTTTGCCTGAAAACACTCATTTGGAAAAATACAGTTGACTACGATAAAAAAACGGACAGTGTAGGCGAGTGTCTTACAATTTAACCACATTCGGTATAAACACTATGACTACTACGCAATTTTCAATCAGGCTTTCGGATGATCTAAAGAAAAGCCTTGAGACAATCAGTAAAATTTCTCATCGGTCGCAAGCGCAAATTGCAACTAAAGCAATAGCCGAATATGTGAAAAAAACCGAATGGAAGCTTAAGTCCATACAAGAAGCCAAGAAAGAAGCGGACAATGGTATTTTTGTCTCTCAAGAAGCTACCCTGGATTGGTTGGATTCATGGGGGAATGAAAACGAACTGCCGGCACCGGACCCCGATATATTCCCTAACAAGTAAACATGAAGTTTGTTTTACTGCCATCCGCAAAAGAAGATTTAAAGGAAATCAGACAATACATTTCCAAGGAAAATCCTACCGCTTCAAAAATGGTTTCCGAAAGAATAAAAAAGCTTTATTGATGCCAACCGAACAGCCGCTTATCGGGCATGTTGCTGATGATGAAGAAGGGCTGTAGGGCGGTTTCGCGCAGCAAACCGCCACACACGCACAATGCCGATGACAACCTGACGAAGTTGTGGCGGATTGCCTGTGGCGAATCCGCCCTACAAATGAACCGCCTTACAGCGTTTCGCATCCGCGGGTAATTTAAGCGCGATTGCTCTGAGGTTTGCGGAGGATGTCAATACCGGCTTGACTTATTGTAGCTTGCAGACCACAATAGAATTATGAATTACGAAATTCACACCACAGATGTTTTTGACCAATGGTCTGCCCGCATCAAGGATAAACAAGCAGCGTTTGCGATTGCCAATCGCTTGGATAGGGCAGCCAACGGCAACTTGGGCGATGTCAAAAGCATTGGCGACGGTGTCAGTGAAATGCGGATTTTCGTCGGCCAAGGCTACCGGCTGTATTTCACACTGCGCGGTGGCGAGTTAGTTATTTTGCTGTGCGGCGGCGATAAGTCGTCTCAACAGCGCGACATCAAAACAGCCAAAGAATTGGTTAAAAACCTGTGAGACAGCGCCATGAAAACCGAAACTAAACCCTACAACCCATTTAACCATCTGCTGACCGAAGCCGATATGGGCGAGTATTTGACCCAAGCCTTTATGGATGAAGACCCTGATATGTTTATTATTGCGCTGGGGCACATCGCCAAACACAAAGGCATTGCCCAGCTTGCCAGCGACACCGGACTGAACAGGGAAAACCTGTATAAAGCCCTGTCCGGCAAAAGCCAGCCAAAATGGGACACGGTGCAGCGCATCATCAAGGCGTTGAAGATGAATGTCCGCGTGGCGGCTTGACGGGCGTTTGGCATAGTCCTGTTTTATTGCGGTTGTCTATCCCCAAGCCTAGCGTAAAGCTAACCGGGCGCGGCACGGAAGTTTTTTAAGCAGCATGGTAGGTTTCTCAATAAGGATATCGATATAGGGCTGTAGGGCGGTTTCGCGCAGCAAACCGCCACACACGCACAACGCCAATGACAGCCTGTTGAAGTTGCGGCGGATTGCCTGTGGCGAATCCGCCCTACAAATGAACCACCTTACAGCGTTCAGTCAGGTAGGTTGGGCAGCATCTTTTCGTTGCCCAACATTTTTGCGCCCGGCCCGGTGATTCGACGGCGGCAAACAAAGCCTGAATCCGTCCGCTATTCTAAAACGTTGTATTGTTGGGCATAAAAAGCATGCCCAACCTTGTATGATCAAAATTAATAAAATTTTACCAAAGAGATCAAGTAAGCTTTAACCGTTTATTGGGAGGCCGTCCCAACCTGAGGACTGGTTATTAACCAGAGCCTGCCGCGTAGATTGGCCCCCGCCCTATTCACCCATACCGTGGAGTATCTGAGGCTTAGAGCCTGTATACACAAGGAAGGTAGGTGCATGTGCAGGGTCGGGAACCAATGAACAGTCTACTTTCTTTAACTCATTCAGACAAACCCATATGACAACCAATAAAACTAATAAAAATAATCATGAATCAATGCTATCGCTCCAAGCAGGCATTGATGTCGGTTCTGAAGAATTGGTTCTGGTTATCCGCAAGAACAACAAACCATTCGACCCACAAAAATTCACCAACACCCCAGCTGACCGCGCCCGATTGGTTAAGAAGCTGGTCAAGTTGCCAGGCATTATCGTCTGCCTGGAAGCGACGGGGATCTACCACTTTGATTTGGCTGTCGCCCTGCATGATGCAGGCGTGTTGCTGATGGTGGTTAACCCAAAAGCTTCTCATAATTTTGCTAAGGTGTTGATGAGAAATAGCAAAACTGATGCTGTCGATGCCAACACCTTGGCCGAATACGCCGCGAGGATGGACTTTGTCGCTTGGACTCGCCCAACCAATGAGACGATAGCTCTTCGCTGTTTCTCCCGCAGAATTAATTCGTTAACCGGCCAAAAAGCGGCCGCCAAGAATCATTTGCATGCCCTAACAGCGACTCAGGAAACTCCAAAAGCCGTATTGCGCGATGCCAAGCTGGCTATCATTCAATTGCAGAAACGTATCGACCGTTTAACGGCTGAGGCGTTGGTCTTGATCGGCAAATATCCCGAACTTGAACGGGTGCTGGAGTTACTGACCGGCATCACAGGCATTGCCAACACCAGCGCCATTGCGCTCATGGGCGAACTATTATTGTTACCGCCTGACCTTTCCCATCGGGAATGGGTGAAGTTTGCAGGGCTCGATCCCAAGGCCGTTGACTCCGGGAAAAGTATCCACAAGAAGACACGTGTATCCAAGGCCGGCAACCGTTATATTCGCGCTGCTCTTTATATGCCAGCCTTAAGTGCTAAACAGCATGATCCGCACGTCAGTGCTTATTTCCAGCATCTGGTGGTGACTAACGGCAAAGAAAAAATGCAGGCTCTTTGTGCGGTCATGCGTAAATTACTCCATGCTAT
>JAUXTH010000059.1 GCA_030679035.1 Methylobacter sp. | reverse complement strand
GACCACCAGCAGCGCGCCGGCCTGATGCCGCTCATACTTGATGCGAATGTGGCCAGACACCTGCGTCCCGGTTTTTTCCAGGCGGGCATAGCTGTCATCGGAGTTGGTGATCAGTTCGATCAATGCCTTTTCTACGGAAGCAAAGCGGCGCGAATCGATATCGATTACCCGTTGGTCCACTGGTACTGGTGAAATTGCCATAAAATCTACCCCCTTTACCCGATTGTTTTACTTTCGCGTGACTGCAACCGCCTTTCTTTCCCACCAAATCACCCGGTTAAAGGGGTTCTGCTCGTATTTTTTCATTAATAGGTGCTTGACCACAGTTATGTTGTCTATTGATTTTGAGAATTGTGCGCCGCCTTTTCAGTTGCTTCTTTTTGCTGTTGCGACAGGTAAGTCCCGCTCATCACCACTGTCATTATCAAAATAAAAACCACCGAAACGATGCGTCTGGCTTTTTTGCTCTGCTCATAGCTGTTCATAATAGACTCTTTAAATCTTAAAAAGCTGGAATAATACAATACTCGGTAGATTCACTTATGAAAGAATTATGAGCGCCGTGGTATTTTAGGGTGCTGTCATTAAGTTAAGCGCTGTAGGAGCGGGCCATGCCCGCGATGAACGTGCTGCAACGCTGTATTATTGCCTAAATGTCGCGGGCGTGGCCCGCTCCTACGGTTGTCATTGTGTTTAACTTAATGGCAGTGAGTATTTTACGAGGGTAAATCACTGCTTTTGGGGTTCTGTATTCAGGAGTCGCGATGAAAATACATCAATTCACTGCCGATGAGGCGCTCGCCAGCCTCCATAGTAGTCATGACGGATTGTCGCAGGCCGAGGTCGAATCTCGCCTGGATGAGTATGGGCCTAACCGGGTTGAGGAAGTGCGGGGCGAGTCGCTGATACTTCGTTTCATCAAGGAATTTATTCATTTTTTCGCGCTGATTCTGTGGTTGGCGGCAGGCCTGGCGTTTTTCGCCGAATCCAGGCAACCGGGCGGCGGCATGGCGACATTGGGCTATGCGATACTCGGCGTTATTTTGATCAACGGCCTATTTTCGTTCTGGCAGCAGTACCGCGCCGAACGCGCCATTTCCGCGTTGCAAAAGCTTTTACCTTATTACGTCAAGGTGCTCAGAGATGGCGAGGTTGGGCTGATTTTGGCCGCAGGCTTGGTGCCAGGCGATGTGATTTTATTGCAGGAAGGCGATAACGTTCCGGCCGACTGCCGCTTGCTCGAAGCCTTTTCTCTGCGCGTCAATAACGCCACCGTCACCGGCGAATCCAGGCCGCAGGCGCGGGACTCTGAGCCTTCGGCGGAAGAAAGCCTGGAGCATAGCCGCAACACGCTGTTGGCAGGAACATCGGTGGTGTCCGGTGAGGGCAGGGCGGTGGTGTTTGCGACCGGGATGCACACGGAATTCGGCAAGATCGCGCATCTGACGCAAACCGCCGTTAAAACCGTTTCGCCACTGCAACTGGAAATCGTGCGTTTGAGCCGTCTTATCGCTGTGCTCTCGGTTGCTTTGGGTGTGTTGTTTTTCATTATCGGACGCAGCATGGGCCTGTCGTTCTGGGACAACTTCATCTTCGCGATCGGCATTATCGTCGCCAACGTGCCGGAAGGATTATTGCCGACGGTCACCTTGTCGCTGGCGATGGCGACCCAGCGCATGGCCAAGCGTAATGCGCTGATCCGGCACATGCCTTCTGTGGAAGCCCTGGGTTCGGCGACGGTGATTTGCACCGATAAGACCGGCACCCTGACCGAAAACCGTATGGCGGTGCAAGCGCTTTATCTGGGCAGGGAAATGCTCGCGACGGCCACGGTGCAGCGTCAGCCGCAACTGGCGCTTACCTACCGGCGCTTTTTCGAAGATGCGCTGCTCTGCCACAATCTGAAAGAAACCATGACTGCCGGAAAGTGGCAGACCTTGGGCGACCCGATGGAAATCGCTCTGGTGCGTATGGCCAAGACCTGTCTGGGCGAGACTTGCGCTTATCCCAAGATCAACGAAGTGCCGTTCGATACCGATCGCAAGCGGCTTTCCACAATCCATCAGACACCCAAAGGCGTGGTGCTTTACTGCAAGGGCGCTCTGGAAATGTTGTTGCCGTTATGCAAACAGGTGCAAATCGGCAAGGAAATAATGTCGCTGACGGCGGAAATCCGGCAGGATTTTATTAACGCCCAGGAACAGATGGCAAATAAGGGTTTGCGGGTGCTGGCCTTTGCCTGGCGCGAGCTGGAAGTGGCGCATGACGGTGTAGCGCAGGAGCAAGACCTGATTTTG
>JAUXTH010000056.1 GCA_030679035.1 Methylobacter sp. | reverse complement strand
CGGTTCATCCCCACGGGTGTGGGGAACGCAATAGCTATAATCAGCACTATAGCAACGGCAACGGTTCATCCCCACGGGTGTGGGGAACGCATGATAAAAACCGCGCTGATTTACTCAAAAGACGGTTCATCCCCACGGGTGTGGGGAACGCTTGCCGGTAATTTAATGTCGAGTTATCCAATTCGGTTCATCCCCACGGGTGTGGGGAACGCTTAAGGAGGCATTCTACCTGAACAAGCTCACCCGGTTCATCCCCACGGGTGTGGGGAACGCTTCCATTAGGTCTCCATGCGATACACCAATCGCGGTTCATCCCCACGGGTGTGGGGAACGCCACAGGATACAGGCGCCTCAGTGAAAGCGTCTCGGTTCATCCCCACGGGTGTGGGGAACGCTCGTCCTGCCGCCGGATAGTCGCCACATACCGCGGTTCATCCCCACGGGTGTGGGGAACGCCGCCGCCGCCGTTACCGGCCCCATTACCTCCGCGGTTCATCCCCACGGGTGTGGGGAACGCTGATTTTGCAGCTCTTGTGACAGCTGTGTGAGCGGTTCATCCCCACGGGTGTGGGGAACGCGGCACAAGCCGCGGCCTAAAGCCACGCAAAAACGGTTCATCCCCACGGGTGTGGGGAACGCCGCACCTACGCCGTCCAAACTGGTTCTTTAAACGGTTCATCCCCACGGGTGTGGGGAACGCTTGCGGTTGGTCACCATGCCGCCGGCGATGACCGGTTCATCCCCACGGGTGTGGGGAACGCTCGGGTTCGTCGTTTTTTAAGCGCAACCATTCCGGTTCATCCCCACGGGTGTGGGGAACGCTGGATGATTCGGAATAGGCCTAACCCAGATGTCGGTTCATCCCCACGGGTGTGGGGAACGCCTGGACGGTCTAGTTTACGTTTACGCCACCGCCGGTTCATCCCCACGGGTGTGGGGAACGCACGCCCTGCCCTTTCAGCTCGACATCGAAATGCGGTTCATCCCCACGGGTGTGGGGAACGCGTCTTACTGTATTTCTTATGCGCTGCAACGCCGGTTCATCCCCACGGGTGTGGGGAACGCGGCGCACAGTCACTCGCATCGTTGTTTAAAGCCGGTTCATCCCCACGGGTGTGGGGAACGCTTTTGAATGAATGGTGTACGCCAAGACGCTGAAGGTTCATCCCCACGGGTGTGGGGAACGCCTTTTACTTATCAATGCATTAGATAAATTCTACGGTTCATCCCCACGGGTGTGGGGAACGCTTGTAGTTAAGAGCGGGGCGGAACAGGTATGCCGGTTCATCCCCACGGGTGTGGGGAACGCTCAGCCGGTTGCAGTTTGCAGATTGCTCGATCCGGTTCATCCCCACGGGTGTGGGGAACGCAACGACCGACTCTTTTGAGGGCATGCCTTTGGCGGTTCATCCCCACGGGTGTGGGGAACGCATTTGTTACCGCTTCACCGCATTGTTTTCTGGCGGTTCATCCCCACGGGTGTGGGGAACGCGAATTGGTTCATTTTGTCTATCCTCAAGTTTTCGGTTCATCCCCACGGGTGTGGGGAACGCATTAGCGCCGAGTTATTACTCAATGTGATTGACGGTTCATCCCCACGGGTGTGGGGAACGCTAAAACGGTTTTCCAGTTAACGCTGATGCCTGCGGTTCATCCCCACGGGTGTGGGGAACGCTGCAAATATTAAGTTGTGTGCAGCATGAATGGCGGTTCATCCCCACGGGTGTGGGGAACGCCGATTCCTCTGCAAAGCGTTTAACGCGTTCTTCGGTTCATCCCCACGGGTGTGGGGAACGCTTAGAATCAAGCAATGTTTCTGTATTTAGTTTCGGTTCATCCCCACGGGTGTGGGGAACGCGCTCAGCAGTCGGCTAAAAAATACGGAAATCACGGTTCATCCCCACGGGTGTGGGGAACGCGCGATTATGACCTTGGCGCAGATAACGCCACGCGGTTCATCCCCACGGGTGTGGGGAACGCTAATGTTGTTCGAGCATTATTTTTTCTTTTACCGGTTCATCCCCACGGGTGTGGGGAACGCAGAACCGCATTAAAAAACGCGGGGTTCGATCCTGGTTCATCCCCACGGGTGTGGGGAACGCGCCGAAGTGCAGCTGCCGTTCGGTGGAAAAACCGGTTCATCCCCACGGGTGTGGGGAACGCAGATGGGTGGCAATTTGTTCTAGTGTGGTCGTCGGTTCATCCCCACGGGTGTGGGGAACGCGTTTTGTGAGTGGCGACAAAGTGGCGATTCACCGGTTCATCCCCACGGGTGTGGGGAACGCAGTTTCATCGTCCGGTAAGACATTAAAACCCGCGGTTCATCCCCACGGGTGTGGGGAACGCAAAGCCATCAGGGATGCCACGCGTTTGCACCGCGGTTCATCCCCACGGGTGTGGGGAACGCCCGATACCAAATCGCCCAAAACGAATCCCCCGCGGTTCATCCCCACGGGTGTGGGGAACGCTCCCGGCTCGCCCTGTCCGCAAGCCATGGGTGCGGTTCATCCCCACGGGTGTGGGGAACGCTTGGATCAGCATCAAAGAAGACCCAAGAGAGGCGGTTCATCCCCACGGGTGTGGGGAACGCCAGTCATCGATACCGACATCACCATGCAGGTGCGGTTCATCCCCACGGGTGTGGGGAACGC
>JAUXTH010000054.1 GCA_030679035.1 Methylobacter sp. | reverse complement strand
ATCGAGGGTCAGCAGAAGGGGCTCCAGCCCCACTGCTGACGCGCGGCATCCCTGCCGCGCCCCTAGCGGGCTAGTCTCGATAAAAGCTCCGGTGCTCGGCGCGGCAAACGGGAGAAATACCATCCGTGCGTAACATCAGTTAATTAAGCTGCGCCAATTGGGCGAAGCATTAGCGCAAGATATAGCCGCTCGTTGCGGTGTTGAATTCGACGAAAAAACCTCACAAGCTGATTTGCTGTTTAAATTGAATCGTGAAATCCGCCTCGATCCTAACATCCGTGATCTATTCCATACCCTGCGCATCGAAGGCAACAAAGCGACGCATCAATTCAGAACCCAACACAAAGAGGCTATGGATGGTTTGCGTTTAGCGAGGTCATTGGCAATCTGGTTTCATCAAGCATTTGGTAAACAAGGCACTGCATTCAAGTCCGGATCCTTCGTGGCGCCTACCGACCCCAGTCAACAACTCCGGGAATTAAACACACAGATTGAACAACTAAAAGCGAAACTGTTGGACGCCAATGAACAGGTCGAAAGCAATCAACAACTGATAGCGCTAGTCGCCCGCGAAAAACAAGAATATGTGGTGCTGGCTGAACACATGGATACAGAAGCTCGCGACTTTCAACAACTCGCATTGGCGCATGAAAACCAACTCAATAACGAGCGGGAAGCTTTCGAGACCCGTATCAAATCGATGCAGAAAGAGCTTGAAAGTCGGCAGCAAGTTCCACCGCAAATCAGCTCAAGTATCCAAAAAGCCAGCGCTCAATTCTCCCTTAACGAAGAATTGACGCGTATCCTGATCGATCAGCAACTTATTTCTGCTGGGTGGGAAGCCGACACCGAGCAATTGACTTATCAAAAAGGCGCGCGCCCGGAAAAAGGTAAAAACAAAGCCATAGCCGAATGGCCCACCCAAGGCAATCAAGCCGCCGACTATGTCTTGTTTGCCGGTTTAACGCCGATTGCCGTCGTGGAAGCCAAGCGTGAAAACACCAATGTCGCAGGTAAAATCCCACAAGCCGAGCGCTATTCACGCGGATTTAAACCGAGTCCGATCATGCAATCAGCCTGGCAACTTGCCGGTCGAACAATAGCCTGGCCCGACAGCAAAGAAAGCCATTATCAAATTCCATTCGTCTATTCATGTAACGCTCGGCCCTATGTCAAGCAACTGGCTGAGCAGTCTGGTACCTGGTTTCGTGATGTGCGGGAGCTAGCTAACTTAGCTAGGCCATTGCATGATTTTCATAGCCCCGAAGGTTTGCTGGATAGTCTCAAACGTAGCCACCTAGCTGCGCAACAAGCACTCAAAAACGAGGGTTTTGCTTATCTCAAACTGCGCGACTATCAGCAAAATGCGATTCAGGCGGTAGAGCTTGCATTGGCAAATAGTCAATCCAACTGTTTATTGGCGATGGCTACCGGCACAGGAAAAACACGCACCATCATCGGCTTGATGTACCGGTTTTTAAAAACAGAGCATTTTAAACGCATTCTGTTTTTAGTGGATCGCACTGCGCTGGGCGAACAAGCCATAGACTTTTTTAACGATGCGCCTTTAGAGCAAAACCAGACGCTATCTAAAATCTACAACATTGCCTTACTGGGTGATATGGCTGCCGAGGCAGAAACCCGTATTCAGGTGGCTACTGTACAGGCCATGGTCAAGCGGATTTTTCAATCAGATACCCCACCCAATATTGATGCTTACGACTGCATTATCATCGATGAAGCGCATCGCGGCTACACGCTGGATCAGGAAATGACCGATGGCGAGATGGCGATTCGAGATGTCGCGCAATATCTATCCAGCTATCGCCGTGTGCTCGATTATTTTGATGCCGTCAAAATCGGTCTGACTGCAACACCCGCCAAACATACCACTGAAGTTTTTGGCAAACCGGTTTTTACCTATAGTTACCGTGAAGCAGTGGCCGACGACTGGCTGATCGATCATGATTCGCCGATTCGCTACGAAACCCTGCTTAGTCAAAACGGCATTCATTTTGATAAAGGCATCCAGGTTAGCGTTATCAATACCCAAACAGGTCAAGTAGAACTGGCTGAGCTGGATGACGAGCTTAACTTTGAAGTCGAAGCCTTTAACCGTCGAGTCATCGCCGAAAGCTTTAACCAAGTCATCTGCACTCAGTTAGCGCAAGAACTCGATCCCTTCGGCGAAGAAAAAACCATGATCTTCTGCGCCACCGACTTACACGCCGACATGGTCAAACGCCTTTTGGATGAAGCGTTTAAAGCCCTTTATCAAGACGATTACAACGAGGCGGCGGTCAGTAAAATTACCAGGCAGAGTGACAAAGTGCAGCAACTCATCCGGCGCTATAAAAACGAAAAACACCCCACAATTGCCATCACTGTCGATCTGCTCACCACCGGCATTGACGTGCCAACCATTTGCAATCTGGTGTTTTTACGCCGAGTCCGTTCACGTATCCTTTTTGAGCAAATGTTGGGACGTGCCACCCGTCGCTGCGATGAAATTGGCAAAACCGTATTCAAAATCTTTGATCCGGTTGATATTTACGCAGCACTGCAAGAGGTCAGTGCGATGAAGCCATTGGTCAAAGATCCCAATATCACCCTGGATCAATTGTTACAAGAGTTGACCGATCCTAATAGTTTGGCGGCTCCGGGCAGCACGGCTGAAACCAGTCACGCCCATGACGTGCTCGATGTCATCAGTCAAAAGGTCATGCGGATATTGCGCAAGGCCGTTAAGAATGCTGAAAAAAAGCCTCAGCTTAAACAAAAGCTGGATGAACTGGAAATGCTTTGGGGCGTAGAGCCCAGCAAATTGCATAAGCACCTGCACAGTCTTGGTCCCCAGCAAGCAGCCGATTTTGTGCTAAGCCATAGTGGTTTACTCAAGCAATTGGGTGAAGTTAACGCATTGCTGGGTTCGGATCGTTTACCGTTAATTTACGAAGGTGAGGATGAATTTAAAAGCCGCACCCAAACCTACGGTGTCAACGAAAAGCCTGCCGATTATTTGGACAGCTTTAACCACTTTATCCGCGAGCAGCTTAACCAGTCCGTGGCGCTGGGCGTGATAGTCAATAAGCCCAAAGACCTCACCCGTGAACAACTGCGTGAAGTACGCTTGCTGTTGGATGAACACGGCTACAGCGAAGCCAAACTGCAAAGCGCCTGGCGCAACCAAACCCATCAGGAAATCGCCGCCAGCATTGTCGGCTACATACGCCAAGCCGCTTTGGGTGAAGCCTTGTTGCCCTTTGAACAGCGCGTTGCCCACGCTATGCAAAAAATCTACACCCTGCACAACTGGACGCCAGTACAACGCAAATGGCTGGATCGTCTCGCCAAACAACTAACCCATGAAATCGTTATCGACCAACACTTTGTCAATCGTGCGTTTGCCCAGGATGGTGGCGCTAAACGGTTAGATTCAATGCTCGGCGGCGATCTGGATAAAGTATTAGATACGCTCAGCGAAAATATCTGGCAAGCAACGGGATAATTCAGGCTCTGTTATAATCTGGCTAGCTCAAGAGGTGTTTATGCAAACCAAGCAATGGTCGTTACAAGACGAAAAAAATAAATTTAGCGCCGTAGTTGAAGCCGATCAATCGACTTCCTTTATTGACTATCTCCTCAGTATGCCCGCTGATGACAACGAATTTGTCCCCCTAGACATCCAACTTAGGGATTTTGACAATGTCCCATAGGCGACCAAATAAATAGCAGCAAAAACAAATACAGCCGATTATTACCAAGGAATTGCCATGCAGCACACAATAACCATTGATTGCCCACCCGAATTATTAATGGGTATCCACCTTAACGCAGAAGACTTTGCCGAATATCTAAAAAAACAAGCCGCAATCAGTTTGTTCAAGGAAGGCAAATTGTCATCGGGCAGTGCCGCAACGTGGCTAGGTATTGGTCGAGTTGCTTTTTTGCGGATGGCTTTTGATGCCGGAGCCAGCTTACTAGAAGACAGTCATGACGACTTTCAAAGAGAAACGGCTTTGTTATGATCGTTTTTTCCAATACCACGCCCATTATTGCCTTAAGCAGCATTCAACAACTGATTTAATCAAAAAATTACTGCTCCACATCGGCGAGGCATGAACTGCCAAAAATTTATCCCACCCAAAATGAAGCTATTAAGCATCTAACCGACCTTTACATACCCTCCATGACCAACAACGACATCGTTCAAAAACTCTGGAACCTCTGCGACGTACTGCGTGACGACGGCATCAATTACAGCGATTACGTCACCGAACTGGTGTTGCTGCTGTTCATAAAAATGGAATACGAAAATACCGAAGCCGGATTGCTCGAAAAACACAAACTGCCCGAAGGCTGCCGCTGGCTTGATTTGAATGGCAAAAGCGGCTTAAACCTGTTGAACGAATACAAACGCATTCTGTTCATTCTCTCAACGGGTAAAGAGATTAGCAAAGACCCTGACGATGAAACCAAAACCATCGAAAAAACCGTCATTACCGACCCGCTGATTTTGGCGATTTATGCCGATGCCCAAACCCGCTTAAGGGAACCGCGCCATTTAGAACAACTGATTAAAAGCCTGGACACCATAGACTGGTTTAGCGCCCAACGCGACGGTCTCGGCGACTTGTACGAAGGCTTGCTGGAAAAAAACGCCAGCGAAACCAAATCCGGTGCCGGGCAATATTTTACCCCGCGACCGTTAATCGACAGCATCATCCGTTGCACCAAGCCGCAAGCCGGAGAAGTAATTCAAGACCCCGCCGCCGGAACCGCAGGTTTTTTAATTGGTGCCGATGCCTATATCAAAAGCAACACCGACGACTACTATAGCCTGCCCGAAAAAGAGCGAACTTTTCAGCGCAACAAAGCCTTTGTCGGCATGGAGCTGGTGCCGGGAACGCGCCGCTTGGCGTTGATGAACTGCTTGTTGCACGGCATGGAAGGCGACGACGAAGGCGTGGTGCATTTGGGCAACACTCTCGGCTTGCCCGGCACGCAACTGCCCAAAGCCGATGTGATACTGACCAATCCGCCGTTCGGCACAGCCAAAGGCGGCGGTCGCCCGAGCCGCGATTTCACCCATTCCACCAGCAACAAGCAACTGGCATTTTTGCAACACATCTACGGCAGCCTGAAACCCGGAGGCCGCGCCGCCGTGGTACTGCCTGATAATGTCTTGTTCGAAGCCGGAGTCGGCACCGACATCCGCCGCGATTTAATGCACAAATGCAACCTGCATACCCTGCTCAGGCTGCCCACCGGCATTTTCTATGCCCAAGGCGTTAAAACCAACGTACTGTTTTTCAGCAAAGGCACGGCGGAAAACCCGGATCAGGATGAAAATTGTACGCAAAATGTCTGGGTTTTCGACCTGCGTACCAACATGCCCAGCTTCGGTAAACGCACACCGTTCGGCGATCAGCATCTGCAACCGTTTGAAGACTGTTTCCATGCCAACGAACGTAAAGAAGCAGATGGAAATATCCCTCTTTCCCTTGATGGCGAGGGGGAAACAGACACCCGCTGGCGCAGTTTCTCGCGCGACTGGATCAAAACCCAAAAAGCAGACTCGCTGGATATTGTTTGGCTGAAAGACCAGGACAGCGTCGATGCCGCCAGCCTGCCTGAGCCGGATGTGCTGGCCGCCGAAGCGATGAGCGAACTGACCGAAGCCCTGCGCGAACTCAACGGCTTGATGCAGGCGTTGGGCGCTGGCGATGAAGCCAAAGTGCAGCGGCAATTATTGAGCGATGCTTTGGCTTTGCAGGAGGAGCAATGAACCTGCCAGCCAATACCGAACACTTTCCGCCGGTACTGTCGCTCATTCAGCAGGCTAAATTACGGGCGTTAAGCACGGTCAATCAGCAACTGCTGGAGCTGTATTGGCAGATTGGCGAATACCTGAGCATCAAAGTGGCTGAGCAAAGCTGGGGTAAACATGTCGTGCAACAGCTAGCCGATTGGTTAGCGGGGCAAGAACCCAATTTGCGCGGCTTTTCCGCACAAAACCTATGGCGCATGAAGCAATTTTTTGAGACCTATCAAAGTGATGAAAAACTCTCAACACTGTTGAGAGAATTGCCGTGGTCTAGCCATTTGCACATTATGAGCAAGTGCCAAACAGCACAAGAGCGGGAGTTTTATCTGAATGTCGCAGTTCATGAACGTTGGAGTGTGCGTGAACTTGAACAGCAAATAAACAACGCCTTGTTTGAGCGAACCATAGCATCCCCGTTAAAAGTCTCAGCACTGCTGAGAGAATTGCATCCTGCCGCCGAGCAAATTTTCAAAGACAGCTATCTGTTCGATTTTCTGCATTTGCCTGAACCGCACCATGAACGCGATTTGCAACAGGGTTTGATCAAACATTTAAAACAGTTTTTGCTCGAATTGGGCCGCGATTTTTGTTTTATCGGTCAAGAGTTCGGCATACAAGTCGGGCAGAAAGATTTCTCGATAGACTTGCTGTTTTTCCATCGCCAGTTGCAGGCGTTGGTAGCGTTTGAATTAAAGATAGACGACTTTAAACCCGCCTATTTGGGTCAACTTGAATTCTACTTGGAAGCCTTAGACCGCGACCACCGCAAAGCCCACGAAGCGCCCAGCATAGGCGTGTTATTGTGTAAAAACCGCGATCATGACGTAGTGGAGTACGCTCTGTCGCGCAGCTTGTCGCCGACATTGGTGGCGCAATACCAAACCCGCCTGCCGGATAAAGCCTTATTGCAAGCCAAGCTGGATGAGTTTTATGAATTGGCGAAGCTGGAGAGTGGGCAATGAGCCAAGCTGATATTGATGTGCCTGATGTAGGTTGGGATAGCGATAGCGTAGCCCAACAAATTCAGGAGCAAAGCGCGAAATACGGCGTTGATGCAGAGCTGTCGGGTTACGCTGCGCTAACACGACCTACGAAACAGGATGAATTGGAATTTGGAGGCATTCCCAAAGAATGGTGCCGAGCTAAACTTGGTGATATAGCAGATCAAATTACAAAAGGTACAACTCCAACCACGGCTGGTTTTCAATATTTGGATTCAGGAGTTCCCTTTATCAAAATTGAAAATATTAACCAGCACGGTATTGATTTAAATACATTATCTCAATTTATTTCAGAGGAAGCACATAAGGCATTGCTTAGATCACAATTTCAAGAAGGTGATATTCTTTTTTCGATAGCAGGAACAATTGGTAAAACTGCTTTAGTAACTCAAGAGCATATTCCAGCAAATACTAATCAGGCTGTAGCAATCATTAGAGGTACAGCACGATTTCTTGACACGAAATTTTTAAGGCAGCAACTTAAGCAATCGGCTGAGACAATTGCAAAAAGTAACGCTCGTGGCGGAGCGATGAACAATATTTCTTTAGGTGATTTGAAAGAGGTTGATTTATCAATTCCATCCTTTTCCGAGCAGCAACAAATCGCCGATCAACTGGACGACCTGCTGGCGCAGGTGGACACCCTCAAAACCCGCCTCGACACCATCCCCAAAATCCTCAAACGCTTCCGCCAATCCGTTCTCGTTGCAGCAATGAATGGAAGGTTGACCGAGGAATGGCGTGCCGAAGCCAATATTACAAAATGTGATATTGGCTCTAAGTTGGCGGATGAGCGAATTAGAATGTGGCCTGGAAAGCGAAAATATAAATCAGCTATTTCACCAGACGAAATTGAATCAAATGAGTTTATCGACCTTCCTGCTTCTTGGCTTCGCGCAACCTTGGATCAAATTACTTGGAGTGTTAAGGATGGCCCTCATTTCAGCCCGAAATACCAAGACAAAGGCATACCATTCATTAGTGGAGGAAGCATAAGACCAGGAAAAATAGACCTTTCTATTTCGAAATATATAAGTGAAGAATTACATCAAGAGCTTTCAATGCGCTGCAAACCTGAATATCATGACATTCTTTATACAAAAGGAGGAACAACTGGTTTAGCCACAGTCAATACTTTGCAAATTGACTTCAATGTGTGGGTTCACGTTGCTGTTCTAAAACTTGTCTCCGATAATTTGGTGAATCCATTTTTTGTTCAACATGCTCTTAACTCTCAGGACGGTTATAACCAGTCCCAAAAATATACTCATGGGGTAGGAAATCAAGATTTGGGGTTAACAAGGATGATTAAAATTATTCTCCCAGTGCCTCCAATTGAAGAACAAACCGAAATAGTCCGCCGAGTGGAACAACTCTTCACCTACGCCGACCAAATCGAGCAACGGGTCAAAGACGCCCAGGCGCGGGTCAACCACCTGACCCAATCCATTCTCGCCAAAGCCTTTCGCGGCGAACTCACCGCCGACTGGCGCGAACAAAACCCTGATCTGATCAGCGGCGAAAACAGCGCCGAGGCGTTATTGGCAAAAATTAAAGCCGATCGCGAATGCGCGACATCAAAGAAAGCAAGAAAAACATCATCAATTTGAAATAATTTAATATGAGAATCGGAACCCATCAAATAGATACCCAAGCCAGAAAAATTGTGCCTATGGCACTACCGAGGGAATGGGAGTTTCGCGAGAAAACGGGCCGAGATTATGGTATTGATTTAGAAGCTGAAGTCTTTGAAGATCAAAAGCCCACCGGACAAATTCTGATGTTTCAAATTAAAGGAACCGAAAAAACAATCAAATTCAAACAGGGTGTTTCGGCTTTTGATGTGCCAACAAACACCCTTATTTATTCTGAAAGATTTGTTACACCAATAATCCTTGCGGTTTGTCCTATTAACAATGAAAAGCATGTTTTTTATTATGTTTGGCTCCAAGATTACATAAAAAGTGTTTTAAATTTTGATAACCAGAATTGGCGTAAAAACAAATCAACCACGAGAGTTTTTATTCCAGAAAAGAATTTAATGCCTGATAGAAAAGGACACTTGGCATTTATATCGCATTTTCCGCAACGGCTTTATGGTGCATGCGGAGTGGCTCGCATCCTTCATGACCTTCAGTGTACACTTGATGGCGATCCCCGTCCTTGCGATTACGAATATGTAGCTGAGCAGTTACAAGTAATATTAAATTTACCAGGTTTTTTAACTGGACAATGGGTATACGGTACATTTATACAGGTAACTTATTTAAAGCCTGCGTTACTTGCTGCTCAACTACTTTATAGCCCAAAAGAGCCTACCCAAGACGAGTTAAAGCTTTTACCGGTATGCTCGGAGGTTGTCACTAATAACCGTCCAGAATGGATGACTAAAGAGAAAAACATAGAATTTCAGCTCAAATGCCAAGTGTCGCACGGTTTAAATTGCATGTCGTTTTTTTTCGAGGAGACGAATTACGGCTTCAAAAATATCCTCTGGAAAACAGAAAAACTACACAATTTTTAGTCTTGTAGGTCGGGCAAAAGCTTTATCTTTACCCGACATTACGACATTAAATGGAGAAACGGAGGCAAATCCATTGCCGTACTCAGATCTTGAAATGTCGGGCATAAACGCCTGCCCGACGGCACTAATTCATCGTAGCCAATAATCTACGACCAACCCTAAAAACACGGCCAGACCATACCAATTGTTATTTAAAAACGCCTTAAAACAAAGCGCTTTTTCCCGGTGAAAAATCAATTTTTGCTGGTAAACCGACAAGCCTGCCGCAATTAAAATACCGACGTAATAAGGCCAACCGGTGTGCGCCATTTGCCCGACTGCAATCAGCAAACCGAGTATGACGAGCTGCAATCCGCCCATGATTTGACGGTCGTAAGCGCCGAACAGGATGGCGGTCGATTTGACGCCTATTTTTAAATCATCGTCTTTATCGACCATCGCGTACATGGTGTCATAAACCAAGGCCCATAATACGACGGCCAAATACATCACCCAGGCTACGGGCGGGATGCTGTTGGTCTGCGCGGAAAATGCCATCGGCACGGCCCAGCCGAAAGCGATGCCTAAATAGGCTTGGGGCAGGTGGGTGTAGCGTTTCATGAACGGATAACTGGCGGCCAAGAATGCGGCGATAAACGACAGCATGATGGTGTAAATATTCAGTAATAACACCAAGCCGAAAGCGCACAAGCACAGCACGACAAAGACTATCAGCGCTTCCTTGGGGCTTACTTTGCCTGCGGCGATTGGCCGATGTTGGGTGCGCTCTACATGCGGATCGAAGTCGCGGTCGGCGTAATCGTTAATCACGCAGCCGGCGGCCCGCATCAATATGACGCCGAGACAAATAACGGTCAACACCAGCAAGTCGGGTTTGCCGTCACTGGCAACCCACAGCGCCCACAAGGCAGGCCACAATAAAATCAGGATGCCGATAGGCTTATCAAATCGCGCCAATAACCAGTACTGCTTGATTCTATCCGTTACTTTGTCCATCATCGTTATTGCCTTTTCCAACGTGTGAGTTTTATTAAAAATGAGTAACTATCCAGCACGGAGCACAATATCCCTCTCGGCAATAGCTCCTGCATCGCCTAAAGCGCCTACTTTTGGTGCTCTACCTTCTGCATCCTTGCAGTCGTCCAGCGGGAGAGGGTAGGGTGAGGGGGACTCTAAAGCAAGGTAGTTTGTTGATTGAATTTCTCCTCACCCCAGCCCTCTCCATCAGGAGAGGGGGCTACCCACCTGCGATCTGCGAGTTGCTGCTTAACTGAATAGTTACAAGAATGCTATTATAGCTTTTTTATTTTAAGGAGCGGGTGAACCATGACTGTAAAAATCTATCACAATCCGCGTTGCGGAAAATCGCGGCAAACTTTGCAATTGTTAAAAGAGCAAGGCATTGAGCCGGAGATTATCGAATATCTTAAAACGCCTCCCAGCGTTCAGGAGCTGGATGATATTCTGCAAAAACTGGGCATGGAGCCGCGCGAGTTGATGCGTAAAAAAGAGGCCGAATATAAAGCAGGCGGCCTTGACGATGTAGCACTGGATCGGCAGGCACTGATACAAGGCATGGTGAACAATCCTATCTTAATTGAGCGGCCTATTGTTATCGCGGGCGGCAAAGCGGCGGTTGGGCGTCCGCCGGAAGCTGTGCTGGCTATTTTGTAATTGACTGCGCACGGTCAAAGGATGCGCTTTTAGAAAGCCCTCACCCCAGCCCTCTCCCAGTGGGAGAGGGGGGCAAAAATCGCAATTTGTGCCTAACTTAAGCTTATGACTAAAATCCTGATTCTGTATTTCTCCCGCAACGGCACCACTGCCGATATGGCCAATCATATCGCTCGCGGTGTAGCATCGGTTGACGGTGCTGAAGCGGTGCTCAGAACCGTTCCCGATGTTTCAACGGTCTGTGAAAAAACGGC
Source organism: Methylobacter sp. (assembly GCA_030679035.1). Lineage (GTDB taxonomy): Bacteria > Pseudomonadota > Gammaproteobacteria > Methylococcales > Methylomonadaceae > Methylobacter_A. Next base: position 802 of record JAUXTH010000054.1, on the reverse strand, counting down.
GGAAAGCATCCCCGCCCACGGTGCGCTTTACGCTACGCTGGACGATTTAAAATCCTGTGACGGCCTTGCGCTGGGCAGTCCAACCCATTTCGGCAATATGGCCGCGCCGCTAAAATACTTTATCGACAGCACCACCGAAATCTGGTTTTCAGGCGCGTTAACAGGTAAACCCGCCGGCGTCTTCACCTCAACCGGCAGCATGCACGGCGGACAGGAAAGCACCTTGTTATCGATGATGTTGCCGCTGTTGCACCACGGCATGCTGATACTGGGCTTGCCGAGCACCGAACATGCGTTGCGCGAAACCACGTCAGGCGGCACGCCTTACGGCCCGAGTCATGTATCGACCAATCACGCGGGCTTGAGCGAGCACGAAAAAAACTTGTGCAAAGCGCTTGGTGCGCGTTTGGCTAAAACCGCACTTCAACTGAAACAATCTTCATGAACATAAAACCGATTCCTTCCTTGTTTCCACGCGCTGCGCTCATCGTTATACACAAGTATTTTAAAGCACGTCATCCCGGCAGGGATTGCCGGGATCCAGAAGCCATGGATGGCGATACCGAAACAAACAGCAAGTATCAACATGGGAACTGCTCAATAAAATCAAGCGTTCACATCCCTGTGCTCTGGATTCCGGCAATCCCTGCCGGAATGACGGTGTATCGCAGACACTTGTGTATAACGATGAGCGTAGCGCGTGGGAACGAGGGTAAACAATCTGCATGAACATAAAACCGATTTACTGCTATATCACTGCCCTGACCGGTTTTTTCGGGCTGTTCGCGTTATTGATGCTTTG
>JAUXTH010000052.1 GCA_030679035.1 Methylobacter sp. | reverse complement strand
TAAAAACAGTATGACTTCCATAACGGTAATCCATAAGGCCCCCTACTTTTCAGTTCAGGGCAATATCATACGTCAAAAAATCATAGATAAATCTGACCGCCTAAAAGGCGGTGGTTTTAACCTTACTACGGACTAATAAATAATGATCAAGCGTTCCCCACACCCGTGGGGATGAACCGCGCGGCTTGATATGAGCATGGGCGAGATAGATGCGTTCCCCACACCCGTGGGGATGAACCGCTGTCTATGTAGCCAGGTGCATCCGTGCAGTGGCGTTCCCCACACCCGTGGGGATGAACCGCGTAATAACAGCATCTATGACAATACAGGCACGCGTTCCCCACACCCGTGGGGATGAACCGTTCTACGGCTTACGCCCAGATGGAACGCCTAAGCGTTCCCCACACCCGTGGGGATGAACCGTTCGCGCATCCCTTCCTTCCCATACTCTTCGGGCGTTCCCCACACCCGTGGGGATGAACCAGCAACCGGATGCCGAAGCCAAGCTGCAAAGCCGCGTTCCCCACACCCGTGGGGATGAACCGCCGATATTGCCGATCAGCAACGCAAATAGCTAGCGTTCCCCACACCCGTGGGGATGAACCGATGACCATCGGGCGGCGGATCATGCGGCGGCGGCGTTCCCCACACCCGTGGGGATGAACCGCGTTCCGAGGCGGATGGATCGCCAGGGCCGAAGCGTTCCCCACACCCGTGGGGATGAACCGACGAGGTGCTTGATAAATACGCCGTTCAGATAGCGTTCCCCACACCCGTGGTAATTGCAATATTGCTTGTAGGTCATCTGAGACGTTAGCCGTTTTTCCCATTGATTGTTGTTTTTGATCCTACCCAATCTTTTAGTTGTATCGCCACCCATGCGCCATCATCCAGAGTTAGGTCATGGCCTGATCCTATGCGGCGGTGAAGTTCCAGACTCCATTTCTGCTGTATCGCCTCTGAGCAAGCAGGCGCTACCAGACGATCGCCCAGGCCGTTTAATAATAAAACCGGTTGTTTCGGCTTTATGTCGCCGGGTCGATAGTTTGCTGCCGCTACGATTTGGCGGAAACTGTTTTTAAGGCTGATGGGGCGTTCGTTTTGTATTTGTTCCCAAGCCTGAATGATTTGTACATCCCGGTTTCGGCGGTTGCTTGTCAATTGCAAGATTTTTGACTCCCTGTTATGTAGGTCACGCGTCATCGCCAATGCGATAAATTTTCCATAACTTTGCCAGCGTAGCCGCTGATAAAAGGGACTCAAGTCGGCAAAACTGGTGTTCATCAGGGTTGCACCGCAAATATCCTCGGGGTAGCTGCGCATCCATTCCCAGGCAACCATCGCCCCCAGCGAAAGAGCCAGAATGGTTGCCGGTTGTTGTATGCAACTCTTGTCTAAGGCATGATGACGTACTTCGTCTGTTATCGCTTTGATTGTGCTGGGACTGGTTTCCCGATGAAAACAACCGGTGCCTGGTAAGTCCAGCAGTGTGATTTGAGCGTTTGGAAATGTCGATTGCAACAGCGGAACGAAAGCCCCCCAATGCGCCGACTCGCGCGCCAGTCCTCTCAGTAAAATCCAGTTCTGCCCAAGATTTTTATTCATACCAAAGACCTAATGCCTTTTTTTCATAAGCTAGCTTTTGCCGTGGTTTAAGCTGCGTCCATTGTTCAGGATACAAGAGACTGCGATGTAAAAAATCAAACAGCATGAAATGTCGCCGGAAAATCCGTTGCTGGCGGTGCGGCAGCAGCGGGTGAAACAAGCCATGCCGAGAGAAAAGATGCATCGGGCTTTTTCGCAACCAAAGCCACGACCCCATTTCCAACGTCAGCGGCAGGAATAAACGTTCGGCCTCAAAGCGCTGCACAAAATCATCGAACAGATAATCCCACAGATCGCCGTTAATCACATATTCCAGGCAGGTCGGTTCAATCCGATAGATATGGTGTTGGTAGCAACGGTCGAACAGTTCTTTTAAGGCCAGGGTTTCGGCGAGAAAGGCAAACGGGGTTTTACGCGAGGCGTAGGGAAACCATAACCGATCCTGAATGCCGAATCCCGAGTGCAAATCCACGGCAATGGACAAGGACGAGTTGAACAGGTGTTGATCGACAACGCGACACAAGGCTTGCGCTTCCTTTTCCATTCTGGATTCATCGCCGCGATACCAGGGCAGGCGGGGCGTGATGCGGTGGCCGCTGTATAGGCGGGTTGCACCCACGCCTTCCACCGGCGAATTGCGCATCAAATCGACGCCGTTGCCATTACAACGCGTGCCCAGATACACGCCGACCGGATTGACGATAGGTACAAAAACCAGCCGGGATTTTTCGAGCCGGGCCAGAAATTCCTGATCCCAGTCCAGCAATTGGCAGATGGTTTCCAGATAAGACAGGATAACTTCGGAACCGATCTTCTCCAGCCCGTGTACGCCGCCAAAAAAGGCTAATACCGGTACATCGGGCTGGGTTGATCCCAGCGTAATGCAATGAATGGGGAACTCATGATTTTGGTATTGAATTCGTTCGATTACCTCAGTTTGAGCCCGGTCGCCTAATTGTTCAATAATGCGTTCAAGTTGTTCGAGTTCAGGGAATTTAGTGCAGGTCATAAATCCGAATCAGCAGTTACAGTCTATAAAAAACCAATATACCCTTATTCCCGGAAAAACAGGCTGCGACCACAATTCTTTTTTCATGCTGAATTTATTCAATAGGGGAGATTCAGGAACAGATCAGAATATCCGCGATACTTTTAAAGTAGAAATCATCAGGAAGCCCTGAATTAAAAAGACCATCGGCCAATAATTCAGGCTTTGAGGGAAGCTGCCCAAAAGCAGGAAAAGTGCGGGAAACAGCACGCCATTCACGCTAATGGGTATGCCTTCGAAACCGGCTCCTTCGGAAATATTGTAGCGTGCAAGCCGAAGCATGCCGCAGGCGACAAAAAACAATGCCACTAAGATGCCTAAAACTCCGGGGGAGCCTAGTGAATAAAATAACAAGGCGGGAGCAACGCCAAAAGAGACCAGGTCAGACATGGAATCGATTTGTTTGCCGAAATGATTCTTTTGATGCATCAGCCCCGCTATTTTCCCGTCAAGCACATCAAACACCACCGCCAAAAACAGCAGCAATGCGCTTAAATCAAAAAAACCGTCAATTGCCAGCAAAATCGAAACAATGCCGCAGCACAGATTGCCAACCGTAAAAATATCAGCAACTTTCATTAGGCTTAGAATTTTCATATCGCACCTTGTAGTTAACGTTATTACTGTTGCAAGCTATAACAGGCTCGGTGATATAAATTGGCTACGTAGGCTTGCATGTTGCTACGCCTATGCTCCTATGAGACTACACAATTCTCGTTGAATAATTTCAACACACTGCTGGTCTGAATTATCTGTCGATGAACAATCGGATATTTTGTTCCATATCATGTCTCTTGCTTCAAGGCTGGCGGAATGGCGGTTTTTTCCCGAGTTGTTTATGACGGGAAGAAAGCTAAGTTGCACTTCTATTTTATCCATGGACAGCATTTTGATTAAATGCGGCACAAAGCCATCGTCGCCGACAAAAGGCGCGAGCTCTTTTGCGGCGCCTTGATATTGAAGGGCTACGGGCTGAATAGCCGACCTGGTTAACAATGCAGGCTGAAATAAGGACGAATGAAAGTGCAGAACCTCATCGCCGTTAGTCGTGGTTCCTTCGGGAAAGGCGATAATGTTGCTGTTTTGTTTTAACAACCAGACCATTTTCTCGGCAGTAGTCTTGATATGCTGTTTATTGCCGCGACGGATAAAAATAGTACCGCCTTGTTTGGCCAGATAGCCGATGACCGGCCAGCTTGCAATGTCGCTCTTGGCAACAAAATAGGCCGGTAAATATTGGCCGATAACGATGATGTCAAGCCAGGAGATGTGGTTGCCGACCAGAATGGCGCGTCGTTCCGGCAACTCTCCCTCTTTGATGATATGCAGGTTAGCAATAACGCTGAATCTTCGCAGCCAGCGGGTTTTGATGGCATCCCGCTTGGTTTTGGCGTCGCGTGCCGAATATAAAAAACCAAGTATGGGAAAAATACCTGCGGTGATAATCAGTCCGTTGATAAACAGGATGACGACCTGGAAAAGTTTATAGTACAGCCGTAGTTTCAATTTCATTACCAGCCTGCGCCGGGTTGTGTTTCGGCATGGATGCCATCCTTGGTGATTGCTGCGCCAGTTCCAGACTGGCTTTCGGCATACACACCATCCCTGGCGATCGCCACGCCAGCTCCCGGCTGGCTTGTGGCATACACACCATCCCTGGCGATATAGCCACGCATGTAGTGTTTGCTGTAGCGCTCTTGTAATTGGTCGAGCGGTAACAGCATGAATAAATCCATGCAGTTAAAATCCTCATCCCAGCAAGGCTCGCCGCAAACCATAGCGCCGAAACGAAAATAAGCTTTGAGCAACGGAGGAATGCCTGATTCATCGCGTTCGCATCTTAATTCTTCAGGTACCGGGATGCTGGGATTGACTTGAAGCGAGGAGGGCGCAATATTTTTAGCATCGATATTCCGGTAAACCGCATCGACCGCAAAGCCGCTGGGGCCGGGGGTAATGCTGGCGCAACCGAGTAGATAATTGAACTGCCCTTCAAGCGCGTATTGAACCAGCGCCGACCAAAGCGTCGTTAAAACCGCGCCGCCGCGATAATCAGGATCAATGCACGTCCGGCCGATTTCCAGGAAACGGCCGGGCAATGTTAACACCTGATCCAGATTGAACTCGCTTTGAGAGTAAAACCGGCCAAGGCGTTCGGCTTGATCTTGATTAAGTAAACGCGTGTAGCCGACAATTTTTTTGTTGGCGTTGTCATACACAACCAAATGATCGCAATAGCTATCGACTTCATCATAATCCAGGCCTTCCGATTCGGTTTTGAGCTTGGCGCCCATTTCCTTCGCAAACACACGAAAACGCAGGGCTTGCGCTTCTTTGATTAACGCCTCAGAGTCTGTCGCCGCGCCAGCTCCCGGCTGGCCTGCGGCATACACGCCATCCTTGGCGATCGCCGTACCAGTTCCCGACTGGTTTACGGCATACACTCCATCCGTGGAGATAACAAAACATTCCAAACGTTTGGCAGGTTTGAACCGTATTGCATCATCTGTTTTTTTCATGAGTGTCCACATGGCTGAAGAAGGATGTGGATACCATAATAAATAAAGGTGTCAGTTTCGTGTCGGGTTGATGACCATCAAATGACAGAAATATTAAGTTTTGATGACAACCTATTTTTTGTACGTAATTCCTGCTTAAATACGCCGTCATGCATCATGGGGCGCGCGAAGGACAAAGCTTTTCCGGGGTGGTGCAAGACATTTCCTTTCACTTCAAATTTATATACAGCAATGGCAAATCCAAATGCAAAAGGCATTAAGCGCCTGATTAACGCGTGTTTTTTCTCCGTCGCCGGTTTTAAAGCAACCTGGACACATGAAGAAGCATTCAGACAGGAAGTCATCCTGTTTGTGGTAACGACTCCGCTGGCAATCTGGCTGGGGCAAACCAATATTGAAAAACTGCTGTTGATTGGCAGCATCGTTTTGGTCATGTTGGTTGAGTTATTAAACTCGGCTGTAGAAGCTGTCGTCGATAGAGTGGGGCTTGAACATCACGAATTGTCGGGCCGCGCTAAGGACATCGGTTCGGCGGCTGTGATGATGTCGCTGATTTGGGCGGCGGTAACGTGGGGTTTAATTCTGCTTTAAAGAGGCGCGGATTACTCCAGCCATTCAATAATGTGATCTTCCAGGTCGTCAATTTCGGATTCTTTCATCGCATAACTGCTGATTGAAACGCCGGCGTCCTGGACGCTATCAGGGCTTTTTGACAACAGCGGATGCCAGGCTGGGAGTTCTTTTCCATCAGTCAACAACCGGTAAGCGCAGGTGGCCGGCAGCCAGTTGTATTCGGCAAAATCGTGCTGTTTTAAATCCAGGCATTCGGGGACTAAGGTGGTGCGTTCGCTATAGCGGGTGCAGCGGCAAGTATCCAGGTCGATCAGGTTGCAGACCACGCTGGTAAAGTAGATGTCGCCGGTGTCTTCGTCTTCCAGTTTGTGCAGGCAGCATTTGCCGCAGTTATCGCATAATGACTCCCATTCTTCGGTGGTCATTTCGGACAGTTTTTTGGTTTTCCAAAAGCTCATGCGGCGTTTCTCATTTGACTAAGCAGCTCCCATACCGGTTTGATGTTAGGAGGCAAGGGCGCAAGCCTGCCTAATTCCACCCATTGGTTGGCAGGACTGTGAAAATCGGAACCGACGGAACCGGCCAGATCGAAGTGGGTGGCGTAACAGGCAACCAATTTTATTTCATCGCTGTTATATCGGCCGGTTACGACTTCTATGCCTTGCCCCCCGACTTCCTTGAACGCGGCTAACAGGCGTTTCATCCAGCTGGCGGTGAGATTGTAGCGCAAAGGATGCGCCAATACTGCAACACCGCCGGATTGGGTAATCCAGTTTACCGCGAGCTCCAGTTCAGTCCAGGCCGTCGAAACAAAAGCGGCTTTGCCTGAGCCAAGATAGCGGTCGAAAGCTTCCTGTTGGGTGGATACGTGGAATTGCGACAGCAGGAAGTCGGCGAAATGGCTGCGGGTGATCATGCCGTCGCCCGCGGCTTTCTTGACGGCTTCCAGCGCGCCGGGTATGCGTTTTTTCTCAAGCTTAGCAGCGATTTTTTCGGCGCGTTCGGTGCGCATGATTTGCAGGTTGCGGGTGGCGTCGCGTAGCGGAGGATAAGCGGGATCAATGCCCAGCCCGACTATATGAAAACATTTGTTCTGCCAGCTGGTTGATAGCTCAATGCCGGGTATTAATTGGATGCCTGTCGCGTCAGCCGCAGCCTGGGCCTCGCTGAGGCCTGCGACCGTATCGTGATCGGTCAACGCCAGCGAAGTGACGCCTTGTTCATGGGCGCGCCGTACCAATTCCGTGGGCGATAAAGCACCGTCGGAGACGGTAGAGTGGCAATGCAGGTCGTAGTTTTCGGGCATAAGTGGTGTAGTAGGATGTAAATGAGGTGCTTTGATAGGCCAAATTATACCGCAGTTGCCTATGGATTGCGCTTGTCTAGTACCACTTTGCTTGAGCGTTGCAGAAACGTTAGGAGCGGGGTTGTAATTTCTATCAACTCTGGAGATTCGAAGAAAAGCCGGGCATTCTCCAGCTTAAATCCCTAAAGTTTAGCGCTGCTTTGCCGATAGCCTATTTATTACCATACGATGGTGGCAGCGATGAAAATTACCAATTACAGTTTAGCGATGCAATCTAGTCATAGCTCGTCTCAGCAGGCTAGTGCCGAGGAAAATATCCGCACTTGGGCAGACTCTTCTGTACACGCAGCCCCATCTCAGGCCAATTCCCAACAAGTCACTATCTCTGCTGCCGCACAGGAAAAGCAAGCCAGTGAAGCTGAAGCAATTGACAATGCCATTCGCGATGCGCAAAACGACCCCAAGTTGCAACTCATCATCCTCATGGTTGAAAAAATGACAGGGCAGAAGGTGGGGCAGTTAGACGCAAACCAGCTCAAGGCAACGCAGACGACTGTTGCCGACGACATCTCTACCCTTACGCACCGCCCCGGTTTTGGCACCTATCAGGTCAAGGAAGTCAGCTACAGTGAATCCGAGCAAACCACCATGCAGGCGAGCGGTGTCATCAAGACCAGCGACGACAAGGAGATCAAGTTCAGTCTGAATCTGGTGATGCAGTACCAGTACAGAGAGACCAGTAGCACCAGCGTGCGCTTAGGTGATGCGCCGCGCAAGGCCGATCCGCTGGTCATCAACTTCAACGGCACTGCCGCCCAGTTGAGTGAACAGCGTTTCGCTTTCGACCTGAATTCGGATGGGAATAAGGAGCAGATCAACGCGCCTCTTTCCGGCAGCGGTTTTTTGGCGCTCGACAATAATAATGATGGAAAGATCAATGACGGCAGCGAGTTGTTCGGCCCTGCCACCGGCAATGGTTTTGGTGAGCTGGAAAAATACGATAGCGACCACAATGGCTGGATAGACGAGAACGATGCCGTATTCACACAGCTCAAGGTATGGACGAAAGATAGCGCCGGAAATGACAAGTTGAGCAGTTTAGCAGCGCATGGTGTGGGTGCCATTTCGCTACAGTCGATAGCGACCCCGTTCGATATCAAGACCTCGACTAATCAGTTACTCGGGACTGTCCAATCCAGTAGCGTTGTCCTCAACGAGAACGGCACAGTCGGCAGCGTACAGCATATTGACATGACGATTTAATCTGACTTTTATTGTGCATTGGTCTCACTGATACTCCCCATAAAGCTTCGCATAAAGGCCTTTCTGGCTGAGCAAGGTTTCATGTTGCCCATGCTCGCAGATTTTACCTTGCTCAAAAACATAAACATGGTCAGCCTGTTTAACGGCGCTCAGGCGATGGGCAATGATAATGGTGGTGCGGCCATTTAAAAACTCCGCCATGGCCTGATGCAGTTTGTGTTCTGTTTCGCTGTCCAGTGCCGAGGTGGCTTCATCTAGTATCACCACTTTGGGATCGGCGACGATCATTCGGGCAATTGCCATGCGTTGCCGCTGGCCGCCGGAAAGCCGCATGCCCTGTCGTCCGACGATGGTGTCCAAGCCCTGGGCCAGCTCCTGAACGGTGTCTTTTAATTGCGCGATAGCCAGCGCATTCCATAATGCGTCATCGGAGGCCGGTTTGCCCAAGGTCAAGTTGGAGCGGATGGTGTCGTTGAACAGGACGGGGTGTTGCAGCACGGTGACGACATTTTCCCTGACCACTTCCAGGCCGATGCGGTCGATGGGAACTTCATCGAAATAAATCTGGCCGTGGCTGGGCGGATAAAGTCCGATCAGGGTTTGGATCAAGGTCGATTTGCCGCCGCCGCTGGCGCCTACCAGCGCTACTTTTTCACCGGCTTTAATTTTTAGTTGGATGCCGTCGAGGATTTTCTCATCGCTGTAGCTAAAATGCAGGTTTTCCACGCGCAGGGACACGGTTTTTTTGTTTAGGAACGGATTTTCCAGGTGAGGGTAGTGCGGTTCCTGTTTCAGCGCGTTAAGCCGGTTGATACGGATTAATGCAGCTTTTGCAGCGTAAAAAGCGTATTGAATGCTCAGGATTTCCTGCACCGGAGCCATCATAAACCAGAGATAGCCGAACACCGCCAGCATTTGGCCGATGCTGAGGTCGGAATAAAACACCATCAGCATGGCGCAGGCGCGGAAGATGTCGAAGCCGAACAGGAACACCAGGAAGCTCAAGCGAGTTGCCGCATCGCTTTTCCAGGCGAACGCGGTTGAAAAATCCTTGACCGAGCGGGCCGATTCGATCAGCTGCTGACAATAATGCTTCTCACGGTTGCTGGCGCGTATTTGATGGATGGCTTCCAGAGTTTCGGTCAGGGATTGTTGGAAAACTTCAAATGCGGAATTTTCCTTGGATTTAAGATCCTTAACGCGGGAGCCGATCACGCGGGTGAAATAAATGACCACGGGATTCAGCAGCAGGATAAATAAACCCAGTTGCCAGTGCATCCATAATAGAACCACGGCGGTGCCGATAACGGTCAATGCGGCGACCAGCAGCTTGCTGACGGTGGTACCGATAAACGTGTCTATGGTATCCAGGTCTTTGACCAAATGGGTCACTACGGTGCCGGTGCCGAGGCTTTCGTATTCGGACATCGAAATGTTTTGTAAATGCCCGATTAGGTCGCTGCGGATTCGAAATACAATATCCTTGGCTATACAGGAAAATTGCCGGGACTGGATGATGTTAAAAATGATCGCAATAATGCGCAGGATGACGCTGATCAGCAAAATAACGCTGATATAAAGAATGGGGATTTGCCAAGCGACAGGAAACAGCAAATTGACCGTTTGAATGATAATACCGGGTTTGTGCAATAGAACTTCATCGACCAACAACGGCATCAGCAAAGGCACCGGAACGCTGGCTATGGTAGCTAGAATGGCGATAAAATGAGAAATAATCAGTTCTTTTTTGTGTTCTAAAGCAAATTGGTAGATAGTATTCCAGCTGTATGCTTGGGTAGCCTGTTTCGATTGCACGGGATTTGATAGGGAGGTTGTAAAGAACGCTTGATTATAACAGCTTGTGACTAGCAGTCGAAAATAGAACGCTGATGACACTGATGGTTATGATTAGTTAAGATTTTTCAGGATTTATAATCTGCGTAAATCATATTTATCTGCGTCATCTGCGTTCCATATCTTTAAGACCTATATTAACGACGAGTAAAATATGAAACACCTGCGTAGAAATCTGTTGTTGTGTCTGGTTGTTTTTTCCGGTGCAGCACTTGGCAATACGCTCGACCAGCAAAGAAGTGATTTTTTGCTGGCGGAAAAATACATTGCTCAGGGCAATACATCTGCATTCATGCATATCAGCGCTACGTTGATAGACTACCCTCTCTACCCTTATCTGCAATACCTGTGGTTGAAAGACAATTTACACCAAACCGACCAAGTTCTAGCTTTTTTAGCGGCTTATAAAAAGAGCCGTTATGCTCGGTTATTGAGAACTAAATGGCTGGATCACCTGGCCAGGAATGAGCAGTGGCACGATTTTATTCGGCATTATGAAGCCACCGACAATACAACTCTTGAATGTCAGTACAATCTGGCTATTTATAATACAGGCGATCAACATCAGGCATTAATTGAGGCCAAACGTCTGTGGGTTACCCCTGATTCGCTGCCGCAGGAATGCGATCCGCTGTGGACGGCATTGATGATGTCGCCCGGCTTTACGCCGGAATTGGTTTGGCAGCGATTTGAATTGGCCTTGAGCAAGGATAATGTCTCGGTGGCCGAATTCGTGCGCCGTTCTATGAGCATAACCGATCAGGGCATTGCCGATGCTTGGTTGCGGGTACACAAAAAACCGAGTCTGATCGAAAATAACAGCTTTTTGAACCCGCAATTGGGGCGGCTTTTCGCGCATGGCGTAGATATGTTGGCAAAATCCGACTTGAATCTGGCCATTCAACTTTGGGATGACCGAAAACACACTTTCCAAATGGATAGTAAGACTGCTCAGAAACTGGAGCGCAATCTTGCGGTTGCTTTTGCGCGCAGTCGCAGTCCAGGCGCGTATCAGCGCCTTAATCAAGTGACTCTTGTCGATGCCGAAGTCAATGAATGGAAAGTCAGGTCGGCTTTGCTTGAACAAAACTGGCTGCATGTCGCCGAGGCGTTGGCGGGGCTGACAGCCCAGGAGCGGCAGGATCCTAAATGGCAATACTGGCAAGCCAGGGTGCTGGATAAAACCGGGAATCCTGTGCAGGCTCAGGAAGCCTATGCAAAACTGGCCGAAGACCGCAGTTTTTACGGGTTTCTGGCCGCCGACAATGTCAATAAACCTTATCAATTTGCCAACAAACCGGTTTCCCTGGCGGCAAATGAGCTCGACAATCTGGCTAATGAAACCGATTTTAAGATGGTTCGGGAATTTAAAGCCCTGAACAGGGATGCCGAAGCCGAGCGGCAGTGGTGGTATGCGGTAAAAGTGCTGAGCAAGGAGCGTCGCATGGTCGCTGCCAAATTGGCTCAGCGATGGCATTGGGATCAAGTTGCGATTACGACGCTGGTTAAGGCCGATTATTGGGATGATCTGGGGCTTCGGTTTCCGGTTTATTATTCGAATCAGGTTCATAATAATGCTGAGCGGCAAAATCTTGATCCGGCCATTGTTTTCGGCCTGATCCGTCAGGAAAGTATCTTTAATAAGGACGCCGAGTCAACGGTTGGTGCGCGCGGTTTAATGCAGGTTATGCCCAGAACCGGGATGCAGATAGCCCGCGATTTGAAGGAAAAATGGCGGTCAGATGACAGTCTGTTTAATCCAGACGTTAATGTCAGATACGGCGCTTTTTATTACAAACAGCTGGTAAAGCAGTTTCATGGACATTTCGCCTTGGCCATTGCCGCTTATAATGCGGGCTCTGGCCGGGTATCAAAATGGTTGCCGAGTTTTGAGGCGGTGCCGGCAGACATCTGGATAGAAACTATTCCTTTTAAAGAAACCAGGAAATACGTCACTTCGGTGCTGTCTTACGCCATTATTTATCAGCAACTCATACAACGAAAGGGCTTGAAGATGAAAGAATTGATGCTTGATGTGCTGCCCGGCTAAAATTAGAGCTGATTTTTTTTGATGTCTGTTAGATAATACACAATTCAAAATAATAATAATTACGCAAGGTATATTAAAGAGTATGGGGAAACAGCACAGTTTTACGCGCGAAGAATTGTTGAAGTCCGGCAGGGGAGAACTGTACGGGCCGAAAAATGCGCAATTGCCTCTGCCAAATATGTTAATGATGGACCGTATTACCCTGATCACGGATGAAGGTGGTGCATACGGAAAAGGCGAGATCATTGCTGAACTGGATATAACGCCTGATTTATGGTTTTTTGACTGTCATTTTCAGGGCGATCCTGTAATGCCCGGTTGTTTAGGCCTGGACGCGATGTGGCAGTTGGTTGGCTTCTTTTTGTGCTGGATGGGCGGCCCCGGTAAAGGACGCGCTTTGGGCGTGGGTGAAGTTAAATTCACCGGACAAGTATTGCCCACAGCCAAGAAAGTGATTTATCGGGTCAATTTAAAAAGAGTGATTATGCGGAAGTTGGTTATGGGTATCGCTGACGCCACCATGGAAGTCGATGGCAAAGTGATTTATGAGGCTACCGATTTACGGGTTGGTTTGTTTACTTCCACAGAAGATTTTTAGAGGCGTTAACAATGAAAAGAGTCGTAGTTAGCGGTTTGGGGATCGTTTCCAGTATAGGGAATAACCGCAATGAGGTTGTCGATTCCCTCAGAGAAGGCCGATCAGGAATCGCTTTTGCTGATGTTTATCAGGAAATGGGTTTTCGCAGTCATGTTCACGGGCCTATCAACATAGATCTGGACGCATTCATCGACCGTAAGATAAAACGCTTTATGGGCGATGGCGCTGCGTTCAACTACATTGCGATGCAGCAAGCAATTGATGATTCAGGCCTCGGCGAGTCCGAAGTGTCGAATTTCAGAACCGGCCTGGTCATGGGTTCCGGCGGGCCTTCAACGTCAAACATTGTTGAAGCTGCTGATATTTTGCGCGAAAAAGGCATCAAAAAAGTTGGCCCTTATATGGTGCCTAGAAGCATGTCCAGCACCAATACTGCATGCCTTGCGACACCTTTCAAAATCAAAGGTGTCAATTACACCATCAGTTCGGCCTGTGCGACCAGCGCTCACTGTATCGGTCATGCGATGGAATTGATCCAAATGGGCAAACAGGACATCGTGTTTGCCGGTGGAGGAGAAGAAGTGCATTGGACGATGTCGATGTTGTTTGATGCGATGGGTGCGCTGTCTTCCAAATATAATGACGCGCCTACCACAGCATCAAGGCCTTATGATGAAACCCGCGACGGTTTTGTGATCTCCGGTGGCGGCGGTGTTCTGGTGATTGAAGAGCTGGAACATGCCAAAGCGCGCGGCGCTAAAATTTATGCTGAACTGACCGGTTACGGTGCCACTTCCGATGGTTATGACATGGTTCAACCGTCAGGCGAAGGCGCTGTGCGTTGCATGCAGCAGGCGATGGCGACCATCAAAGACTGCAAGATCGATTACATCAACGCCCACGGCACCAGTACGCCGGTCGGCGATACCAGGGAACTTGAAGCCTTGCGCGCCGTGTTTGGATCGGATAATGTGCCTTTGGTCACCTCCACAAAATCACTGACTGGCCACGCGCTGGGTGCTGCGGGTGTTAATGAGGCGATTTATTCGTTGTTGATGATGGAAGAAAACTTCCTCAGCGCTTCCGCCAACATCACTCATCTTGATCCGGGCGCAGAAGGCATTCCGATCGTGCGTGAACGTAAAGACAACATCACGTTAAATACCATTATGTCGAACAGTTTCGGATTCGGCGGCACCAACGCTACACTGATTTTTCAGCGTTACAACGGCTAACGTTTCTAGCTATATATAAATGGGGCGCGGATGACACGGATTTAGACGGATAATCACTGATTTTTTTGGTTTTCACCCGCATATAAATCCGTGTCATCCGTGTTCTATAATTCAAATTCCATGTCAGATCCAAACCAAAAATCCAGAACCCAGTTTAACAAGCTGCAAAAGAAATTGCGGCACACGGTCGGCGATGCGATTGCCGACTACAACATGATCGAAAACGGCGACAAAATCATGGTGTGCCTATCCGGCGGCAAGGATTCGTTCACCCTGCTGGACATCCTGATGCACTTGCAGAAAACCGCGCCGGTTGAATTCGAACTGATCGCAGTTAATCTGGACCAGAAGCAGCCCGGCTTTCCCGAGCATGTATTGCCGGAATACCTGGCATCGCTGGATGTGCCGTATCATATTATCGAAAAAGACACCTACAGCGTGGTAAAGCGGGTTATCCCCGAGGGCAATACCACCTGCGGATTGTGTTCGCGTCTGCGGCGCGGCACCTTATACGGTTATGCCGAAGCCAATAATGTCACCAAAATAGCCCTGGGGCATCATCGCGACGATATTCTTGAAACCTTCTTCCTGAATATTTTTTACGGCGGCAAATTAAAAGCGATGCCGCCCAAATTGTTAAGCGACGATAAGAAAAACATCATCATCCGGCCTCTGGCGTACACACGTGAAAAAGACATTGAACGCTTGGCCGTATTCAAAAATTACCCGATTATTCCCTGCAACTTGTGCGGCTCTCAGGAAAACCTGCAACGCCAAGCCATGAAAGTCATGTTAAAAACCTGGGATAAACAGTTTCCGGGCCGATTGGAAACCATTTTCACCAGCCTGCAAAATGTCGCGCCTTCACAGTTGGCCGATACGAAGTTATTTGACTTTGCAGGGTTAACGCGTAGTTCACAAGTCGAAGAGCAGGTTATGACATTTATCGCCAGGGATGGTGTGTATGCCGCTAGCCAGTCGGGAACTGGCGCGGCGAATGCCGGTTTAGACGTATTGGCTCAGTGAGTTGCATCGTCCTTTTTACCGATTTTGGTCCATCCGGCCCTTATATCGGGCAAATGGAATCGGTGTTACAGCAGGCAGCGCCCAATGTACCCGTTATCAATCTGCTGAGTAATGCACCGACAGCCGATCCCCGTTTAGGTTCCTACCTATTGGCAGTATTGCGGCACAGTTTTCCAGTAAATAGTATTTTTCTCGCCGTGGTTGATCCAGGCGTTGGCGGCGAACGCAGAGCCGTTGTTTTGCAGGCCGACGGACAAACCTTTGTCGGGCCGGATAACGGCTTGTTAAATACTGTTGCGGTTCAGTCCCAAAATGCGCAATGGTCGGAAATAATCTGGAAGCCGGAACATTGTTCGATGAGTTTTCATGGCCGGGATCTTTTCGCCCCGATTGCCGCAAAGCTGGCTATCAATGCAGCCGATGGTCTATTGCGACCATTTGACCGGAATGATTTAAGCGATTGGCCTCACGATTTGGCGGAAGTGATTTATTTCGATCATTACGGCAATGCTATGACCGGATTGCGCTGCCACGAAGCCTTTTTCGGCAAGACTTTAACCGTCAACGGTATTGCGATCAAACATGCCGACACATTCAGTGCTGTAACGGAACAACAGGCTTTCTGGTATAAGAACTCCAGCGGTCTGGTCGAAATCGCGGTCAATAAAGGCCGTGCAGAACAGCAACTGGCTCTGGAATTGGGAGCGCAGATCTGTTTTTCAGCCTTTTGAGAGCATGGCTGGTTAAGGGCGCATTAATTTAAAGCATAAAACCACAAAGACACGAAGAACACGAAGAAAAAACATAAAACTTCGTGTCCTTCGTGTCTTCATGGTGAAAATTTCTTAGCTATTGTGCACATCAGTTATATACGCGTTGCCTGCTTAAGTTGATGTTGATGGGGAAAAGTCATTGCTAATTCCCTAACTTTTAATGGACTAAGCCGGCAACTTGGGATGAACAGGCACGGCTTATAGTTTATAATCACTCCCTCTAAAGTTTTCATCGCCCGACGTTCATATGTACGTTTGGTCTCGACTGTCATTGGTTAAATACACTCCATGCAAGAAATAAACCCGATCAAAAACAAAATAGCCGACCTAAAAAGCCGAGGCGACGCCCTTAGGAGGTACCTTTGACTTTGACATCAAGAGCGAGCGTTTAGTCGAAGTTTTAAGAGAGTTGGAAAACCCGAAAATTTGGGATAACCCGGAAGAAGCGCAGGCTCTTGGCAAAGAGCGCGGCCAGCTGGAAGTCATCGTTAACACCATTAATGACCTGGAACGTGGCCTTGCCGATGCCGAAGAACTGCTGCTGATGGCGGTTGAAGAAGACGATGAGGAAACGGTTGAAATCGTCGTTGATGACCTGGCGCACTTTGAAAAAAGAGTCGCTGAGCTGGAGTTTCGACGCATGTTCTCCGGGCAAATGGACGCGAATAACGCCTTTTTGGATATACAGTCCGGCTCCGGCGGCACCGAAGCCCAAGATTGGGCATCGATCATCGAACGCATGTATTTGCGATGGGGCGAACGCAAAGGTTTTAAAACCGAATTGATTGAAGAATCATCGGGCGATGTGGCCGGCATCAAAAGCGCCACGATCAAGTTTGAAGGCGAATACGCGTTCGGCTGGCTGCGCACCGAAACCGGCGTGCACCGCTTGGTTAGGAAATCGCCGTTCGACTCGGGCAATCGCCGTCATACTTCGTTTGCGTCGGTGTTTGTATCGCCGGAAATCGATGATGACATCGACATCGACATCAATCCCGCCGATATACGTGTCGATGTATATCGTGCCAGCGGCGCGGGCGGTCAGCATATCAACAAAACTGAATCGGCCGTGCGGATGACGCATAATCCGACCGGGATTGTCGTGCAATGCCAGAGCGATCGTTCACAGCATAAAAACCGCGACACCGCGATGAAGCAATTGAAAGCCAAATTGTACGAGCTGGAAATGCGCAAACGTAGCGAAACGGCTCAGGCCTTGGAAGATACCAAGTCGGATATAGGCTGGGGCAGTCAGATTCGTTCCTATGTTTTGGACCAATCGCGGATCAAGGATTTGCGTACCAATGTAGAAACAGGCAACACTCAGGCGGTTCTGGATGGCGACCTGGATCAGTTTATCGAGGCCAGCTTGAAGAGCGGCCTGTAAGTGCGCTAGATTTCCAAGTAATGATTCTAACCGGCAAGGAAAAATTATGACCACTACCGTAGTTCATGTTCGTGTAGACGAACAAATTGAAAAACAAGCCGCAGCAACGCTTGCTACGCTAGGGCTTTCTGTACCTGAGGCTGTGCGAATTATGTTGGAAAGAGTTGTTTCCGAAAAAGCCTTGCCGTTTGAGGTGAGGGAGCCTAATGCCGAGACCACAGCCGCATTGGAAGCATGTCGACGCGGTGAAGTTGTGAGTTTCAATAGCATTGAAGACCTTATGACCGATCTTAATGCGGACGATTGAGCGCCAAACAGCGTTTCGGCGCGATTTCAAACGGGAAAACTGTCTGGTCGCTATAAAAATTTGGACAAAATAATCATCGATATTTTGACGGTGCTAACCACGGACTCGCCTTTGCCGGAGCGGTATAACGATCATTCATTAATGGGTAGATGGGTGGGATTTCGCGAATGTCATATTAAGCCCGATCTATTACTCATTTATGAAAAGCCGAATCCTGAAACGCTGGTGTTGGCCCGACTTGGCTCACATAGCGATTTATTTAAATAAACATTTTAATCTTATAACTTTTTAACCAAAGCCCATGTCAGAAATTGAGCACGACGAACAAGAACAAATCAAACAGCGCCGCAGCAAATTAAACGAGTTGCGCGAAAACGGCGGCATTGCGTTTCCTACCGATTTCCGTCGCAATGTGGTCGCCGGTGAGCTGTTGGCCGAATACGGCGAAAAATCCAAGGAAGAACTTGAAGCGGAGCCGATGAGGGTAAAGCTGGCCGGTCGCATGATGACTCGTCGGGTGATGGGTAAAGCCAGTTTTGCGCATATTCAGGATATGTCCGGTCAGATGCAGCTGTACGTGACTCGCGATGCGCTGGCTGAAAATTTCTACAACGAGCAGTTCAAGAAATGGGATATAGGCGACATCGTTGGCGCGGAAGGCGTATTGTTTAAAACCCAGACCGGCGAACTCAGCGTCAAGGTTGACGACATCCGCCTGCTGACCAAAGCCTTGCGCCCGTTGCCTGAAAAATTCCACGGCATTGCCGACCAGGAAATCAAATACAGACAACGCTATCTGGATTTGATCATGAGCGAGCAATCGCGTAATACCTTTTTGATCCGTTCCAAAGTGGTCGCCTATATTCGCCAATTCCTGATCGAGCGCAATTTCCTGGAAGTTGAAACGCCGATGATGCAGATGATCCCAGGCGGAGCGACGGCGCGTCCTTTTACCACCTTCCATAACGCGCTGGACATGGAATTGCATCTGCGTATTGCGCCGGAATTGTATTTAAAACGCTTGGTTGTCGGCGGTTTTGAGCGGGTGTTTGAAATCAACCGCAACTTCCGCAACGAAGGTTTATCGACGCGTCATAACCCTGAATTCACCATGCTGGAGTTTTATCAGGCTTATGCGGAATATCATGAGTTAATGGATTTGACCGAAGCCATGCTGCGCGGTATCGCGATGGAAGTGCTAGGGAAAACGGAGATTACTTATCAGGGCGAACAATACGATTTCGGTAAGCCGTTTGATCGCATGACCGTGTTCGATTCGATTCTGCACTTTAATCCAGAGTTAAAAGCGGAAAATATCGCCACGCGCGAAGCCGCCGTCGAAGTCGCCAAAAAGCTGAATATTCCGGTCAAGGACGGTTACGGTTTGGGCAAAATCCAGATCGAGATATTTGAAAAAACCGTGGAAAGCCGGTTGATGAATCCGACTTTTATTACCGCGTATCCGGTTGAAGTATCGCCATTGGCAAGGCGTAATGATGACGATCCGCATGTCACCGATCGCTTTGAATTTTTTGTCGGCGGACGGGAAATAGCCAACGGCTTCACCGAGCTGAACGATGCCGAAGATCAGGCAGCGCGTTTCCAAAAACAGGTCGAAGAAAAAGAGGCTGGTGATGATGAAGCCATGCACTTCGATGCCGACTATATCGTCGCGCTGGAACATGGCATGCCGCCTACAGCAGGCGAGGGCATAGGTATCGACCGTCTGGTCATGCTGTTTGCCGATGCGCCGTCAATCCGTGATGTGTTGTTGTTTCCGCATATGCGGCCTAAGGGTTAAGTTATTTTATAAATATCACATTGTGCGTATTATCGTCATCCCGGCAGGGATTGCCGGGATCCAGAGCACAGGGATGTGACACGGTGAGTGTATGGAAAAACAACGGTGTATTTATATTTTTTTGGTAGTCTAATGAGTTGTAGTCTGTTGATTAAACGGTGCAATCCCATGTGGCAGACTTGGATAAATTTGACGTTGCCACCCATGGCGTCTGGATCCCGGCAATCCCTGCCGGGATGACGAGTTGTTTAGAGACCTTCGTGTTGGGGTAAGCTTACTCGCCCTTCACACACCATTATTTTTTTGAAAAAAATCAAACAATTAAAAATTGTCTTTCAATCGCCTGACTTCCGCAAAAACCTCAACTGGGTTTTTGTTCACCATCTTAATGGTTTCCTGCAACGCCAAACTGTCTTCCCTGAAAAACGGATTCGTCGCCAGTTCCTGCTCTATCGTCGACGGCACAGTCGGCAAGTGGTTTGCCCTCAGCTGATTGATGACCTCCATTCTTTGCCGTAACTGCCGGTTATCAGGCTCCACCGTTAAAGCAAACCGGCCATTAGCTTGCGTGTATTCATGAGCGCAATAGATCTGGGTTGATGCGGACATAGCCTTCAATTTTTGTAACGAATGCCACATCTGTTCCGCAGTGCCTTCAAACAATCGACCGCAGCCCATTACAAACAACGTGTCCCCGCAGAACAGCGTTCTGTCATCAGCAAAATGATAAACAACATGGCCGCTGGTGTGTCCCGGAGTCGAGATAACTCTGGCAGAATGCTTACCGAGTGTTATCTCATCGCCGTCAACAACGCCGCGATCTATGCCGGGAATTCTATGCTGGTCTGAAAGGGGCGCAATAACCGTGCAGCCGGTTTTTTGTTTCAGCTCCAGATTACCGCCGACATGGTCCCCATGATGATGAGTATTCAGGATGGTGGTTAAGCACCAGCCTTTTTGCTCCAGAATATCCAGAACCGGCTGGGCAACGGCAGGATCAACAGCCGCGGTTTCGTCCGACACGGGGTCGTGCAGCAGATAAATGTAATTATCGTTTAGGACGGGGAGTGTCAGTATGCTCAACATATTTTTAAGTCAGGGTAGGGCGCGCATCTGAGATTGAGTGAATGGTACGCGATGCTAATAAGCTTTTACAACCCCCACAACAACGTATAGGTAATTCTACTGATTGTATAAATAATTTGCCCCCCTATGCTGTAGTTGCTTTAAACATGCCAACAGATTTTTAGGTTGATTCGGTTGGCATGCTATTGACAAGAGGTTGGTTTTCCATGCTTTTGTCGTTTTTTTATAAAGATTATTACCAAACTATAATGAGGTTAGGATCATGAAAAAATTAGCATTCGCATGTGCAGGTTTATTGTTGTTTTTGAGTACTGCAGTTTTCGCTGAAGAACATACTAAGGCGGCTCTGGAGCACGCCAATGCGGCTGTAGTTGAGGGTAAAGCCAATAAGCCTGAAGCTTTGGTCGAACACGCAAAATTGTCCTTGGAGCATACGCTAGCCGCCGCCATAGTAGCCAAGAGCGTACCAAAAGGTCATTTAGATGCTGCCGCCAAGGAATTGCAAGAAGCCATCGATCACGGTAATTTGAATCATGCGGACGTGGCTACCAAACATGCTGAAGCCGCTGTAGATCACATTAAAGCAAGCAGCAAATAGTTTCGTTGTTTTAAGGAGAAGGGCGGAGTAATAATCCGCCCTTTTTTTGATCAGGATTTTGTTGTTTCTTGAATAATCACGTTGCTGGAAACATAACCAACCATTGCTATAGATAAAACTGTTTAATATCCGATAGTTGTTGCGTTAAGTCTGTCATATAACCGGATTAAACGGTATAATTGCGCAAAACATTCATCCAGTTAATTGAGAATGCAGTGGATATTAAAGAATACATGAAAACGCTGGGTCAGCAGGCCCGGAAAGCAGGACGTGAAATAAGCCGCACCGAGTCGGGCAAAAAAAATCAGGCCTTGCTGGAAATTGCCAAATTTATTGAAAACAGCCATGAGCTGTTGATCGCGGAAAACCGCAAGGATTTGGCTGCGGGCAAGAAAAACGGCCTGGATGCGGCATCATTAGACAGGCTGGAACTAAAGCCAGCCGGTATTCAGGCAATGGTTGAAGGACTAAGACAGGTTGCCGCGTTACCCGATCCGGTCGGTGAAATCAGCGATTTAAGCTACCGGCCCAGCGGCATACAGGTCGGCCAAATGCGCGTGCCTTTGGGTGTGATCGGCATTATTTACGAATCCCGCCCCAATGTGACGGTCGATGCGGCGGCTTTATGTCTTAAATCCGGCAATGCCTGTATTTTAAGAGGCGGTTCGGAAGCTATCCATTCCAATCAGGCGATTGCAGCCTGCATATCTCAAGGCCTGGAAGCGGCGGGTTTGCCGGTGGAAGCCGTGCAAATCGTGGCGACGGCGGACCGCGCTGCGGTAGGCGAATTAATCACTATGAATCAATACGTCGATGTGATCGTTCCGCGCGGCGGCAAAAGCTTGATCGAGCGCATTTCCAAGGACGCGACGATTCCCGTGATCAAACATCTGGACGGCATCTGCCATGTTTATATCGACGACAAGGCCGACATAGATAAAGCGGTCAGGATTGCCGTCAACGCCAAAACCCATCGTTACGGTGTTTGTAATGCGATGGAGACCTTGCTGGTTGCCGAGAGCATTGCCGCAAAAGTGTTACCATTGCTGGCTGAAAAATACAGCGAAAAAGGCGTTGAATTACGCGGCTGTCTTAAAACCTGTTCCCTGATTCCAAACTGTATCAGGGCGACCGAGGAAGACTGGAACACCGAATATCTGGCGCCGATTTTGTCGATCAGGATTGTCGACGGCATCGATCAAGCGATGGAGCATATCAATCAACACAGTTCCGGCCATACCGAAGCCATTGTGACCGAAGACTACACCTTGGCCCGCCGCTTTTTGCGGGAAGTGGATTCCAGCTCGGTGATGGTGAACGCCTCGACCCGTTTTGCCGACGGCTTCGAGTACGGACTGGGTGCTGAAATCGGCATCAGCACCGACAAGCTGCATGCGCGCGGCCCGGTAGGTTTAAAGGGACTGACCTCATTAAAATACATCGTTTTGGGTGACGGACATATCCGGCAATAAATGATCGGCATCTTCGGCGGCACCTTCGACCCGGTTCACTACGGACACCTGCGTTCGGCACTTGAAGTTAAAGACATCTTCGGGCTAACTGAAGTCCGGTTGATTCCCTGCGCTAATCCTCCGCACCGCGAACAGCCTGCCGTAACCGCCGAAATGCGCTTGCAAATGCTGGAGCTGGCGATAAAAAAACAACCGGGCTTAAAGATAGATACCCGAGAACTGGACAGGTACGACCAGCATCAAGCGCCGTCGTATATGGTCGATACGCTGGAGTCTTTAAGACAGGAGTTTCCAGCCGACCCCTTATTGTTGTTTATCGGCACTGACGCGTTCAAACAGTTAACCGGCTGGCATCAATGGCAGCGGTTATTTGATTATGCGCATATAGTGGTGATGACCCGGCCGGGCTTTGAAACACAGAAACTCGATGACTTTTTTAAAGCCCGATTGGCTGTAGACATTAAAGAGCTGGCGCAGGCTCCCGCAGGAAAATTATGCTTCCAGCAAGTCACCCAACTGGATATTTCGGCGACGGCGATCAGGGACATAATTGCAACAAAACAAAATCCGGGTTTTTTATTACCCGATGCTGTCATAGAATACATCATGCAAAACAAGCTTTACGAGACACATTGATCTCATTTTTTACACTAGGAATTTGAATGCAAGCAGAAGATATATTGAAAATTGTCCAGGATGTTTTGGATGAACGCAAAGGGCAAAACATAACGACACTCGATGTTCGGGGCAAAACCAGCTTTACCGATTATATGGTGGTAGTAACCGGTACTTCGGATCGTCACCTGAAGTCGTTATGTGAATACGTATCGGAAAAGCTAAAAGAAAACGGCGTTAAGCCTTTAGGCATGGAAGGCGATCTGGGTTCAGACTGGGTGCTGCTGGATTTGGGCGACGTGATTGTCCATGCAATGAATGCCCAGGCGCGCGAGTTTTATCAGCTTGAGAAATTATGGTCGGTTGAAGGTTCTAAAGAAGGCGAGCAGCAAGCGGGTTAATAGCTGTAGGGACGCTAGTTCCCAAGCTCCAGCTTGGGAATTCGGTTCTGGAAGCTCTAGCTTCCCGTGTCGCGAAGCTCAGACTCTGTCGCGCCAATAATCAGGTCGCCGACGATGCGGAGCAACGACTAAAACCTCAACATCAGCACCAACCAAACGATAGAGAATGTTATACGGAAAACCTGGAAGCCGATAACGCCGAATATCGGGTGGAAACTCGACTTTATAACGGAGTGGAGCCTCGCAAACCTTGATCATTGGCATCGAAAACCGAAAGGTAACGCGCACCAAGGCCCGGCTGTCGGGATTCGTAATAGGTTACGTGTTCGAGGTGTTCAACTCGCGCCCTCGGGTTGAAGAAGTAACTAACTTAAGAAGCGCCTGAGCCTCTCGACGTACTACCTCGGCGTGAATGCGTTGAACTAATCCTTGGTCTAATTCGGTGGCACGATTCGCCGCCTCTTGAAACCAAAGCTGCTCAATCTCCGACTCTGACAAGGTATCAAGGCTGGACAGCAATTGCTCGGCCAATTGAGCTCGCTCCTGAGGCGGAAGGGACAAGGCTTCATCACGGATTGTTTCGATGTTCATTTGAGTTCACCTCTTGTCTAAAGCAGCGCTAACGTAAAGTTAGGCTTGATTGTTGATACATGCGGAACACATACGGTCACCACTATTGCCCCTTACGAATTAAAACTAAGCGCTTTTCTGCCATTGTGCAGGGGAATGCGCGATATCCAGCAAACCGTCAATGGATATATCTTCATCAATTAGCGGCCAGTAAATGCCATAGCCGGAAGGCGAAATTTCGTAATGGTTTAGCTCTTTTTCGCTGGCCTTGGCTAATAAGGGCGATATTTCCAGCAAGGCTTTGCTGATTGATTGACCGTCTACTTTCAGAGATAGTCTTCCACTTTCTATTTTGATCTCATCAATTTGATGGTAAGCATTCATGGGTATTTCCTGTTTTGGAATTCTTGCCATTGGTCTACGATATATTCAAAGTGTTCAAATATTATCTTTCGGATCTGTCTTTTGTCTCGCGGTGACAGATTTAATGCGAAGGCTTCCTGAATGTCAAAATTTTCAACGTCTATCCAAAACTTGCATTCCTTGTCTCCGCTTTTGCAATGGATGTGTATGGGTTCATTTCCTTCGTTTGCGTAGAAAAATAATCTCCATCCGAGGAGAATAAGTACGGTTGGCATCTGTTAAACTCCTCTGTAGGTATAAGTTTCGGTGACAAAACGGCGTTGAGCAAACCAAAAAGACATCTCCGTATTGAAGCATGGAAATATCGGGCGTAAAAAAGCATGTCCGACAGGATTCAATCAACATATCAGGTTATTTGTACCTTAATTCTATCAAAGTCTCGCTTAAGTTGTCCGAGCACTCCTATGAAAGAGTTGGGTTCAAAGCCAAACGCACCATTCCATTCTTCACCTCCTTTGCCAACCGGATACCGATAAAGAATACTGGGGATTGGAACTGTTTTCTTTAGTGCTTCAATTTCGGCTTTAGCAATATCCGGCCATTCGGTTTTAAACGGAATATCCCATTCAAATGAGGGTTCCGGAAATCGCTTCCTGTATTCAACGCTAAGATCATCTATGCGATGATGCTCTATCATTGCAGTTGGGTCTCTAGCCAGAATGGCACCCTTAATGAATAATTCTGTGGCGTGGGCCGCAAGCAACATGACAACCGTAGCATTCGGCCAAATACATGCTTCATCCTCTGATGTCATTGTAAGGCAAAGTGCGGACGCAGCATTTCGATACGCTTGAGCATATTCAAAAAATCGTTGGGGTAACGAGAGATGAACCATTTCTGAATCAGTGACCATATGCCAATTCATCATGGTTTTAGCTTCCAATAAAGTGAATTCCATAATTCCATGTTCATTGTTTTGGTAACCAGTGTGTTATGAATGAATTTAGGTGGCATCGAAAAGCACGAGTAATTTGATCACGAATACTCGCAACAAACAATGGTAATAATCCTAAGCTTCAGACCCGCAAACTTATTGGGTTAACGGCAAACAACCGTTAACCCGAGACGACGCCTTTAAACCTCTTTATGACTAGCCGCTAAAGCAGGCAATGACTTGACCAACTTCATGACGCCATATCCCAAAACCATATAAATCATGGCGGAGCTGACATAAGGCGGGTAATACATAGCTACCCGTGCAAAATACTGACTCCATGATAAATCAGGATAACGGCCTGAAAGCACATAGAAGCTGCCATTGGAAATGGCGAATGCAGCCGATGCCGCCAGCGCTATCACGCCAAACTGCATTAAAAGTTCAGTCGGTTTCAACGATTTAAATGCCGAGCAGTAGCGGCCTGCAAACCACATGACAGCATAAGTGGGAATCAGGAAAACGTAGGCGGGCGATACGCACCAGCTGCTGGTGCCGTTTGAGATAGCGACGTGATCAATCAATCCCGCCAGAGCCAGCAGGAAGACAAAAAAGGCCTTTTTGCGGTAAAAACCGGCAAAGAAAAAAACCGCCAATGAAGCATCGGGCAGATGCAACACGTCGCCAAAGTGATGAAAACGCGTCAGCACCATCAGCGCGATCAGGGGGATGGGTAAATACTCGACGTGCAGCCATTGTTTTATGTTCATGATGTTGTTTCCCTTAGGTTAGTTGTTGTAGTGGATTGAAAGAAAGAAATTCCGGTCTGCTGTATTGTAGGTATTAATGGTTTGATACTGTTTATCCAGCAGGTTGTTCAGCTTTGCGCTCAGCATCCAGTTTTTATTTAAATGATAGGCTGTACGTAAATCAACGGTTACGTAACCGGCAACCTTGGTTTTGTTCAGCGCATCATCAAACCGGTCGGCTTGAGCCAGCACATTAGCGCCCAGATCAAACTGTCCGAATGAGCGGGATAAATCATACGATAAGGTTTTCTCCGCCCGGCGCGGCAGTCGCGCATTAGTCTCCCGGTTTTTAGGACTCAGCAGGTTCATGTTCAACTTGCTGTTCCAGCCCATCAACTGCGTCCCGATTTCAGCTTCGATGCCGTCAATTTGCGCCTTGCCGACGTTTTCCGCGCTGGATAGAAAGGTTGTCGGATTGGTGACGTTCACGATCAAATTGTCGATATTGGTATGATAGCCGCGAAGTTCCCACTGCATCCAATCATGGTCGCCGGCCAGTCCCGCTTCGAAAGAAGTTGATTGTTCAGCTTTCAGCGAGGGATTGCCGAATCCCGGAAAATAAAGCTGATTAAATGTCGGCGCTTTGAACGCATTGCCGAAACTGGCAAACGGGCTGATGCCGTAGTTCCCGTGATAACGCCAACCGAAATTGCCGGTCAGCTGCTCGCCGAAGGCCTCGTTTTTATCCCCGCGTACCGATGCGTTGATAAAGTGGTCATCCAGAATGCGGCTGTGCAATTCGGTAAAAATGCCCGCATCATAGCGGGAACTTTCGTTGTAGGCGGTTGAGCTGTCGACCTGATCCAGTCGGTAATCTGAGCCGATAACCAATTGGTGATCATTGGACAAGGCAAGCTCATTCAACCAGTTGGCGTTCCAGCGGGTACTGTTAAAGCTGCTGGAAAATGCCCCGTTAGGCGCAAAGTTGTCACCGTCGTCGCGGCTTTGCCCCAAGCGCAGTATTGATCGCCAGTTTGCAACGATGTTCATGCCGGCTGTAGTGCCGACGGTCTGTTCTACAAATTCGGTTTTATTTTGGGCGATACCGTCATATTCGTTTTTCCCCTCCGCCCGCATAAAAAAGGCCTCAACTTCGGCATTGTTGTCAAAACGGTGGCCTAATCGGGCATTCAGCGCCGTGTTCAGGTAACCGTCCTTGTCGGGTTGGTTTAAACCTCTGATAGGTTGCCGGGCATTAAAACCTTGAGAACCGAACTGCGATGAACCCAAGCTATACCAGCTGTTTTTCCATTTGCCGCTAACAGATCCGGAAGCGCGGTAAGTGTCATAGGAGCCGCCGCCCGCATCCAGGGTGACGCTGGGTTTATCCTCCCGCCCGCCTTTGCGGGTGAAAATCTGGATAACCCCGCCTATCGCTTCCGAACCGTAAAGGCTGGATTGAGGGCCGCGAATGATTTCCACCCGTTCGACCTGATCGATCGGAATAAATTGAAAGGGTGTGGTGCCGGAGGTGACAGAGCCGATTTTGATGCCGTCAATCAATACCAGTACATGGTCGGCATTGGTTCCGCGCATATAAATATTGGTATCTTTTCCGTAGCCGCCGCTTTGCGACATGTCGATGCCGGTCGTGCCGCTTAACAGTTCCGGCAAGGTTTTGGCCTGCAAGCGTTCAATGTCCTTGCGGGTATAGACTGTGGCCGCAGCCGCCAGCTGGTTTTTAGCCGTTTCTGTCCGGGTTGCGGTGACAACCAAATCGGGAAGATTTTGCACAGTTTCCTGCGCATATAGCTGGGTATTAAAACCCGTGATTAATAATGAGCCGAAGATGAGTTTTTGCATGGTTGTCCTCTGCGCCGCCCGCGCATAATGGTTGTGAGTACACAACAGAGGACAAAAGAAAACGAGAGATGACGCGGAGCTAGACTGTCATTTTCGCTGACAGCCCTCCGCTGTACCGAATTAAACTCTCGGGCCGGTCTCCGGGCTTATAAGTGGCGTTAGCCTGAATCATCACCTTCCCATGCGTGAACACAGTGGCATCTCGATGAAACTTTACTTATATACCGTTGCGGGGGCAGCGTCGGATTTGGCCTAAACCTTACCGACTT
>JAUXTH010000044.1 GCA_030679035.1 Methylobacter sp. | reverse complement strand
CCCTCTTGGAGGTGTGCCATGCCAAGCAATCGAACGCGTGTGCGTGAATGCGGTTCTTTTTTCGCAAGCGCGTGAAAATCATACGCCTGTAGTGCTTCGGGTAATCGTCTTGGGCGTGCGATGACCGCCTCCAGTCTTTATGTTTTACTTTAAAGTGAGATTATAACCTTATGCTATTAATATGAAAACTTGTTGGGATTGGTATTATATCAACTTCGAACTGACAATTGGCTTTGCGTCGCAGTCGTTAAATTATCTCAACGTTTTATACAAATAGCTGAATCCGCGATATATTGCTTACCATCAAACCCTTTAAAACAGGAAACTAATGTTAAGAATATTTCACACCGCAGACTGGCATCTGGGTCATCATCTGCATGGTGTTTCGCGGCAACTGGAACATCAGCAGTTTCTGGATTGGTTGCTGGATGAATTGCACAATAAACAGGCCGATGCGTTGATTGTTGCCGGTGATATTTTCGATTCGGCTAATCCATCTTCTGCCGCGCAGTCCCAGCTTTATGAGTTTCTGGTCAAAGCCAGAACCCGGCTGCCGAATCTGGATGTTGTGCTAATCGGCGGCAATCACGATTCTGCATCACGGCTGGATGCGCCATCCCCGATACTCAATGCGCTGGGCGTTACCGTGGTCGGCGGCTTGTCGCGCGACGCTCAGGGCAATATCGATTGGGATCGCTTGCTGGTGCCGCTGACCAATGCGGCTGGCGAGATTAAAGCATGGTGCGGAGCCATGCCGTTTTTGCGCAATGCCGATTTGCCGGCGACTGCCAGGGATGTTGCAAGCGGTACTGAACGACCCGACGAGCAAGACAACGATCCGTTAATCTCGGGCATGAAAGCGCTGTATGCCGAATTGTTCGCGCAGCTGCAACAAAAGGCGAGCAATGCCGAAAGCCTGATCCTGACCGGGCATTGTTATATGGTCAATGGCGCGGTGTCAGAGTTAAGCGAGCGCAAAATACTGGGCGGCAACCAGCATGCGCTACCCGTCGAATTATTCCCCGACGATATTGCTTATGTGGCCTTAGGCCATTTACATCTGGCGCAACGGGTCGGCGCGAACGAGCATATTCGTTACAGCGGCTCGCCGATTCCGCTGTCGTTTGATGAAAGCGATTATTCGCATCAGGTTGTTCAGGTCGATGTCAGGGCAGGTCAGCCGGTTGAAACTGTCGCCGTTAAAATCCCCCGCAGTGTTCAGTTGCTAAGAATCCCAAACGGCAAAGATTTTGCCGTATTGTCGGATGTGATCGGGCACTTGGAAAACCTGATTCTCGACGATCTGCCGATCGAACAAAGGCCGCTGCTTGAATTGCGTATCAGGCTGGAAAAACCAGAGCCGGGATTGCGCCAGCAGATTGAAGAAGCCATCGTCAAACTGCCGGTGCGCTTATTGAAAATATCCACCGCTTACAGCGGCAGCGAAAAAAGCCTGGCCGATTTAAAAATCGAAGAACGCTTGGAAGAACTGCAACCGCTGGATGTTTTCCAGCGCTGCTATCAAAACAAGTATGACAAAGAAGCCCCTGAAGCCATGAATGCCTTGTTTAATGAGTTGGTTGAAAGCCTGCAAGGAACCGAATAATGCGCATTTTAGCGATACGCGGAAAAAACTTGGCAAGCTTGGCCGAGCCGTTCGAAATTCTGCTGAATTCCGGCCCGCTGGAGCAGGCCGGATTATTCGCCATTACCGGACAAACCGGCGCCGGTAAAAGCACGATTCTGGACGCTTTGTGTCTGGCGCTTTATGACAAGATTCCGCGACTGCCGGACGGCCACGGTTTTGCGGTAGGCCATAAAGACGAAGATGAAAATCTGCGCGTGACCAGTAATGACGTGCGCTCGATATTGCGCCGGGGCACCAGCAACGCTTACGCCGAAGTGGATTTTATCGGCAAGGACAAGCACCACTACCGTGCGCGCTGGGAAGTCAGCAAAGCCCGAGGCAAGGCGGACGGCCGCTTGCAGGCGCAGGAAGTCACGTTAAGCAAAATTGATGACGGCCAGCGCATCGGGCAGGGCAAGAAGAACACTCTGGAAATGATCAGTGAGCTGATCGATCTTAACTTCGACCAGTTCCGACGCTCGGTGTTATTGGCTCAGGGCGATTTTGCCGCGTTTTTGAAAGCCAAAAAAGACGAGCGTTCCAGTTTATTGGAGCGCATCACCGGCACCGAACTTTATTCCGTGCTGTCCATCGCCGCATTCGATCGGGCCAGACAGGAAAAAGACGCGCTAAACCTGATTACAAGCCGAATGCAGGATCAAATCCCGCTGGATGAAGAAGCCCGGCAACTGTTGGAACAGCAACGGGATCAGTTCGTCAGCCAGTTGGCCCATCTGGATAAGCAAATCGCAAGAAACCAGAAGATCATCGACTGGTATGCCGAACTGAAAAAACTGCAAGAAGCCGAGCGGGTTGCCCGTGACAAACTTACAATCAGCCAACAGGCGTGGGATGCGGCAGAAGTCGAACGGCAGCTCATACAAAAAGTCGAAGCTGTTCAGCCTTTAAGGCCGCTGTTAAGCCAGTACCAAACCGCCAATACAGAACACCGGGATGCCCAGCAAAAACTCAAAGACAGCAGCGATCAGCAGCTAGCCTCTGAAACAACGCTGCAAACAGCAAAGGAACAGCTCAATACCCTGGCCGTTGCATTAACCGGAGCCGAACAGCAACAGCATCTGGCGCAACCGGTGTTAATCAAAGCACGTGCCTTGGACACCCGGATTGATGTTATCCGGCAAACTGTCGTCACTTTGACCGTTGAAGAAAACCAATTGCTTAAAGCGTTGGATAGAGCCGAAAAAGACCATCAATCCCTATTAACTCGGCAGGCCGAACAAAACACCGCACTGCAGCAGCTTAATATCTGGCTGGAACAAAACCAAACCATTAAACCCATCGCCGCCGAATGGAGCCGCTGGGATGCCGAACTGGAACGCTATCAAACGCTGAACACCCGCAAAACAGACGCCGAACATAATGCCGAGCAGTTAAAGCTGGCGGTTACCAAAGATGAACTCAGCTTGGCAGAGCTAAAGCTGGCGATTGACGACAGCCACAACAAACTGGAACAGCATCAACATTCGCTGGCGCAACTGAAAACACAGGACAGCCGCCAGTCGCTTGAAGACCTGCATCGTGCAAAAGGCGAGCTTGAAATCAAGCGCGAACAGCTCATCTTGGCGCTGAAACTGGCGAGTAATGCACAAGAGCTGCAACAGGCTATCAAGCAGGACGGGGACAAACTGGCTGCTGCCGAACAGGCGATTACTGACAGTGCGCTGCAACTGCAAACGGTAAATCAGCAGCAGATGGCTAACAGTGTCGCGCTGATCGAGGCTAAAAAAGCCTTGGATCTGATACAGGCGACAACGCATAAAAACGCCGAACAATTCCGCGCTTTGTTGCAGGACGATCAGCCCTGTCCGGTTTGCGGAGCGCTTGAGCATCCCTGGAAAGATCAGGCCGGCATAGGCAATGAGCATGCCGTAGCGCAATCAGCACGGGTCGCCGAGCTGGAAAGCCAAAATGAAACGTTGATTAAAGCTATCGCCGAACTGACCAAAGGCATCAGTCAGGGACAGGAGCAAAAAACAGCACTGGCCGAAAAGTTGGCCGAGGCAGAGACCAAACTGGCTCAATGCGGCAGTGATTGGGCCGCGTCAGCCCTCTACGAGAAACTTGATTTTTCCGTTACCGACATTCAGCTTTTGCCCGCACTTAAAAGTCACGACGAGCAGATAGGTTCCGCGTTGGCGCTGATTAAGGAACAGGAAAAAATGGCTCTCGAATTACAAAGACAGCTTAAAGCGGCACAGGATTTATTCGATGCGGCGAAGCTGAATAACGAAAATTTATCTGCCGAATACACCCAGCTGGATAAGCAAAAAGCCAAAAACAAGGCCGACCTGGAACATGTCACAGCCGGAATTCAGGAGCTGGAAAAGCAACTGCAAGCAATTGTCGATTTGTTGGCGACACCGTTCCGGCAGTTGGAAGGCTGGCAAACACGTTTGCAGGCGTCTACAGTTGAGTTCAGGCAAGAGTGCGCGGCAAAAGCGCAGCAATTCCAGCGCACCGAACAGCAGATTGAAACCGCCGCCAAAGCCCTGGAAACAATCAACCACAATGAAAAGCTAGCGGAGCAGGCGCTAAAACAATGCCTGCAACAACACCGGGCTAAACAGGTTGAGTTAAAGGCTCAAACAGAAGAACAGCAAAAACTGTCAGCCGAGCGCGAGGCCGTGCTGCCAAGAGTTACTGCCGACAGTTATGAGCAAACAATCAACCAGAATGTGCAGGCTGCAAGAGCCGCCCATCAGCAGGCCGGTCACACGGTCAGTCAGGCGGAAACGGAGCTGGCGACCCATAAACAAAATCAGCAGCATTGGCAAACCGAGACCGGCAGGCGTTACAGCAACCTGGGAAAAGCCTTAAGCGCACTGAACCAGTCGCTGGAAAAGCAGGCCATCGATCTTGAGCAGTTAAGCCGGTTGCTGGAAAAAGACGACCTCTGGCTGGCTGAACAGAAAACCCAAATGGCGGCGCTGGAGCGCGCCTTGCAAGAGTCCGCGGCCTTAGTAAAAGTTAAAGCCGACGATTGCCTGAAACAGCAGAGTAAGCCTGTCGAAATAGCTGAGGCAGACGCCAACAAACTGTCGGCCGAATTGCAGCAGCAAAGACAAATTGCGCATAGCCAAAAAGAAGAGCAAGTCATCCTGCTGCGGGAGGACGATAAAAAAATCGAAACCGGGCGCGTTTTGAAAGCAGAGCTGGACAGCCAACGAGACCGTTGGGATCAATGGGAAAGCCTGAATGAGTTGATTGGTTCAAAAAGCGGTGCAAAGTTCCGTACATTTGCCCAAAGCCTGACCCTGGAAGCTTTGCTGGCACACAGCAACCAGCATCTTGAGGACTTCGCCAAGCGCTACGCCCTGCAACGCGTACCGGGCAGCGACCTGGAGCTGCAAATCATCGACCGCGACATGGCCGACGACGTGCGCAGCGTACACAGCCTGTCCGGCGGCGAAAGCTTTCTGGTGTCCCTGGCGCTGGCCTTGGGTTTGGCATCGTTGTCATCCAACAAAACCCAGGTTGAATCGCTGTTTATCGACGAAGGCTTCGGCAGCCTGGACCCGGAAACGCTGGACATAGCTATCGCCAGCCTGGACACCCTGCAAGCCTTGGGCAGAAAAGTCGGCGTTATCTCGCATGTGCCTATTTTGGTTGAACGGATTGGAGCTAAGGTGGTGGTTGAGAAACAGGGCGGGGGAAGGAGTAGGGTTGTGATTGTTGGGGGGTATTGAAATGAAATTCCCCAACAAATCGAAACCTTGAATGTTAGGCTTCGCTATCGAGACTGTGAAAGTATTGTAAAAACCAACTTAAAAATCTTTCTTATATTTGTTAACTAAGCGATGGAGTACAAACCTAGGTTTGTACTCCAAATTCTTAATACTTTCACAGTCTCTATCGCTTTGCTCAACTTACCGTGCTTGAGGGAAATTACCAATGAGCGAAATAAGCAAACAAGAGCTTGAAGACTTTACCAAACGTTGCCAGGAGCTGATGGTATCTCAGCAAACACTATTACTGTCGACGGCTTCAGTAAACGGCGTTCCTGACATCAGTTACGCGCCTTTTGTGCGTGACGATGTCGGAGTCTTTTATATCTATGTCAGCGAGATGGCTTGCCATACGGTTAATTTGCTGAATAACCCGCAGGCATCGATATTGTTTATCCGTCCGGAATCCGAATCGCCTAACCTTTTTGCCCGAGAACGGGCGGTGCTAAGTTGTAGTGTCACGGAAATAATCCGTGACGATGCAATATACGCTGAGCGGATACAAGCCTTGCAGGATAAGTTTGGCGAGGTGGTTAGTGTGCTGCGCTCATTATCGGATTTTCATTTGTTTGCATTGCGTCCGGAAAATGGGCGATACGTTATTGGTTTCGGTCGCGCCTTCAGTATTAATGTGAGTGATGGTTCCTTGCTGCATATTTAGCCGAGTATCTGTAAAACAGATCGGAAAATAGCTGAGCTTTATGTCGTCAATCCACTCATATTTACACTGGTAGCCAGCTGTCTCGTTCCCACGCGCTGCGCTCATCGTTATACACAAGTGTCTGCGGTAGACCGTCATTCCGGCAGGGATTGCCGGAATCCAGCGCACAGGGATGTGAGCGCGTGATTTTATTGAGCAATTCCCTATGCTGATACATGCTGTTTGTTTCGGTATTACCATCCATGGCTTCTGGATCCCGGCAATCCCTGCCGGGATGACGTGCTTTTAAATACTTGTGTATAACGATGAGCGCAGCGCGTGGGAACGAGGACAATAATTGGTTCATAGATGAAAGTGGGGTTATAGATTATGCAAAAAAATACCAGCATTTCGATTGGACTTCATTTTGAAAAATTCATTTCCGACATCGTCGAAGAAGGGCGCTTCGGTTCTAAAAGTGAGGTTGTCAGGGCGGGGCTTAGGCTTTTGGAGGCTCAAGAAATAGAGTTGGCTGCTTTACGTTCCGCGCTGATAGAAGGAGAAAAAAGCGGAATCGCTGAAAACTATTCGCTAACAGCTTTGATCGAAGAGCTTGATAAAGAAGACGGCGCGTAATGCCGTCTTTTCGATTGTCTCGTTCCCACGCGCTACGTCGTTACTGCCATAAAGTTAAGGAAAAAAACTCCCTCTCCTGCTGGACGACTGCACGGATGCAGGAGGTAGAGTAATGCAGGAGCAGTTACCGAGAGGGTCGGGGTGAGGAGAATAAAAATAAGGGAAAATGCTTTATTTGATCCCCTCATCCTAACCTTCTCCCGGTGGGAGAAGGGACTGGTATCTTAACTTAATAGCAGTGACGCGCTACGTGGGAACCATAAAAACTTAAATTTTTGCGTGAAAGCTCCTCTTTGAAAAAGCTTACCCATGGCTACGGCCGAAAAGGTCAGGTTAGGCGATTTTCAACGCATTCTGGCTAAACGGGCAATTTGATGTGAAAATTGATTCAACTCGTTATTACCTGAACATTTTCTAATCAACTAATGCCCGATATTTCCCAACCTGGCCACAGCACCAACTTAATCGGTTTGGCGACTGCGTGCATGGCCAGCCATGCTTTTAACGAAAATCCCAAACCGCTGCATATTGCAGGCACCCGCGAGTCGGCTTCAGGGTTGTTTGAGCAATTGTCCAGGCAATCAACGCCCGATGATTGCGGCCGGATATTTCAAGATTATATGTGCATCGTTTTCGGCTTTGAAACAGAGCAACGACTACGCAACGACCATTCGGGAAGACGACGTTATCGTAACAGTTATCTCAGGTTAATCCAGGATTGGGGGCTGGACTCAAACAATGCTCAGGGCGCGGTTTTTAAAGGCTGGGTCGAAAGCCGCTTCGGACTGTTTCCCACTTATCATAAACAGCGCATAGCCAGTTTCATCAGCAAAGACTGGGTCATGTATATCGAAGAAAAGATGAACAGCCGTTATCACAACAACTGCATTTACATGCAACTCGACCTTCTTTACGAATATTGCCAGTGGATTATCGAACGTTTTCAGTTTCCGGCGGCGACGCATAAAACCCTCTATCGCGGCGTCAATTCACTGGACGATGATTGGCTTGTTCTGGATGAGGATAAAACCCATAAGATCGTACGTTTCAATAATATTGTGTCTTTTACCGACCGCCGCAGCATTGCCAGTGAATTCGGCGCTTATATTCTGGAAGTTGAAGTGCCGATGGTTAAACTGATTTTTTTTAATGAACTGTTGCCGCACCATGCCTTGCACGGCGAAGCCGAATATTTGGTGATTGGCGGCGATTATCGGGTCAAAGTGCAACGTTAGGGGAAAATATGTCTACGGAACAAATATTGAACAGCGCGTTGGGAGCCTATTTGGGCTTTGCCTGCGGCGATGCGCTCGGCGCGACGGTAGAGTTTATGACACCGAAACAAATCCAAAAACGCTACGGTGTGCATCGGGACATTATCGGTGGCGGCTGGCTGGGCCTGGAAGCGGGCCAAGTCACCGATGACACGCAAATGTCGCTCGCCTTAGGGCAAGCCATTGTCGATCATCAGGGTTGGAATATTCAGGCCGTCGCCGATAATTTTGTCGCATGGCTCGAAAGCGATCCGCCGGATATAGGCAATACCTGTCGGCGCGGCATCACTCGCTATCGGGATAACGGCGAACTATACGGTTTGCCTCGCGATGACGATGCAGGAAACGGCGCGTGTATGCGTAATCTGCCGGTGGCGCTGTCGACCTTAAACCGGCCGGACTATTTTAACGAATGGAGTTTACAACAGAGTCATATTACCCATAATCATCCGTTGTCTAATGCAGCTACTTTAACACTGGGGCGGATGGTCAATCATTTGATTAATGGGCAGGATATAGACACTTGCAAACAGGAAGCGGAACTGTTGATTAGTCAATACAGCGAATTTGCCTATAAGCCTTATCCGGGCAAAGCCTCGGGCTATATTGTCGATACCGTGCAGACGGTTTTACATTATTTTTTTAGCACGGACAGTTTTGAATCCTGCCTGATTGCGACCGTTAACCAGGGTGCCGATGCCGACACCACCGGTGCGTTGGTCGGTATGCTTGCGGGAGCTAAATATGGCGTTGAACAGATTCCGGAGCGCTGGTTAAAACAGCTGGATCAACAGGTTGTTAGTCAAGTACGTCAACAAACGACGGAACTTATTCGGCTTGCGGGATTGCTGTAAACCCATTGGGTTCGTAGTCTGCGCTACTAAGGCATGAAGCCCATTTTATGATTCTGTGCAAAGCTCTTGTAGCGCAAGGACTGTGCGCCAGTTTCTCGTGGTGGCAGGGACTCCGAGAGCGCGTTCAAAGAAACTGTTGTTCAATTTTGTCTTTCCGTACCCATGCGGACAGTGAAGCAGAATCGCTCTTCCAACCAGCACCGCCTTCTCACCATCTACAGCGGGGAGCTTTAGCGCTTGGAAACCACTCGGAGAAACCGGCTGGAACAGGAATGTACAGTGAAACAGCTTTTCTTCACCGCCGGTCTTCGGCCACAGGGGATTCGAATTTGCGACTAAGTCTAACTCTTTAGCCGACATCACAAGAACGGGAACCACATGCCCGAAATCCTGAGCGATACGAGCTTTGATTGTCTCGGCTAGCGTGAGTTCATCCGCCTGTTCAGCACGGAAAACGACATTCCCACTTTGTAGATAGGTTTGAACGCCACCGAATCCTAAGCCTGAAAAGCTGTTTTGCAGCTCATTCATGCGAATGCAATTCTTTCCCGATACATTGATGCCACGCAATAGTGCAATGTAGGTTGTCATGTTTGTTAGCCTGCTAATGTACCTGCTTATGGTCTTTTTTAAGCTGAATCCGAGGCTTGGCGACTCCGATCTAGTTGCGATTTAACGCCGCGGCAGCATCCTGCTCGTTACCGGCAAGATGCGCGTCGCGGGGCGGCAATACGTCTGCGACGACTTCCAGGCTCTTCCAGGCCGGTGCCGGTGTTTCGCAATGTTGCTTGGGCACGAATGCCGACTCTTCGACCAAAGTCATTTTGTGGATATAACGCGGACAGTTGGGGAACATTTCCCGCAGTTTTACCCGTAACACCAATTCCGCTTCGGGCCAGTGATTCATTAACGGATCATCGTCCTGTATGAACGCGCTGCCGTTGAAGCGCAGACGGGCTTGCCGCTGAAAGTCGACAAACAACAGGCTGACATGCTCGTTAACCAAGACATTGCCAGCCGACAGGTACATGCCGCTGCCGTCGTAGAGCGGAAAAGCCAGGGTCTGTTCGTCGATAACTTTGACCAAACCGGCGCTGCCGCCTTTGTAGGAACAGCTAGGTCGTCCCTCCCGGTCGACGGTGGCGAAGAAAAACATGTTCTGTTCCTCGATAAAAGTCTTATCTTCCGGGCTGATTTGGGCGCTGATAATCGCTTCGACGAGGCGGTCGGCCATGGGTCTGGTTTCGAAGCGGTCTTGCAGTTTGCGGCTGCCTTCATGGAAAAATTCACTCATTGCTGCTCCTGGGTATTATTGGTTGGTAAGGATGAAATTATGCTGCCATCGATAAGAACAATGGCGGCTTGTTTGGCTTGTTCGGCGGCGCCGGAATGACGCTTCATCTGTTCCGAGACGATGGCGCCTTCGACCAGCAGGCTTAATTGCTGAGCCAGACTTTCCGGGGATTTAGAGCCGTACTGCCCTGCCAGATCGGCAATATAGTTTCGGAAATGGTCATAAAACTCGGCGGACACCTGATGCACAGGGTTGCCTTCCACCGGAAACTCGGCCGCGGCATTGATAAAGGCGCAACCGCGGAATTCGGGGATAGCCATCCATTCGCCAATCACATCAAAAATCGCCAGTAACTTAGTCTTGGGCGTATCGGCCTTGCTGTCAACCTGATCGACAAACCAGAGTCGAAAGTCTTCATCCCGCTTACGTAAAAAGGCAAGCACCAACTCGTCTTTGGAAGGAAAGTATTTATACAGGCTCATCTTGGTGGTGTTTGCCGCCTTGGCGATGGCATCGACGCCGGTCGCCCTGATGCCTTGGCTATAAAACAGCTCTGAGGCGGCTTGCAGGACTTTTTCTTGTAGGGTTAAAGGCATAGGCGGGAGCAATAAAAAACAGGTTGATTGTCACTATACCGTTCGGTATACTGCGCTGTCAATATACAGACCGGTCAGTATATTTTTTTATAACCAATAAGAAACGAGATAATACGATGGAAATATTATTAATTGGCGCTGTGCTGATGGTTTTTGCCGTTTTGGCTTCGGCATGGCTGATGACCTTTGCAAGATGGTTTCCTGTTAAGGGCATTGATGGCGAATTCCTGACAGACTATAAAACCCTGATCAGGGCGCATATCGATTTTGCCTTAATGGCTCTGTTCTGCCTGGGATTTTATGCGGTCAAGGTACCTCTATCCGTTACCGCCTGCTGGCTGGTAGTGATCGGCGGCATCACCAATCCTTGTGTTTTTGTTATTGCCGCATTCGATCCCGCCTTTTGGGAAAAAACCATCTGGAAGGTTTATTCGGCTACCAGCTTTATCATTACGACCATCGGCTTTGGCTGGGTTTGCATCAGCTTGTTGGATTACGCCTTGTAACTGACCAATCAGATTTCCCCAAACACCTAGTTCACCGGTTAAACTTGCAAAGACAGGGGCTTTTGCCCCTTGTCTTTGCACTCCCTTTCTCTAGATTCGTTGCCGCAGACCCACTTCGCCCATGACATAAAATGGTATGGCGACATAGTAGTCTCTTGTGCCGGACAGCCCATTTCTATAACGCAAGCACTAATCATAAAGTCACTTACTTGCACCCTCGGTTATAATAAAAAGCTAATAACAATAATAAAAAAGAGGAACACGATGCCGGTTGATATTTTGCTTACGGTTGTTGCAACATCCGTTGTTCAGTCCATTTTTGGGGTTGGCGTCTTATTGTTTGGTACGCCGTTGTTGCTTTTGCTCGGTTATGGTTTTGTCGATGCGCTGGGTGTGTTGTTGCCGGTTTCTATTGCGATAAGCGCTTTGCAGGTGCTAAGGCATTATGAAGATGTCGATGCCGGGTTTTATAAAAACGTGCTGATTTACAGCATTCCGTTGGTGGTGCTGTTTTTACTGGTAGTTACCACGGTCAAAATCAATATCAGCCTGGTGATTGGCCCATTGCTGATTTTTGTCGCGTTAAAAAATTTTTCAACGGTTATTGATAGGGCGCTACAATCCGTTGTCAAGTATGAAAGAATTTACCTGATGGCGATGGGATTGGTTCATGGAATCAGCAATTTAGGCGGCTCGATGTTAACCGTGATAATTTACAGCAAGCATTACCCCAAAAACAAAACACGGGTCACTGCTGCGGCAAGCTATGCGACGCTGGCTTCGTGTCAGTTGGCAACGCTATGGTTAATCGGCAGTGATTTTACCGTGTCATTTGCCGATAAAATAAGCTTTATCCAGGTGGCGGTGGTGATGTTTTTATTGACTGAAGAAATGCTTTACAACGGGATCGATAATGAAAAATACAGCAAGATTTTTGCAATGTTTTTGTTTGCATCCGGCATCCTGCTAATAACTAAATCCTTGTAACAAACACTGGAGAAAAAAATGAAAGAGTTGATTAAAAAGCTGTTGAATTATTTCCTGATCGGTATTCTTGCGGTTATCCCGATTGTGGTTATCTTACAAATTATGATTTTTGTAAAGGATCGGGTTTCCGATTTGTTTCAATTGGTTTACGGCTATGCGGATAATTATCTGTATACGATCCTGGTTTTCGCGGTCAGTTTTAGCATTCTGATTTATATCGGTCACAAATTAGTCCAAGAGGGACGCTCCTGGGTTATCGCGGCGTTTGATCATGTGATAGACCGGATTCCATTAATGAATACGCTGTACCGGGTGCTTAAAAAAGTTATCAATATGTTTTCGACTCATGATCGGACCATCGCTAAGGAAGTGGTTTATGTCGAGTATCCC
This sequence comes from Methylobacter sp., assembly GCA_030679035.1. Lineage (GTDB taxonomy): Bacteria > Pseudomonadota > Gammaproteobacteria > Methylococcales > Methylomonadaceae > Methylobacter_A. The sequence goes on along the minus strand of JAUXTH010000044.1, from coordinate 27,026 downwards.
AAAGATGATATGTGGATGACCGCTTATGTGACGAATCGACACGAAGATAAATACGTGCTGTTTATTCCTACATCGCCTAACCCGACCTCCGGTTTTACCGTGATTGTCGATAAATCGAAGGTCATTAAATCCGCGATGAATATCGAAGAGGCCAGTAGTTTTGTAATCAGTGTCGGTGTGGATTACGGTAAGGTTTCGGAAATGAGTAAATTGCCCTGAATCTGAATACGGGAAGCGATTAATTTTTGAGGAAGCAAAGATGACATTAGTAATTAGAGCGGCAGTGATCCTGATGATGATTTCAATCACCGGCTGCGGGCAAGGCGACAAGTCGGATAAAGCGGCTGATTTAGGATTGTTAAAGACGCAACGGGAAACTCTGGAACAGGCCAAACAGGTCGCGCAAGGGGCTCAGGATGCGGCGGAGCAACAACGTCAGGAGATAGAGCAGGGAACCCAATAACCGGAAAAAGCGCAGAGGATCTGTTTTTCCACTATCCAGAAATTATAGGCTGTTACTCGGTGCTGCCCATCGTTATAAAAAAGTGCCGGTTCAGGCGTTGTCGCAAGTAATTTAGGTCTATTTTGTTGACTTTAAGACGCTTGTTTGTTATTTATGATTAAGTTTGAAAGTAGAAAATAATAACAAATATAAACAATTACGTGAGAGTGGGGTTGGGCATGGCATCTGATAGTGGCACGAAAACGAGCAAGTTGGCTAAATTAACTCAGCTGGAAGCGGAGGTAACTAAGCTTTCTGAACAGCTGAAAGCAAATAAAAAAAAGATCCTTTTACTGAAACAATCGCTGACTGAGCGCGATTTGAGGATTCATGAATTAGAATCGAAACTGATATATGCCCAACAATCACTGTTGGGAAAAGCGATAATTACCATTCAACAATGCAGGGATCAAATCCTCATCGGCATTGACGAAAAAGTCATCAATCCGGCTTTAGCGCAAATCCAGCAGCAGATCGAGGTCATTCAGGGCATAGTCTATGAAGCCAAAGATCTGATCAGCAAGAAAAAAATCCTGATTCACGAAAACCTTAATGCGACTTCAAATTTGGTGCATCAATGCCCCGATCAAGCGGTAAGATATTTTGAAAAATCGGTTGTTGAGCCGGCCAGATCATTGGTCAATGAAGTTGTAGAATTGATCGACAGTAATGTAAGAAGCGGCCGGGATATTGTCGAGCATGAGATCATTTATCCAGGCAAACTGTGGTACGACAAAATCGTTGTCGCAACACGAGCGTTGCCAACGCAGGGTAAGGTAATTTTTCAAGTGTGGGTGGAAGAGCCGGTCATGCAGAAAATAGGGTCTTTACCCGTTATCGGCAAGGAGTTGGGCGCCAATGCAGACGTGCTGCTGAAAGGATTGGTGGGTCAGTTAAAATCTGGAGCGGAACAGGGATTGGAAAATGCGGTCGATGCGATAAAAAAATCACAATTTTGGGATGGGAAGGGCAAGGCAGAAGCGGCTTAAAGTGGCAGCAAAGCGAGGCGGCCAGCTTGGTCGCCTGCCTCATTTTTCCACGATATAAATCAACGGCTATTCTTGCCGTGATTACTTAACCAAGCTCAATAAAATCCCCGCCGCCACCGCAGAACCAATCACCCCGGCGACATTAGGCCCCATCGCATGCATCAGCAGGAAGTTATGCGGGTTGCTCTCCAATCCCAGTTTGTTGACCACCCGTGCCGCCATCGGCACGGCGGAGACACCGGCGGCGCCGATCAGCGGATTAATCGGGGTGCTGCTGAATTTATTCATGATTTTCGCCATGATCACCCCGGCCGCTGTGCCGATACTGAAGGCAATCGCGCCCAAGCCTAATATCCCCAGTGTTTTGACTTGCAAAAAGGCGTCGGCGCTGAGTTTTGAACCTACCGCTAAGCCTAAGAAAATAGTGACGATGTTGATCAGTTCGTTTTGCGCGGTCTGACTCAAGCGTTCAACCACGCCGCAGGCATTCATCAGGTTACCCAGCGCGAACATGCCGATTAAAGGCGCGGCTGACGGTAACAGCAAGGTGCAGATAACGAGCAGCATTAACGGGAAGACGATTTTTTCGGTCTTGCCCACGACGCGCAATTGCTGCATTTCGATTTTGCGTTCATCTTCGGTGGTCAAAGCACGCATGATCGGCGGCTGTATCAGCGGCACTAAAGCCATGTAGGAGTATGCCGCGACCGCGATGGCCCCCAACAAGTCAGGCGACAGTTTCGAGGCCACATAAATGGCGGTCGGGCCATCCGCACCGCCGATAATGCCGATGGCGGCGGCGTCCCTTAAGCTGAATTCCAATCCCGGTATGGCGTTCAGCGCCAGCGCTCCCAGCAGCGAGGCGAAAATGCCGAACTGTGCCGCAGCGCCCAGCAACAATGTTTTGGGGTTGGCCAGCATCGGGCCGAAATCGGTCATAGCGCCCACGCCCATAAATATCAGTAGCGGGAACAGGCCGGTTTTAATGCCGTAATACAGGTAGTACAAAATACCGCCTTCTTCGGCGATACCTGCAACCGGAATGTTGCTGAGTATCGCGCCAAAGCCTATCGGCAACAACAACAAGGGTTCAAAGCCTTTTTTGATAGCCAGAAACAGCAGCAAGAAGCCGACCAGCATCATAAAGGCCTGCCCGGCAGTAAAGTTGTAGATGCCGGTGCTATGCCAGAGTGAAATGAGATTTTCCATGAGATGTCTCTTTAATTAATCATATAGAGCAACCGGATGGTCGCCCTTTTACTCTGTGGGTTTATTACTTTATAAGGAGATCAACACATCGCCACCGGCAACGGCGCTGCCTTCCTTGATATTGACCGCGCTGACGATGCCTGCCGTTTTGGAACGCACTTCGGTTTCCATTTTCATCGCTTCCATGATGACCACAACATCGCCTTCGGCAACGATGCTGCCCACGTCGACCAGGACTTTCAGAATATTACCGGCCATCGGAGATTCAACGACCGCGCCGCTGCTGGCGATCAGCGCGGCATGGGTTGCGCTGGCGGCAGGCTGAATGGTCAGGGCTGCGTTGTTGGCGCCGACAATGACACTGAAATTCCTGCCGTCGACGTTCACAGTATAAGTTTCCGTCTGTGGTTGGGTGCTTGTGTTGTCGGAAGTGGCGGAGCTTGCTTGAGATGCACTGGCAGCAGAGGCTTGCGCATCCGGCGCGGCTTCAAAGGCGGCCGGATTACCCCGGTTAGCCAGGAACTTCCAGCCGACTTGCGCAAATAAACCGTTGATTAAAGCATCTTCTTCGATATTGGCGGCAAGGGTTATGCCTTCGGCTTGGGCTTTCTCCCGCACTTCGGCAATCAGCTTGTCCATTTCCGGTGCAATCAGGTCGGCCGGGCGACAGGTAATCGCCTCTGCACCGTCCAGCACTTTGTCTTGCAGGGCCTTGTTGACCGGCGCGGGCGTTGCTCCGTATTCGCCTTTTAGAACTCCGGCGGTTTCCTTGGTGATGTTCTTGTAGCGTTCGCCGTTCATCACATTGATCACGGCCTGGGTACCGACGATTTGCGATGTCGGCGTAACCAACGGAATAAAGCCCAGGTCTTCGCGGACACGGGGAATTTCCAGCATGACCTCGTCGAACTTGTCGGCGGCGCCCTGTTCTTTCAGCTGGCTTTCCATATTGGTCAGCATGCCGCCCGGCACTTGGGAAATCAGGATGCGGCTGTCGACGCCTTTCAGGCTGCCTTCGTATTGCGCATATTTTTTACGGATGTCCCGGAAATAGGTGGCGATGTGTTCCAGTTCGACCAGGTCCAGACCGGTATCGCGTCCGGTGCCTTCCAGGCTGGCGACGATGGCCTCGGTGGGGCTGTGTCCGTAAGTCATGCTCAGCGATGAAATGGCGGTATCGACATTGTCCACGCCCGCTTCGACGGCCTTGAGGATGCTGGCGACACTCAAGCCGGTAGTTGCATGGCAATGCAAATGAACCGGAATTTTGGTGCTTTTTTTCAGGCGTTTGACCAGTTCAAACGCGTCGTAAGGTTTCAGCAATCCGGCCATGTCTTTGATGCAAATCGAATGCGCGCCCATGTCTTCAATCTGCTTGCCCAGATCCACCCATAAATCCATGGTGTGCACGGGGCTGGTGGTAAAGGAGATGGTGCCCTGCGCATGGGCGTCGGTGCGGAGTACGGCTTTGATCGCATGCTCGATGTTGCGCATGTCATTCATCGCATCGAAGATTCGGAATACGTCGATACCGTTGATCACGCAACGCTCAACGAATTTGTCCACCACATCATCGGCATAATGCCGGTAGCCTAAGATATTCTGGCCGCGAAACAGCATTTGTTGGGGCGTGTTGGGCATCGCGGCTTTCAGCAGGCGCAGTCTTTCCCAAGGGTCTTCGCCTAAATAGCGGATACAGGCATCAAAGGTCGCGCCGCCCCAAGACTCGATAGACCAGTAACCGATCCGGTCGAGCTTTTCGCAAATCGGCAGCATGTCTTCAATGCGCAACCGGGTTGCCAAAATGGATTGATGGGCATCACGCAGAACGACTTCGGTGATACCTAAGGGCTGCTTTTTAACAGTGGACATGCTTGTTGTTTCTCCTGAAACCTTAATTTGTAATTATTTGGCAGTTCGAAAAATAGAACGCAGATGACGCAGATGAATATGATAAACGCTGATAATTCAAAAAATCTTATTTAATCATAATAATCAGCGTCCTATTGCATTTAATCATTGACCTTTGGGGCGTTAGTTATGCTTTTTGCGGTACATATGCACGGCGGCCGTTATCGCCGCAACCACGCTTTTGTCGATGTCGGTGGTAATGCCGGGAACTGATTTCGACATCGGCACTTCCGGAAAAAAGCGCTGCACCAGGGCTGACATGATGTTGATAGCGACGACCAGCATGGTCAAAAACAGGAACACGATGCCCATCCCGGCAAACATTAATTCGATTCCGCTAGTCATTTGTTCTGTCATGGCTGATCACGTATTTAAAATTTTTAACTATTGCATTGTATCATAGGCAAAATTCATAACTAATCGATGTTTTTTCAGAGAGCCGGTCTTTTGGCTATGCGGCCTTGAACGCGTACAATATTCGGCATTATAAAGGTTTGTTTTAGGTGTAAAAATATGACAGATACAAAACGTGACCACAATGAGCAGTGGCAACAAAAATTAACCCCCGAGCAGTTTAACATTTGCCGCCTGAAGGCTACCGAGCCGCCGTTTACCGGCAAATACGCCGATTGCAAAAAGGATGGCATTTATCACTGCATATGCTGCGGCAATCCGCTGTTCGATTCGGCGACCAAATACGATTCAGGCTCCGGCTGGCCGAGTTTTTGGGATGTATTGTCCGAACACAGCGTGGCAGAGCATGTTGACAGCAGTCACGGCATGCGCCGGGTTGAAGTGGTTTGTAAATCCTGCGATGCGCATTTAGGTCATGTCTTTGAGGACGGTCCGCAACCGACAGGCTTGCGCTACTGCATTAATTCCGCCGCATTGGACTTGAAGGAAAGAACATGAGCGCGAGGCAGCAGGTTCAAAACTTACTGGATTTTATCGACGCCAGCCCCAGCCCCTGGCATGTCGTAAGCACCATCGAAGCCCAGCTTGCGGCGCAAACTCCGGCGTGGCAATGTCTCGACGAAACCGCCAAGTGGACATTGCAGCCGGGTGGGCGTTATTACGTGGTGCGCGACGGCTCGTCTATGATCCTGTTTGTACAGGGGCAAAAAGCGCTGGCTGAAACCGGGTTTAAAATTATCGGCGCGCATACCGATTCGCCCGGCTTGAGAATCAAGCCGAATGCCGCCAGCAGCGCGGACGGCTTGGTAAGGCTGGGCGTCGAAGTTTACGGCGGGCCTATCTTGGCGACTTTTACCGACAGGGATTTGAGCCTTGCCGGACGGATCGCTTATAAAAACGATCAGGACGAAATAGCCAGCATGCTGGTCAAATTCGACCAACCGCTGCTGCGCTTGCCTAATCTGGCCATTCACATGAATCGGACGGTTAATGAAGAAGGCCTAAAGCTGCAAAAACAGACCGAATTGCCGTTGATATTGTCGGCAGCGACCGAAGAACAACTGCCGCCAGCCTATTTTTCCGCGTTGCTGCAACAGCAAACCGGCATCGCCGCTACGCGTATTTTATCCTGGGATTTGGCTGTGTACGACACGCAAAAAGGCGCTTTCTGGGGGGGCGAAAGCGAGTTTTATGCAAACAGCCAACTGGATAATCTGGCATCCTGTCATGCCGCATTGCAGGCGCTACTGGATAACACCAATTTACAGTCGGACGCCACGCGGGTGTGCGCGTTGTTCGACCATGAAGAAATCGGCAGCGAAAGCAACAAAGGCGCTGATGGCAGTTTTCTGCCTGATGTGCTTGGCCGCATCGCTTCGGCGACAGCAATCGGCAGCGAAGATTATGCCAGGGCGCTGGCGAAAAGCTTCATGATCAGCGCGGACATGGCGCATGCCTATCAGCCAAATTTCCCCAATGCCTACGATCCCGATCATAAAGTCATCGTCAACAAAGGCCCGGTGATTAAGGTCAACGCCAATCATAACTACAGCTCCGAAAGCGTCTCGGCGGCGATGTTCGCCGACTGGTGCGAACAGGCCGACGTGCCGTACCAGAAATATTCGCACCGCTGCGATATGCCTTGCGGCAGCACCATCGGGCCGATCACCTCCGCCAAACTGGGCATCCGCTCAATCGATGTCGGTAACCCGATGTGGGCGATGCACAGCATCAGGGAAAGCGCCGGGGTGCTGGATCATGATTACATGATCAGGGTGATGAAACGGTTTTTTGCTGCGCATTGATGACACCCAACTTAGTCCCTTTTGACGGCGAACTTTATCTAATCAAACAGTTTTACCAGCAACCCGAGTCCGACCTGCTGTTTGGGCAGTTGTTAGCCGATCTGGACTGGCAGGACGAGGCCATTTTTATCTACGGCAGGTGGGTTAAAGTGCCCCGACTGATGTGCTGGTACGGCGATCCCGAGGCTTGGTATCGTTATTCGGGCGTTAATCACCAGCCGATGCCGTGGACTCCTGTGTTACAGGCAATTAGGGAGAAGGTGGAGCAGCAATGCCAATGCAGCTTTAACAGCGTATTGGCTAATTTGTACCGTGACGGCAACGACTCTATGGGCTGCCATGCCGATGATGAAAAAGAGCTGGGGCGAAATCCGGTGATTGCGTCATTGAGCCTGGGCGACGAGCGCTTGTTCAAGCTGCATCATAAAACACACAAAGACAAACTGGATATAGTTTTAGGTCACGGCGATTTGCTGGTGATGGCCGGAACCTTGCAACACCACTGGATACACTCGGTGCCAAAAACGAAGAAGTTGAAAACGCCACGGATCAATTTGACGTTTCGGAAGATTAAGGCGGATTGATTCACCACGAGAATAAAATTTCGAGTCTTAGTGGTTTTTGCATGATTACCGATACTTTGTTAGTATCCTCAGCAGACAAAGGAGCAAATATGAACGAAATTTTCTTTATTGTAGAAGACGCCCCGGAAGGCGGTTATACGGCCAAGGCGCTTGGCGAGTCGATTTACACTGACGCGGACAATCTTAAAGAGCTTCACGCCAACGTTCAGGACGCAGTTCGCTGCCATTTCGATGAAGACAAAAAGCCGAAGATGATCCGTCTGCATTTTGTTCACGAAGAAGTCATCGCAGTTTGAAACTTCCCCGCGACATCGACGGAATCAAGCTTGCAAAAGCGCTTGCCAAACTCGGATACCATATTACCCGCCAAACCGGTAGCCATATACGCCTGACAACCTTTGAGAACGGCGAACATCACATCACCATCCCCGCGCATAATCCTCTGAAAATCGGTACATTGGCAGCGATCTTTAGTGACATCGAATCGCACTTCAAGCTTACGCGAGATGAGATGCTGACACGCCTTTTTCATTGATTCTCTCTTTGTTACGTTTGAAACAATCAACTCCATTTGCTCCGTCGTTTATGACGGTTTGCTGACGTGAAACCATCTTACGAATTACTAAAGCACGAAGAATTGAACGAATGTATCGGGGTATGATTAAAAGTACGGCTTTATCCAAAAGCAAAGGCATCCCACATAAAGTCCGCTTGATTTTTCTACAAAATGGCTATAATGGCTGGCATGTAATTCTTATCCATAGGAACTATGAACATGAAAACCATCTCGGCTAAAGAGGCAAAAAATGCATTCGGCAGTTTTTTGGATTCGGCACAAAGAGAGCCGGTAATGATTACCGAAAAAGACTGCCCTATCGGAATATTTTTTTCAATGCATGATGTTGAAGCGTTGATTCAAGTAAGCGAGGCCTTCAAAAAAGACATCCATGCTGGAATTCTTTCGGGAATTGCCGATGCTGAAGCGGGTCGTGTAACTGAATGCAGCCAAGACCATATAAACGGATTGAAGACAAAATTAAGAGCTAGATTAGCAGCTAATTAGTTTCTTCAATGAAAACTCACAAAATCGTATTCACTGAAACCGCCAATGAAGGCTTGCTTAACATCGCCGAATACATAGCCTTGGATAACCCGGCGAGAGCGGAAACATTTATCGAGGAAATTGTAGAATCGCTAAGTCAAACCCTTTCAGTTTTTCCGTTGGCCGGTAAAGTTTATGAAGAAATTGAAACAAAAATCGAGATAAGAAGTTTGCCCTATAAAAATTATATGAGTTTTTATAGGGTAAGAAACGATGTCGTTGAAATACTGTATGTTTTCAACTCCGCACAGAACATTAAAAATATTTTGTCATCTATCGAGTATTCGCTTACTTAACCGGGGTCGAGTTCGGTTTACCCTTTTATAGCCTTAAAACCAATATCGGTACGGTAATAGACATTATCCCAATGGATGCCGTTAGCCAGCGCATAGGCTTTGCTTTGGGCTTCCTTAATATCATGGCCTAAAGCGCAGGCGCATAAAACCCGTCCGCCTGCCGTGACCAGCTCGTTGCCGACTTGTTTGGTGGCGGCATGAAACACTTTGCTGTCTTTGTGTTCCTCGCTAGGCAAGCCGGAAATGACCGAGCCGCTTTGATAGGCATCGGGATAGCCGCCAGCTGCTAAAACCACGGCTAATGCGGCGCGTTCGTCCCAGTCGCTGCTGGTTTTGTCGAGATTGCCGGCCAGCGCTGCCTCGATTAGCTCTACCAGATCGCTATTCAAACGCATCATGATCGGCTGGGTTTCAGGGTCGCCGAAGCGGCAGTTGTATTCGAGCACTTTAATCGTGCCATCGGCGCTAATCATCAAACCGGCGTACAGAAAGCCGGTATACGGTAGGCCGTCTTCTGCCATGCCTTTCAAGGTCGGCTCGATCACATCGCGCATGACTTTGTCGTGGATTTCCGGGGTGACGACGGGAGCCGGGGAATACGCACCCATGCCGCCGGTGTTGGGGCCTTGGTCGCCATTGTCGCGGGCTTTATGATCCTGGGATGTAGCCATCGGCAAGGCGTGTTTGCCGTCGGCGATGACGATGAAGCTGGCTTCTTCGCCGGTTAAAAACTCTTCGATCACGACGCGATTACCGGCTTCGCCGAATACGTTGCCGGACAGCATGTCTTCGACGGCGGCTATTGCTTCCTGTTCGGTTTGGGCGACGATCACGCCTTTGCCTGCCGCCAAGCCGTCGGCCTTGACCACGATAGGCGCGCCTTGCTGCTTGATGTAGGCTATGGCTTGTTGTTGGTCGGTAAAGGATTTGAAAGCGGCGGTCGGGATGTGGTGGCGGATCATGAAGTCTTTGCAAAAAGTCTTTGAGCCTTCCAGTTGCGCGGCTTTCGCGGTCGGGCCGAAGCACTTCAAACCCGCTTCCTTAAAACGATCAACGATGCCCAAAACCAGAGGCACTTCGGGGCCGATGATGGTCAGGTCTATCGCTTCTTTCTGGGCGAATGCCAGCAGCGCGGCAATATCGTCAACGGCAATGGCGACGTTTTCAACAGACGGTTCCAGCGCGGTACCGGCATTACCGGGCGCGACAAACACTTTCTCGACTTTGGGTGATTGCTTGGCTTTCCAGGCGAGGGCGTGTTCACGGCCGCCGCTGCCGACGATGAGGATTTTCATAATTAAAAGGCTAAGGGCTAAGGGCTAAGGGCTAAGGGGGAGGCTTTTTTGCCTTTCGCCCTTTGCCCTTCGTCTAAAATTAATGCCTGAAATGACGCATGCCGGTAAAGACCATCGCGATATTATGCTCATCGGCTGCGGCTATGACTTCATTGTCACGCATCGAGCCGCCGGGCTGGATGACTGCGGTGATGCCCGCTTCGGCGGCGGAATCGATGCCGTCCCTGAACGGGAAGAATGCATCCGAAGCCATTGCGGAACCCGGAACATCCAGGCCCGCATCGGAGGCTTTAATCCCGGCGATTCTGGCCGAATAAACCCGGCTCATTTGTCCAGCGCCGACGCCGATAGTCTGGCCGTTTTTGCAGTAAACAATCGCATTGGATTTGACGAATTTGGCGACTTTCCAGGCGAACAGCAAATCGGCCATTTCCTGCTCGGTCGGGGCGCGTTTGCTGACTACTTTGATGTCGGCGGCGGTTATTTCGCCCAGATCCTTGTCCTGAACCAGCAAGCCTCCGGCAACGCGTTTGAAATCAAGTGCGGCTTGGTTGTCGCTGCTCCAGATACCGCATTCCAGTACGCGGACATTTTGTTTTTCAGCCAAAACGGTTTGCGCGGCTGCGCTGATCGATGGCGCAATAATCACTTCGACAAATTGACGTTTGACGATTTCAGCGGCTGTTTGTTCATCCAGTTCCCGGTTAAACGCGATGATACCGCCGAATGCCGAAGTTGGGTCTGTTGCATAAGCCTTGTCGTAAGCGGCAAGCAAGTTATTGTCTTGGGCTACACCGCAGGGGTTGGCATGTTTGACGATGACGCAGGTGGGCAGATCGCCAAACGATTTGACGCATTCCAGCGCGGCATCGGCATCGGCAATATTGTTGTAGGACAGTTCTTTGCCTTGCAATTGCTTGGCGGCTGCAATTGTGCCGATGGCTGGTGCTTTTTCCCGGTAAAACGCCGCATTTTGATGCGGGTTTTCGCCATAACGCATGCTTTGGTTATGGTAAAACTGCAAGTTCAGCGTTTCGGGAAACTGGACGCCGTTATCGCCAGGGATGGTGTGTATGCCGCAAGCCTGCCCGGAGCTGGCGCGGCGAATGTTGCCCAAGTAGGTTGCAATCGCGGTGTCGTAACGGGCGGTGTGTTCGAAGCTTTTTAATGCCAGATTGAAGCGGGTTTGCTGGGAGAGTCCAGTGCTATTGCCTTTCAGTTCGGCAATAATCGATGCGTAGTCGGCCGGATCGACGATCACTGCGACATCGGCATGATTCTTGGCCGCAGCGCGGATCATGGTCGGGCCGCCGATGTCGATGTTTTCGATGGCTGTTTCCAAATCGCAACTTGGGTTGGCGATGGTCTGCTCGAAAGGGTACAGGTTGACCACCACCATATCGATAGGCTTAATGCCGTTCGCGGCCATCACCGCATCATCGATGCCTCGGCGCGCTAAAATGCCGCCGTGGACTTTAGGGTGCAAGGTTTTAACCCGGCCATCCATCATTTCCGGGAAACCGGTGTAATCGGAAACTTCAGTCGCAGGAATGTTGTGTTCGGCCAGTGTCTTGGCGGTACCGCCGGTAGACAGGATTTCGATGCCTAATTGATTGAGCTCCCGACAAAAATCCACAATACCGGATTTATCGGATACGCTAACCAGCGCGCGGGTGACTTTTTTGTTCATGCAGATCTCAGAATGAAGGGGCTGTTTAGGTGGGAGTTAAAACCAGCCGGATTTGGACGTTATTAGGACAGGCCGTAGAACTCCAGTTTTTTGCGCAAGGTGCTGCGGCTAAGGCCCAGCGCTTTGGCCGCTTTGGTTTGGTTGTAGCCGGAATGCTCCAGCGTCGCTTGCAATAAAGGCTTTTCGACTTCGCCGATGACCATTGCATGCAGGTCTACCGCATCATGACCGTTCAGATGTAAAAAATATTGCTCCATCGTCTGTTTAACATGCGCAGATAATGGAATGGCTGCGGTTTTTTTGCTGTCAATGTTGATTATTTCAGCACTTTTTTGGGATGCGTTCATATTATGCAGCACGGTCGGTGGTTAAATGGTTAAATGCCGAATTAATCAGCGCTATTTGTTGGGATGGACATTGTGCTTGGTTGATGTTGCTTTTGGTGTCCTGAGTCACGGACTCAAGGTGCTTAAAATACCAAGCAATATGTTTTCGGGCTATTCTAACACCGCTTGTATTGCCGTAGAAGCTATATAGTTTGTCCAAATGAGTGATAATTATGTTGTGAATGTTTGTAATTGTTGGTTTTTCAAGGTGTTCGCCGTGGTTGATAAAGTGACTTATTTGACTAAATAACCATGGATTTCCTTGAGCGCCGCGGCCGATCATAATGGCATCCGCACCGGTTGAATGAAGCACGAATTGGGCCTGTTCGGGTGAATCAATATCGCCGTTGGCGATAACCGGAATGTTGATGGATTGCTTCACATTTTTAACGGTTTCATGTTCGGCCTGTCCCTCAAATTTGCATGCACGGGTTCGGCCATGAATAGTTAACGCAGCAATACCCGCATTTTCGGCTATTTGGGCTATTTCAACGGCATTGCGGTTGTGTAAGTCCCAGCCGGTACGAATTTTTAACGTGACCGGAATATCGACGGCATTAACAACAGCATCAAGTATTCGCTTTACCAGCGCTTCATCCCTCATTAGCGCAGAGCCTGCGGCAACTGAACACACTTTTTTTGCCGGACAGCCCATATTAATGTCGATGATTTGGGCGCCCCGTTGGACATTGAGTTTTGCCGCCTCAGCCATAAGCTGAGGATCAGTGCCTAGAATCTGTACGGAACGTATGCCGGTCTCGCCGCTATGATCTGCTTTTAACAGCGTTCTTTTATGTTGGCGCAAAGCCGGATTGGAGGCGACCATCTCGGACACTGCCAAGCCCGCGCCGAATTGCTTGCACAATTCCCTGAACGGGCGGTCGCTGATGCCGGCCATTGGGGCCAGGATCAGGTTGTTTTCAAGTTGATAAGGGCCGATACGCATAGGGGAGGCAAAAGGCGAAGGGCTAAAGGCGCAAGGAAGGTTCTTCACCCTTCGCCTTTAGTCCTTCGTCTAAATCACTTGTCTGTGTCCTCATTCCAGATCGGGTTGTCGCGGTCTTCCGGTTCCAGTTTAACAATGTCTTCAGCATAGATATGCCAGAAAGATTTATCGATCTTGGCGTTGTTATAGCCTTCTTTTTTGTCATGAGCGAACGGGCACCACCAGTTCTCAACAATCTTGACCATATAAGCATGCCATTCGAACAGGGCGACACTGTAAGGGCAGTACCAGGTGCAGTTCAGTATCCAGAACAGTTTTGACTGGGAGGTGCTGGCTTTGAACGAGCCGTGCATGGTGATTTGATTTTTTAAGGTATAGCGATGGCTGGCCCGGTCAGGCAGGAAATCCGAGTAGCTCTTGAGATTTTTAGCGCCAATCATGAGCAAGTGCCAGTAAGTCATATAGGCGCTGGCAAACACAAAGGGAAGGGTCAGTATGGGCATGTAGACCAAGAACATGCCAATGGCTCTTTGTAATACCGGGACTTTTTGATGGTTCTTGCCTATTTCAACGCGGCCGGAACAGGACTCACATGCTTTCATTATTCTTATATCCTCATTTTTTTGTTGTTAGTAGGGGGGTTATGGTCGGTTTGGTATTATCCTCGTTAAGTAACTGATAAATGCTCAGGCAGCCGGCGCAGCAAAATTTCTGTACGCCGTCACTCCTGGTCAGCGAAAATCCGGTAATTTCTACCGGCTGGCCGCAAAGTACGCAGGGTTCCTTTTCTTTAGCATTAACCATAAAAATGCCTCACATTTTACAAGCTTGAAGAGACAGCACAAAAAAAAGTTTTCAAATATTCGGTCTCGGGAGCTGCCGGGTCGATCGGATGATCGGGCCCCTGTCCGCCGCCCGCAAAAAACACCAGATGACGGTCGATATGCCTTCCTGACGAGCGCAAAATCTCATGCAGATTTTCACGGCTCAGGTGATGCGAGCAAGACGCCGAGACCAAGATGCCGTTCTTGGACAATACCTGCAAAGCCAAGTGATTCAGGCGGCGATAAGCTTCGTAACCCTGTTTGAAATCTTTTTTGCGTTTAATTAAAGCGGGAGGATCCAGCACAATAATATCATAGAGCTGGTTTTCCAGACGAGCCTGCTTTAGAAACTCGAATACGTCACTGCGTACAAAGTGCATTTTATCCTGAACCTGATTCAGTGCCGCGTTTTCTGAGGCTAATGCCAGCGCACTTTCCGATGCATCCACGCAGGTGACCTCGGTCGCTCCGGCCATAGCGGCAGGAATGCCCCATGCGCCGGTATAGGAAAATAAATCGAGCACCCGCTGGTTTTTTGCAATGCCCGCCAATTGGGCGCGGCTGCTGCGGTGATCGTAAAACCAGCCGGTTTTTTGTCCGCCCAGAATGTCGATTTTGAATCGAGCGCCATTTTCTTCAATAATCAACGGCTCGGGAAGCTTGCCGTAGGCCAGCTCGGATTCCAGGCTTAAGCCTTCCTGTTGCCGCTGGCTGTTATCGTTTTTCAGGATAATGGCTTCGGGACTCAGCAATTCAGTCAGTGCGGCAAACAGCGCCTCTTTACGCTGATCGATACCGGCGGTGGTGATTTGCACCGATAACACCGAGCCGAATCGGTCGATGACCAAGCCGGGCAAGCCGTCGCTTTCACCAAAAACCAAGCGGTAGTAAGGTTTGTCGAAAAGCTTTTCCCGTAGCGCCAGCGCTGTGGTCAATCGCTCTTTAAAAAAGTTTGCGCCGCATTTCAAGTTGGGTTTTCTGGACAGAAGCCGGGCGCAGATCAGGGCTTGGGGATTGATGTAGGCGGTGCCCAGTACCTTGCCGTCGTCGCTTTTCACCTGCACCAGATCGCCCGGGTTGAACTGCTCCAGCGGCGAGCGTTTGGTGTCGACTTCGTTGCTGAAAACCCAGAGGTGGCCTTTGCGCAGACGCTTGTCTTCGTTCTTTTTTAAATAAATTTCAGGATGGGCCATTGTTGTTAAATAAGTTTAAAGGTATAACCGCCGACCTTGGTTTTTGGTGGGGCGATGTTTAGGCTGATTGCGGCGGTCGCATCAGGGAGCATGGCTGACGTTGCAGGCAGCGTTTTGGCTAAATAGTCTTGCGGCCTAAAAATTCGTCGGGCGAACGGGTTTTCAGCGTAGTCGAGCAAGGTCAGTTCCAGGTTCGGGTAAGGTTGCGCAAAAGCCGCCCGATTGCGGATCACCGTCCTGAACAGTTGGCTGCGATCCGGTAAAGCGATCAATGAGCCCTGTAATACCGTGAACTCAACCGGGTTTTTGTAAACGGGCAGTCGGCAGTTAAGTTGCCTGCATAGTTTTTCCAGGCTGGGCCGAAATGCCGGGTTACGGCTGAATGCGGTGCCTTCAAAATACACTGTTTGCCCGGCAAGCAGCAGCGAAGCGATCACCAGCCCGGAGCGCCAATAATTGCCGCCGCGATCCAGTTGATTAGCGCTTGATGCCTTCAAGCCTGATCCAGTCTTCCTGTTGTACCGGCGCGCTGAATGTAATGTATTGCCGATAAGCGTTCATCACCGATTCGGCTTGTTCGTGCAAGATGCCGGATAAAACCAGCTGGCCGCCGGGAGCAACCAGGTTGCAAATTTGCTCGGACATGTCGATTAAAGGTTTCGCCAGTATATTGGCCAGCACGATGTCTGCCTGAAACGGGGCAAACTGTTCGGGCAGATAACAGGCGATTTTATCCTGCACTTTGTTTTTCAGTGCGTTGCTCTGGGTTGCGGTTATTGCCTGGGGATCAATATCCACCGCATGGGCTTCTTTAGCGCCTAATAAGATCGATGCAACGGCCAGGATGCCGGAACCGCAGCCGTAATCGATCACGGTTTTGCCGGCCAAGTCGTGGCTGGCCAGCCATTCCAGGCATAACGCGGTGGTCGGATGAGTGCCGGTGCCGAAAGCCAGTCCCGGATCGAGAGTCAGGCAAACCGTGCCGGACTCGTACTGTTCCTGATCGGTCGGGCAAACCCAAAGTTTATCGGCAAACTTCATCGGCTGGTAATATTCCATCCAGGCGCGTTCCCACTCCTGGTCGGCAACTTCTTCATACTTCCAGCTGCGCAATTGTTCGGGCTTAAATTGGGCGTAAACCAGGGTTTTGATCAGCTCGGGTTCTGCGTCCAGTTCATACAACGCAATGACTTCGGTATTAGTCCATATCTTGGTTTCGCCGATAGCCGGTTCGTAAACAGGCTCGTCTTCGGCATCCATGTAAGTGACTGACACCGCACCGAGATTGTCGAAAAAGTCGGCAAGCCGGGGTGCAAGGTCTTCATTGGTGATAACGGTAATTTGGTGCCAAGGCATGTGGAAAGATTTTACAAAAGGGAAAAGAAAAAGCCGGAACACGGATGCCAAAAGTAGGCGCCTCTAGGCGACACAGATTAGAACGGATTTCCACGGATTTCATTTCTGCACTTGTTAAGGTGAATCTGAGAATTAAGAAATAGTAAAGCCATGTTGGTACATGGCTAAACGAGGTGGATTTGCAAATAAACATAGAAAATAATCTGTGTAAATCGGCCTCTATCCGTGTCGCCTCGGCAATTGCTCCTGCATTGTTCTACCTCCTGCATCCATGCAGTCGTAGAGGCGCCTACTTTTGGCATCTGTGTTCTAATTTTTAATAAATACCCAGCTTTTTTTCCAGGTAATGGATGTTTTGTCCACCGGCTGCAAAGGCGCTGTCGGTCATGATGTCGTGCTGTAGCGGAATATTGGTTTTAATGCCGTCGATGATGATTTCGCTTAATGCAGTGTTCATCCGGGCAATCGCGCTGTTGCGGTCTTCGCCGTGGGCAATCAGCTTGCCGATCATCGAGTCGTAATAAGGCGGCACTTTATAGCCGTTGTAGATATGGGTCTCGCAACGGATGCCGGGGCCGCCGGGCATATGGAACTGGTCTATGGTGCCGGGGCAGGGCATGAAGGTTTTGGGGTCTTCAGCGTTTATCCGGCATTCGATCGCATGACCCTGGATTTTAACCTGATCCTGAGTAATGGACAGCCGCTCTCCGGCCGCAATACGCAGTTGTTCCTTGACGATGTCAAAACCGGTCACCATTTCGGTGACCGGGTGCTCAACCTGTACCCGAGTGTTCATTTCGATGAAATAGAATTCGCCTCTTTCATACAAAAATTCAAAAGTGCCTGCGCCCAGATAACCGATGTCGACACAGGCCTTGGCGCAACGTTCGCCGATGGTCTTGCGTTGCGCTTCGGTGATGCCTGGCGCGGGCGCTTCCTCAACCACTTTTTGATGGCGGCGCTGCATCGAGCAGTCGCGTTCGCCCAAATGGATCGCGTTGCCGTGTGAATCGGCCATGACCTGAAACTCGATGTGCCGGGGATCTTCCAGGAATTTTTCCATGTATACGGTGGGATTGCCGAAAGCCGTGCCCGCCTCGGCCTTGGTCATCGCGATGGCGTTTAATAAAGCCGCTTCGGTATGCACCGTGCGCATGCCGCGACCGCCGCCGCCGCCAGCGGCCTTGATGATAACCGGATAACCGATTTCCTGCGCCAGCTTCAGGTTCTTTTTGTTGTCGTCCGATAGCGGGTCGTTGTTGCCGGGAACGCAGGGAACTCCGGCGGCCACCATTGCATTCTTGGCGGAAATCTTGTCGCCCATCATGCGTATGGTTTCCGCATTCGGGCCGATGAAAACAAAGCCGCTTTGTTTTACCTTTTCAGAAAAATCGGCATTTTCAGACAAAAAACCGTAGCCGGGATGAATGGCTTCGGCATCGGTCACTTCAGCGGCGCTGATAATGGCCGGAATATTCAAGTAGCTGTCAACCGATGCCGCAGGGCCGATGCAGACGGATTCATCAGCCAAGCGTACATGTTTCAGATCCCGATCCGCCTCGGAATGCACGGCAACGACTTTGACGCCTAGTTCCCGGCAGGCGCGTAAAATGCGCAATGCTATTTCGCCGCGATTGGCGATAACGATTTTATCGAACATGAGTTTTCCGTCCCTGGTGTTATTCAATGATGAATAATGGTTGGCCATATTCGACAGGTTCGGCGTTTTCAACCAAGATCTTAGTGATGGTGCCGCTTTTATCCGACTCGATCTGGTTTAGAATTTTCATTGCCTCAATGATGCACAAGGTGTCGCCGACCTGAACTGATTGGCCGACTTCGGTGAAAACCTTGGTGCCCGGTGAGGCGGAGCGGTAAAAAGTGCCGACCATCGGCGACTTGACCGCATGCCCGATGATTTTTTCTTCGGCCGGTGCTATCAGAGCGGCTGCGGCAGGTGCGGCGGCAACCGGTGCCGGCGCATAGGCGACAGCAGCAGGAGCGGCGGAATAACGGCTAATACGAATGGACTCTTCGCCCTCTTTGATTTCCAGTTCGGCAATGTCGGATTCTTCGATAATCTCGATGAGTTTTTTTATTTTTCTAATATCCATAGTTTTAGTGTCTCTCGGCTAATATCTGATGAGCGGCCAGTAAGGCCAGTTCGTATCCTGTTGCGCCTAATCCGCAGATAACGCCTTTGGCAATATCCGAGAAATAGGAATGTTTTCTAAAAGGTTCACGTGCATGGACGTTTGATAAATGAACCTCTATAAATGGGATCTTGGTTGCCAGCAGCGCATCGCGAATGGCGACGCTGGTATGGGTAAAGGCTGCCGGGTTAATAATAATGAAATCAACATGGGCTTGGTAAGCCTCGTGTATCAATTCTACAATCTCGTGTTCTGCGTTGCTTTGATGAAAGTTAAGCTGATGACCCAGTTCGGACGCTTTTTGTTCAAGATGTTGCTTAATGTCGGCGAGGGTTTGATTGCCGTAAAGGCCGGGTTCTCGAATGCCCAACAGGTTTAAATTCGGCCCATTAAGAACGGTAATAGTCGCCATCAATCTGTTATCAGTTAGAGTTAAAAAGCAGAATAAGTTGCTAATTTTGCCCAATTTGTGGCGTTTTGTCCAGATATTCTATTTTTAGTAAAAGATAGCGACTAAATTCAAGCCGTTTGAAGTCGTTATGCACAAATCGGCTGATTATAAAAGCTATTTGTGTGTTATTCAGGCAGGTGAGCCAAAAGTTATCGTTCACATCAATTGGCTGTTACGATTTACGCGTTGCACGATTTTTTTGCAGGGTTATAAACCACAATCCGTAACATGTTGTTGCGGCGTAATCCATGAGAATCAGCATGAAAGTTCACAAATTTACCGGCATACTGACAGTCATCGCATGGGATGGTTGCTATTGATAATGCAACAGCTGCCGAATCGGAGTATTCGTTTAAAGTGCACAATAATACCCGCACCAAGATGACCAAGCTATTAGTATCCGAGGACAAGAAGGAGTGGGGGTATTTCGATATTGGCTCGGGCATTGCAGCAGGCGGGAACATGACGCTGGTTTGGGATTCAAGTTCCAACAACGAAGGCTGCAATCAGTATGTAAAAGCCGCCTATGCCGACGGTTCGGAATCCGAGGAGGCCAAGTTTAATTTTTGCGAAGCCGATTTAGAACTGGATTTTTTAACGAAGTTTGCCGTACTGGGGGATGTCAATCAGTCTCCCAAACTCTACGCCCCAGTCCGCGCAATATCGGCGAACAAATCACTGCCCAAGTTATCAGCCATGCTTTGCGGTATCCTTGCTATAAACAAGGCGGTGAGCTTGGGGTCTTCTCCATGGGGATAGTTGGAGAAGACCCCAAGCTCGTCAAAATGTGAACGCTCTAAGCCTTACTAAGTTCCGCTGCCAGTATGTCCAACAGTTTTTTCCCTTCTACAGGTTTATTCAAATAACATTGAATGCCCAATCGTTTCGCTTCGTCAGCATCAATCCTCTCGCTATAACCGGTGACCAAAATAATTGGCAGATCCGGCTTTATAGCCAGCATGGCGCGGGCCAATTCGCCGCCGCTTAAATGCGGCATGGTCTGGTCGGTGATAACCAGATCCACGCTGTCCGAATCAAGTTGAAAAGCGTGCAGTGCTTCGGTAGGATCGGTAAAAACGGTAACCAGATAGCCCTGTTCTTGCAGCAGTTCCAGGTAATAAGCGGCCAAAGACTCTTGATCTTCTACCGCCCAAATACGCCAGCGCTTGGTTAGAGGCGTCGTCGGCGTGGAAAGTGGGGTTGCTGGAGTGATTGCCTCCGCATCCGCAAATGGAAACAACAGCCGGAAAGAAGTGCCTTGGCCAGAGCTGGTTTCTATCAGTAAATGGGCATTGTTTTTGATGACTATCCCTTGCACCATGCTAAGTCCAAGCCCAGAGCCCTTGCCAATATCTTTAGTGGTGAAAAAGGGATCAAAAATACGTTGCAGTAGGTTGGTTGGAATACCGTTGCCACTGTCTTTTACTTCCAGAGTCACATAGTCCCCGTCTATGATGTCGTGGCAAATGGCGCAGACTTTGTGGTTAATTGTGGCGCGTTCCAGTGTAATGTCGATACGACCTTGTTCACCGATGGCGTCGCGTGCATTAACGGCGAGATTAACCAGCGCCTGTTGTAAGTCAATCGGATCAATCCGTACTGAAGGGACGTGAGGTTCAATATGGGTGGTAACCTTAATGCCTGCCGGAATGGCAACAGACAGCATGGCTACTGTTTTCTCCACCTCCAGGCCTATGTCCAGCGGAACGCTTGTCACGATCGAAGACGTTCGGCTGTAGGCAAGCATTTTGGCAATCAGGTCACGAGCCCGTTCGCTGGCGGAAATTACTTCGCCCAGATAACGGGCCAGTTTATCCGAGGGGTCGGATACGCATCGCTCCAGGGCAAGGTTGGAATAACCGAGGATGGAGGCCAGAATATTGTTAAAGTCGTGGGCAATTCCACCGGTCAATTGTCCTAATGCCTCCATTTTCTGGGCTTGCTGCAATTGCTGCTCCAGTTGCTTGCGCTCGACGATGTCCCGTACCAGCACGATAATATCGCCACTATCGGCAAAATTGGCTAGACGCGCTTCGTAGTAACGTTCTCCGCTGGATACCGTGAGCTGATATTCAAAAGTAATTACCTTGCCGCTGCTTTGTTGCTCTTTAAGCTTGGCCGCAAACAGCTTCGCCTGAGCAGGCGGCAAAACATCAATCATGCGCCGACCGAGAAACTGTTCCGGCGATAGATACAATTCGACCATGGCTGTTGGATTGGCGTGGTAGCTGAGGATAGTACCGTCCCGCCCAAGACGGAAATAGAAATCAGGCAAGGCATCGAAAATGGACTTGAGCTCCCGGTCATAGCGACGACGATCAGCTTTAGCCTGTCTGCGGGCGGTAATGTCGGCAATAGCCGCCAAAGTACGCACGATCGCGTCGTTTTCATCGCGGAGGGCGACTACATTCAAATGCGCCCAGATTTCATGACCATCCTTGTGAATATAGCGTTTTTCAGTAACGTATTCAGGATCTTCTCCGCGCGCCATGCGCCGCCAGCCTTTCATATTCTTTTCTCGATCATCAGGATGGGTGATCATCGCAAAGGTCTTGGATAAAAGTTCTTTTGCAGAATAGCCGGTCATCTGACAGAACTTCAAGTTCACCCGCAACAGTTTACCGGTCGTCGGATCGGCTTCCGCCATGCCGATGGCGGCAGTCTCAAAAATCGCCCGAAAGTTTTTCTCGCTCTCCTGTAACGCCTGTTCCGCTAATTTGCGCTCTGTGATGTCATCGTAGATAGCAACGATATTGCCGTCAGCCAAACGATAGAGGTAGTTTTCCTTCCAACCGGTCATACGTCCATCCTGATAGTAATTAACAGGAAAATTTTCGGACTGACCGGTACGCCAGACCCGACGCAACACATCGAGTAAGCCAAAATCAGCGGCGCCAGGAAAAAGCGCGGTCACCCGTCGGCCTATAAAATCATCTCTGCCTATTTTTTCAGTGCGTTCCGCGGCATGATTAACTTCCAGGAAAATAAAATCACACCCGTCATCAACCGCTTGGTAAACCACGCCGCAGGAAGTCATGTTATCGAACAATTGACGGTATCGTATTTGCTGTTGTTCCAGTTCAAGGTAGGGAGCCTTGGTAGTGGTCACAAATACGGCTTGGTACAGGAGGAAATAACCAATAGTTTTATAAAGATGGCCTAATACATTAAAAGCGTCACTGGTCGTTTTGTACTGGGTAAAAAACATCTCGCTCATAATGAAAATCACGGCGGCCGTAAAGAAATAGGCTTTCAGATTGTGATTGTCCGTATTGCCGGTAGGCTGCCAAAAACGGCTTGCAGCAATGACAAAGAGACCGATAATGCCCCACTCGCAGGCTATCTTGAATTCCGTCAAGCCCTGACCTTCAATGAAGGTGCGCGGCAGGTCGGATTGATGAAAAAGCACTATCCAGTAAATTAGCAACGTGTACAGGCCAAAACTAGTCAGCAGTGCATAACGGGATTGCGGTTTGCAGAGGGAGGCTGTAGACAGGAAGGATGCAATGCAGAGAGACATTGCAACGGTAAATCGGGCCGCCAACCAGAATGCAATGCCTTTTTCGGGCGAGGATGGCGTAATGAAATCAGGCATCCCTTTGTAAGAGAGTGTGTGGGCTAAATCCAGCAAGCCGGAGGCCAGCATCGCGCAACCTAGCAACGTTATATTGACTGAACGGGACGGAGACAAACTGTGCCAGGTCACACCGAAGACCATGAATGCGACCAGAACGGAAGAAAACTCCAGCAACGTGTGCAAGGGTAGGAAATCGGGTGGCGCCATCACAAAATAAGCGCCGGGAGTTAAAAAGAAAAAAATCGCCACGCCGGCCAATAATGCCAGTAACATGCTGTAGCGATTCGTATTCACCGACAAGCCTGATACGGAGGGAATGCGCTTATCCATGAGCTATACCTGTCCGGCTGTTGGGAGATAAGGGTTTACATGGGGGCTATCATAGCAAGTTGGCCTTCAGTAGCCCAAGCAGAAATTTAGTATCCAGTGGCTTGGAAATGCAAATTTCTGCGCCCGCTTCAAGAATACGTTGCTCGTTTTCCGGGTTCGGATGCCCCGTCATGGCTATCACGCGAATATCGCTGGTATCCGGGTCGGCTTTGATCTGACGGCAGACTGCGAAGCCGTCCAGGTCAGGCATCATCAGATCCAGCAGAATAATGTCCGGTTCGAAAGTATGCACTTTGCGGCCTGTTTCGAATCCATCCGTTGCGGTGCTGACAATAAACGGCTCATCCAGGCCGCTCAGCCATTCGACGAGGAAACCGGCGACCTGTTTGTCGTCGTCCACAATCAGCACCCGCAAATCGTTGCGTGGTGGTATTGATTTGCACTGTTTGGAAAACTGTTCTACATTCTCGCGCAGAAAACGGCGATGGCCGCCAGGCGTTGCTTCGGAAGGCAATAAACCTTTATGAGCCCATGCACGTACTGTGATTGGCGATACCATTAATAGTTTGGCAGCCTCGCTGGGCGTTAGATAAGGCTTGTTGTCATTGCTTGCCATGAATAGAAAGACTCCTTATTGGTCAGTTGGATTGCATGTTACGCTGCCAAATTATTTATTGATCTTCAATTGTATGTTGGCTTGGCTGTAGGCTAATCCGACAAACCCAGTTAAAAATTAAGGTATTTTATCGACACCAATATCGCGCTGTCAATCGGTTCAATCGAATATATCGTTTAAATCCATTTAAGGTATGACATCTTGAGCCTAACTTACCATTGATAAAAATGCTGATTGTCTGTTATTGAAATATCAACAGATCCCACTAATAAGAAGCTTTTTTGTGCTTCAGATCAAAGCTATTTTCACGATCCGTTGCCTGATTTTGCCTGCTCAATGAAGTGTGAGCTACCGGCACTATATTATGCTCAATTGTATTTATGGATGTAGAAGCCCCCTTCGAGTTAACCTTAAAAAAACTGAGTAAGCTGGTCATATGGGTGGACTGCTCGCTCATAGCAATACTGCCTGCTGCCGCCTGTTCAGCTAAAGCTGCATTTTGCTGGGTCATATCATCCATTTGAGCAACCGCCTGATTGACCTGGTCAATACCCGACGTCTGCTCCGCGCTGGCGTTTGCAATTTGAGAAACTATTTCCCCTACCTGTCCGACACTGGTAACGATTTCGGTTAGCGCCGCGCCTGTTTCATTGACAAAGGCTGTTCCCGCTCGGACTTTCTGTACGCTGTTCTGAATCAAGTCTTTGCTTTGTTGGGCGGCAGTTGCGCTACGTTGAGCCAAGTTGCGGACTTCGGTTGCGACAACCGAGAATCCGCGACCTTGTTCTCCTGCCCTGGCTGCTTCCACAGAAGCGTTCAAGGCCAGCAGGTTGGTTTGGAAGGCAATTTCATCAATCACGCCAATAATCTCGGCAATCTTGTTACTGCTGTCATTAATTTCCTGCATCGCGGCTATGGCTGATTTAACGACATCGCCGCCTTTGTGCGCCAATTGACTGGCCGAATTAACAACTTGATTGGCCTGTTGTGTGTTATCAGCATTATTTCTTACTGTGCTGGCAAGCTCTTCCATGCTGGCCGCGGTTTCTTCCAAACTGGCCGCCTGTTGCTCGGCGCGATGGGAAAGGTTGTTATTGCCGCTGGACATTTCTTGCGATGAGCTGTCTATAAAATCAGCCGCATCCCTGATTTGAATAATAAAATCGCTCAATTTTGCCAGGGTGCCGTTGATATTATTCTTGCATTCGGCATAAACGCCTTGGTAGTCGTTAGTGATGGCGCTGGTCAAATCGCCTTGGGACATGTTTTCCATGACCCTGTTAATGTCGTGAAAGGCGCTTTCTATAACATCCGTTAATTCATTGATGCCGGATGACAACATTTTGGCAAACCCTTGTTTATCCTTCATGTCAATGCGGCTACTCAGGTCACCGGCTTTAACATCCTGCACTAATTGCTGAATCTCTTGCTCAATTAAAATGTCCTGCGTTCTATTTTGCCATTCCGCAACAAAACCGATGTGTTCGCCCTCATCATTGATAACAGGGCTGGCAATAATCTTAACGTGTTGGTCTCCAATAACCATTTCCGAGCTGTACGCTTCCTTTAAATTTCCCAGCAGGCGCCGTTGATGCGCCGGATCTTTGTGAAAGCTGTCGATATTGGTGCCCATCAATTTATCGACATCGAAATGCGGCAAGTGTTTACGAAAATCGTGCTCGGCCGCCTTGAACATGCGTTCAACGCTATCGTTGAGATAGATAATTTCAAGATTGGTATTGGCTACCATCACGCCGGATTGAACGTTATCCAGCGCCTGATTAATCCGCATGGCTTTTGCAGCTTCTTCCCTGGCTAGCGATAAGTCCAAACTCAAATTCACTTCCATTGAATACAAGCCGCGCTGGAAATCACCGATCAGGTCATTCCGGGTTAAGTCCTGCACATTGCCAAACCTTTTCTCGGCCAGACGATAAAAAATACCGATGGTTTTATTTAACAGCGAGGTAAAGCTTTTGATTACACTGAAACCTATCGCTGCTGCAATCATGACTGACGCCGCAACACCGGCAAGCGGCAGGTAATCCTGCGCTAAAAACAACTGGTACATCAAATAGAAAACGGGGATCAGTAGAATTGCCAGTGCCGCGGCCATTTTTTTCCAAACATCCATTTCCTTGATCGATTTAACCATTGCCGTTAAACCGGTAGGTCTTATTGTTGCTTGCTTGGCATTAATCCGTTTATATAACTGCTCGGCTTGTTCAATCTTTTCCCGACT
Organism: Methylobacter sp.; assembly: GCA_030679035.1. Lineage (GTDB taxonomy): Bacteria > Pseudomonadota > Gammaproteobacteria > Methylococcales > Methylomonadaceae > Methylobacter_A. The sequence goes on along the minus strand of JAUXTH010000044.1, from coordinate 1,155 downwards.
TGGTGCGCGTCGAACGGAAAGGTATTCATGAACCTTACCGTTTTTAAATACCGGCATCGCATTCGCTTCTACCCAGTAATGATCGCCGGATTTTGCCCTGTTTTTTACCACGCCATTCCAGGGCCTAAGCGCTTTTAAGGTCATCCATAAATCTTCAAAAGCGGCTGGGGGCATGTCGGGATGACGGACAATATTATGACTTGAGCCTATCAGCTCATCACGGGTATAACCGCTGATATTGACAAACTCGTCGTTGACGTAAGTAATAATTCCTTTTAAATCGGTTCGCGTAACCAATAATCCACCTTTTTTCATTTGGATTTCTTGATTTGTTACAGGCATATTTATTTTCATTTTCATCCCACCTTACGAACTAAAATATTCGTTTCATTATTTTTGATCCAAGTCTGACGTGACGGCATTTGTACAGAGCAAGGGCACATTAATTAAGCAGTCTTTAATCTGATTACTTGGGTTTTTTCATCGCTCACAACGGCCACAAGAAACGGTGGCTTTTTGCCTTAGCTAAAATTTCCGCCCAATACAGCCACCGCAATGACTGCCAACCTGAATATGATCAGACAGTTTTTCTATTGAATCATGATCATCTCTAATGGCTTGCTTCAATTCCGATTTGGAAACATCAAAACAAAGACAAATACACATATGGATAACTCTCTCAACAGCGGTATATATTTTTATGGTTATGAAGGGTCGCCAGATTAAAAATATTCATTCACGTGCGGTTGATACGGCCAGAGCCAGTCGAAGACCTTGAAAAAAGTCTAGCGCCCCAGTCGATCCCTGTCAATCGATTTAATCGGTTTAAGCGTTTATACTGATATGATCGTATATAGCGTTGCTATTTTTGCTTGAATGAAGTGCCGCATCAACCAATAAAGCTGAAGAAAGAAATTGCTTAATTATGTAATGTTCGGTGATGACTGATCGAACGGATGATGATTCATCGACAAAAAGGCCAATGAATAATGAGTACGAAACTAAGCGGCTTCCCTAGGGCAATCGCGCTTAAATAAAGCGATATGGTGCAAATTTCTGCTTAGTGATTTTAAGTTCTGCTTTAAAAATCAGGGAAAAACATAAACGGAGCCGCGACTTCAGTCGCGCACGAGTCATAACGCCAGTTGTGAAGGA
>JAUXTH010000031.1 GCA_030679035.1 Methylobacter sp. | reverse complement strand
GGCACCTTATGTCGATGGCAGATTTTGACCAGCTCACGAGCAAGACAGGGCGCGTCAACCGGGTTTTTGTCCCGGTATTGCACGATGACTGCACCGCCTCTAATGGCTGCCGCAACTTCGTTAATAATGGCGTCGGGGGATTTATTGTCGGTTTGGGTGATCGCGTAAAGTCCGCTTGCAGGAAAATTCATGCGGGCTGTCCCTGCCCGCACTCTTGCGGGCGCTTTGCGTGCAAATCCGCTCCATGTGGATTTGTAATCACTCTTCATCCATCCAGAAAAATCGATTGGGAATATGCTGGCCTTTGCCTGCTTGGTAAGCGTCATTTAATGAATTCCAAGTGTATTCCTGGGCTTCGATGACGGCTTGCAACGGCTCCAGGCCGTGCGCTATCAAAGCGGCAATACTGGAAGCCAGCGTGCAGCCTGAGCCGTGATAGCTGAACGGCAATCTGTCCCAGGTGTAAGTTTCCCAGCTGCGCCGGTCATGGAACAGCTGATTGCTGACCGAAGGCGTGTCTTCATGGCTGCCGGTAATCAGCACATAGTCGCAGCCTTTTTCCAGCAATGCCAGACCGCAGTCGTTAAGACCTTCCAATCCGGCCAGTTTGCGGGCTTCTTCGCTGTTCGGCGTCAGCACGGTAGTGCAGGGTAGTAGTAAGTCGATGATGGTTGCTATAAGCCGGTCGTTCGACAGTTCAGCGCCACCGCCTGCCGCCAGCACCGGGTCCAACACCACCGGAATATGCGGGTGCTGTTTTAATATCGCATGAATGGCGACAGCGGTTTCGTGATGGCCGATTAAGCCGATTTTAAACGCCTTGACCGGCAGGTCGTCCAATAAGGTGTTGGCCTGACTGATAATGGCTTCCGGGCTTTGCGGAATGAGTTTTTTTACATTCTGGGTGTCCTGCTCGGTTAAAGCGGTGATAACACTGGCGGCATGGCAGCGGTGGCTGACCAAAGTTTCAATATCGGCCTGCACCCCGGCGCCTCCGCTGGGGTCATGACCGGAAAATGAAAGCACAACGGGGCGGTTTAAGCTCATGATGGTTATTGAGGGTAATAGTATGGCTGTTGCTGCGGATAGGTTTGCTGCTGAGGGTAACCCTGTTGCTGCGGATAGGTTTGCTGCTGCGGGTAGCCCTGCTGTTGAGGATAACCTTGTTGTTGCGGATAGCCCTGTTGCTGCGGGTAGCCTTGCTGTTGCGGATAACCCTGTTGTTGAGCCGCCCCCGCATTTTTATTGGCGACAATAGCCATCTCCACCCGGCGATTCTGTCCGCGATTCGCCTCATTCACATTAGGCACTTTCGGCATTTTCTCGCCCATGCCTTGTTGGGTCAGGCGGGAAAAATTGACGCCGTGCTGGGACAAATAACTCGAAACACTGGCAGCGCGTCGTTCGGATAAGACCTGATTATAACTATCGGTGCCTACATCATCGGTATGCCCGGTGACATTGATCGTAGAATCGGGATATTGATTTAATACCTTCGCGACTGAATCCAGGGCGCTTTGCGCTTGCGGCGTTAAATCAGCCGAATCGAACGCAAAAGTAACGTTACTCGGCATAGTCAGGTTAAGGGTGTTTTCCGCCGTTCTTTGCACCTCGATGCCGGTGCCTTCCAGAGACTGCTGCATGTCTTGTTGCTGGTGATCCATATACGCGCCCACCGCCGCGCCAACGAGACCACCGGCTAAAGCACCCAGTCCGGCATTTTTAAGATCGTTGCCGCCGAACAGTGTTCCCGCGCCTGCGCCGACCGCCGCACCCAATCCGCCGCCCATGGCGGTGTTGCCGAGGCTGGATTGCCCTGTGTAAGGATCAGTGACACAAGCCGTCAAAAGAACTGAACTTATACCTATCGTCAATAATTTCTTTTTCATAGGAATATCCTTAGGTTGATTTGGATCAGACTTCTAACGAAGTCGGTTCAAGCGCTCTTGGTTTTAGAGGCAATGTCGACATTATATAACGCGCTTAATAAATTAAAGCTGAACAATGTCGTTAATTTTGATTACGCGAGTATCGTTCCTACGCTTGGAGGGTCAATGCCATTAAGTTAAGAACAATGACGGCGTAGGAGCGGGCCGCGCCCGCGACAGTTGAGCGGTGATTTCTAAGTTGCAACGCCATCATCGCGGGCATGGCCCGCTCCTACAGCGCTTAACTTAATGGCATTGACGCTGGAGGGTGGGAACGATGCAAAGACGATATGTTATCCTTGTCCTTCATAAAACAAGTAGCGGAAAGCAGTGTGCAGCTAACAGAAACAGACAATCAAGCCTATTTCGATAAAAACAAAGCCCGAGAGAAAACCTGTGCCGGTTGGCTAAAAGAGCAAGGCAAAGCGGTTCGAAAGTTCATTTTATTTGCCGCTTTTGCAGGCATTACCAACGGCTTGGGCGTGATTGTGCAATCGGCAGCACTGGCTTATATACTGCAAGCCGTCATTATCGATAAGCTGCCGTGGGCGTCTTTAATTACGCCATTCATAGTGTTAGCCGCCGTTTTCATCTTGCGTGCTTTGTGTGTTTATTCGCATCAAATATGGGGATTCGAGGCAGGAGCGCAAGTCAGGGCGTCGGTAAGGCAGCAGTTGTCCGCCAAGTTTTTAGCGCTTGGGCCTGCCGCGATCAAGCAGCGGCAAAGCGGCGAGTTGGCAGCTGTTACGTTGGAACAGGTCGATGCGCTGGAAAACTATTTTTCGCGTTATTTGCCCCAGCAAATGATAGTCGGTGTATTGCCGCTCATCATGATTATCGTGGTCATGCCGGTCAACTGGGTGGTCGGGCTGATTTTCTTATTTACCGGACCCCTGGTGCCGGTTTTTATGGCCTTGGTCGGCATGGGAGCGGCTTCCGCAAATCGCAGCCAGTTTTTGGCGATGGCGAGAATGAGCGGTTATTTTCTGGACCGTTTGCAAGGGCTGGAGACACTCAAGCTGTTCGACCAGGCCACCCAGGAGCTAGCCAACATTAACAAGATTGCCGATGGTTTTAGGGAAAGAACCATGGCGGTATTGCGTATTGCGTTCTTGTCGTCGGCAGTGCTGGAGTTTTTCAGCGCGGTTTCAGTTGCCCTGGTGGCCGTGTATGTCGGGCTGGGCTTATTGGGACTGATTCATTTCGGCCCAGCCGAACAGATCAGTTTAAGTGAAGCGCTGTTTGTCCTGCTGCTTGCGCCTGAGTTCTTTATGCCGCTCAGGCAATTGGCGATCAATTATCATGACCGGGCTGCGGCATTGGGCGCGACTGACGCTATCCTCGCGATACTGGAGCAAGATGCTGACGCGGGTACGCTGGTTCCCAAGCTCCAGCTTGGGAACCCAGAGGGCGAAGCTCTCGGCAACCGCTCCTGCGTTGCTCTACCTCCTGCATCCATGCAAGTCGCAGCTTCGCGAGACGGGAAGCTGGAGCTTCCCTCACCTAGTTCCCAAGCTGGAGCTTGGGAACTAGCGAATCTAATCGAATTTAACAATGTCAGCAAATCTTACGGCAAGCGGCAGATCCTAACAGACATTAATCTACATATTGCAGCCGGTGAAAAAATCGTCTTGGTCGGCGAATCGGGCGCCGGAAAAACGACGCTGTTAAATCTGCTACTGGGTTTTGAGTCAGCAACCGAAGGCCGGGTTTTGCTTAACGGCCAAACGGTTAACCGGGATTCTGCCGCGAAGGCCATTGCATGGGTGGGGCAAAACGCCTACATTTTCCACGGCAGCATCAAAGACAATATCGCGCTGGCCGATCCTGATGCGCCTGAACAAAGCATTATTAATGCGGCGCAGGCGGCCGGTGTAACAGAATTCAGCGCCCAACTGCCGGAAGGCTTATTCACCCAGATTGGCGAGCGGGGCTATGGTTTGTCAGGAGGTCAGGTGCAAAGAATCGTTCTGGCCAGGGCGTTTTTAAAGAATGCCGACATTATCCTGTTGGATGAGCCTACAGCCAATCTCGATGTCGCCAACAAGACGCTGCTGTTGGATGTGATCGATCGATTGTTTGCAGATAAGACCCTGATTATCGCCAGCCATGATCCGGAAGTGGTTCATCGAATGGGCAGGCGGATAGAAATACAGCAGGGACGGCTGGTGTCATGAAAGATTTATGGTTTTTCCTGAAATTATTCAAACCGCATAGCGCCTGGTTAGCGGGCGGAATTCTCCTGTCATTGTTGACCGCATTTGCCTCTATAGCGTTACTGACACTGTCGGGTTGGTTTATCAGCGCTTCGGCGATAGCCGGATTGGTCGCTGTTGACGGCAATGCGCTGGTCTTCAATTTCATGCTGCCCGCCGCGCAAATACGCGCTCTGGCGATCACCCGCACCTTGGGCCGTTACGGCGAACGGGTAGTGACGCATGAAGCAACTTTCCGGGTGTTGGCGGGCATACGCAGCTGGTTTTTCCAGCAGCTTATTCCGTTGGTTCCGGGACGTTTGTCGGCTATGCGTAGCGGCGATTTACTGTCACGCATGACGGCGGATATAGACGCGTTGGATGCGCTGTATTTGCGATTGCTGGCCCCCGCCGTTGTCGCGGCAATCGGCGTAACCGCCGCCACCGTTTTTTTGGCTTTTTATGCGCCGGTCATCAGCCTGACTACCGGCCTTATGTTGATGATTGCCTCGGTATGGGTGCCCTGGGTTTTTAACCGCCTGGGTAGTGCCGGGGCGGAGGAAGTCGTCGTATTGGCGGCAAATTTCAGGATCCGGCAACTCGATATGATCCAGGGGCTGGCGGATTTAATCGCCAACCGGGCTTACGGGCGGTTTAGCGACTTTCTCGGTCAGTTTTCCGATTTGATGATTGACATCCAGCGCCGGAACAACAGCTTGTCGGCGATTTCTTCGGCATTCACCTTGTTGCTGTCGCAGGTGACATTATTGATGGCATTGGTTCTTGCGGCAGTTTTATTTCAAGACGGCCTGTTATCGGGAGCGGATTCCGCCTTGGTTATTTTTTGCGTGATAGCGGCGTTCGAACTGGTGACGCCTTTGCCGCAAGCCATGCAAATGCTGGCGAAAACCCAAAAAGCCGCCCGGCGTATCAGGCAGGTTACCGAAATGTCGCCGACGATTACACCCAGCACGGGCTTTTGTCCCCCTCTCCCTTCGGGAGAGGGCTGGGGTGAGGGCATTCAAAGGCCAATGTCCGATAGTTACGATCTTCAGTTAAACGATGTGAGCTTTCGCTATTCGGACCAACAGGGCAGGGTGCTGAAAAATATCAACCTGACTATTCCGCAGGGCGGAAAAATCGCCATCGTCGGCCCCAGCGGCTCGGGCAAGACCACCTTGTTGCAACTGTTAATGCGTTACTACGATCCTGAACAAGGCAGTGTGTTACTGGCCGGACAAAACATCAGGCAATTCGATGCCGACGAATTGATGCACTGTTTTGGCGTATTGTCCCAGCGCAGCCAATTGTTCGCCGCGACTATTAGAGAAAACCTGCTGATTGCCAAACCGGACGCCTCGGCAACAGAACTGAATGCTGCCGTTAAAGCTGCAGGGTTGGAAAGTTTTATCGGTTATCTGCCGGAAGGCCTCGATACCTGGGTAGGCGAAAGCGGCGTGAAAGTGTCGGGAGGCGAAGCGCGGCGTATTGCCTTAGCGCGGCTTTATCTTAAAGATGCGCCGGTATTAATCCTGGATGAGCCGACCGAAGGCTTGGACAACGATACGGAGCGGGATGTATTCAACGCGCTGGCGGATTTTGCCAGGGACAAGACCGTGGTGATGGTGACTCATCGTGAGGCCGGATTGGGCTTGGTCGATGTGGTTTATGGCATGGAGTTGGGAGTTTTGCGGGAGTTGTAATTTTCCGTTTCCAATTTCCAGGTTGGAAGCCCAAGCCGGGTTCTTATTGTTATTCACAAGTATTTAAAAATACGTCATTCCGGCAGGCTTCCTGTTCGACACCCTTCGGGTCAATGCAAATCTGTTCCAGACAGATTTGTGCCGGAATCCAGAACACATGGATGTGAAACTTCGAGTTAATTAAACAACTGTAGCTCCACCCATCCGCGCTGCGTCATTAGACGCCGCATTGTTGCCGAACCGGCGGAATGTGTGATTGCAAGGCCGGTGCTTTTCGTTTAAGGTCAGGTTGTTCGTGGTAAAGACGCAATATCAATCACCCTACTGGTACTTCCTATATGAGCATCGCCGAACTTCACAAATTATCCGCCGTAGAAAAGCTAAAGATTATCGAGGCGCTTTGGGGGGATTTGGTTAGTGACGAAGATAATCTCCCCAGCCCGTCTTGGCATGAAACCGAACTCATAGAAACTGAAAAAAAATTCCTCTCCGGCGACATTGAAGTACTGGATTGGCAACAAGCCAGGAAAGAATTGCACTCTCGATTTGAATAAAAGTTCAGATTCTCCGGTCAGCTATAGAAGACCTTACCGCAGGCCGAAAGTTTTATGGTCGTCAAGAAGCAGGCGTAGGCGACTATTTTTTCGACAGTCTTTTTGCCGAAAAAAGATTAACTTGCGCTTTACGGCGGGATTTATTCAATTCATTTCGGATTTCATCGGCTGCGGGCAAAGCGTTTTCCTTACGCAATTTATTACAAGGTAATTGATAGCAAGCTATCGTCTTTCGTGTTCTTGATTGCAGGCGTAACCCAAATAAGCTTCGTGTAGTTTTTGAGGAAATGGGTTAGGCGTAGGCCGGAATAAGACCATCCAAGGCTCTCCTGAGCAAAGCCGAAGGGCGCATAGCGCGAGGTGGAGTTTCCGGCGAATTTGGGAGGTATTTGGCGGAAACGCCAGTTTTCGCGGTTGCTCGAACCGGCTTATTCCGGCCTACCGGGCTGGGCGGTATCCGCCAGAGCCAGACCGCCACCAAACAAAAACTGTAATGTAAGCTTTGCTCCCTTTTCCGCCACGAGTTTTAACCGGATTAGGTCAGTTTAAGCCCTCGATCAATCATCATTAGCCCCATCAGAATAACCAGAATACCGGACACAGCAAGTAACTGATTTTGGGTCTTGCCGCTCAATGCACTGGCGAACGCACCGAAGGCTAACAAAGGAATCAATGTACCAGTGCCAAAACACAACAGTAACAGTGCTCCTTTCAGTGGATCGGCGGTACCAAGTGCCATGATATACATAGCTTGCAGTGGACCACAGCCAAGTAAGAAGCCGCTCAAAAAACCGACGCTAAAGGGATTGCGCCTGGGTTTTATATCTTGATAGATTCGCTGTGTAACCGTTCCTGATTTGGAGTGCAGCCATGGAAGACGAAATGCTGGAAACAGCTTAAGCATGTTTAAGCCAAATAGCACCAAAAACACGCCTGCCACAAGCGCGGCGATTCCACGCATGTGAGGGGTGATGGTGAGAACGGCCCCCAGAGCGCCAAATACCGCACCGAGCAGCGCATAGGAAGTATTCTTACCCAGTGCGTATGATAAATGGGCAAAAAATACCGCTCGCCGTCCTTGTACACCCTGGGTGTAATTCATCACAAAACCACCGCACATGCCGATGCAGTGAAAGCCGGTGAGAAATCCCACCGTGAAGATTACGCCATAGCCCAGGCTGGCATCGAAGTGCTTCATCAATCCAGGCATCTGGCTTTTGCCCCAGAAGGCAATTCCACCCACCAGAACCAGCAACACCAAGAATACGGCGATCTGCTTTAAACGAGGATACCGTGAAACTTTTTCGGCCTCGATTCCATAGCTATATCCCTTGCTCTCGATACAGGCAAGGATTGTAGACGGCGAAATAAGGGCATCATCAAAACGAACCAGCACCTTTTTTGCTATATGATCGGCGCTAACCATGTCGACCCCCGGCAATTCCTGCACCGCAGTGTTGATAACCGCCTCACAGCCTGCACAGTGCATATCGTTAATGGGAAATGAAAGAGTGCGTTGAGTCATATAAACCTCTTACGGCAAAAATGGAAGGCAACTTTAACATTCCGGCAACCTGCGCGGTTGTTATTTGTGCATTTGATGATCTGAATGTCCTGATATCGCATGACGCGCATGATCACTTAATTGGGCATCAAACCATTGATGAATGGCATTGATAAGGACGGGACTCTCTGTTGAGTAATTAATTTCCGCTCCAGTGGGTAACTCTTTATATGTGATATCAATTTGATTTGGCTTTGCCTTGCGCAATTCGTCCAAACCGGGCATGGTGTCACCGTGAATTTTCGCAGGATTAGAAAAATCACCTTGCTGAAATTCATGGGAAATCTTAGTCAAATGCTCGCGTATTAATTTAATTTGCCCGGTGTTGACTGGGTCTTTAACGATGACCTGTTGCACTCCGCCTGTCGCTGTTTTAGAAAAAACATGGGTAGTTTGTTCTAAATCAAAAGGCATCACATGAGAGCCGCGTTGTACTACTTCATCCAGTCGTTGTTCACTGGCTTTTTCCACTGCATAAGCGGGAATTGTTACCAGTAAAACAATAAAGAGAAATACTATGGTTAATTGTTTCATTAATGGTTTCCTTTTTTAGAGGGATAAGTGAAAAGCCTAGTAGGGGGGCATCGGCACCATTTACGAATGCGGAATGACCGACCGGGTAATTCTAAAGCATTCCGACAAGCAATCCATTCCGGGTATTGGGTATCAAGATCTCCAAGTACGGTTGAACATCGAAAAGGAGGGGCGATGCCACTCCTACCGGGCTCCAAAATATTTTCGTTAAAACAGTACATTACAAGACCGTAGGATAATGGTATGGACTCCTCCTCTTCCCTCCGGCATCGCGATGTGCCAAAGTGGAAGAAAGTAACAACCACTTAATGAAGAAGAGGAATCCGCCATGAATATTACGACAATCGGTTTAGACATTGCAAAAAATGTTT